>NVWF01000035.1 GCA_002746155.1 Gammaproteobacteria bacterium | reverse complement strand
TTCTAATTTCACATGCCTGTTATCCCAATAGTGAGGATTTTTTTTAACTCTTAATGGCCTGTTTAGTTTTCTTTCAGCGATATAAAAAGCACCATTACCAACAAAGTTTTCTTGTCTTGTCCAAGTCGAGTTTCTTTTTGTCATACTGCCAAATTTTTCAATAGTTGGCTTATGGACAGGGTAGGCAGAATAATGTCCACCAATCAGTGAGAGAAAAAATGGTGTGGGAGAACGCAATTTAACTTTTAAAGTAAAATTATCTAAGGCCTTGACACCGACCTTGGAAAAATCTGAAATTTGGCCTCTATTAAATGCTTCAGCATTTTCAAGATAATAAAGCATATAAGCATATTCTGCGGCTAATTCAGGACTTAATATTCGTTGCCAAGAATAAACAAAGTCGTGGGCGGTAACGGTATCCCCATTGGACCATTTAGCATCACGCCTTAAATGGAAGGTATACTCTAAAAGGTTATCAGAAAGCTCCCATTTTTTAGCTACCCCGGGAATAATACGTAAATCTTTAGGATGAACAGCGACCAAACCTTCAAGCAATGAATTTAAAATATTCGATTCTGGTACTCCAGTGACAGTCTGGGGGTCCAAGCCTGATGGTTCTGTTCCATTACCAAAATGTAGAACTTGATTTTTATTGCCGGTTGCAACATTGCTTTCCCATTCTCCACATGAAAGTAATAAGCTACTTAAAAGAAAAAGAGATAATCTAAACAATTTTTTATTCATACATCCGTACTTTTTATTAGTTTCAACCTAGTAACTCATTAATTACTCAAGGGCATAAAGAGGTTAGGTCCATTATTTACCATTGTGTCATAAAAAGGCTTAATATTAAAATAATCTCTAATTTACTAACAATAGACCAGGTTAATTTCATCCTGTAAGCCGGTATCTCGGATCATGCGTTCTTCTTCAGTAAGCTGATAATTAAGAAACATAGGATCCTGCCAGTTATAGGCGGTTTTAGAACTATTCATGAAACAATTCCTTTTTTTGATTTCTATAGATAGTAAATTTGAAAAGGAGTGTAGCTTGTTATAATTGCTAAGTATATCCATCAAGAAGCTTGAGCAGGAATTAGGTCATCAGCTAATTAATCGAGCAGAAAAAAACAGCCTATTAACCGCAGAAGGTGAGTTGCTGTACAGCTAATCAAAGAATTTGCTTAACCAAGGGTACAAAACGTTTTGGCGTATCGGCCATGATGGGTTCTTATTACTTTCCAAAAATGCTGTTAAATGGCGATCTTGATCTCGCCCATGCTTTCGCTCTTGTGCATATCCTGTGCACACGAATCGCAAATACTAGTAAAAGCTTGTTGTTGACCGTTATTACATTGGGTTGTGACTGATGGGTATGTTGAGGTTTGGGTTATGGTGAATGGTTGAAATTTACTATCCCTGTCCGGTCTTTATTTGGTGGGAAAAGGGGGTTATGGGGTACATCGAGACTTGCAATGAATGTGGAGGAGCGGTCAAAATCATCGCCTGCATTGAAGATCCTGCAGTAATACCCAAAACATTCACTCCGTTCATCGGGGCAAGCTTTACAGAAAATACTGAGCTATCTCAAAAGACAGGACACAGGCCAGAACTCAGATTCAAGCAAATCAAAGATTTCACTACTACCCGATGAAAGAGCTCCTCCCTTTGATAATTTGTTTCCTTGAGAATACTTAAATCCAATCAGATACTATTTTGCGGTAGGGTTGGGTATGTCTTTTTTCCAAAAATACCAATAGATAAACAAGTTATTGTAGGATATTGATTAAAAAGAGGTTGCTTTCAGCCTATAAGGCCTGCTTATTTCTGACAATAGTAGGTTTTTTTAGTTCTGGACATGACTCAACATAGTTATTATTCTACTTATACGCCCTACCTACCAATTGGAAAGAATATGAATAGAAAACACACTCTGCTGCTCCTATGCTTATGCATGCTCCTCAGTACAGCGAGTCTGGCAGCGCCTGATGGCGGCCTCGAGAGGGGCAGCCCGGAAGAGCTGGGCTTTTCTACTCAGAGGCTCGCACTAGTGCACGAGATGCTGGCGCAGCATGTGGAAGATGGACGAGTGGCTGGTCTGGTCGCTGGTGTGGCGCGCCATGGGAAAATCGCGTATCTGGAAAGTATGGGGTGGAACCAGATCGAACAAGACAACTCGATGCTGGAAAATTCACTCTTTCAGATCCGCTCGATGAGCAAGCCGATTACCGCCGTAGCTGCTATGCAGCTGGTCGAGCAGGGCAAGATGAAGCTTGACGATCCGGTCTCCAAATACATTCCCAGCTTCGCTGAAATGCAGGTCTTCCTCGACCCTGCGGTTGCCGATTCTAAGCAGACTCGTCCTGCTGACCGCGAGATGACAATCGAAGATCTGCTGCTGAACACCGCGGGCCTCAGCCATCGTTTTGGCGCGCTCTATCGAGCCAACGAAGTTCGCTCTCGAGGGGATACTCTAGAGGAGCTTGTAGAGAAGGTCGCTAAGCTGCCGCTAGTAGGCGATCCAGGCGAGCAATGGGTATACAGCATCTCGATAACGGTACTGGGGCGAGTTGTGGAATTGGTGTCTGGGCAGAAATTCGATGACTACCTCAATGAACACATCTATGGGCCGCTTAAGATGACGGATACGGCATTCTACGTGCCCATGGATAAGGCAGAGCGCCTGGCGCGCGCCTATCGCGTGTCGTCCGAAGACAGAAGCTTGAGCCTACTGCCACAGATGGATATTTCTATTACTCAAGACCCTCCGCTACTAGAAGGTGCCGCGGGCTATGGCATGGCAGTTGTGGTGGATGAAACCCTCAGCGCCTATGGCACCAACAACGGTGAATTTGGTTGGAGTGGTTCGCTCGGTACATTCTCCTGGGCAGATCCTGTGTCAGGAAGCAGTGTCGTTATCATGCTGCAGATCCAGCCTTCTGGCGCTTACAATATCGCCTCGAAGTTCAAGGCGATGGTTCATCAGAGCATGATCGACTAGTCTGACACAGGGGGAGAACGTGATCGAGAACTAGAAATGATTCGAGTATTACATGCTTCAAGGGATATATACTCCATTTTTTGAAAACTGAGGTTTTACCGGCTCAACGAGCTATGGCAAATATTCTGTACAAAATTAAGAGGACATGTTCAATATTTTGGTGTTTCATTCAACACAAAGTGGGTGGGAACTTTTCTTATGAAAGCACAAAACATCTTCTGGAAATGGATGAACCGTCGGGTAACCAGCTTCTCTACTCACTATTTTTTATTAAGTACTGAAACCAAGACTACGGAAATTTACTTGCAAGCAGTCGCAAGGAAAAAAGAAAGCTCGTCATGCAAGCGTGGAAAAATTAAAGTTAATGTTTCTTGTGCATGCTGTTGTGTATGCTGTTGTGTATGCTACAATAAAGTTTAATTTATTAAGGAATTACTTATGACAACCCTAGCGCAAAAAAACCTTGTTAGAAAACAGTTCTTAATATCTGAATCTAACATTGTTAAATTAAATGAATTAGCAACAAAGAGAAATACTTCTGCGGCTGATGTGGTACGTCTTGCGATTGATGCTTATGATCCTTTGGCAGATATTGAAATGCCTGAATTAATGGAGTTAGTAGGGGCGCACTTAAAGGAAGCGATTGAATCAACAAAAAAGGCAAACCGTAAAATATCTAAAACCTTAAAAATACTTGATAATAAGGATCTTCATTAATGGCTAGTTGGAAAAATATATTGCTGGAGACTCTAAAGCTAACTAGCGAAGTTAAGCGATTAAATGGGCTAACAGAAAAGCTTAATGATCGTACTGTAGATATAGATAAACGACTAGTTCGATTAGAAACAATGGTCGAAATGACTCAAAAAACTAAACGCTTAACCTAAATGATTTTACCTACAACTAACCCATGCAGTCACCAGTGCGGGGAGCCGAAGCTATTGCTATGACCCATAACCGCTGCGTCATAAAAATTACCACTCTTCTATCGTCTTATTTTAAAGTAACAATCCATTAATCAGCATCGCTTTTAAGAGTTTTCAGGCAACCTGTTGCTTAATCACAGTGGGTCAAGGCTTAATGCCTGCTATCAAATGTGGGCTTGAGTAAGACAATCTAGAAAGGTCTGTACAATCCTTGATGGCTTAGGTGAACTGCGATTAATCACTAAAAACTCACATTCGTAGAAGAAAACTTTAGTGCCAATTGCTCTTATTAAACCCTGCTCAACCAAATTATCTGCATAATGATCGGGTAAATAACCTAGGTAACACCCTGAAAGAAGTAGGTGAACAATAGCTTCTTGATCATACACTGTAACCTCACGTTGCATTCCTAACTTTCGACCGATTTCCATATTCGGGGAGTGATATCCTAGGCCAGCATATTTACAATTTAAAATATCTTGCTTGGTTATTACAGAATCAGAAAGTCCAAATAGTTGATGTTCCTTTCCACAATATAATTTCATATGTTCATTGAAGATAGGCTGGTAAGATAAACTCGGTGATACTCTGTGACTTGGGATCACTCCAACTTGAAATCTTCCCTCCATGACACCCTGCTCAATTTCATTTAAAGATTCTACATAGATGGTCATCTTTACATCTGGGGCTATGGCATCAAAGTGTTTAAATGCTCTGTCGATATGCGCTTCAGGGTTGGTTGCAATTTTATCAAATAATGCAATATTTAATTGACCACTTAAATGTTGATTAAGCTCACTAACCTCAGCTCTAAATTCATCCAATGAAGCTAATAAACGTAAGGTTGCTTTATAGATATAACTACCTTCTTCGGTGAGTGAGAAACCACTACGTCCTCTTCTACAGAGGGTTACACCGAGTCTTATCTCAAGATCTTTAATGTGGGTGGATATAGTAGAACGGCCAATATTAAGCTCCAATTCAGCTGCTGATATGCCACCTGCTTCAGTCACAACTCTAAAGACACGAAGTCGCCTTATATCAACATCATCTAATTGTCCCAATATCGCTTTTTTTACCATCATAATTGCCTGTTTTTAATGTTTGATAAAGTCCACACTAAACTTCAATAGATTATAATTTATAAAACATAAAAAGACCAGTAAAGTATTGTTTTTTGATGGTATTAGGAATTTAACAAGATGGATAAATTTGCAGGCGTAAGTCAACAGCAGCTAGACTCATATTGGATGCCTTTTACTGGCAACCGCGACTTTAAAAAGAACCCTAGGATCCTAGTTTCAGCAGAAGGAAATTATTATCAAAGTGCTGATGGGCGAAAAATATTTGATGGTTTGTCAGGTTTATGGTGTTGTGGACTGGGACATGGCCGTAAAGAAATAGTTGAAGCAGTAAGTCAGCAAATCAAGCAGCTAGACTATAGTCCAGCTTTTCAATTTGGACATCCAAAATCTTTTGAATTAGCTGAACGCATTTGTCAATTTATGCCCTCTGGGCTCAATCGTGTATTTTACACAGGTTCAGGTTCAGAAGCAGCTGACACTTCTTTAAAGATTGCAAGGGCCTATTGGCGTAAAAAGGGTCAAGCCAGTAAAACTAAACTGATTGGCCGTGCTAAGGGGTACCATGGTGTAAACTTTGGCGGTATAAGTGTTGGTGGAATAGGGGGTAATCGTGCGACATTTGGTGAGGCTGTTGTGGCTGATCACCTTGCACATACCATGTTACCTGAAAATAAATTTATTAAGGGCATGCCAGAAAAGGGTGCTGAGAGGGCGGATGATTTACTCGAACTTATTGCCCTTCATGATGCCTCTAACATAGCAGCAGTTATTGTTGAGCCCCTTGCCGGTTCGGCAGGTGTTATTCCTCCTCCAGTAGGTTATTTAAAAAGGCTAAGAGAGCTATGTGATACACATAATATTCTACTGATATTTGATGAGGTAATTACAGCCTTCGGCCGCATGGGAGCTAAAACGGGTGCTGAAGAATTTGGCGTGGTGCCAGATATCATCAACGTGGCTAAGCAGCTAACCAATGGAACTGTTCCCATGGGAGCTGTGATTACATCCCAAGAAATTTATGACACCTTTATGGATGCTGGTGGAGCTGACTATGCTGTTGAACTTCCCCACGGTCATACTTACTCAGCTCATCCTGTAGCCTGTGCTGCTGCACTCGCGGCCTTAGACATTCTTGAGAAAGACCAATTAATAAACCGAGTGAAAAATATTTCACCTAGTTTTGAAACACAGCTACACTCTTTAAAGGGTACTCAATATATCTCTGATATTCGAAACTATGGGTTGGCCGGAGCTCTGACAATAGAGCCTGTAGAAGGAGAGCCTCTGCTAAGACCTTATCTTATTGCCATGAAGCTGTGGGAAAAAGGTTTTTACGTTCGTTACGGCGGAGATACTATTCAACTAGGTCTGCCTTTTACCGTTGAAGAGCAAGAGATTGATCGTTTAATTAATGCTCTTGGCGAAACAATTAACGCGTTAGATTAGCGATAAACCTTCTACCTCAAGATGCATATTTCAGCAAGACTAGAAACATGCATCTTGAATGATGATGGGTATATAATTAACTTAAATTTTTAAATAAACTTATCCTTAAAAATTAAAGAGAATAACTAAATGAATATAGTTGGACATTTGATAAACGGTGAAAGTCGTACAGACGCTACTAGAACTCAAGATGTGTTTAATCCATCAACGGGTGAGGTGACTAAGCAAGTAGCTTTGGCATCTAAACAAACTACTGAACAAGCTATAGCTGCTGCTCAAGCTGCTTATCCTGCTTGGCGGGCTACTACACCAGCTAAACGCGCAAAGGTAATGTTTAAATTTAAAGATTTGCTTGAAGAAAATGCTGATAAGATCTGTGCGTTAATTGGTGAGGAACATGGCAAAATTAATCATGATGCCAGAGGTGAACTTATTAGAGGCATCGAAAATGTTGAGTACGCTTGTTATGCGCCAGAATTACTAAAGGGTGAGCATAGCAAAAATGTAGGGCCCGAAATTGATTCATGGAGTGAGTTTCATCCACTTGGTGTGGTTGCAGGTATAACTCCCTTTAACTTTCCGGCCATGGTACCTCTTTGGATGTATCCCATGGCAATTGTTTGTGGCAATACCTTTGTACTAAAACCATCGGAGCGCGACCCTTCCTCTAGTTTGTTTATTGCATCCCTGTTAGAGCAAGCAGGTTTACCAAAAGGCGTGATGAATGTGGTCAATGGTGACAAGGAAGCTGTGGACACTCTACTGATGGACGAGCGAGTTAAGGCAGTTAGTTTTGTTGGCTCTACACCAATTGCACAATACATCTATTCAACTGCCAGTGCTAATGGCAAACGCTGTCAGGCACTTGGTGGTGCGAAAAACCACGCTATTATTATGCCTGATGCTGATATGGATAATGCTGTGGCATCTCTAACAGGAGCAGCTTTTGGCTCATCGGGTGAGCGTTGTATGGCACTTTCCGTTGCTGTTTGTGTAGGCGATGAATCTGCTGACATCTTCATTGCAAAAATGTCTGAATCCATGAAGTCATTAAAAGTTGGTGCTTTTGATAATGAAAATAATGATTTTGGTCCAGTAATCACTAAACAACATCTGGATAAAGTAGTTGGCTACATTTCCGGCGCAGATGAACAAGGTGCAACAATTGTTGTTGATGGTCGTAATGTGAGTGTTGAGGGATATGAAAATGGATACTTTGTAGGCGGCACTCTCATCGATAATGTAAAGCAGGGTATGACTTGTTATGAAGAGGAAATATTTGGCCCCGTTTTATTGGTAGTAAGGGTTGAAAGCATGGAACAAGCCATGAAATTAATTAATGATCACGAGTACGGTAATGGTACTTGTATCTTCACTAGAGACGGTGAAGCTGCCCGTTATTTCTCTGATAATATTTTGGTGGGTATGGTGGGCATTAATGTTCCTTTGCCTGTGCCTGTTTCCTACCATTCTTTCGGTGGATGGAAGCGTTCCTTGTTTGGTGATTTACATGCCTATGGTCCCGATGCAGTGAAATTTTACACTAAGCGCAAAACCATCACCCAACGCTGGCCATCTGCTGGAATACGAGAAGGCGCAACCTTTTCATTTCCTAGTAATTAACTTGTAATCTGACAGTAGAATAGATAAATAATGAAAGCATTAGAATTATCAGACTTCTCAACTGATTTATCCACTATAGCTTTAGTCGATAAACCTAAACCCACACCAGGTCCGGGTCAGGTTCTGGTGAGGATGCTTTATAGTGCAATTAATCCCTCGGATTTTAATTTTATCCGAGGTGATTATAAAAATGCCCTATCGCGTTTAATCTGGAATCATTCATCTGCTCAAGAGAATGCTGATTTAGCTTTTGAGCCACTTAGCCAAAATGTACACCCCAAACCTCCTTATATTCTGGGAGGTGAGGGGGTGGGAGTTGTTGAGCAAACTGGTTATGGAATTATCGCAAAAAGATTAAAAGGAAAACGAGTAGCCCTAGTTGCTGGTCCACCTGAAGGCACTTGGCAGCAATATACAGTGGTTGATGTAAAAAAATCCGTGGTGGTGCCATCAGAGCTTGATGATCAACAGGCTGCTATGTATTTGATAAATCCCTTAGCAGCTTATGCCATGGTAAAAGATATTTTAGATGTCAAACCCGGTAGCTGGTTAATGCTAAGCGGGGCGGGTTCTGCTCTTAGTCAGATGGTTATAAAGATGTCAAAACTGTATCGTTTTAAAACCATTGCAGTGGTGCGTAGTGATCATAAAACTAAACACCTAAAATCCTTAGGCGCTGATCTCGTTATAGAGACAAATTCCAGTGATTTAAAGACAGAAGTCTATAAAGCTACTAAGGGTGTGGGTGTTGATTATGTGATGGATTGCATTGGCGGTGAGTTATTAGAAGACATGCAAGGCTGTGTAACCCTTAACGGGCATATTGTTGTTTATGGAACACTTGCAGCGACTAATTGCCAACTTTACTCGAGGGATCTAATGATGCCCTGTGCTAAAATATCAGGCTTTTTTGCAGGCGGTTGGATGCAACAAAAAAGTTTATTTCAAAAGTTAATGATTCTGAGAAATCTTTCTGCCTTAGCCAAACAAGGCATTTTTCAAACACAGGTAGATAAAGTATATCCTTTGGATGAATATCAGCAGGCTTTAACTTCAGCTAGTAAAGCAGGGCGAGGAGGTAAAGTTCTTTTTAGTCATCTATAATCAATTGCTGAGGCTTTAAGTAGAGACGAATGCTAAGTAGACAGCATCCGAAACTAATACCTGTTAGAAATCCTACCCAGTATCCATAGACGCCATAGACTTCTCCCCAGTAGGAAGTGGCACCTAGACTATATCCGAGGGGAAAACCTATTCCCCAATAAGAAATCACCTGAATAATCATGAGTATTTTTGTATCTTCAAAACCCCTTGAGCTTCGGGGAAGGGCTTGCCTTTATTACGTGCAGCTGAAACGGTACATGGTAAAATGGCCTTGATCCTGAATCTGCGCCTGATAATGGAACTCCCGTATCAGGTGGTTTAAGCACTAACAAAACCTTGCAAATCATACGCGGGCTTAAGGGTATATGAAATGCTATACGTGATAGCTGCTTCTAAATAGTTACTAAACGCTATAACCAACAACACCTTTAATTTCTAGGAAATCGTCAAAGGCGAAACTACCCCATTCCCGTCCATTACCTGATTGTTTGTAACCACCAAAAGGTGCATTAGGATCATAATTATTACCGTTTAAATACACACTACCTGCTCGAATTTTTTTCGCAACTTGTCGAGCATGTTCGATATTTTCAGATTGGATATATCCCGCTAAACCATAGGGAGTGTCGTTAGCAATTTGAATTGCTTGTTCTTCATCGTCATAGGGGAGAATTGCTAACACAGGGCCAAAGACTTCTTCCCGAGCAATCAACATATCATTGGTAACATTAGCAAATACAGTTGGTCTTGCATAATAGCCTGAAGTGAGGCCTTCTGGTCGACCAGGCCCACCAGCTACAATTTCGGAACCTTCATCTATGGCTCTTTGGATCATGGCATGTACCTTACTAAACTGACCCTTGTTGGAAAGAGGACCGATATGGGTGGTTTTATCTTGAGGATCACCTGGTATTGTTGCCTGGGCTACTGCCTGGGCTACTTCTACTGCTCGGTCATGTTGTGCTCGCGGCACTAGCATTCTTGTTGGAGCATTACAGGATTGACCAGTGTTACTAAAGCAATGCAAGGCACCAGCTTCTACCGACTTATCAAAATCTGCGTCTTCCAATATAATATTGGCAGACTTGCCACCTAATTCTAGGGTTACTCGTTTCACTGTATCAGCCGCCGCTTTGGAGACTAGTATTCCAGCTCGTGTAGAGCCTGTGAGGGAAACCATTTCGATGTCAGGATGGGAACTTAAGGCTGTACCAACTTCAGGCCCATCACCATTAACCATATTAAACACACCTGGTGGAAGCCCAGATTCATGAATTATTTCTGCGAATAGCTGAGCGGACAGGGGAGCCAGCTCGCTTGGCTTAAGCACCATAGTACAACCACAAGCCAGTGCAGGTGCAACTTTGCAAGCTATTTGATTCATGGGCCAATTCCAGGGTGTAATGAAGCCACAAACACCTATTGCTTCCTTATAAATATGACTGCCACCAATGGACTCTTCAAACACATAACTTTCTAGGGCTTTGCGACTCGTTTCGAAATGGGTTAAGCCAATGGGAGCCTGTGCAGTACGAGCCAGGTCCATAGGTGCTCCCATTTCTGAAGAAATAACCTGAGCCATTTCCTCCAAACGACCTGTGTATATTTCTATAATTTTATCAAGGTATCCTAACCTTTCTTCACGACTCGTTAGGGACCAGGTTTTAAAAGCTTGTGTAGCTGCCGAAACTGCTTTATCAACATCAGCCTTTGAGCCTAATGCAACTTGACCTAGTGTTTCTTCATTAGCGGGATTAGTAATATCAAACATCTTAGCTTGAATCGGGCTAACCCATTCGCCGTTAATATAAAATTTGTCATATTGTTTCATTTTCACAGTCCATATATAAAAGTTAATTTCAAAGACTAATCTATCATAAAATGCTATTATTTTACTATCCTGAATTCAAGCCGCAAGTGCAACTACAGGGTTAATCCCAAAGAATAATTGATTTGGGGTTTTAATAACAACTTAGTTTTACGCTCAGTTAAAGTTACAATTGCTTGTTTATGGCTCTTTCCAATGATGGTATCGACTTCCCAGTCACCAATGGGAGAGCGTTTTTACCACCGACTTCGGGACGCTCCTCTATACTAATTCAGGTTCTAGACACGGTATTCCAACTGCAACCATGGCGGGAAAATTGTTAATGTTTTATACGGAGTCTATACCCCTCGTTCAGGCCATTTATGCCGCTCCAGAGTTAAGAGTTCTTGATGCAAAACATGACAAGGTTGTGGTCAAATATATGTTAGCACTGTTTTTTCGAATGGGCTTAAATCAATCTAAAAATGAATTGGCTAAAGATATCGAGTATCTTTATTGAGATAAGCCACTCCATGCTAGTTATTGTACTCGCTCAAAGCCTACAGACTCAAAGAGGACACTCAATGATCTGAATGAGTCTATTTACCAATTATTAAATCACTATGTAACCATCCGTTAAACTCAGAGTCACTACAAGTGGAATTATACACTGACCAGAAAATACTCGATAATCCAACTGATGCCGCTCCCCTTTAGCATCTAGTAGCAAATTGGTCAATATTCCCCCAATCTTACTGCTAAATGAGCAGCTATTACCCTCTATTAGTTATTAACATTACTTTGTAAGTCTGTTTTTATCCAATAGATTTAGTGTTTTGGTTGTTTTGCTTTTTGTAATTTTAATAATAAATTTACTCTGAATACGTATGTAGTCAGTTGCTCTGATCAGTCGACTTGTCGTAACTTAGTAAACAATAAAAACATTACTCTGAGCATAGAATTAAAAAGTATGAGTTTAAGCAATAATACAAGCATAAACAGTGAGAATTTTAAAGCGAAGGTGCTTTCCTATTTGAATTATACAGCTATTGATCTGGGACAGCAGATTGATCGAAAAGCCCTGTTAAAAGCTATTTGTCTTACGGTGAATGATACGATATTTTCTGAATTACAATCGACTAAAATTAATAACAGCAAACAACTTTCACGCTCCATTAACTATTTCTCTCTAGAATATCTAATGGGCAGGATGTTATCAAATAATCTGCATAATATGGGACTCTATGAGATAGCGGTTGATGCTGTGTCTGATCTTGGATTTGATTTAGAAGATATTTGTGAAGAAGGTCATGATCTAGCCTTAGGTAACGGTGGATTAGGTCGTTTAGCGGCTTGTTATTTAGATTCTTTAGCCTCCCTGGATTTTAATGCCATTGGTTATGGAATTCACTATGAACACGGCTTATTTGAACAACAGTTTCATCAATGCCGCCAAATAGAAACGCCCGATGAGTGGCGAGAATATGGAAATCCTTGGGAGGTGTGTAGACCAGAGGCTGTTCAGGAAATATCTCTCTACGGTAATGTGGAAACTTTCACTGATGATGAGGGAAAGGTTCGAAAAATTTGGCATGCTGGTCAGAAAATTAAAGGTGTTCCTTGGGATATTCCAATTGTCGGCTATCGAACACAAACTGTTAATGTTTTGCGCCTTTGGGAAAGCCGTGCTTCTAGTCATTTTGATTGGGAAGCCTTCAATGCAGGTGATTATCAAGACGCCCATTCAGCTCAAACACAGGCTGAGACCATATCAAAGGTACTTTATCCTAATGATGAAACGGCTAAAGGCAAAGAATTACGCTTTATTCAACAATATTTTTTCTCAGCCTGTTCAATTAAAGATATTATTCGCCGCTATCAAAAACAACATGGCAATGATTGGAGCAAGTTTACAGACAAAATAGTTATTCAGCTAAATGATACACATCCAACTATTGCTATCTTAGAGTTGATGAGAGTTTTGATTGATGAGCATGAATTTATCTGGACTGATGCATGGCAAGTTTGTCGCAAAATCTTCGCTTATACCAATCATACTTTATTACCAGAAGCCTTGGAAAAATGGTCAGTGAGAATGTTTGAAGAGGTACTTCCCCGTCACTTGGAAATTCTTTATGGTATCAATGAAAATTTTTTAAATAATGAAGTGAATGCAAAATGGCCTGATGATAAGGCTATGCGTAGTCGCCTATCCATAATAGAAGAGGGTAGTCAACAGATGGTTAGGATGGCACATTTATGTGTGGTTACTTCCTATAAAGTTAATGGTGTTGCACAACTTCACTCGGCGCTTGTTAAACAAGATCTATTTCCAGAATTTAATCAGCTATGGCCTGATAAATTAACCAATGTCACCAATGGCATAACGCCACGCCGCTGGTTAAAAGCTTGTAATCCTGAACTTGCTGAATTGATCTCTAGCAAGGTAAAAGGTGATTGGGCCAAGTCACTCAATTTATTAACACAACTCACTAGTTTTGCCAATGATACGCAGTTCCAAATTGATTTTATGGCAGTGAAACACCGTAATAAAATTAAACTGGTTAAGGAGATAGAAAAGTTAACAGGTTATGCTGTTAGTCCCGATGCAATTTTTGATGTAATGATTAAACGACTCCATGAGTATAAACGTCAACATCTTAATTTAATTCATATATTAGCTCTTTATCGAAGACTGTTAGAAAATCCAGAGCTAGATATGCATCCGCGAGTTTTTATCTTTGGTGCTAAAGCAGCTCCTGGGTATTATCTGGCCAAGGAAATTATTTATGGTATTAATTGCCTTGCTGAAAAAATTAATAATGACGGCAGAATAAATAATAAACTCAAAGTTATTTTCATGCCTAATTATCGAGTTAGCCTTGCTGAAAAAATAATTCCTGCAGCGGATGTATCAGAACAAATCTCAACAGCAGGAAAAGAAGCGTCGGGTACCGGTAATATGAAGTTATCTTTAAACGGAGCATTAACCATCGGTACCCTCGATGGTGCCAACATTGAAATAGCTGAGGAAGTTGGCAGAGAAAATATTTTTATCTTTGGTAATACTGTCGAAGAAATTAAAGAATTAGATAAAAACGGTTACGACCCTCTTAAAATATACTGCGCAAATCCTGAACTTAAAGCTTGCCTTGATTGGCTGGATACAGGATTTTTTACCCCAGGTAAACCTGGTGGATTATCCGCTATTAAATCAAGTTTATTGGAAGAGGGTGATGCTTATAAAGTACTGGCAGATTTTCAGTGCTACTCAGATACACATAAGAAGATTGATGCCGCTTATAGAAATAAATCTGACTGGGCACGAATGGCGATTTTAAATACCGCCAAGATGGGTAAGTTTACCTCGGATCGCTCCATTGAAGAGTATGCAAAGAATATATGGTCATTGAGTAAAACTGAGCTTAGTTCAGAACCAATTAAATTGGTTAAAGGACGCTAAGTGGTTATGTCTTTATGTCATAAAAATGATATCGCCGCTATCTTAAATGCGAGTCATCCTGAGCCATATTCTTTCTTAGGATTAAGACGGGATGAGCAATCAGGTTTTCTAACACTAAGGACATTTCAACCAAATGCTAAGGCTGTATCACTTGTATCAAAAGCAACGGGAAAAACAGTTAATCGTCTAAAAGCCATTGATGATTCAGGATTATTTGCCATTAAAAGCCGTCGCAAAAAAACCTTTGATTATGTGCTTAAAATCACCAGTGACACTGAAGTAAAGTTTGTTGAAGATCCCTACGCCTTTCCACTCATCCTTGGTGATCTGGATGTGAGTTTACTGGCCATTGGACAACATAAAAAATCTTATGAAGTATTAGGTTCACATGCTAAAACATTGTCTGGTGTTGATGGCTATAGCTTTGCGGTATGGGCTCCTAATGCAAGTCATGTGGCTCTGGTTGGTGATTTCAATGACTGGGATGGACGAACTCATCCAATGCGCCTAAGACATGATTGTGGAGTTTGGGAAATATTTATTCCTGATCTTAAAAGTACCGCAAATTACAAATATGAGTTAAAAGATAAACAGGGTAAATTACTGCCGTTAAAAGCAGATCCCTATGCAAGCCAATCTCAGTATCGACCAGAAACCTCATCGGTTACTGTGAAGCCCTCTACATTCAAATGGGCCGATGATGATTGGATGAACAGTCGTGGTGAACGCCATACCAGAGATAAACCCGTATCAATCTATGAAGTGCATCTTGGTTCCTGGAAGCGCAAAAATTCCTATGATTATCTTAACTACAGAGAACTTGCCCATGAGCTAGTCGCTTATGTTAAGAAAATGAATTTTACCCATCTGGAATTAATGCCCGTGAATGAGTTTCCATTTGATGGCTCTTGGGGATATCAACCCGTGGGACTGTTTGCACCTTCGAGCCGATTTGCCTGTGGGGCAGATACGGTTGTTGATGATTTTAAATATTTTGTCGACCTATGCCATCAAGCTGAAATTGGTGTTTTGGTAGATTGGGTGCCAGGCCATTTTCCTGAAGATCGCCATGGTTTAGCTCAATTTGATGGTAGTTATCTTTATGAACATGAAGATCGCCAAAAAGGTTTTCATCCCGATTGGAATACTCTGATCTACAATTTTGGCCGTACCGAAGTTGCTAACTTTTTACGTGCAAGCGCACTCCATTGGTTAGATCGATTCCATGTTGATGGTATTCGTGTGGACGCAGTGGCTTCAATGCTTTACTTGGATTACAGTAGAGAAGAAGGTGAATGGACACCCAATGAACAGGGCGGTAATGAAAATCTTGAAGCCGTTGCTTTTATCCAACAATTTAATGAAGAACTCTATCAAGATTATCCAGGTACTTTTTCTGTTGCAGAAGAATCAACCTCTTGGCCTGGTGTTTCAAAGTCAACCGATTCAGGTGGTTTAGGATTTGGTTATAAGTGGAATATGGGTTGGATGAATGACTCACTGGAGTACATTAGCCGAGATCCTATTCATCGAAAGTATCACCAAAATGATATGAGTTTTAGTTTAGTTTACGCCTTCGATGAAAACTTTATCCTGCCACTAAGCCACGACGAAGTTGTACATGGTAAGGGATCGTTACTAGGAAAGATGCCTGGCGACACTTGGCAAAAATTTGCAAATTTACGAGCCTATTATGGTTTTATGTGGACCCATCCTGGTAAAAAATTACTCTTCATGGGTTGTGAATTTGCGCAATCGAAAGAATGGAATTTTGATGAAAGTCTTGATTGGCATGAATTAGAACAATTAGATCATCTTGGTGTACAAACCCTAGTTACTGAACTTAATCATATTTATCAATCGACACCGGCATTATATGAAAAAGATTGTGAGTCTGATGGCTTCGAATGGATTGATCATAGCAATGCTGGACAATCGATTTATAGCTTTATTCGATATGGAAAAAATCGTCAAAAGCCTTGCGTCGTTATCTGTAATTTCACACCACAAGTCTACACAGATTATAAATTAGGTGTACCAATGGCAGGTGCTTATAAAGAAATTTTTAATTCTGATTCCATGAGATTTGGTGGTACGGGCCAACTCAATTCAGGCAATTTGCTCATTGAGAAATATAATACTAACAATCGTGAACATTCACTTTATATAACAGTTCCTCCTCTTGCTACTATTATTTTTGAGCTGGTCAACTGATGCACCATATATTAGCAGGAAACGCTTATCCACTAGGAGCTACCTTCGATGGTGAAGGGACTAATTTTGCTTTGTTTTCTGCCAATGCAACAAAAGTTGAAGTCTGTATATTCGATGCAAAGGGTGACAGTGAAATACAACGTATTCGTTTACCGGAATACAGTGATAGTGTCTGGCATGGTTATGTTGAGGGAGTTAAGTCAGGTACGCTTTATGGATATCGAGTTGATGGCCCCTATGAGCCTCACAATGGACATAGATTTAATCCCCATAAGCTATTAATTGATCCCTATACAAAACAACTTGTTGGCGACTTTATTTATTCTGATACTCATTTAGCTTATGACCCTCAGAGTCTGCAACAGGATCTAACGTTGGATAATAGGGACAATGCCCGTTATATGCCTAAGTGTAAAGTTGCAGAAAAATACAGCTGTTTCCAAGGTGTGAAAAACCAAGTAAAAGTTAAAGACTCAGAAACGATAATTTATGAGTTACATGTAAAGGGTTTTACCAAGAAAAATTTAGATATCCCTGTTGAATTTAGAGGTACTTTTAAGGGACTTAGTGAGCCTCAAGTGATCGATTATTTAAAAGATTTGGGTATCAGTAGTGTTGAATTACTACCAGTGCAAGCTTTTAGAGATGAAGTAAATCTGCTTGAGAAGGGCTTAAAGAATTATTGGGGTTACAATAGCATTGCCTTTTTTGCGCCTGAGCCCCGTTACTGTTTCAGTGACCAATTAGAAGAATTTCAACAGTTGGTAAGCAACTTTCATCTAGCGGGTATCGAAGTAATATTGGATGTTGTCTATAACCATACGGCTGAAGGTGATCATCTTGGACCCACCTACAGTTTTAAAGGAATTGATAATGCCTCTTACTATCGGCTTGAAGAGCACGATGCTCGCTATTATGTGAATTATTCGGGCTGTGGTAACACCTTAAATTTACAACACCCAAGAGTATTACAACTGGTTATGGATAGCCTAAGATACTGGGTAGAAGTCATGGGGGTAGATGGCTTTAGATTTGATCTTGCACCCATTCTGGGTCGTGGACGTCAAGGAAAAGATGCCTTTGTTGATTACAGCTCATTTTTTGCAGCGGTAAGACAAGATCCAATCCTTGCTAATAGCAAACTTATTGCAGAGCCTTGGGATGTAGGTCCCTGCGGCTACCAATTAGGTAGATTTCCTGAAAATTGGATGGAATGGAATGATAGTTTCAGAGATACCATCAGACGGTTTTGGCGCGGTGATGAAGGAATGTTACCTGAACTTGCCAAGCGTTTACATGGCTCCAGTGACATCTTTGCTCAGAAAGGACGTCATCCTTACTCAAGTGTTAATTACATAACCTCCCATGATGGTTTTACACTGGATGATTTAGTGAGTTATAAAGATAAACATAATCATGCCAATGCTGAGCAAAATCTTGATGGACACAAGGCAAATTTCAGTGCGAATTATGGTGAAGAAGGTGTTACAGAAGATAATGCTATTAATCAATTTAGAGCACAGCAAAAAAAGAATTTTCTAGTCAGCCTATTATTTTCCCAAGGTACTCCTATGTTGTTAGCGGGTGATGAGTTCAGTAATAGTCAAAATGGCAATAACAACGCCTATTGTCAGGATAATCATCTGACATGGCTTGACTGGAATAAATTTTCTGATCCCAAGGTAAAAGAACAACATGATTTTGTTAAAAAGTTAATTAAACTTCGAAAAGAACATCCGCTGCTTAATAGAAGCCACTATCAAGATGGTGAAAATGTCTCTAAAAAAACCGGCTTAGCCGATATCAGTTGGTTTAATGGACAGGGACAGTCTATGTCAGAAGAGGACTGGAATAATTCTCAGTCGAGATGCTTAGCTATGTTACTCGGAGATGTAGGAGAGAAACTTACTCTATCAAAAGATAGTTTCTTATCAAATCAGTATTGCTCAATAGAATACGGTAAAAACGACGCCTTGTTAATTATCTTTAATGCGGATTCTAAAAAGCAGAATTTTACCTTGCCTGATCTTGTTGGAGAGTGGAAATTGATACTTGATACGGCTGATTTGAGTGAAATTGAAACGAATCAAGATGAACTATTAATAAGCAAAAATATTAAGGTCATAGCACATACTTGTGTGGTTCTGACCTTTACACAAATTAATTTACAACTGAACAAGAAGAGAGATGTTAACTAATGAGTGCAATTGAACGATTAGCTAAACAAGTTGGTTTTCATAACTCCTATACCAATAGCTTTGCTGAGCAGGTTTATGCAACCGATGGAGCTCGCCATGCATTATTGAAGGCTATGGGCTATCCCGTAGACGATGATAAGGATATCGAACAAGCTATTATTGAATTAACCAATAAGTCTTGGCTAAGATTACTTCCAGCTACTCAAATTATCAAAGTTGAAGCTGAGTCCTATGAACTTGAAGTGACAACTAACCAAGATAATGCACCTGCAAATCTACAATGGAAAATAAAGTCAGAGCAGGGCGAGGTGTTTGATGGACGTATTAATTTAGCGCTTTTGACTGTGCTTGCAGAAAAAACAATTGCTCAAGTTAGTTACAAACGCTATTCAATTAAATTACCAAAATTATCAGAGGGTTATCACAATCTAGAAGCATCAATTGAGGGTGATAAGGCTGAAATTTGTCACTGCCATTTAATTGTTGCTCCTAAGTCCTGTTATGGCCCAAAGGATGTTGCAGATTACAAAATGTGGGGACTAGCTACTCAACTCTATTCACTTAAAAGTGAAAATAGTTGGGGAATTGGTGATTTTGGTGATCTTGCAAATTTAGTTGAAGAAGCTGCTAGCAAAGGTGCTTCGACCATTGGCTTGAATCCCCTTCATCCATTGTTTCCAGGTAATACTGCCCATCGTAGTCCTTATTCACCTACTAGTCGTAAATTTCTAAATACCATCTATATTGACGTAACCAAGGCGCCCAATTATCAGCTATCTTCTGCTGCTCAAGAATTAGTGAATTCAAGTGAGTTTCAACGTCGCTTAAAAAAGGCAAATAGTTCAAGTCTAATTGATTATCCTGAAAGTGCCGCATTAAAATATGAAGTACTCGAGTTGCTCTATCTTGATTTCGTTAATGAACATCTCAATAAAAAAACTAAACTTGCTGAGCAGTTTAAAAGTTTTAGAAATGAGTTTGGAAAAGAACTTAAGGTATTAGCGACTTTTGACGCCTTGTATGAGCACTTTAGAGCAAAAGACTTTCATGCTTTTGGCTGGACTAGTTGGCCTACAGAGTATCATGATCCAAAATCAACAGCAGTTAAAGCTTTTCAAAAGGATTATGCACACAGAGTAACATATTTTGAATTTACACAATGGATTGCCGATCAACAACTAGAAGATATCGCTAGTAATAGCAAAAAACAGGGCATGCAAATTGGCCTTTATCTCGATTTAGCTGTGGGTTGTGATGGAGGCGGAGCAGATGTTTGGTCTAATCAAGCTGTCTACGTAGCTGGAGGTTCAGTTGGAGCTCCACCGGACTTTACCAATCGAGTTGGTCAAAACTGGGGTCTCACACCAATCAATCCATTAGTTCTTAAAGAGCAGGGGTTTCAGCCCTTAGTTCAGGCATTGAGAGGTAATATGAGACATGCTGGGGCCTTACGTATAGATCATGTTCTGGGCTACATGCGTCAGTATTGGGTAGCACCGGGCATGAGGGCAGATGAGGGTATTTACATATCATTTCCCTTCGAAGATATGCTGCGTATTATTGCCTTAGAATCAAGGCGGACTAAGTGCATTGTTATTGGTGAAGATCTTGGAACTACACCAGAAGGATTTGGTGAGATAATGGCAGCCGCTGGTTTACTTTCCTATCGATTACTCTATTTTGAACGTTGGGAAAATGGCTTATTTAAACGTCCTGCTTATTATCCAGAACAGTCAATGGTGACCGTTTCAACCCACGATTTGCCTACACTAAAAGGCTGGTGGACTGGTGAAGATTTGAATTGGCGAGAGAAATTGGAGCTCTATCCAAATCAGCAGGCAGGTGTTGTGGAAAGAAATGCTCGGAAAAATGACAGAGATCTTCTTATAGCCGCTATGCAAGATATGCAATTAATTGAAGATGACAAGCTTCCATCCTGTGAGCCTGCGATTATGAATCAGGAGCTTGCTACAGCTGTGCATCATTTTCTAGCTAAGGCGCCAAGTCGAATACAATTGATCCCCATGGAAGATGCTCTTGGAATGGAACAACAGGTTAATATTCCTGGAACCATTGATGAGCATCCCAATTGGCTGCAAAGATTATCCTATGATATGGATGAAATCTGGCAGCAGGATGCCATGAAGAATTTAATTCAGGTGATGCAACAAGAGCGAAGTAAAAAGTCCATTGAAACAAGGGCTAAAGTGCTCGAAAGATAGTGAAGAGAATAACTTCTCTTAATGTGACCAGATTTAATGTGACCAGACTTGAGATTTAGGTAAATGAACGATTAATCCATCTAAATCTGCAGTAACCTTTAACTGACAACTTAAACGGCTATTTGCTTTAGTGTTTTTTACTTTGCTTAGTTTTAGTTTTTCTTTACCTTCGGCTAATCCTGTTTTGCCAAGCCATTTTTCATCAACATAACAATGACAGGTTGCACAGGTGAGGGCGCCACCACACTCAGCCAGTATCCCCTGTACCATATTAACAACTGCGCCATGCATAACGGTAAGCCCAATGGCGACTTCAATGCTAGTGGCTTTGTGGTTGGCATCTATGTATTTAATTTTCGGCATGAAATGAGTCTAAAGGAAGGAAGCTTAAAGGCAAGGCATATTATTGAATATTGTTGAGTGTGAGTTAACCTAGTCTTCTTTGGACTTGGTGTAACTTAGGCTATCGATTAATTGTAAGGTGCGATTATTGCCTTTTCGGTAGCCCTCTGGTTGAACTTGGTTTCCCACTGAACCCATGCCGTAGGTAGAAAGTGTAAAACGTTGTTTATCTAGCTTAATGATGGTAAATCCTATCTCATAGGCCATCTCACCTAGGGCATTTTGAGGAAATATGGTTAAGGACCTCAAATCACTATTTCGATCAACCCTCGGCCACTGTCCTGCAGGAGGTACGAGTAAATATCCAGTACCCAAGTCATCACCTCTACCATAACTAGATTTAACTGTATAACCCGCATCAGATAATAGAAGAGGCGTTAAACGCTGATACTGGTGAATATGACCACTGATAGACCAATCAACTTTATTACTAATTAAATCTGCATAGGGACGCATAAATACGACTTCATGTTTTTTGTTACCAGTTGTATTAATAATAGGAACATGATGGTAAATAAAACTCCAGCTACAGTTTCTATGCTGATTTAATTTTTGCTCTAGCCAGTGTTTTTGATGATTAACTAACTTCTTTGTATCAAGCTCAGGGTAACGACCATAATAGATAGGTATTTCAGAATTCATGCTGATGAAACAAGCATTGCCATATTTAAAGCTATAATAATCTGGATAGGTCATATCGGGGTTAATATTAAAATACTTTCGATAAGAACTACTATCCTGGGCATTCGAGCAGTAAGCAGGAAAGTTATTATTTGTTTTGTCTAAGTTATTGGCAGCACAGTCTTTATTGGATTTTGCTTCAAGACTTGCTGGGGTGTCATGGTTACCAATGGATGGCATCATAGCCTTATAAGCAAATAAATCTTGTCCTTTATCAAAGAATACTTTCCACCAGAAAAAGCGCTCACCGGACTCACTGATATCGTCCTTTGCCATATCTCCCACGGTAATAATAAAATCAAAGTCATCAAAATGAGATTTTGTAATGGCATTAACGATGTCTTGCCAGCGTTGCTCCATTAGTTCATCTTGCATGTCTCCTATGATAAGAAAACGGCTGTAATCCATGTCGATTTTAGCGGTTTTAAAGTGGTATTGTTTTGACAGTTTTCCATGGCTTCCCGCTACGCGATATTCATAGTAGTGGTTTGGTTTCAAGTGACTAAGAGTGATGTGATGAATTCTTGAGCGAGTGATTTTTGTAGTCGTAATATTTGCAACTTTAGTCATCCACTGACGAGTACCTTTTTCTCTGTATAACGCTTTGGCTTCAAATGACGCATCTTGGTCACTTATTTCATAGTTAATGGTTATTTGAGTAGCAGGATCGAGTAGTCTAGGCGTGTTGCTTGGACCTGTAAAAATTGGTGAGATGAGGGATAAATATCTCGGCCGCAAGCGACCGAGTTTTAAAACAAGTCCAGCTGATCTGAAGTTATTTCCTTTTGATCTAACTCAGCAAGCTGGTCTTGAACATATTTTCTAATTGTTTCTTCATTTGCATTACCAATCGTTTCGACAAAATAACTTTGCATCCATAATTTTCCACCCCAAAAATATTTTTCCTTAATTTCAGGATAGATCCTAAAAAACTCACGAGCGGTAATACTTTTTATTATCTGCATTACATCGCTCGGTGACTGCTTTGGTTCACTTCTCACAACCATGTGAATATGATCTTCTGGTATTTCAAGTTCTACGATATCAATATCGTAATCATATCCAATTTTATTAATAATCGCCTTCATCATTGAACGATAAGGCTCCATAAAGATTTTATGCCTATATTTTGGTATCCAGACAAAATGATACATTAGCCTGAATACATGATGCGTATTTCTTTGAAGTTCCATGTACTGAATAATATAGACTGGAACAAGCCCAGTCTACACTATCCAGCACGGGGGCAAGCCCCCGAGATTTTCGCTACGCTCTGTTAAAATACAAGCAGTGGAGAAGGCGTTGAGTCGCACCGACGGAACCACCATGTTAGAGGTTGCTAATTCTTTACAGGTCAGTCTATCATCACTGCATAAGTGGATAGTACAATCAAAAAATCAGGCCTTTGAGCCAGATAACGAAGTGGGACTTATGGGTTATTCAAAAGAAAGAAGACCGCAAGACTGGCGCTTAGAAGAGCGGTTTCAGATCATTGTTAAATGTGAAGGTTTAGCTGAAAGTGAAGCCAGTGCTGTTTGTCGAGAAGCGGGACTGCATTTACATCATTTAGCACGGTGGAAAGGCGAGTTTATATCGAGTAAGCAAACTCTCTCACCGTCAAAAAAAAGTGAACTTAAAACCCTCAAGAACGAAAATAAACCCACTTTTGCTAAAGCCTTGCACTGAAAGTGCATAGTTTTCACTAGCGAACTGAGACAATAAATTACTAAGGAAAGAGGTTAATCGTAAGGATAAAGCACTTGCAGAAACGGCTGCATTATTAGTGCTCCAAAAAAAAGTCAATGCAATCTGGGGAAGCGACGAGGACGACTTACTATGAGCCATGAGCGGATAGAAATTATTGAGTTAATCACCGAAGCTAATGATTCTGGAGCACGACAATCGAAGGCCTGTGACATCATTGGTCTTAGCGCCAAAACATTACAGCGATGGATGAAAACGAGCAGTCAGATTGACGGTCGATTAGAGCGAAATGATGAACCAAAGAATAAGCTGAGTGAATTCGAGCGTCAGCAAATAATGACGATTTCTAATCAAGGAAAATATGCTCACTTGCCGCCTTATAAAATCGTCCCGTCACTGGCTGATGAGGGCCGTTACATTGCGTCGGAGTCGGTACTTAAAGCGGCCAACCAATTAAAACATCGCGAGAAAGCCAAGCCGCGAACCAGCAGAAGTAAACCAAAAGCGCTAACAGCAACCGGACCAAATCAGATCTTCAGTTGGGATATTACTTACCTGCCGACGCAGGTGCGAGGAGTGTTCTTCTACCTCTATTTAGTGCTTGATATTTACAGTCGAAAAATCGTTGGTTGGCAGATCTATGACTGTGAGTCTAGTGCGTTAGCAGCAGACTTGATGACAGATATTTGTCGACAAGAGAACATTCAAAAAAACCAGGTCGTCTTACATTCAGATAACGGTAGTCCAATGAAAGGAGCGACCTTATTGGCAACGCTTCAAGAGCTTGGGATCATACCATCGTTTAGTCGTCCATCGGTAAGCAATGATAACCCCTATTCTGAGTCAGCATTCCGAACACTAAAGTATCGCCCAAACTACCCGGAAAAGTCCTTTGATGGTTTAGTATCTGCAAGACGCTGGGTCACTGAATTTGTTGCTTGGTATAACAAAGAGCACTTGCACAGTTCAATTAAATTTGTAACACCTGAGCAACGCCATCGTGGAGAAGATATTGCAATACTCAAAGCCAGAGATGATGTTTATCAACAAGCTAAAAAGAGCAATCCAATTCGATGGAGCGGTGAGACAAGGAACTGGGAACCCGTGATTGAGGTCTACTTGAATCCTGATAAACCGAAACCAATGGAATTATTAAACAAGGCGACATAATTTTTTAACATTAGGCGACAAGTAGCTTGAAAAACGCCGCAAGCTTCGATATCTCGCAACTTACTTCTAAGGGATATCTCTTTTGTGTTTTCATAACTCCATCCTCTCACAGTATGAAGTCTCCGGTAAACCCGGGGCGGTTCATCCCCACAAAACTGTACTTACACAGCGTTGAGCTATGAATACGTATGTATTCAATTGATATTGAAAGAAGTGTATGCCCTAATATAATCAAGCATATAAAATGACATGCTTGATTGAAGCTATTTTAGTTTCTGTAAAGAACTATAGGGAGAGCAATGCATGAAAAAGCAAATAATAAAGGTTTATTTAATATTTATAACGTTAATAATACCATTAGCAATTAATGCTGAAACTTCATTAGGCCCAGTTACAAGCAAAGATGTTGTATACCAAATACTAACTGACCGGTTTTATGATGGAGACACTTCAAATAATATACCTTCCGGATCACCATCACAGATTTTTGATGGTACCGGCAGTGATCTAAAACTTTATCAAGGCGGAGATTTTAAAGGTATAACTAATAAAATTAGTTATCTTAAAAACATGGGTATTACTGCTGTTTGGATTTCAGCTCCCTATGCCAATAGAGATGAACAAATCATCGATTATCAACCTGATGGAAGTCAGATGATTTGGTCGAGTTATCATGGTTATCATGCCAGTAATTATTATCGCACGAATCCACACTTCGGCGGCATGAAAGACTTCCAAGATATGGTTACAGCTTTACATTCTAATGGAATTAAAGTCATCATTGATTTTGTGTCGAATCACACAAGTCGCTGGCAAAATCCGACAAATAATAATTCAGCTGAACACGGAAGACTATATGAACCAGATAGAGATGCAAACAATCAATTTTCGTTTGATGTTAACGGAGATCCAATTGATCTCAACTCTGACGGGTCTTCCGATAACCTTATAGCCGACCCGAATGGCACAGTAAATCCAGGCTGGTTTCATAGTAAAGGTGATAGAGGCTCGGATAGTAGTCGTTTCGGCTTTCGTTATAGAGACCTCGGTTCTTTAGCTGACTTTACTCATGAGCTACCTGAAGTTATTGAGTATCTTGAAGACGCGGCGACATTTTGGAAAGCTAAGGGAATTGATGGGTACCGGCATGATGCAACCTTACATATGAATCCAGCTTTCGCTAAAGGACTCAGGGATGCGATAGATTCTGCTCCCGGTGGTGCGTTAACACATTTTGGAGAGTTTTTTATTGGTAAGCCCGACCCTAAATATGGCGAGTACGAATCGTTCCCGGATAGAACGAGTATTAACAATCTTGATTTTGAATTTTTTAGAACCGTTACCAATGTATTTGGCAGCGGATCAGAGGACATGAATTCTCTTGCAAATTTTTATCAATACACAGAAAATGATTATAATTACCAAAATCAAACAGTAACATTTATTGATAATCATGATGTACCAAGATTTCTCAGAATAAACTCAGACCAACGTAGTTTAGATGTTGCTATAGCTACGGCGATGGCTTCCAGAGGAATTCCAAATATCTATTATGGTACAGAACAATATGTAAATGGTCACGACGCTAGCGAAAATGGTGGTCGTGTATTTTTGCAAGCAGATAAAACCTTCGATGAGACAACTAGGGCGTTTAAAATAATTAAAAAAATGTCTTCGTTAAGACAACAAAATGATGCACTTGCTTACGGTTTAACAAGCATTCTTTATTCAACACCTGATGTATTGGTAATGTCACGAAAATTCTATGATAAGGAAGTTATTATAGCCATTAATCGGAGCCCCTATAATTCATATACAGTCCCTAATTTAGCGACAAGCTTACCTACAGGAAGTTATAACGATAATTTAGACGGAGAACTTGGGGGTGCAACTAATAATGTATTTGTTTCAAACTCTATTCGATACATATCTTCATTTAATTTAGCGCAACAAGAAGTTAATGTATGGAGTTATAATGCTGATCTAGGTAGCGATCCTAAAATTGGCGATATGGTTTCAATATCTGGCCATCAAGGAAATGAAGTTACGATTTATGGAACTGGGTTAGATGGTTCTATACAGGTTAACTTTGATGCGACTCAGGCAACTATTATATCGAACAACTATAATGAAATTCAAGTTACCGTACCTTCAGTAAACGCCGGGAAAAGAAACGTCTCGGTTACAAAAGGTACTACTAGTAGTAATAACTTTGAATTTGAGGTTTTATCTGATAACCAAAATCAAATGATTTTTCATGTTCAAGCGAACACCTCGGTTGGACAAAAAATATATGTTGTAGGTAGTATCCCAGAATTAGGTAATTGGAATCCCGCTAGTGCACTAGATGCATTCCATAACCCAGACCCTATAAACTGGAATAAATGGTTTCTGCCGGTAAGCGTTCCTAAAGGAAAAACTTTTGATTACAAATATATAATGAAAGATGATCAGGGTAATGTGGTTTGGGAAGGAGGTAATAATCGCTCGGCAACTTCTTCTTCAACAGATTCAGGAGTAGTAGATTTACCCGAAGAGTATTTTCAATAATCTTCTAGAAAGTGAGTTACAAATAACATACATGGCTTATTTCCTAATAGGCCATGTATTTTATAAAACATTATCTTAAACAGGGATATCGTAATCAATGAGTAATTTTTTCGGTAAATAGCCCATATTGTTAAAAACAAGGTTGAACATTATCACATGTATAAATATATCTTCTTTATCATTTTTTGTTATTTTTCTGTAGCAAATTTGTCCGCTGATAACAGCAAAGCAAATACAGAATTTGTTCCACAATGGGCAAAATCTGCAATTTGGTATCAAATATTTCCGGAAAGATTCAGAAATGGTGACCAGTCAAACAATCCAACATTAAATGATATTTTAGGCGCCGATCCTGTAGAAGCTGCAAAACACTGGCAACTTCACCCTTGGGGAAGTGATTGGTATGAGCGATTAGACTATGAAGTTAAAAATGGCGAAGCGGAACTATGGAAGCATTTATTGCGCCGTCGATATGGTGGTGATCTTCAAGGTGTGATCGATAAATTAGATTATCTACAAGATTTAGGCATCAATGCGATTTATTTAAACCCTGTATTCGACTCCCCTTCATTGCATAAGTACGATGCGGCTAGTTACCATCATATCGACCCAAATTTTGGTCCTGATCCTGACGGTGATAGAAAACTAATGGCAACAGAAAATCCCCTCGACCCAAAAACTTGGGTATGGACAAAAGCTGACGAGCTTGCATTAGAACTTATCGAAAAAGCTCACCAACGAAATATTAAAATAATATTTGATGGCGTGTTTAATCATATGGGAATTAATAGTTTTGCTTTTAAAGATCTGCAAAAAAATCAAGAGAAATCAGCTTATAAAGATTGGTTTATTATTGATAGCTTTGATGACCCAGAAAAAGGGACCAAGCTAAGTTATAAAGGCTGGTTTGGCGTTGAATCTTTACCAGAATGGAAAGAAGATGAAAATGGACTGGTTAGTGGACCAAGAGATTACGTTTTCGCTATCACCGAGCGCTGGATGAATCCAAAAAATAAAGGTATTAAATTTGGTATTGATGGATGGCGATTAGATGTCGCTTTTAACGTCCACCATAACTTTTGGAAAATATGGCGGAAGCACGTTAAGCAAATAAATCCAGAAGCTTATTTAACTGCCGAAATAGTTGATACACCTGAAAACGTTCAACCTTATTTTCAAGGCGATGAATTTGATGGCGAAATGAATTATAACTTTGCATTCACTTTATCAGAATTTATGTTCAACCCTAAAGAATCAAGTATTACTCCTTCAGAACTGGATACTAAGCTGCATCAATTGCGTAATCTTTATCCTGAAGGCGTTGCATACGTTGTCCAAAATCTGTTTGGCAGCCATGACTCGAATCGTATTGGTTCACATATAGTCAATGCCAATAATGGGATCGGAAATTTTAGAGATTGGGGGCATTATTTTGGAAGTTCTCAAGCTGCAAATAATTCAAACTATGATGTTAGAAAACCAAACAAAAAGGAATTACATTTACAAAAATTATTTACTATTTTCCAAATGACTTATGTTGGTGCTCCGATGATTTATTACGGAGACGAAGTTGGTTTGTGGGGAGGTAACGACCCTGACTGTAGAAAACCAATGTTATGGTCAGATATTAATTATGATGATGAGATTTATTTAGCTAATGGTCAAAAGCGCGAACAGTCGCTAGCGGATAAGGTTGAAATAAACAATAGTTTATTTAACCACTATAAAAAATTAATTAATATTAGGAATAACCATCAAGCACTTCAATTAGGTGACTTTAAAACCATCATAACTGATGATACTAATTCAATTTATGGTTTTAGTCGCAGTTATAAAGGTGAAACCATTAATGTAGTTTTCAACAACTCTAATGAGGCTAAAAACATCATTATTCCAGTTGATAAAAATACCACCTATAAAGACTTACTAAACGAAACTAAAATTAAATCTGTAGCTAAAAATTTAGCACTAAGTCTACCAGCTAAATGGGGAGCGATAATCACTAAAGTCAATTAAAATTCCGACCGAAATTTTTGATACCTGAATTCGTATAATAAGTGCATAACCTCTGCAAGTAGCTAATTACTTACATTTGAGTTGCAAAATCAAGACTCAAGTGTAAAGTAGTTAGCGTCAAAACATACTACGGAGGCAACAATGGCCTATAAACACTTGAGTCTTGAAGAAAGGCATTATATCCAACTATCGTTAAAAAATGAAATGGGTCATGCCGATATAGCGAAAAACCTTAATCGGTCACAATGATCCATATCACGAGAAATAGTACGAAATACAGGGCAGAAAGGATATCGTTACCAACACCGACAAGCCGATAACTTTGCAAAAGGCCGACATAATGAGAAAGAAAAATTTATAAAATTAATGCCCAAAATAAAGGCTTTGATTGACCTATATACCCGTGATCAATGAAGATGCTTGATTTTTAGGTTTAAGAAGATCATGATTAATACATGCAGAAAATCACCCTATCAAATGWWCAGYAAGTTAATTTAGAACACCTTCACGCCAACMCAYGTGATGGTCGAGTTCGTGATCGTATTAAAGCGGTTTNATTGCGCTCGGAAGGTTGGTCAACWCCCATGATRGCTCAAGCCCTTCGCCTTCATGAAACAAGTATTGTTAGGCATATTAATGAATATCTTAAAAAAGAAAAACTGAAACCAGAAAATGGTGGTTCCAATAGTTATTTGTCAAGGATTCAAACAGAAAAACTTATTCAGCATTTAATGGAAAAG
>NVWF01000034.1 GCA_002746155.1 Gammaproteobacteria bacterium | reverse complement strand
AAGTGATCGGCATCAATGTTATTGAGTGATCGCGATGGATGTTATTGGGTGATCGGCATCAATGTTATTAGGTGATCGGGATGCATGTTAATATGCAATTGTTAGGCATTTTGTTTGAGCCCTATCGGAAGTTACTCTAACTACAACTCTATATTAAAACTTCAAAGTGAATTGGGTTAGTCAAAAGCCTTTTTAGCAACACTCTAAGCAACATTAGGTTGTTTGAGAGGTCTTAATAGTTAATATTATCAATTTGTTATCTGTTCTGTTAAGTTCCGGCCTCAGCCTCCATTTCAAGAATATTAAGCCTCAGTAAGCTCTTTTATATCTATCAAAATAACCTAAGTTGCTGTATTAAGACTCATGGTCATGTGTTCAGGATATTAAGATTTTCAGTAAATTTACAAGGAACGCCAACAATCGGTAATGGCAAAATAGCTCTGGACTGGCCAGCCTGGCTGGCACTATGGGATTATGCTGAAGATGTGGATGAATTAGGCTTGTTATCTGTATTTCTTGATCTGTTGTCACTTGTATTAGCATTATTTTGACATAGTTGACAAATGAACACTTTAACAGGTACATCAAATTAAAAAGACGACCTAAGCCACCCATACATCTGACATCTGTCGCTCACTCACTGACACCTGTCGATAATCTATAACAACCTTACTTATTCTAGTTGTAATTAGCTTATAGATTGTGGTTACGTGAGATATTAGCTATTTTCCTCTAAATCCATTTGCATTTGCTGCCCAGGTTCAGGGAAAGCCATTTCAAAATTCATCATAAACAAATCCCAGTTTCTCGATATTCTCATTATTGCAACTAACTGCAACAAATGGTCTCGTAGATCCGCCTGTCCAATATCTTCAGATAAGAACTGATGATGCTTCCATTTTCTTTGATTAGTTCCAGGCTTGGTTGGGTTTCTATTTCTCAACTCACCAAGCACACCTTTAGGCAACCTATCATAAACCAATTTATTCGTTAGCTTCCCGACATACCGTGGAGTCTTTCCATTGATACTAGGCCACTTCCACTCTTTTAGACGGTATATTTGTTTATAAAATTCATCTGGAAATCTTTTAGCCCACGTTAGCTTTTCTTCTGTTAAATAAACTTCTAACAGTTTGTGAAGTGCGTCCCTGTCTCTTTCTTCTTGGTAGCCTGTAGCCTCATCTACCAATGCTACAATACCTATATGAGCCAAGCCACGCATTAGTATTTCGGCTTGTAATGCCCTAGGAAGTTGTTGTTTTTGTAAGGCTCCAGCATCTCTTGCTTTTAACCAAACCTCACAAATTTTTGGTAGGTCAGAGGCGGCATATCCTGTTAGTTTCTTTCGGCCCCCTTTGTATGTCACAATTTTTATGGGCTCATCCCCGAAAGCATCATAAATAAAGGGCTCAAGGCGGGTAGAATTCATAAATACTGGCATTGGGGCTCTGCCTTCTTTTTCTTCTAATGCCTTTCTTTTTATGGCTCCGCCACTTCTGTTGCCTCCAGATCCCATTGCACTTGCAATTCCAGACTCAGAAAGAATTCTTAACCCATTATCCAATACTGCGCAAGGGATCAATAAATCGCCAATTTTTAACTCTCCCATGTGAGTTGCTTTTGGAAGCTTTTTTTCGAGCTCCCATCTTTTGTTAGCCGCGTCTGCAGCAATGTTCTTTCTTTCCTCCTTGCTGAGTGTCTTCGCCCTATTTATACCACCTAGTGACTTGCCATTAATATTTACCACAACTTCTCTCCAAGCATTAAATTATAAACATATTATAATGCTTGCTTAATATGGCTGCAAGCATTAGTTTGGCTGTGAATTTGTATGCTTGCTGGATTTGTGCCGCCCACAAAATAGACAACCTAAACCGCCCATAGATCTGACACCTGTTGCTTCTGCTAGCATCCAGTCGATAATATATTGCACCTTCCCCCGCTATAACTGTAATTAGCTTATCTCTTGTGATGTTGCAGATAATTAACTATGCTGATTGCAGGAATCAATTAACAAGGAGTATGTTATGTCACCAATTAACAATATTGACGGAATTGACGTTGCTGTCACAATCTTCGTTGTACTTCTTATATTTTTAATTATCCGTGAATTAATAACCTGGTACTTTAAAATTAATGAAAGAACTAAGCTACTACACAACATTGATAAAAATCTAACTAAATTGTTAACTGAATATCGAGATAACAATTTAGAATTAGTAGAGGAGGTTGGCGAGGATTAGTCCTAAGCAACAAAGAGGCGGCAATTAAGACGCCATACATCTGACATCCAGTCGAATGATTAATTGTGCCTTGATTGATGGAGTAGGTTATGGCGAATGTCTCAAAGCAGCGTATGCAATTCAATTGAATTCAAAATAAATTAACATTTCTCACTTGCGGTCGATATATCCATTGATCTATAATAATTATAGATTTAGTGTTCGAGAAAAATAATGCCAGACAATAAAATCTTTCTCCCGACAACAGTCAAAGACGAAGCATTTGAGCGTATTCAAGAGATAGCGAAGAAAGATACTGTGCGAGTTGAGATACTTGATCATGCTTTAGATCGTATGATGCAAAGAGAGATAACTAATAGGCAAATCTTTAGTACACTCAGGAATGGAAGCCTAATTGAAGGCCCCTTTTGGTGTACAGAGAAAGAAAGAGGTTGGAAGTGCAAAATCTCTCACGTTGTGGCTGGCATCAATATAATCGTCATTGCCAAGTTAGTTGAAAGAGAAAGTGAACACTGTCTTGTTATAACAGTATGGAGTTAATATTATGTATCATTATAATTCAAGCGGCTTAGATAACATCTATCTAAATAATGGGTATGTGGAAAAGGAAACGCCTCACGGTAAAGCTGTAAGTATTCATAATTTAGATGGTCTTCATGATGCAATATCCAAAAATCTGTTAGGAAAAACTTCTCCGTTAACTGGAAAGGAATTTAGATTTTTGAGAATAGAATTGGAATTATCTCAAAACGCGATTGGCAGTATGTTTGAGAAAACAGATCAAACAATAGCTAAATGGGAGAAAGGAGAAGTACAACTACCTAGACTGGCTGATGTTGCTATGAGAAATCTCTATGCTGATACATGTGATATTGGCGTGGGAAAAGATCTACTGCGAAAGCTTCAAGATCTCGACAGACTTTTTCATGAAGAAGATATAAATATAGAGGAAACATCTGAAGGATGGCTGATAGCGGAAGCAGCATAAATATTATGCTTATTCTATAAACCCGTCTATACAGTACTCCATTTCAAGAATTTTAAGCTTTTATGTTCATTATAATAGCCTATCCCACTCCAGAAAATTAAAAAATAGACTCGATAGATTAGATGCGGCGACTTGCCCTGAAGATATGGACTTACCAGGATACCGACTACATTTATTAAAGCCTAAAAAGGATGGCCGTTGGGCGGTTGATGTTTCAGGAACATGGCGCGTTACATTTGAGTTTGATGGCACACAGATTATCAAACGCCACTAACACTTCAGTTGCTTCTTGGATGAACATGTAAAATTCTTTAAATATTTGGTGAGAAGAAAATAACCCAAATCGCTATGAGGAAGTAGACGAATTTTCTGCTGTAGCATGATGGGATACACAGAAAAATCCTACTAGCATCGACCGTAAATAGATATCAGTAAAGCTACTTGCCCAAGATTTAGGCTTGTTAGAAGATCGGTAAAAGGTCGTAGGTAGGGGTAAGTAGTTATGAGGATCGGTTGTTTAAGTATTCTTTATGCTCAGACATCCGAGTTTGATTATGACTTTCTCTAAGTCTATCAAAATCGCGATATTCTTCGATGTAACCTTGATTAATCTCTTCACTCCATTTTCCAATGACTCCTCGATTAACCATTAACCAGATTTCAATGCCCGATTCATCTCGCTTTTGCGCATGGATATTCTGCATATGGGTGGTTACATAACCAGACCACTGCTTAAGCTCAGTGAATTGATGTACCTGTTTGGGAATCATCTTGTACCTTTAAACATTTATTATTAGGTTTATACTCTATCTTAAATAGACTTATATCATAATCGGGTTGGAAATTGTGACAGAATTTACACTTTTTTCAAAAAACCAACCATTTATGCCTATAATCGAACAATTTAGTCGCTTCAGAGCAGGTTAACTAAACCTACTCAGTGAGTCGTTAGGTTTTATTCTACAGCTAATTTTGTATATTCAGCGGGTTGCAGATCATCAAGCTTCCAATCACCAATTGCCATTCGAATAAGTCGTAGGGTAGGGAAACCTACGGCGGCTGTCATACGTCTTATTTGGCGATTTTTACCCTCTTTTATGATAAGTTCTATCCAACTAGTGGGGATGTTTTTTCGAAATCTGACGGGTGGATTTCTTTCCCATAAAACAAAATCTTTAAATGGATACTCAAGTCGCCTAGCTTTTGCAGGTTTAGTTTCACCATCCTTTAAACAAACACCATTTTCTAACTTTAGTATAGCTAGGTCATCAATGTCACCATCTAGTTGAACCCAGTAGGTTTTTGATAGCTTGTGATTGGGATGACTAATTCTATGCTGCAACTTTCCATTATCGGTTAGCAGTAGCAAACCTTCAGAATCCTTATCTAATCGACCTGCAGGATAAACACCCTTTATGTTAATATAATCAGCCAAGGTTGATTCCATCGCTTCTCCACTAAACTGACAAAGCGTATTAAACGGTTTGTTAAATAGTATTAATTTTGACTTTTTTTGCACTAGGTTGCTCTTTGGTGAATTTATTAACATTAATACAAAAACAACATAAAAAAAGCAACGCTTATTTTGAATCTACATTATACTGTATTTATTAAATACACTAGCTTTGTAGCATACAGGGAAAAATGATGCCTAGGAATATTATACAAATTAGCTATGTGGGAGGCGCTGTTTCTGATTTTGAAAAACTTGCCGAGCTAATTCAAACCATGAACATTTCTGCTAAATTAAACCATATTAAAAGCAAGCAAACATTAATTGGCGAGCTAGAAACTACTCAAAATCTTTTAGTCATAGGAAACACTAAGAAAAGAGGATTTGACGTATTTAACGCTTTAAAGTTGATTCAAGAGATGAAGTACTCTATACCTGTTCTTGGATTATATGATGATAAGTCTGAATTAAGTGTTGCCGAAGCCATGCAAAAAGGCTTGAATGATTATGTTAATACTTCCGATCAACTACATCTGCAACTGGTCATAAACAGAGAAATTAACTCTCTCGAAAACTATGCTGTGCAATTGAGTTCAGAAAAGATTTCGGCCTTAGATTTTACGGGTTTATATAGTAGGCTGCAATTTATCAGTTACCTTGAAAAAGAGTTGCCGCAAAGAGTTGCTAATTCAGAATTTTCTGCTCTGTTGTATTTACAACTGGATAACTTTAGTTGGATTAATGAAAGTATAGGTATAGATTCAGGCGATCTTTTTCTCAAGGACACGGCAAATGTTATTATGACAATGCTAGATGAATCAGATGTTGCCGCACGTTATCAAGGTGGCTCTTTTATCATGCTTGTTTCTTCTCCAACAATGAATAAATTGAACGCGAAAGCAGACATGATCAGAGAAGCTATCAGCATTGCTGTTTCTGATATTGATGAAGATACCATCTCTAGCAGTTGTAGTATTGGCATTCGTTTACTTGAAGATGCTGAGCTGTCCACTCAAGAAGCTATCTCTCATTCCTTTGAGGCCAGCGATTCTGCTAAGGCAAATGGTGGGGATTCAATTCATTTATATAAGAGCAGTCATCAGCCTGAAATTATCAACAAATCAAATAATGCTTGGGATCATCGTATCAAAGAAGCCTTTGAGAATGATTTATTCCAATTATTCTTTCAGCCTATTGTTAGTTTAAGAGGTGATACTAAAGCAAGATACGAAGTATTACTTAGAATGATTGATAAGGAAGGCAACATTACTTCACCGGGTACATTTTTACCCTTTGCTGAACGAGCAGGTTTAATGGCTGATATTGATCGGCGAGTTATTCTTCATTCATTTGAAAAGTCACTAGAACAACTTGAGCTGGGCAAAGAAACAGAAATATTTATTAAGTTATCAGGCAAATCACTTGATGATAAAACTATGCCGGGTTGGATCACCAATACTCTCAATGATTTTGATTTAAACAATAATAATATTGTTTTTGAAATTACTGAATCCTTAGCCTTATCCCACCTCTCTCAGACAAGGCGACTTATAGACAGTTTAAAAAAGATAAATTGTAAAATAGCAATTGATCACTTTGGAACAAGGCTTAAATCATTCAAATTACTTGAGCTGATTGAGGTGGATTATATAAAAATTGATACGGGTCTGATGGCACAACTGCAGAGCAATAAAGCGCATCAAATTATTGTTACAAAGATCATGAAAGTTGCTAAGAAATCTAACCTAGGTGTAATGGCTGCTTCAGTACAAGACGCTAATAGTTTACCTGTGATATGGCAGTACGGTTTTCATTTTGTTCAAGGATATTTTTTACAAATACCTGATCAGCAAATGGAATATGACTTTAGTAATCTACTGATCTGATTTTTGGACTTAGTGTTTTAAGGGTGAAGTCGCATTAGTCCCTCTTGGAAGGAGCTCGCCACCAAACGCCCATCTTTAGAATAAATGCTGCCTCTATTTAAACCTCGACCGCCAGCTGCCACAGGGGAATCCATATGATAGTAAAGCCACTCGTCTGCTCTTAACTGCTCATGAAAATACAGCACATGATCAAGACTTGCACCCTGAAATTTGCGATTATAAAAAGAGATACCGTGGGGAAGTAGTGCAGTACCCATAAAATAATAATCCGATAGATAAGCAAGCATGGTTTGATGGGTAATAGGATTATCCCCTAAGGATTCCTTTGAGCGCATCCATAGTCCCGTCACAGGTGGATACTTGTCGGGGGAGATTGGATCAATATGTAGCAGGCGACGAATCTCAATAGGCTGTACTTTTTTCATGGCAGGCGTTACTAATTTAGGATGGGATTTTGCCAGTTCAATAATATATTCTTCATCACTTATTAATTCATCCGGGCCCTTAATTTCTGGCATGTCAAATTGATGCTCCATACCCTTTTCGATGACTTGGAAGGACATGGAAGAGTTAAAAATAGCTTTGCCTTTCTGAATTGCCACCACGCGTCTTGTGGTAAAACTATTGCCATCTCGAATAGGATCAACGTCATAAATAATCGGCAAGGTTGGATCACCAGGACGCAAAAAATAAGCATGGAGAGAATGAACCCTTCGATCACTTTCCACCGTTCTTAAAGCAGAATTGATAGCTTGAGCTAGTACTTGACCACCATAAACTCTTTTACGCCACCCGTCGGTATCAGGGGTAACACCTCGGAATAAATATTTATCAATTTGTTCTACATTCAAATGTTGAACAAGATCGTGTAATTCCACTTATTTATCCTCTTATAGGTATTAAGGCAGGGGACGATGAAAATAGCTAGCTAGTACTGCCACCAGCAACTTTCCCACCAAACAATGAATTCTGCAAAATCAATAACGCCGTTATCATCGTCATCGATGAGTTTAAATCCTTCTTCGGCCTGACGCTTTGAAGAACTAGGTTCTATGACTTTTAACAGACTAATGAACTCACCCACCTCAATCTTTCCATTGTTATCTTTATCAAAGAAATCAAAGTTTTTACGTATTTCTGCCAATTTATCTTGGCTTGGTTTATTTGTCATTTATTTTGTCTCGTATTTTGATCTTGCAAGGGTATATAATAAGCGGCTTAATCTAATTGAACAAGTAATTGCATCATTTTTTGGAATAATTTTATGGCACAACAAATTAATATTAGTAGCTGTTTTGATAGTGGTAACATTAACGTAATTGCAGCAGATTCTGCATTAGATATTCAACTTGAAATTAACAAAGATGCTAACTCTGACTTCTATCAGTGGTTTCATTTTAGATTGCAATCCACTGTGGGTACAAAACACCGACTGCGTATCCTCAATGCCTCAAACGCGGCTTATGCTGAAGGTTGGGAAAACTACCAAGCTGTTGCCTCTTATGACAGAGTCACTTGGTTTAGAGTAGATACAGACTACCAAGATGGTGAGTTGGTTATTAACCATACACCTGAATATAGCTCTACCTATTACGCTTATTTTGCTCCTTATAGTTATGAGAGACACCTTGACTTGCTGCATAGAGTTCAGGCATCTCCCCTTTGTAGTCTTCAACATCTAGGTGAAACTATCGATGGGCGAGATATGACTGTAGCAGTAATCAATGATGCCTCGGTGTCTGACACCAATAAGAAAGTTGTTTGGATCATCGCCAGACAACATCCAGGTGAAACCATGGCAGAGTGGTTCTGCGAAGGAACGCTTGACCGTTTGCTTGATGAAGATGATGCCGTTGCTAAAAAACTGTTAAAACTGTGCACTTTTTATGTGGTACCAAATATGAACCCTGACGGGAGTGCAAGAGGTCATTTAAGAACCAATGCTGTGGGTAGTAACTTAAATCGTGAATGGCTAGAACCCTCTATGGATAAAAGTCCTGAAGTCTTTCTCGTTCGCCAAAAGATGTTAGAAACGGGCATTGATGTATTTCTTGATATTCACGGTGATGAAGCTATACCCTATAATTTTGTAGCTGGATGTGAGGGTATAGTTTCTTATGATGCACTCCATAAAGCAAAGGAAGATGGTTTTAAAGCATCTTTTTTAAGTGCCAGTCCTGACTTTCAAACCATTGAAGGTTATGATGCTGATGAGCCTAGTAAGGCAAATCCAACAATAGGTTCAGCTTGGGTAGGTGAGCAGTTTAAGTGCTTGTCTTTTACTCTTGAAATGCCGTTTAAAGATAATGACGGACTACCCGATAGTGTTTTTGGTTGGTCTGCTGAGCGAAGTTATGGATTGGGTGAAGCTGTTTTGATCCCCGTACTTGAGACAATCAGAAAATTTTAGATAATTTTGGAAAAACCATGTCAAATATTCTCGTATTAGGCGCTGGCTTCGTTGCTGGTCCCTTAGTTAAATATCTTACCAAACGTAATCACCACATAACTGTGGCCAGCCAATTTATCGATGAAGCTAAGGCTATTGCCGTTGATTATCCTGAAATATCAGTGTGTGAGTTGAATGTCACCGATGAAGCCTCCTTAGGAAGTTTAGTGGAAGCTCACGATTTAACCATCAGTTTCATTCCCGCAGACTTTCATGTCAAGGTAGCCGAGCAGTGTCTTAAATATTCAAAACACATGATTACTGCAAGCTATGAAACCCCTGAAATTAAAGCACTTAATCAACAGGCCATTGATAAAAACATTACGATTTTAAATGAAATCGGACTTGATCCTGGCATTGACCATTTATCCGCTATGCAGATTATTCATGAGATTAAAGCTACTGGAGGAACATTGGATTCATTTGTTTCTTGGTGTGGAGGTCTGCCGGCGCCTGAATCAAATAACAATCCACTTGGTTACAAATTTGCTTGGGCTCCACTTGGCGTATTAATGGCGCTACTTAACGATGCCACTTATTTAAAAAATGGTGAGGTAGTAACCATTTTAGGTGAGCAACTATTACAAACTCTGCAAACAGTTAATATTTCTCCCACCTTGACTCTCGAAGGATATCCAAACCGTGATTCGGTGAGTTATCGAGATATCTATGGCATTTTTGATGCTAAAGAAGTTTTACGTGGCACTTTGAGATACCCTGGTTTCTCTGATATTTTACATAGTTGCAAGGAGTTAGGACTACTTGATCCCAGTGCCTTTGAAATAACTGGAGCACTAAGTTGGAAGGCATTACTTGAACAACATAAACCCGATCTGTCAAACTATTTGAATGAACAATCAACTGCTGTGGTTGAAGCCCTTAATTGGTTAGGTTTACTGGATGATGGACATTTAGTACCGCAGGCTAACTCTAAAATTAATGCCTTCTGCCACTTATTAATGGAAAAGTTGGCCTATACTGCTGATGAGAGAGACATGGTTGTGCTTCAACATCAATTTCGAAGCACCAATGCACAGGGTATCCCTGAACTACGTGAGTCAACCTTGATCCTCGAGGGAGATGTTGCGGGTTATTCTGCTATGGCTAAAACCGTGGGTACACCAGCGGCAATTGCAGCTGATTTAATCGTAACAGGCGTGATTGAAGATAAGGGCGTTATTCTTCCCATGACAGAGAATATCTACACTCCTCTTTTAAAAGCCTTAGCAGAAGAAGGTATTATTCTCAAAGAGACCCTAAAGTTAGGTCAGGATATTGATTAATTATCTTAAATCAGAGAAAATCATTACGGGCGCAATAGGGAATAGATAACATGCCATGGAAAAACAATTAAAAACATGAAAAAGCAAACGTTACTTTTTTATGCTTTAACATCTTTAGTCGCCCTTACGTTTTCTGCGATAGCATTTCTGTATGAAACAGCTACACCTCATTCCTTTTATTTTTATAGCTCCTTTTTTCTTTGCATTTTATTGCTATTACTATTGTTTTTCTTCCAAAAAAGGCATTTTAATAAAGTTATTACAATGATTTCAGGCAAGATCGAAAAGGATTGGTTACAAGGGTTATTTAATAACTTTCCCATGGCCATGTTAGTTGTCAACAACCAAGCAAATATTCTCACTGCTAACTCCAAAGCGTGCGATTATTTTAAACTTGATATTGAACAGTTTAAAAAACTATCCGTTGAAGCTCTAATTTCTCCTAAAGCTAGTCAATTCTTCATTGACTCAATTAATAAGGGTGATAAAACACCACTATGGCGTGATGAGTTCAAAATAGAGGGTGATAATAAAGAGTACAAGTGGTTAGCAATTAATGTGAGTACAATACCTTTAACTGCCAAGAGTGATGGTATCTGGTCCATGACAATGGAGGATGTAACAGCAAAACGAATATTAAAAGAAAAGCTAGATCTTATCCGAACTGAACAATCATTAATTTTAGATCACACGGGAGTAGGACTAGCCCTAGTGATCGATAAACATATCGTGCGCGCCAATAATGCCTTAGGTCGATTGCTCGACAGTTATAGCTCAGCCATGATCAATAAACCATTAAATAAGATAATTGATAATCGAAATAGTTCATTCAACTTTCTAGAGACAGTTTTAGTAGAGTTAGAGGATAATGACTCCTATCAAGCAGAGGTTCTTTTGTATCGGGAGGATGAAAGTTCCTTCTGGTGTCGAATAAAAGCAAAGCCCGCAAATTTAGAAGATTTAAATAAGGGGATTATTTTATCCTTTGAAGACGCAACAAAACAGAGAAATAGGGATGCTAATTTACACCAAGCGGCCGTGGTATTTGAAGCGTCAAGTGATGCCATAATGATTCTTGATGCCGATGGCTTAATTAAAATAGTTAACTCATCATTTAATAACATGACAGGTTTCAGTGAGACAGACATTCTGGGCAAAAGCCCAAGATTGCTGCGAGCCACAAGAGAAGATGAGCGGCGCTATGACGCCATGTGGTCAACAGTTCTCAAACATGGCCAGTGGCGGGGAGAGTTATGGCGTAGAAAGAAAAGTGGTGAAACCTATCCAGAATGGGCATCCATCACCGCTGTCAAAGATAATTTAGATAATGTGCTTGAATATGTTTTTATCGGCAGTGATATGAGTGAACGCAAATATGCAGAAGACCGCATTCTCCATCAGGCTAATTATGATCAACTCACCAATCTTCCTAATAGAAATCTATTTATGGACAGACTACATCAATCTTTGCAGCGGGTGCAGCGTGAGGGGACAGTGTTAGCTTTGTTATTTATCGATCTGGATCGTTTTAAAAATATTAATGACTCATTAGGACATTCGGCTGGTGATAAATTATTAATCGAAGTTTCTAAAATAATGAAAAATACGGTGAGAGATTCAGATACCATCGCCCGTTTTGGCGGCGATGAATTTGCCGTCATCCTTTCTCCTATTTATGGGCCTAAGAACGCCAGCCGAGTGGCTTCATCCCTTCTGGAATCACTTAAAACCCCGATTAATATTGATGGATATGAAGCGATTATCGGCGCCAGTATAGGTATCAGTATGTATCCGGCTGATGGTACTAGTGATGAAGATTTGGTTAAAAATGCTGATACAGCCATGTATCGAGCCAAAGAGTCTGGTAGAAATAATTATCAATTCTTTACTGAAGAGATGCAGCAAGCTGCAAAAGATAGGTTGGTAATGGAGATTGATCTTAGGCAGGCCATTGAGCGCCAAGAATTAAGACTGGTATTTCAACCTCAAATCGAAGTTTCAACAGGATTGCTTTCTGGTGCTGAGGTGTTGGTAAGGTGGCAATGTCGTAATAAAGGGATGATTTCACCCTCTGATTTTATCTATTTGGCTGAAGACACGGGCCTTATTGTACCGATTGGTGAATGGGTATTAAAACATGCATGTTTGCAACATAAACGCTGGAAAAACGCCGGTGTTGCACCTCCTTACCTAGCGATAAATGTATCGGGTCGGCAATTTAAAATGGAAGGATTCAGTGAATCAGTACTTAAGATAGTTAATGAATCTGATTTAAGTACTAGGGATGTTGAACTTGAGTTAACGGAAAGTTTCTTAATGGACGATCAAGAATTTGCCATAGATACTTTAAATGAACTGAAAGAAATGGGATTTATGTTATCTATTGATGACTTTGGTACAGGTTATTCTTCCTTAAGTTATTTAAAAAAATTCCCAATTGATCGTTTAAAAATCGATCGCTCCTTTATTCAAGATCTTGAAACTAATAAAGAAGATTACGCCATAGTAAGGGCTATTATTGACCTAGCACATACCTTAAATATTGTGGTGATAGCAGAGGGTGTTGAAGAGGAAGGACAACGAAAAGTTCTAGAGGAACTTAAGTGTGACATTATTCAAGGATATTACTATAGCAAACCTCTCGATGGCGCAGCCTTTACTCTGTATTTAAAACAATATCTCCAGCAACAGGAATGATTTAGCATGAACTCAGAGTTTCATTTTTCTCTGGATATAGATAGGGAAGATTATCTTAGGTATTACTCTGGTGATGCGAAAAGTGTTCAAGTAAGAGCGAACCAAGGGTTGATAGTAGAGTTTCCAGCATCGGCACTGAAATCCCATGTGACCTACTCAGGAATTCAGGGTAATTTTGTCATAAAATTTGATGAGAATAATAAACTTTTAGCACTTGATAAATATTAAATGAACAATTAATTCATCACAGAAGGGTGAGAAAAAGTGTTTATTACAGATAAATAACCTACAATTAAAAACATAATTTAAATATTATTAAATAGGAAAATTCAATGAGTGATCGTTCTGCACTAAAGTCTCCGGTTATACTGGAAAAAGTGACTAAAATATTGAATAAAAAGTTATCTAAATCAAAAGCTGCTTTGGTTACCTCCTTTAGCAATCATTTCTATAATTCAGTTTCAGAAGATGATCTAATCAAACGAAAACCTGATGAACTCTATGCAGCGATTTTAAGCTTGTGGAATTTTAGTCAAGGTGAGATATCAGCGGAAAATGGCAAGATAAGAGTTAGTAATCCTAATCTCGAAGAACATGGTTGGCAAAGTAAACATACTGTCATAGAACTCATCCATGTTGATATGCCATTTATGATTGATTCGATTCGAATGGAATTAAATAGAATGGGGTTAAATACTCATTTAATGATTAGCGTTCCTTTTCATTTCACGAAAAATAAAAGTCACCAAATCACCAGCCTAGAAGTGCTCCATGAAGATAAAGACGTGGTGACTGAAACTCCCATGTTCATAGAAGTTGATAAACTGGCTTCGGTTGATGATCTTAAGCTTTTAAAAGCTAATATGCAGCGCATAATAAGTGATGTTCAAACCACTGTTAGAGATTGGCTACCCATGCGTACCAAGCTAACGGAAGTGATTACAGAAGTTTCTAAATCGAAATACCCTAAAAGAAAAAAATCACTGGATGAAGCACTAGACTTTTTAAGTTGGATTGGTGATAACCATTTTACTTTTATGGGTTATCGTTACTATGACGTTAAATCCGTTAAGGGTAATTATTTATTAACACCGGTACCAAAAGATAGTTATGGATTGAAAAAGGTAAAAGATAAGAAACAGACAGAATACTACTTATCTATCTTACCTAAACCTGCGCAGAGAATGGCCTTAAATAATACAGATATACTCATTATCAGTAAGACTAGCACCTTATCAACAGTACATAGACCTGCTTATATCGATTATATCGGTGTTAAGCGATTTGATGCAAAGGGGATGGTCATAGGTGAACATAGATTCTACGGTCTTTATACCTCTGCTGCTTATAGCTTGAGTCCTAAGTTGATTCCTCTTTTGAGAGATAAAGTTGACTCAGTAATTAAGATGTCTGAGCTATCACCCAAGGGGCATGACAGTAAAGTGTTAGCTCACTTATTAGAAACCTATCCAAGGGATGAATTATTCCAAATAGATGTGAAGAAACTGCTCGAAATCACCATGGGAATTTTATACTTGCAAGAACGCCCAGTGACGAGATTGTTTGTTCGAAAAGATCCCTTTGGACGCTTCTTCTCATGCCTTGTTTTTGTACCCAGAGAACTGTACAACACTGAACTTCGACTTAAGTTTGCAGAGATTTTAAAACGCGCTTTTGGCGGTGAAGGTGAAGTCCAATCAACGACCTATTTTTCTGAATCAATTCTTGCTAGATCCCTGTACCAAGTTAATGTAAAAAATTCAGATGTCATTAATGCTGATCTGGCCCACCTAGAACTTGAGTTGGGTGAAGCTGCAAAAAGCTGGCAAGATAACCTCACCGAAGCTTTAAAAGATGAATACGGAGATGAGCAGGGTTTACAACTAGCCAGTGTTTATAAAAATGCATTTCCTCCCGGTTATGAAGATGAATCTTCACAGCAGACAACAGTTCATGATATTAAGCATATGGAGCAGTTGGCTAGTGATAACCCACTATCAATGATTCTTTACCGTCCCCAGGAAGATAGCAAAGATCGAGTTCGATTTAAACTATTCAATCTTCATGAGCCATCACCCTTATCAGATGTACTTCCTATGCTTGAAAATATGGGCTGTAATGTTCTTGGTGAAATACCCTACGAAGTAAATGGTAGTGATGAAGTCACACGTTGGATCCTCGACTTTCACATGGTTGTTGAATCAGGCAAAGCAATTAATTTTGACCAAATCAAAGATAAATTTCAAGAAACCTTTGCTCAAGTTTGGTTAGGCAATGCAGAAAATGATGGTTTTAATAAACTTGTATTAGCCGCCCATTTAAATTGGCGTGAAACCAGTATGTTGAGAGGCTATGCAAAATACTTACTACAAATAGGATTTAATCTCTCCCAAAGTTATATAGAGGAAACCCTAGCTAAACATCAAAAAATAGTAGGTGCTCTAGTTGATTTATTTAATGAAAGATTTAGATTAGAAGATCCTTTACTTGACCCGGTTGAATTTAAAAAGCGTTGCAGAAAAATTCGTAGGGCCTTAAGCTCTGTGACAAATCTTGATGAAGACAGAATATTGTCTCGTTATATTGATGTTATCAGTGCTACGGTTAGAACTAATTTTTTCCAACTGGATGCTTCCGGCTCACCCAAGAACTACATTTCATTTAAGATAAATCCCGCTCTCATTCCAGAAATTCCTCAACCGATACCTATGTTTGAAGTTTTTGTCTATTCACCAAGAGTAGAAGGTGTTCACCTACGCTTTGGTAAAGTTGCCAGAGGTGGCTTACGCTGGTCAGACAGACGGGAAGATTTTAGAACTGAAGTACTTGGTCTTGTGAAAGCACAGCAGGTTAAAAACTCTGTCATTGTACCCGTTGGTGCTAAGGGTGGTTTTTTCTGCAAGCAGTTGCATAAAATGGAAGGTAGAGAAGCCTTCATGAACGAAGGTATTGATTGTTACAAAACCTTCATCAAAGCCCTGCTTGATATAACAGACAACTATAGTGAGGATGGAATCGTATATCCTAATAGTGTTGTTCGACATGATGAAGATGATCCTTATCTTGTGGTTGCAGCAGACAAGGGCACCGCTACCTTCTCAGATATTGCCAATGGCATTGCTGAGGACTATAGTTTCTGGTTAGGTGACGCCTTTGCATCCGGAGGAAGCGTTGGTTATGACCATAAAAAAATGGGGATTACAGCAAGAGGAGGATGGGAGTCTGTAAAAAGGCATTTCCGTGAAATGAATATTGACTGCCAGACGACTAATTTCACCTGTGCAGCCGTGGGTGATATGGCAGGAGACGTATTTGGTAATGGAATGTTGTTATCGGAGCATACTCAATTAGTGGCTGCCTTTAACCATATGCATATATTCATTGATCCAAATCCCAATGTAGTGACAACATTTAAAGAGCGAAAGCGCCTATTTGAATTACCAGGCTCTAGTTGGGATGATTATTCCAGCAAACTAATATCAAAGGGTGGAGGCATCTTTTTAAAGTCGAGCAAGTCCATCAAATTGAGTCCTGAAATGCAATCTCTACTTGATACTACAGAAAAGGAATTAACCCCTAATAAGGTAATCAACTTAATCTTAAAAGCTAAGGTTGACTTATTTTGGAATGGTGGTATTGGAACCTATGTTAAGGCTACAAAAGAGACACATTCTGAAGTGGGTGATAAGGCCAATAACTCAGTAAGAATTAATGGAACAGAGCTACGATGTAAAGTAGTTGGAGAGGGTGGAAACCTTGGTATGACCCAGAGTGGGCGTATTGAATATATGCTTAATGGCGGTCGAGCAAATACTGATTTCATTGATAATGCCGGTGGAGTGGACTGCTCTGATAAAGAAGTTAATATTAAAATTCTTCTAAATGCCGTTGTCTCTGAAGGAGACATGACTGTAAAGCAACGTAACAATTTATTGGCCTCTATGACTGATGAAGTTTCTGAAATCGTACTGCGTGATTGCTATAATCAAATACAATCCATTAGTATTACAGAAAGAACAGCTGCATCAACTTTAAAGGAATACATACGATTTATTCATGCCCTTGAAAAGGAAGAACGGCTGGATAGAAAACTTGAATTTATACCCTTAGATGACGAGCTTATAGAACGTAAGTCTAAAGGAAAAGGACTAACTAGAGCGGAACTAGCTGTTTTAGTTGCCTATGGAAAAATGGTTCTAAAAGAAGAACTGTTAGTACCACAGGTAAGTGAAAATCCATACTATCAAAAGGTATTGTTAAATTATTTTCCCAAACCACTGCGCAGTAAATTTGCTGAAGAAATGCGTAACCATCGACTCCATGATGAAATAATCGCCACTGAAATTGCTAATGACCTTGTGAATTTCATGGGCAGTACTTTTGCCTACCGTCTTAAAGATGAGACAGGAGCGAGTTTTGCTGAAGTGGCCAATTGCTTTTCCATGGCTTTAGAAATTTTTGACGTGAGAAATTTGTGGAAAAATATAGAAGCCTTAGATAATAAAGTACCATCAGAAGTTCAACTTGAGATGATGGCACGTTCACAAAGAATGATAAGACGGGCAACGCGCTGGTTTTTACGACACGGTGATAAAGCGATTTCCCTGCAGGAGTATATCGATTATTTCAAGCATGACGTTAAACTACTCCATGCAGACGTATCTGATGTGCTTGATAAGGCTGAAGCCAAGGATTTAAATAAGACAATTAAAGACTATGTGGACAAGGGAGTACCTAAGACATTAGCAAAGCAGGTTGCTTACCTCAGTACGCTCTTCTCAGCTCTTGATATTGTTGAAATATCTAAGTCAAGTAAGGAGTCCGTCATGGATGTTGCCGAGTTGTATTATAAACTTGGAGCGAAACTAGAACTTCATTGGTTCCTTGAACAAATCGTTCTTCAACCTGTTGAAAATCATTGGCAAGCATTTGCCCGTTCTGCCTTTAGAGAGGAGCTTGATTGGCAGCAAAGAGGTTTGACATTAGCTTTGTTAGAACTCACTGATTCTAAATTAACGCCTGAAGAAAAAATTAATACCTGGATTGGTAATCATGGTGAACTGGTATCAAGATGGCAAGCCATGGTGGCAGATTTCAAGTCAACGACTAGCCATGAATTTGCTCAGTTTTCTGTAGCCCTAAGAGAGTTATTATTGCTTGTCCAAAGTTGCATAAGACTAGTTAATCAAACTAACAAATAACTAGAAAATAACTAAAAGAGTTTAGCAGAAAAACCAGGCAAGCTACCTTATGTTCTCTTGAGGTGGAATGGGTATATTGGTGAGCTAAATTAATGCCGATCAGTAAGGTGTAAGAGAGGCAAGTCGTCATTTGTATTATCGGATTTTGAACTGGCCTGATTAACGACTCTTAATTCGTTCAATGATAATAGTAAAAGCTTACCGCTCCATTTTGTATTACTTTGGCTATATAGGCACTTCTCTAAATTCGATAATTCGACGGCAAGTTTACTTTCACCATCACTAAAGTTTAAGAGCAAACGAGCCAAAGCCGATAATGAGTGGATAGTTTGTAGTTTATTTTTACTACTACAATACTGAAGCAAAGCATCCTTGACTTCAGAAGCAGAATTTTTCTTACAAGCCTTTTTAATATCATTAAAAGTGGTTATTTCGCTGGGTGTAATATTAGGTTTTCTTGCAATTTTTAGCACAGAATTTTTATTGCGTAAGGTTAATACCAAAGCAGAAATTAACCATAGTAATAAACTAATAATGGCAAGCATCTTCCATAACTTAGCATCAAGATCATCGGTTGAAGATACTGTGATATTTTGATTATCTATGCCTGATATCGATTTGTCTTCTGGCAGGCTAGTTGTTGATTTCTGCTCCGAAATTTCAGCTATATTAGTTGGAGCTTGCTGTGCTATTGAGCGGATGGTTTCTGCCAAGGCTGGCAAAATGGTAACGGTCCTTGCTGGAATAAGTAACTGTTCAGCATTCTTTTTCTTAACATTCCACCAAGACAGTTTTAGTTCAGGAATTGTAATGAAACCGGCTTTTGTTGGTACTACTGCTATTTTTTGATTCCTCAGCCCCGTGATACCATTTTCGCTAACTTGATTAGTGGAGGTTGCCGTATCAGGATAAAACTTTAAACCATCAACATTTTCAGGTAATAGTTCAGGTAACTGGGTGGCAGTAAGACCCTCAGCTTTGATCGTGTAGCTCCAGGTGACAGGCTCACCAACTCGGTACTCAATAGGCTTGGGAGCCCAATCTTCAGTTAACTTGATGTCAGTTGCAGGTAACCACCAATTCAATATACCTCGAGGCCGCCCATTGACCTTAATTTCTATGGCTTGAGTACTCAGACTTACCGCTTTAGTTCTAGAGCGTAATCTACCAAGAGAACTATAGCTTCTTGAACCGTCGGATACCTCAGCAGTGTAAACTACAGGGGTGATCACTTGATCACCTTTAGACTGAGGAAATATCACATAACGTCTTTCTAAAACAATATAGCGAACGCCATTAATATCAGTTTCAAACAAACGGTCTTCTCCAAGACGCTCAAGGATGGCCCCCTCTAGAAATGGGTCGGTTAAACTAGCATATTGTGCTTGGACAGCTCGATATAGACTAACTGTATAGATGATCTGTTGTTGCAGATAAACTTCATGGTGATCAACCTTGGCAGTTAGTTTAATAGCATCTTGTTGACCGCCAATGGAGGTAGAACTTATGGCAGGTAGCACTTTTATCTGCTGAGCTTGGGTTGACTGCCCATCAATCTCGAAGGAGGGAATAGTAAAGATACCCTCAAGGTTAGCTTTTAATATAAAGCGCCAGCCTGCCTGAACATTTGTTTTGCCATTAATAGTACTACTTTGGAAAAAATTCGAGCTTCTAACTATCTCAAGTTCCTTCGGAAGTCCTTTTAATGGTGGTCGCGTCACAGGTGTAGAAGCCATATGCAAAGTTAGTTCAAAGGTTTCATTTACCCTAACTGGATTTCTGTCTAGAGTCGCTTTAACCTCTGCTTGAATACCAGTAGTGGATATAACTGTTGCGAGCAACGTTAACAATATGACCAGCCCGATGTGTTTAATTACCAAACCTTTTCACCTTTATCTTGGAGTTTTTTACCCTGTTGTTGCCGCTTTTGATATTCCATATACATTTTACGTCTAAGTAACCCACCTGGATCATCTTTAATCATTCGCAGCCATTGTTCAAGTACTTGTTCCCGTTCAGCTTCGTTCATCTGTTCGAGTTCGGACTTTTGTTGTTCAGATTCTTGTTCTTTTTCTTGCTGATCCTTTTGTTGCTGATCTTGACTCTGCTGATCAGATTCTTGTTCTTCATCACCTTCTTCTTGCTCACCATCCTGCTGTTGTTGATCGTCTTGTTGTTGCTGCTTCTCTCCATCTTGTTGTTGCTGCTTCTCTCCATCTTGTTGCTGCTGTTCCTGTTCTTGTTGTTGTTTCAAAAGATCTTCAACAAGTTTTTTATTAAAGATGGCATCTTCCATGTTAGGAGTTTGTTCTAAGGCGCTATCATAGGCGATAATGGCTTCTTCAAGACGTCCAGCTTGGGCCAGTGCGTTACCACGATTATAATTGGCATCATCAAATTGATTAGATGCTAGTAGCTCTGCTGCTGCATTGTATTCCCCTGACTTATAGAGGGCGGCGCTTTTCCAGTCGGCTTGTTGAAATAATTCGGCCGCTGTTGAATGTTGCTCTTTATTAAAAGCTTTAGCTGCTTGTTGATCAGATGTTTGCCATAAATTTATCCAATGTTTTTGCAGGCTGGAGACTTGCTGCTCAGCGGCGCTGGCCGGGGATGGATAAAGAGGTATAAGCACTAAAGCCAAAACAACTACCACACCTTTTCTAAAGGAAAAAGCGGTAATGAGTAAAAGAGGTAATAATAACCAAGGGCCTAATTCAATCCAAGTATCCATCTGTAAATCATCATCGCTGGCAATAAAATCTTGTGGTTCTTCTAGTGATGATAATAACCTTTCAATGTCCTGATCATCGGCTGACAATTGTGTGACATTGCCATTACTTAAGCTTGCAAGTTGCTCTAAAGGAGCTATCTTTAAACTCGGTAATACGATATTCCCCTTAGCATCTTTTAGAAAACCTTGGCCATCAGGTAAAGGAATTGGTGCTCCTTCTCTCGTGCCAACAGCTAGTATTGAAATTTGATGACGACTAGCCTTTAGTTGCTCGGCTACCTGGTTATAGTCTCTATCGTCAATGCCATCGGTTATCCAAATTATTTGGCCACTGAAAACACCCGCATTGGATAGTAACTCTTCGGCTAATTGAAAAGCTCTTTGGGGTTCACTACCAAGCACTGGCATTAATGATGGTGACAAGGAAGGCACCATGGTTAAAATCGTGTTGGCATCGGTAGTAAGTGGGCTTATAACAAAAGCATCTCCTGCATAGACAATCAAGGCTACCTGGCCTTCATTCGTGCGAGATAACAAATCATTAATTTTATGTTTTGCTCTTATGAGTCGACTGGGTTTAATATCCGTTGCTTGCATTGAAAGGGATAAATCGAGCAATAACACTTTAGACATTTCAGTTTCAAAGACCGGTAAGGGTCTTTTCTCCCAAGTGGGACCTGCAAGAGCAAGCACAGCTAGAAGTAGTGAAATCGCTAGAAATATTAGGGGAAAAACACTATTAGGTTGGATGGTGTTTTGTCCAACTAATAAATGTTTTAGCAAGTGCTTATCAATACTAGAGGTCCATTGGTTACGTCGAGAGCTTTTTAGCATCAATCCCGTAATAATTACCACCAAAGGAATTAGAGCGAACAACCAATAGGGGCGAATAAAATGAAACAACGAAAATGTCTCAAGCATGATGAGTAGTCTCCCCCTTTAATTCATCCTTTGTTCGACTGGCTACTTTAAAACGTATTAATTTTTCAAGGGCAAGTAAAAAGGCTATAATTAAGGAAACAGCTAGTGGCCAATAAAATAGTGATTTAACGGGTCGAAAAGTTTCGGGGTTTGATTCCACGGGTTCAATTTTATCTAAGACCGCATAAATTTCTTCTAGCTGAATAGTATCTTTAGCCCGAAAATATTGCCCTCCTGTGGTCTTTGCCACCTGGATTAAGGTTTTTTCATCGAGATCTTTTGAGGGGTTTAATGTGCGCTGCCCAAAAAATGATTCCACGACCATTTCCTCAGCGCCCACTCCAATGGTGTAAATTTTGACACCAATTTGACTGGCAAGCTGAGCTGCTTTTAGTGGATCAACTGCACCGGTATTATTTTGACCATCGGTGAGTAGCACTAGTACACGAGAATCCGCGTCCCGTTCTCTGAGTCGTTTAACCGCTAAGCCAATACCATCACCAATTGCAGTTCTTGAAGCGCCGGCTAAGCCTATGACTGACTCATCGAGCATCTTTTTTACCGTAGTGCGATCAAAAGTTAAGGGTGTTTGTAGGTAAGCCTGTTCACCGAACAATATCAGGCCTATTCGATCTCCTTCTCGACGGTCTATAAAATCGTTAAGTACGGATTTAACAACATCGAGACGGGTTGCTTTTTTGCCCATCAATTTTAAATCCGTTGCCTCCATGCTACCTGATATGTCAACAGCCAGTAATAAGTCTCGCCCCGAAGCCGGTAACTCAATGGGCTCACCTACATATTGTGGTCTTGCTACGGCGAGCACCAAAAATATCCAGATCAAACTTAGAAGGATGAATCTTAGTAGTCGCTTTTCTTTAGTTATGTCTGAGGTTTGATAAAGTTGTAACCAATTCTGGTAGTAGGGGGTGCGCAGTGCAAAATCATCCACACTATCGGCAGGTTGAAGCAACAGCCTTAGAATAAATGCTAAGGGCAATAACAAAAGGAACCCCCACCAGACAAATTCAATCATTTTTAGCCCCCACAAGTGAGGCAGTGTGGGCAGCTTTGATCCAGATTTTTACCGCAAGTGAAAGTTGATCAAGATGTTCGATGGTTTTCTCAGGTCTTTGATAAGGGGCATTTAAAAGTAAATAACCTGCATCGCTTGCAAATAGGTTTGTGTTTGCTCGATTGTCGAGAAAATTTAACCAAGAGTTTCCAGTTAAGGAAGCCACTTCACTACGGCTAAAGAGCGCCATTGAAACCCTTCTTAAGAGTGAGGAGTATTGCCCAATAAGCTGACGTGCATCCTGATGCTCTTCAAAGGCTACATTAAGTTGCTCAAGCTTGGCCATGGAAAGGCGTAATAAATGCTTTTGTTGATATTTTTCCCAGACTTTCCATATTAACCAACAAATTAAACTTAACACTAGAAATGCCAAGATCCACCAACCAGGTGCAGGAGGCCAGAATGAAACGCTATCAGGTAGATGAATATCTCTTAAGTTTTGTAGAGGATTTTCGCCGTTCATCTCACTATAATCCTTGGTGTATTTGCTGCTGCTAACACAACACCTAAGTTATCGGTAGTTGATAAGGGCTGAAGTAGAACTCTTTGTTGTTTAAGATAGGTTTTTAGACTGTCAATTCTAAGTTGTTCAAAATTAAGGTATTGCTCTCGCATATTTTTAGCTGAAGTATTAATTCGACTAATTGAATGACCATCGGTTAGGCTGTAATTGCCAGGAGGAGGCAATTGGGTGTCCATGGGATCCGTTAATAAATATGCCTGTATCTCATTGTGTTGCCCTAGTCTTGATAGATGACGCTTACAATCTTCGTCAAGAGTTCTAAAGTCACTAAAAAGATATATCAAGCTGCCTGGTTTGGCTAACCGTCTGAGACGAGAAAGACTTTCTGCAAAGGCTGATTGCTTATTGACAGTCTTTTCAGATTGAACACTGCTTCGCTGATTTTCAATCTCATCTAAAAGGATGTTATGCCTAGAAGTGATTTTCTTCAATAGGGCTAAGGCATCTCTACGTCTTCCCGAAGGACGGTGTTCAAGATGTTTTGAATCATCAAATAATACAGCGCCTATTCTACTGCCCGCTGTGATGGATGCCCAAATTAAAAGTGCCGCGGCTCTAGCTGCCATCACGGATTTAAAAGCATTACGTGAACCGAAAAATAGATGACTTGATTGATCTAACAATAAAAAAACAGGCCTTTCTCTTTCTTCGCGGAATAACTTAGTGTGGGGATTGCCGGTACGAGCTGTCACTCGCCAGTCGATATTTCTAATATCATCGCCGGGTAAATAAGGACGAACTTCATCAAAGTCCATGCCGCGACCACGAAATTTTGAGCGATAGCCACCAGCAAGGGTTGAACTGACCCGATAACTACTGGCTAGATCCAAAGCCATGGCGTCACGTCTTAGCGCAAGTAATTCATCCACAGTCAAACGTACACCCATATCATGATGTTGGCCTGATTGTCGGTTAGTTTTGATTGCTGGGATCATAGTTTAATTTTAGCTGAGTTAAGCTGAGTTAAGCCACAGTTGGCTTAAGGAACAGCCACTAATTCTAGTAGACGGTCAATAACTTGATCGGTATCCACGCCATCGGCTTCTGCTTCATAACTGAGTAATATCCGATGTCTTAAAGTAGCATGGGCGACGGATTGAATATCATCGGGTGTTACAAAGTCTCTTTCAGCAAGCCAGGCGTTAGCTCTAGCACAGCGGTCAAGAGACATGGTGGCCCGTGGGCTAGCACCGTATTCTATCCAACGTTCCAAATCAGCGTGGTAACGCTCAGGTTCACGGCTAGCCATGATGATTTCTATGAGGTAACGTTCTAAATCATCAGCCATATGAATATCTAAGATCTCATCTCTGGCAGCGAATAAGGCTTGTTGAGGTAACTCCTCGACTATATCTGGATTTTCGTCATCCTGATGAGCCTCACGGCGGGTTAAACGTAGAATTTCCTGCTCAGCCTTGACATCTGGATAGGTCACTCTTACATGCATTAAAAATCGATCAAGCTGAGCCTCAGGTAAGGGATAGGTACCTTCCTGTTCAATTGGGTTTTGTGTCGCCATGACCATAAATAACTTTGGTAGGGGATAAGTTTGACTGCCAACCGTAATTTGATGTTCAGCCATTGCTTCAAGCAGGGCTGATTGTACCTTGGCAGGCGCACGATTTATTTCATCGGCTAACACTAAATTATGAAAGATAGGGCCCTTCTGGAATTTAAAACTGCCATCTTGAGGGCGATATATTTCAGTACCGGTTAAATCAGCTGGAAGTAAATCAGGTGTAAACTGCACCCGGTGGAAATCACCCTCAATGGCCTTGGCTAATTCATTGATGGCTCTAGTTTTAGCAAGACCTGGAGCGCCCTCAACGAGTAAGTGTCCATCGGCAAGAAGAGCAATGAGTAAGCTTTCAACTAAATCGGGCTGGCCAATAATTCTTTTGTTCATATATTCGCGTAGTCTGACAATATAATCACGATTATTCATAATTAGGCATTTCTCTTAACATTGAGGGTGGTAAAGTGGTGCTCATTTTATACGTTGTATTATCACTAAATCTAGAAGTTTCATCAACTTATCTTATAAAGAGCCGAGTAAATCTGTATCAAGATGTGTAAACAGTGATATTTTAGCTGCTTAGCTAACAAATTAACGAACTAAGTATTGGATAAAGTGCCGAATAAAGTATTGGATAAATTCAAACGATTGTTTGAATTTATGGTTACCCCAAACTGATTTTGATGTATTATATAAATTAGTGCGCTTTACCAGTACAATTTAAGAGTAATATTTGCAGATTCTGGAGAATAATTAATGAGTAACGAAAAAGCCGGCCTGGATAAGGTCAAGGCTAGTAGTAAGAAGACTAAGACTTCTAAACCTGTTGTTAAAAAAACAGCAGCAAAAAAAACAGTAGCAAAAAAGTCTCCAGTAAGAAAAAAGGCAGTAATGACTCAGGACAGGATAGCCTTTGTTAATGGACTTAGAATCCCCTTTGCAAGACAGTTGACAGCTTATAAGGGTATTAGCGCAATTGAATTAGGTAAGTTGGTTGTTCAAGAAATGTTGGTGAGAACGGATATTGATCCTAACTTGATTAACCGACTAGTATTTGGGCAAGTTGTGGTCATGCCTGAATCACCCAATATAGCCCGTGAGATTGTTTTAGGTACGGATATGAATGTGCACACTGATGCCTTTAGTATTTCTCGAGCCTGTGCAACAAGCTTTCAATCGGCAGTATCCATCGCCCAAGCTATTGAGTGTAATGATATTGAAATCGGTATTGCCGGTGGCGCCGACTCATCCTCTGTGCTGCCGATTGGTGTCACGCGAAAACTCTCTAATCTATTGGTTGAAGTGAGTAAAGTAAAATCTTTGACAGCACGCTTGAAGTTATTCTCTACACTTAGACCTGCAGATTTACTGCCCGTTCCTCCTTCAGCAACAGAGCCCTCCACAGGCTTAACCATGGGTCAAAATGCTGAACAGATGGCGAGGGATCACGGAATAACTCGACAAATGCAAGATGATCTAGCCCATCGCTCACATCAGTTAGCGGCTAAGGCCTGGAAGGATGGAAAATTAGATCAAGAAGTGATGTACGCGAGAGTACCTCCCTACACAGATACTATTTCAGAAGATAACAACATTCGATTTCAATCTAACCGAGACGACTACGACCGTTTAAGGCCGGCTTTTGATAAGAAATTTGGTTCGGTTACAGCAGCCAATAGCACACCCTTAACCGATGGCGCTGCAGCTGTAATGATGATGAAAGAAAGTCGAGCTAAGGAACTTGGATTAGAGCCCTTAGGATTTTTGAAGTCCCAAGCCTTCGCCGCCATAGAAGCCAACATCGATATGTTAATGGGGCCTTCCTATGCCACACCAATCGCCCTCGATAGAGCAAATATTAAGCTCGCGGATTTAACCTTGATAGATATGCATGAAGCCTTTGCCGCTCAAGCACTGTGTAATATCCAAGCATTTGCATCTCTAGATTTTGCAAAACAAAAACTTGGCAGAAGTTCAGCTATCGGTGAAATAGATATGGATAAATTTAACGTCCTTGGAGGATCACTAGCCTATGGTCATCCCTTTGCAGCAACTGGAGCACGAATGATTACCCAAACCTTAAATGAATTGAAACGTCGAGGTGGTGGTTTAGCCTTAACCACAGCTTGTGCAGCAGGTGGCTTAGGTGCCGCTATGATATTGGAGGTTGAATAATGAATCAGTCACCATCTTTTAGCTTCGATATTATCGAACAGGATATTGGATTAATTACTATTGATATCCAAGGCGAAAAACAAAATACACTTAGAGCTGAATTCAGTAGTGAAATTGCAGAGGTTTTAGATCAAGCTGAAAAAGCCACATTGGCTGGCATTATTATCACAAGTGGTAAAAAAGATTCATTTATTGTTGGTGCAGATATTAATGTTTTAAGTAGCTTGGAGAACGAGCAGCAAATATTCGCCTTGACTCAGTTGGGATACGATATTTTTAATAGAATTGAGCAGTCTAACATCCCAGTAGTAGCCCAAATTCATGGTGCTTGTTTGGGAGGAGGGCTTGAACTTACTTTAGCCTGTCATGGGAGAGTTTGTAGTAAACATCCGTCGACCCTACTTGCTTTACCAGAAGTCCAGCTTGGTTTATTACCTGGCGGGGGTGGTACACAACGTTTGCCCGAATTGATTGGCATTACAGAAGCTTTGGGAATGATGACCACTGGTCGTAATATACGTCCAAAAAAGGCACTTAAAATGGGTTTGGTTGATGATATTGCCGAACCTATACATTTACGTAGGGCTTCTATCAAGTTATTGCGTGACCTTGTGAAGAATCCCAGAAAAGATAAAGCTACTACTAAGACTGCTATGATGAAAAGCCTTCTCACTGTAAAAGGCTGGCAATCATTATTATTGGAGAAAAATCAAATCGGACTAGATTTTTTATTTAAGCAGGCTCGCAAAGCAGTCTTATCTAAAACCAAGGGTAAATATCCTGCACCTGAATTAATTATCGATTGTGTTGAGGACTGGGCGAGTGGTGATAAGAAAAAAGGTTTTGACACAGAAGCAAAAAACTTCGCAACGCTAGTCCTGAGTCCTGAAGCTGAACAACTTATCAAACTATTTTTTGCAATAATTGAGCTTAAAAAAGATACATTTGTTGATGCCAAAGTTAAGGCGGCAAGTGTTAAAAAACTAGGGGTTTTAGGTGGCGGTTTAATGGGAGCCGGAATTGCTCTTATTAGTGTGGATAAGACTCCTGCTTCTGTGAGAATTAAGGATGTCACTGAAAAGGGGCTAAATCATGCTTTGAAGTATGCTTATGACAGATTGCAAAAGAAAGCTAAAAAACGCCATTACACAAAACAACAAGCTGAACAAAAAATGGCCCAGCTTTCAGGTACCACAAATTATATTGGATTTAAGCATGTCGACCTAGTTATTGAAGCGGTTTTTGAGTCTTTAGAATTAAAACATCAGATGTTAATGGACATTGAAAAAAACTGTTCTAAAGATACTATTTTTGCCTCTAATACCTCATCAATACCTATCACTGAGATTGCGGCTAAGGCAAAAAGACCGAAAAATGTTATTGGCATGCATTATTTTTCACCGGTTGAAAAAATGCCACTACTGGAAATCATCGTCACTGAAAAAACATCACAGCAAGTCATTGCAACCACGGTGGATTTTGGTCGAAAACAAGGCAAAACAGTCATTGTTGTTAAGGATGGAGCTGGATTTTATACAAGTCGAGTATTGGCTACTTATATGAATGAAGCTGGACATCTAGTTTCTGAAGGTGTCCCCGTTGAGGATATAGACAAGGCTATGACTAACTTTGGCTATCCTGTTGGACCCATTACTCTACTTGATGAAGTGGGCATAGACGTTGGCACGAAAATATCTCCAATACTAGTAAAGGCCTTTGGCGAGAGAATGACTCCAGCCTCAGCTTTTACTCAATTATTAGAATCTGGTAGAGAGGGGCGTAAAAACAAAAAAGGTTTTTATGATTACACAACAAAAACTAAGGGTAAAAGGCCTGTTGATCAAAGTGTATATAATGATCTTGGCGTTAAGCCTGATAATAACATGCAGCAAGATATTATTTCAGAGCGTTGTAACTTAATGCTTATTAATGAATCTATTAGATGCCTCAGTGAAGGTATCTTACTGAGTGCAAGAGACGGGGATATAGGTGCAATTTTTGGATTAGGCTTTCCAGCATTTTTAGGTGGACCATTTCGCTATAGTGACATGCTTGGTTGCCATAAGTTAATTGAAAGACTTGAACATTATGAGAAGACTGTTGACCCGCGATTTAAACCTTGTGAGTATCTGCTTGAGATGGCTAAAGGCAATAAATCATTTTATTAGCCATTGTTTAAGTACAGAGTCCCATTCTTAGGTTACACTCCTATAGATGTAATTAGATTTAAATAATACGAGAGTGCGTTTATGAAGGTAATGTTGGTGGAAGATGACCGTGCTGTAATGATGGTAACCACTGCTTATATAAAATCATTTGGTCATGATGTGGTGGAAGCCATCTCTGGTGAAATCGCTCTGGAATTATTCGATCTTAATACCATTGATCTTGTTTTAATGGATTTTTTATTACCGGGCATAGATGGTGTTGAAACCACTAGACGACTGAGAAGCATTTATCAAGATGAATGGTTTCCTATTATTTTTCTTACCTCAGCAAATGATGATAAGCATTTGGCTCAAGGCATTGAAGCTGGTGCCGATGACTATCTCCATAAGCCTATTACTCCCATTGTTCTTGAGTCGAAAATTACTGCCATTGCCAGACTAGTTAAAATGCAAAAAGATTTGCTCCATGCCAGTCGAAAAATGGAAAAGTTAAGTTATCTTGACGGCTTGACTCATATTTATAACCGTCGAGGTTTTGATCGTGCCATAAACTCAGAATGGAAGAGAATGATGCGCGATAAAAACAGTTTGGCATTCTTAATGATCGATGTGGATTATTTTAAAAAATTTAATGATCACTACGGTCACCAAGCAGGTGATGAGTGCCTTAAAACGATTGCGACTGCTCTTGAAGACAACTTATTGAGACCTGCTGACCTTGTTGCACGTTACGGTGGTGAAGAATTTGCTGTTTTGTTACCTGCAACGGATGATATTGGAGCATTACAAGTGGCGATAAAACTTGTAAGCGCCATTGCGCAACTAAAAATTGCCCATAGTGAATCAGACGTTGCAAACACAGTTACCATCAGTATTGGAGTAGCTGTTACTAGCAGTTTCGATGGGTTAACTCAAGAAGACCTTATAAAATCAGCAGATGAATATCTCTATAAAGCAAAATCTTCGGGAAGAAACCAACACTGTTCAACAATATCCTCTACTGAAAAAGCCTAGCCGAACACCAAAACATGCATCTTGATATAGAAGGGTATATACCCATCATCAATCAAGATGCAGGATTTAACACCTGAAAATTATCATTAATTCTGCTTCCTAAAGTATCCCCTATCTCAGGGAGAGTTTGATTGA
>NVWF01000033.1 GCA_002746155.1 Gammaproteobacteria bacterium | reverse complement strand
TCTGGTTTCAGTTTTTCTTTTTTAAGATATTCATTAATATGCCTAACAATACTTGTTTCATGAAGGCGAAGGGCTTGAGCTATCATGGGAGTTGACCAACCTTCCGAGCGCAATAAAACCGCTTTAATACGATCACGAACTCGACCATCACGGGTATAGATGAACCACAACCATCACTTTTGCCTTGACGTAATGGTACCGATGTTTATCTTTTGGAAGCTGTAAACTAAGATTATTAAACAACACACAATTATCTCTCCTTACCGTTCGTTCATATCTTTCACAAAGATAATCATCAAGATTAACTCCGGCTAAATCAACGAAAGCATTACCTTCTTCTCTTGCCGGCCGTGAAAATGCTTCATTGAAAGCCGGCATGTAATGATTTTCAAGATAGTCATTAGCCATTTTGATATCGGTTATCCCTTTGAGAGCAAGTTCCTGAGGCAAACGACCTTGGTGAGTCCCAAAAGCACGCTCAGAGCGACCACGAGCTTCTGGAGAATAGGCTGCAATCATATCAATCCCCAAACGTTTAAGAGCGACGCCAAATTGTGTGGGGTTATTCTTATCCACTTTGCCACCGGCTTCTGGCGTATGCCAATAATGACTGCCCCTGTCAGAGTAAAATGAACAAAAAATACCTTTAGTTTCAAGAACATCTTTTACACCTAACAGGGAACTGACGGTACCTTCCTCTTCAACAAATCGCATCGAATAATGCTCATTTGTCGCATCATCCATCGTGACAATCAAGTCCCAGTAAACACCTGGAACCCATAAATGCGTGCTTCCGTCTTGATGGATCATCATGCCGGGTAGAGCGCTGGGTAAACGTTTTATCCGATGTGGCCCAGGTGATTTTCCCTTATCAACCAACTTGGCAGATTGAAGCTGATTTTTAACCCAGCTGTAACTGCGCGACCCTTCGTGCTCTCGCTGATACCTTTGATGAAAATGCCTTACATTCCATCCGTTATATCGTTCAGTATATAAATCAGTTAATGCCATCACCTCATCAACGGGCGCACATCGTGCCGATAAGGCGTCCATTCGTTTATCACAGAGCCCTTCTAATCCTGACTCTTCATATCGGTTCATATACCCGCGGAAACTTCTACTACAAACTCCCAGTAGGCTGGCTGCTTCTTCTTGGGTTAACCGTTTGGCTTGATAGCCGTTGTATGCTTCTTCAAATCTCATCTGTTTTAATTCCTCAACAAAGGCTGTCCGGTTCATTTTTCTACCCCAAATAAGGGTAGAATAGATCCGGACAGATCAAATGTTAATTATTAGGACAGATAACTTACTCCTAACAAAAACGACCTGCAAGGTTGATATTACACCCCTGTTTTGCTATTATGATTAATATTTTTACAATTGCTGAGCTTAACTTTGAAACGAAAACAGCTAGAAGTATTAAAACAATGGTTAGATAAGTCTAATAGAAAGCCTCTTATCCTTAGGGGGGCGAGGCAGGTTGGAAAAACCACTTTGGTAAAGTTATTTACTGAGCAATATGGAAAATCCCTATCTTTGATAAATCTAGAGCGACACCCCTATCTTGACACTTTGTTTGCTCAGAAAGACCCGCATAACTTAATTAATATCCTGGATACGCTATCAGATATTAACGACATCTCAGCAGATTCATTATTATTTCTTGATGAAATACAGGCTATTCCTGAAGCAATACCAATGTTGCGTTATTTTTATGAAGATATGCCTAACTTACCTGTTCTGGCTGCCGGTTCTTTGTTGGAATTTGTTCTTTCAAACCACCACTTTTCTATGCCAGTTGGAAGGGTAGAATACCTTCATATGGGACCAATGACCTTTACCGAATTTTTAGATGCTGTTGATGAAACAAAACTGGCTTCCCTAATTAGAAACTTTAATTACAAAGACAAGATTGATCCAGTTATCCATAGTCGACTAATGAATTTATTGCGAACATTTCTATTTGTTGGAGGAATGCCTGAAGCTGTTGAAGTGTATACGCATTCCAGGCGCCTAAAGGAGGTGTCTGATGTCCATAATTCTATTATTGAAACTTACCGAGATGACTTTCCAAAATATATTGGTTCAAGAAATAAGCTTCGAATTTATAATATTTTTAATTTTGCTGCCCGTAATATTGGTAAAAAGGTTAAATATAGTCAATTTTCTAGTCAGGATAAATCTGCCACTATTAAAGCTGATATAGATCTTTTGTGTATGGCAAAAGTGTTATCAAAAGTGGTACACAGCCATAGTAATGGTCTACCGTTACAAGCCGAGATGGAAGATAAAGTCTATAAGTTAATATTTTTAGACATAGGTTTAATGAATGCAATCTGCGGGCTTAGCTGGAATGTGATTTCACAAATTGAAGATACTATTCTTGTGAACGAAGGCGCTATAGCTGAGCAATTTATCGGCCAACATTTGCAAGAAATCCTCACTAACACACCAAATCAGCAGCTCAATTATTGGCTTCGACAAGGACGTTCATCTAATGCTGAGGTAGATTATGTTATTGGACTTAATGGACAAGTAGTTCCAATTGAAGTCAAAGCCGGAGCAAGTGGCAGTCTTAAATCGTTGCACCAGTTTATGGGAGAAAAAGGTTTATCTACTGCTGTTCGTTTTGATGCTGGACTACCTTCTATACAAACAATTAATACAACCATCAAACAGGGTGAAAATTTAACTAAAGTAAATTATAAATTACTTACTTTACCCCTGTATCTTGTTGAACGAATGCCTGCTTTAATATCTTCATTCTGATATGGAAGGCGGCTGGCATCCTAATGGCGCGTTTTGATAGTCATGATCTATGCTGCCGCCATCGGGGTGATTTCTTTTTCAATGTGTGCCTCTTTGCTTTCTGCCATTCGCAGCTCATAACTGTTTTGAAGGTTCAGCCAAAACTGAGGGGTGGTGTTAAAGTAGCGAGCCAATCGAAGCGCAGTATCAACACTGACCGAACGCTTTTCTCTAACGATATCATTCAACCTTGAGGCTGGTACGCGAAGAGAGATCGCTAGTGCATTGACACTCATGTCCAAAGGCACCAAAAACTCTTCTTTCAATATTTCGCCGGGGTGTATGGGTCTCATTTTATTTTTAAACATTTTATTTTCTCCTTAATGGTAATCAACTATTTCAACATTATGAGAGTTATTATCTCGCCATTCAAAACAGATCCGCCATTGGTTGTTAATGCGAATGCTCATTAGCCCGTCACGGGTACCAGACAGTTTTTCCAGTCGATTACCGGGAGGGGAACGCAAATCTTTAAGCTCTACCGATTTATTAAGCATTAGGAGTTTTCGTTCAGCAATAACATTAAAAGCTCTGAATGGACGAGGATTACCGCCTTCAAAAAGCGATTGTGTGTGTTTGCATTTAAAGCTCTTAATCATGTAATCTATAGTATAACGCGGCACGTTATACGTCAAGCGTACAATAACCTCTAGCCAAAATATATTGGTTCAATAAAGCAGCTTCGAATTTATCATATTTTTAAAATAGAGTTGCGCTAACCTGATAGTTCTGTCTCCTTAATAGTAATAAACCAACCAATAGAAATCAGTATAAGCACGCCAGCCATAACCATGGTGGCGGTAATACTTAGGATGGCAAGCAGGCTGCCGAGTAACGATATTATCACATTGGCTAAGCAGAACATGGCAGTTTGTAGCCCCATCACTTTTCCTTGACCATACTTACCAAAACGCTGAGACATATAAGTGGGTGTGACGGTATTATTAAGAGCGATTAAAAAGCCCGCTAATACAAACATAGAATAAATTATTGTTAATCCCACAAAGGGCTGCAGTATGATTAAACTACCAAGAGCAATAACACTGATGGTAAGAGATTTAAAGGTGCCTAAAAATTTAACGATATGACTACTCACAAAAGCCGAAGATATAATCATGGTCGCTGTCAATAGCACCGTTATCCACGCTATATCGTCACTGGCAAAACGGTATTTCTCTACAAAAAATACTGGATAAAATTCGTAAAAAGTATTGATCCCAAGTGAATAAATAAAATAATAAATAAAGATAGGTCTGACTTCCTTGTGCTTTAGCAATCGAAAGGAATTCTCTTCATTGATGGTTTTTAATAGAGAACCTTTAGAGAGTTTTTTTTGATTGCCGTCTTTAATAGTAAGCATTACCACAACAATACAAACGATCATGGCACCCGCTGCTGCTAGAAATACATGTTCCGTACCAAGCAGCATTAAATAACCACCGGCTAGAGGGCCAACTAGCCATCCAGCATAGGTTGTAGCATAAACAAGTGAGAGAGCTCGACCTCTTTCAATAACTGGATGCAGTTCAACAGCCATAGCTCTGGCGATTGAAATATTGCCCTCACAAATGCCTGTGAATAATCGAGAGAATAAAAACAGCAAATATGATTCGTCATAAACGGCGAAAACGGTTAATAAATATCCAATGACGCTTCCCGTCAATGAAACTAATAAAACCAGACGTCGGCCATAGTGATCAGATAGCGCACCAAGAAAGGAGCTACCGATCAATAATCCAAGGGGATAAAGAGCTAAGGCTATGCCTAATAATAATTTTGGATTAATGGACATAAATTGATTCAAAGCATTAGCAGGTGAATCAAGGAAATAGGGTGCCAGTACTGGATAGGGTAGGGCTATACCTGCAGTTCCCAAGAGGGAGATCAACATACAAGCAGTAAGAGTTGCCCAGGCTTTCTTTTTGTCGATTGCTTGTTTCAAGATAATAACATTACTTCGGGTAAAAGACTTCGGATAAAAGTTTCTGAATTCTAGTCAGAAAATGCCTGATCAAGAGTTAGGGGATCTTCTTGTGGTTATTCTATAGGTCGATAGTAGACAGATCTTTGTTTAGATGCAAGGTTGGTTGAAGTAGTCATCACAAGCCTAGCTGAAATCAGTAACTTGAAGTAGAATGGCGCCTTGATCTAATTTAACCCCAAGGTAAACCATGAAACTTTTAATTAGAAACCTAGCGCGTTCAACTACAGAAGCCGAAGTTAAAGAAATGTTTGAAGATTATGGAACAGTGCAGTCCTGCAATTTAGTTCTTGATCAGAAAACTAATGTCTCAAAAGGCTTCGGTTTTGTTGAAATGCCAAAGCAAGGTGAAGCGAAAGCTGCCATGAAGGCGTTTAATGGAAAAGTTGTTGATGGTAAAGCGATCCGCGTCAAAAAAGCTGAGTCTAAATAAGCTCAGCTTTCTTGTACTTCCCGGAATCAGTTTTGCTATTTACCAGCCAATTCTTTTAAAATAATCGTCCAATGGTCAAGTCCATCATAGAAGGCTTTTATGGGCAATCGCTCATTTAAACCATGGGAAAACTTCTCATCAGGATTCATAAAATTGCTGGATATGGCCCAAGTGGGTATACCGGCAGCTCGAAAGTGCATACCGTCCGTTCCTCCTGATGCCATATAGCCGATAATATCAACCTTGGGATAGCGAATTTTCACTGCCTTCTCCACAGCAGTCATAACATCATCACGAAGTTCAGAAATAGGACTTTCCGTAGGATCTCCTAAAACCACAAACTCAATGTCTTTATTGTCCACAAGCTTGATTAAGGTAGATTTCACGCTTTCAACACCCACACCTGGGAAAATACGACAATTGACAGTAGCTGTGGCAGATTGAGGTAGGGCATTTGCAGCATGGCCTGCCCTAAGCATTGTAGTAATACAGGTGGTTCTAATTGATCCCACATAAGATGATTCAATGGAGAGCCGTTCTGCAGCCGCCTTGTCCTTTGGATTATCAGCAAAGCGGACCATAGCTTCACCTAGCTCACCTGCTAATTGTTTTCCCGATACCCGAAAAAAATTTCTAGTCATCATGCTAGACATAACTGGAAATTGATACTGTTGAATATGCTTAAGTCCATCCATCAATTCATAAATCGCATTGTCAGGGCGAGGTCTAGAACTATGACCACCTGGGTTATATACCGTTAATTCAAAAGAGACATAGGTCTTCTCAGCTGCCTGAACCAAATAGCTAATTGCTTTGCCTTCTTTATTAAGATCGCCACCCCCAGAATCAGAGTTAAGTGCGTATTCTGCGGATGTCAGATCCTGCCGTTCATAGGCCAACATCCTAGTGGTGAACATATCGGTTTCTTCGTCACCTGAAAAAGCGATAATTAAATCTCGGTTAGGAACAAAGCCTTGCTTTTTAAGGCGAATAAAAGTAGTAGTCAGCATGGTAATGCCAAACTTGTTATCAATAGTCCCACGACCATAAAAATAATCTTCATCTTGGGTCAGTGTAAAGGGAGGACGCTCCCAGTCCTTCGGTAATGCCTCCACCACATCCATATGTCCAAGCAGTAATATCGGTGCTTTACCCGATGAACCATCCCCTTGATAACGAACTACCAAGGAGGCTGTTTTATCAATTGGGAGGATATGTATATCACTTTTAGCAAATCCAGCCTTCTCAAACTCCGATGCAAGATAAGCAGCCATTTCTGGAACCTTTCCCCTGCCTTTAACCGTGGGAATTGAAATAAGCCTAGTATAAATTTCGAGAGATTTTTTAGCATGCTCACTGTTGGCTTGCTGAGCGAATGTAATACCTGATGTGCTTATTAAAAGAAGTGCTAAAGCTATACCTAGTGCTGGTTGAAGATTTAAATTCATAAATTAAACTCTCTTGTTTATTTTCTTGCTGGCTTAGTTTGAAATAATACTAACACTGAATCATCAAAATAACGAACAGTTCACGGCATAACCAGACAACCATGCTAAACTCAGTGAATCTATCTTAAAAAATACTCTCAGCAATGAATAAGTCAGGAGCTAATTATGCCGGAAACGGTTGCGTTCAATTCAGCTACATCAGCTACAACCTCAGCTGATAACATCCAGTCATTACATCAAACCATTGATGAAGTAAATAAAGTGTTATTGGGGAAATCTATACAGGTAAAACTAGCCATGAGTTGTATCCTTGCCCGTGGTCATTTGCTCATTGAAGATTTACCTGGCATGGGCAAAACTACCCTAGCCCATACCCTAGCTAAGGTACTGGGGTTAGAATTTTCCCGCATCCAATTTACTAGTGATCTGCTACCGGCAGATATCTTAGGTTCAGCAGTATTTAATCGAGAAGAGTCTCGCTTTGATTTCCATCCAGGGCCAATTTTTAATCAATTACTACTAGCCGATGAAGTCAATCGAGCCACGCCTAAAACCCAAAGTGCATTGCTAGAAGCCATGGCGGAACAGCAGGTAACAGTGGAGGGAAAAACGAGACCCTTACCAGAACCTTTCTTCGTCATAGCTACCCAAAACCCATCTTATCAAATAGGAACTTACCCCTTACCTGAATCTCAACTGGATCGATTTTTTATGCGGCTGGAGTTAGGTTATCCAGAGCCGAGCATTGAGAAAAACTTACTCGAAGGCCGTGACCGTAACTTAATGATCAACGACATTAAAAACTGCATGAGTTCAGTGCAATTAATCGAGCTGCAAAGGGCGGTGGATGAAGTAAAAGTCAGTAGTCTTTTGAGAGACTACATAGTTGCTTTACTCACTGAGTCCAGAGAAAGTACTCGTTGTGGACATGGCTTATCTCCAAGAGCAGGTCTTGCCTTACAAAGAGCTGCAAGAGCCTGGGCGTTACTTGATGATAGAAATTACTGTTTACCTGAAGATGTCCAAGCTGTGTTTCACGCCGTTGTCGAACATCGACTAGGCTCAACGGATATTCATGAAGTGACACCGGCAATGGCTTGTGAGCAACTACTTGATGCAGTTCCCGTTCCTGTTTAGGGCCAAGAGTGTTGATCTCAGCAGTTAAAGCAAGTCTGTTCAGACCATTTGCGCCGTTAAAAGCTCGGTTTAACCTTTGGCTTGACCGACGTATACCGCCATCAAACAATATTACTCTGCACCATCGCCAAACCTTCATCTTACCCACTCGATTTGGCTATATGATGTTGTTTATCTTAACCTTGATGATGGTGGCTGCGACCAATTATCAAAATAGTTTAGCCTTCCTGTTAACCTTCATCTTATCCTCCATTGGATTCAACGTTATTATCCTCACCTATGGAAATCTTACGGGAATTAACATTAAGGCTAAAACTACAGATGCCATATTCGCAGGTCAGCCTCTAGATATCCCTCTGGTTATTTCAACCACTGAGAAAAGACAACATTATTCAGTTGGATTTGGCACGTCACAAGCAATCCAACAGGTGATTGATATATCTCCGGATCAAAGCATAGAAACGACTATTCGTGTTGTACCTGAAAAACGTGGTTGGTATAGGCCTGGGCGATTTTATACCGCGACGGTTTATCCACTTGGAATGCTTCGGGTTTGGAGTTGGTTTAAGTTTTCTCAGCAGTACCTTGTTTATCCGTCTCCACTTGATCCCGGTGTGATTGCAAGGCAGTCTGATGCTGAACAAGAACCTGAAGCGGGTCGTATGAGTGGAGGTGAGGAAGATTTTGCCGGCATTCGAAGCTATCGGAAGGGTGATCCAAAAAGAAAAATCCACTGGCGTGCCTATGCCCGTGAACAGGGTTTACATACCATGGAATTTGAAGAGCCTGAGGGTAAGTCCTCGGTACTGGATTTTGATAGTTTTAATCATGGAGATGTAGAGCAGAGACTTTCTTGGTTATGTTATCTAGTGCTTGAGTCTGAAAGTCATGGCAAGCGCTATGGTTTAAAGCTTCCCTCAAATCTTATCGAACCTGATAGCGGTTCCAAGCATCGACAAAGTTGTTTGCAAAGTTTAGCTCTCTATCAAGGGGAGCAACTTTGATGAGAGACTTACGTCTGTATCCAAAGCTTGAACGTAAAGGTGTCATTGAGCTTATCCTACTCACCCAAGTTCTTGTTCTCTGGCCATTATTTAATTATCTACCTTTATGGATAGCGATAGTTTGTTTAAGTGTCATAGCCGCACGTTATGTAATGGTGAGACAGGGTTGGAAGGTTCCTGGACGCCTAATAAGTGGTGTGCTTGGAGTAGCTGGAGGTGCAGCCATTTATCTAAGCTTTGGCACCCTAGTGGGTCGAGATGCAGGGGTTAGTTTAATCGCCTTGATGTTCTGCCTGAAGCTGCTTGAAATGCGTTGGTACCGGGACGCAGCCATAGTGCTCTATCTCTCTTTCTTTATCATGGTGGCAAACTTTCTGTTTTCCCAATCACTGTTGATGGCTGTTTACATGGTGCTTTGCATCCTAGTAGTAGTGATGGCGCTTCAGGCGTTAAATAGAACCAATGGTGGTGTTGAGATCAAGCTACTCGCTCGACAGGCCTGCTTGATGTTTGTTCAAGCCTTGCCCTTGATGTTGATACTCTTTCTATTTTTCCCACGCCTCTCGGAACCCTTATGGCGAATGCCTTCTAGCCTAACCGGTACAACGGGTATATCAGACTCCATGACACCCGGTGATATTGGTTCTTTGGTAACCTTTACTGAACCCGCCTTTAGGGTTGAGTTTGATGGTGATGTGCCGCCTTCATCCGAGTTATATTGGCGAGGATTGGTGTTCTCAAGCTTTGATGGATTAACCTGGAGCCGCTCGAGACCTAGCCTGAAAACAGAAGACGATGTCCAGCACTCAGGCAAACGTTATGACTATCAGATTTTATTAGAACCCCATCGACGTAATTGGCTTTACGCCCTTGAAATGCCGGTGCCTGATACCATGGACGAGTATGCCAATACGACTAGTGAGAATACCTGGCAAAGACGATTTGTGCTGCGTTCAAGGCTTAATTATCAATTAACCTCCTATTCTTCAAGTAGCTTTGGCAAGCAATTGTCTGAGCAAGATAGGCAACTGAATATAACTCTACCGGGGGACGGCAATCCAAGGGCTCGGCTTTGGGCGCAACGAGCTTATCTTGATGCTGGGGCTTCCACTGAAGCTTATATTCAGAGTATCTTGAAGCGTATTAACACCTCAAACTATAGTTACACTCTTAACCCTGGTGTTATGGAAGCCGATACTGTTGATGATTTTTGGTTCAATAAACAACGTGGATTCTGTGAGCACTATGCGGGGACTTTTGTCTTTATGATGCGTGCAGCTGGGGTGCCTGCAAGAGTTGTGATAGGCTATCAGGGTGGTGAAATGAATCCCTACGCTAATTATATGATCGTTCGCCAATCTAATGCCCATGCCTGGACCGAAGTTTGGATAGAAGATCGAGGCTGGGTGAGAATCGACCCTACAGCTGCCATTCATCCATCGCGAGTGGAAGTGGACTTATCTCAAGCCTGGATGCAAAGGGATGCTATTTTTGATGATGTGCTACCTGGTGCTTGGAGTGATTATTCGCCTGGTGTTCTCGACAAGCTGCAATTGATGTGGGATTCCATGAATAACAACTGGCAAAGCATGATCATCGATTTTGATGCGGAAAATCAGCATGATTTTTTTAGTAAATTGGGTTTCCCAAACATGACTATCAGAGATTTGGCCAATGGCCTATTGGCATTTGCATTGCTTGTGATGGCGGTAACGACAGGGCTATTTTTAAGACGACGCACTAAGCTTGATAAGGTAGCCGTAAGTTATAACAAACTAAGTCGAAAACTTGGGCGAGTTGGATTTGATCGGTCAGCAACAGAAGGGCCTGTTGATTACATCCAAAGGGTCATAGATAATCGGCCTGAACTTGAGGACAAGTTAAAGCCGATTTTACAGTTATATATCAACCTTCGTTTTAGAGAATCAAAACAAGGTGATTTGCAACAAAAACAATTCTCTAAGCGTATTAATGAATTTACACTAAAGCAAAAATAGCACCCATAACTACTGTGAGACCAAGACTACTCATGATCACGCCACGAACTGTAGTCATCGGCCCTTGCTTACCAACTATGGCATTAATTTCGAGAATCACGATTAGAGCAAGAACAACATAAAGTGCCGTCGATGTCATGGCAGAGCCATAACCTAGACCAGAAGAAGCAAAGTGTGGTCCACCTAACATGCCAAATAACATAGGAGCTGAAAACAAGGTATTAGTACGAGAAGCGAGAAGCGCTTTACCACCAGCTGCCGCGGCATCACCTTCAACCATACCTAAAGCAATCTTCTGATTTGGCCAAATAATTAACCAGACGTTAAGGAACATTAATATTCCCATGGTAGCGCCTGCAATTATAAGAGGATTCATTTGCTTATTACCAGCAAGCCCCATAAGCAGGTAAAGACCCGTGATGAAGGTAAACATTGCAGCCCAGCGGAACCACCAAAGTGCTTCAGGTGCGAGTTTCGCCTTTGCATCAGCAAGACCTTCAGGAGAAGCCGCTTTGAAATAGCCACCTTGAATAAAGTTAAAGTAGTAAAGTATTCCTATCCAAGCAATGCCAAAGAGAACATGTCCCCAGCGTACAAAAATACTTATAATATCGAGTTCCATAGATCCATCCTTAATAAATGTGTTTTTATTTGTGGTTGAGAGGGGTGGTGATTGGCGATATTATCAAACAATGGTGTGTTAAAATCAATCAAATACTGCTGAATATTTAAATAAACGCTTTAAATAAACCCCACTATTTATAAGGCTATTAGCGATTTTAGCTTGTAAAACACTAACAAATTAACTGAGTAAAATGATGCAGCAACTTGAAAAACTCTTAGCACCGATTAATGATTTTCTACTCTGTGAAACACCCGATGAGTGGATAAGTGTCGCCCTTGAAAATATCGATCTACTACTCATTGATCACTGTAATTGTGAAAAAAAGGCTGCGGGAACGGCCATGGCACTCATGTTCAGATACAGTAATCGCAGTGAATTACTGCTTAAGATGTCAAAGCTTGCCCGTGAAGAACTAAGGCATTTTGAACAGGTTTTGAGAATTTTAAAAAAGCGAAATATAGAATATCGTCCTATTCCGGCATCCCGTTATGCCAAGGGTCTCATCAAGCATGTAAGAACCTACGAACCGCAAGCACTCGTGGATAAATTAATTATTGGTGCTTATATAGAATCAAGATCTTGCGAGCGTTTTGCAAAATTAGCACCCTTGTTGGATGATGAGTTACACAAGTTTTATCTGTCCTTACTAAAATCAGAATCGAGACATTTTGCTGATTACTTAACATTATCCCAGCTCTACTCAGAAGAGGATATCACTGCTAGAGTTAAGTTTTTTGCAGAAGTTGAGTCAGAACTTATCCTCTCATCAGATGGTGAAATTCGATTCCACAGTGGAGTACCAAGTTAACCCCAAAATCTTTGCTGTAGATCTGAAACCATACCATTAGAATATTTAAGCCCTGATGGATGATCATATTTGAGCAGTAAAGGCCCATCGAGATCGACAAAATCACATAACTGAGCCAGCACAAATGAGGGCGCCATGCTTAGAGAGGTGCCACACATATTACCAACCATTAATTGACAACCTTTCTCCCTTGCAGCCTTTGCTAGGATTAACGCTTCGGTGAGACCTCCCGTCTTATCAAGTTTAATATTGATCATGGTGTAGCGTTTAGCAGCTTGTTCTAATTCAGCTGTGTGTAGGCAGGATTCATCGCCAGCAAGCACGATGGGAGAGTTAAATCCTTCTAATACTTCATCTGAACCACGGGCTAGGGGTTGTTCTATCATGGATAAATTTAAATCGATGCACTTGGGTAAGAGTTGTTTTAATTGTTCAAAACTCCAGCTTTGATTGGCATCTACCACCAAATCAGCATCGGGACAGGCAGCTCTTATGGCTGCTAACCTCTCATAGGGTTGATGCTGATCGAGTTTTATTTTAAGTGCAGGGCTATTAGCAGCTAAGGCTTTTTCGGCCATGGCTTCGGGGGTTTTTTCAAGTCCAATGGTAAACACGGTTGTCTGGGGTTTTTGTGTGATACCGGTTAATTGCCAGATTGATTGACCTGATATTTTGCATTCTAAATCCCAGAGGGCACAGTCTATGGCATTACGAGCTCCTCCTGCTGGCATTAGTTGAAGTAATTGCTCACGACTAATACCTTCTTTTATACGGCCACTAATAGCATTAACCTCAGCTAAAAGGCTGTCGGCTGTTTCATCTAAATAGTAGACACCTTGGGCTTCACCCCGTCCTAAAAAGCCCTGATCGCTAATTTGCACAACAATGGAGCGACTGGTATGCCAAGTAACGCCAGCTATCCTAAAGGGTGTGATGAATTGCCATTCTTCAAGGTGAACACTCACTTTCATTTTTGTATCCCACGATGCTTGTTTAGTTAAAATAGTTTAATATACTGGATAAAGCCATAAAGAAGATATAGGCTTGCACAAATTTTCGTCATCGACATTTTATGAGGCTTTTTAATGGCTATAGAATCTAATTCTGAGGATCAGCAATCTAACCATCCTTTGCGTATCGTAACGGCTGCATCTCTATTTGATGGCCATGACGCTGCTATTAATATCATGCGTAGACTTATTCAGGCCCAAGGCGTTGAGGTTATCCACCTTGGTCACAACCGCAGTGTTGATGAGGTAGTCAGAGCCGCTATTCAGGAAGACGCCGATGCCATAGCTCTTTCATCCTATCAGGGTGGGCATATGGAGTATTTCCGCTATGTGATTGATAAGCTTGCTAGCTTTGGCGCAGCCCACATTCAAGTTTTTGGTGGCGGTGGTGGAACCATTACCTTTGAGGAAGCACAGGAGCTTCAAGCCTACGGTGTCACAAGAATTTATCATCCAGAAGACGGCATGAAAATGGGTCTGGTTGAGATGATCAAAGATTTGGTTGATCGTTGTCGAGTTGCTGCGGCAGAACCCTCTTTGTCAGAACACAGTGAGAGACAATTGGCTCAACAGATAACAGCTATTGAAGAACAACCTCTTGATGGGGAGTCTTTGAAAGCCCAGCGTGCTCAATGGAAAACCAATAAGAAGGCACCTGTGATTGGTTTAACGGGAACCGGTGGAGCAGGGAAAAGTAGCGTGACCGATGAATTCCTAGTTAGATTTTTGAGTCAGTATCCCGATAAAAAAATAGCTGTTCTTGCCGTTGATCCCACACGGCGAAAAACCGGTGGAGCACTTTTAGGTGACCGCATTCGAATCAATGCCCTGCGCAGTGATAGAACTTTTATGCGTTCTGTAGCGACTCGTCGTCAACATCTTGCAACGGCTGAGATGTTAGGAGATATGATCGCTTGCCTTAGCGCTAGTGACTATGATTTGGTTTTAGTTGAGACAGCAGGTATTGGTCAAAGTGATAGTGAAATTGTTGATCTGGTGGATTTCTCGGTCTATGTGATGACCAGTGAATTTGGTGCGCCGTCTCAGCTTGAAAAAATTGATATGCTTGATTTTGCCGATGTAATCCTACTGAATAAATTTGATAAGCCTGGCTCACTTGATGCTATCAGAGATATTCGTAAGCAGTGGCAGCGAAATCACAATGCATTTGAGGTCTCGGGTGATGATATTCCTGTGATGGGAACCATCGCCAGCAAGTTTAATGATCAGGGTATGAACAATGCCTTTTCAAGGATCATGGAAGCCTTGACTCAAAAGATACAGTTAAAAGAAGACAGTTGGAAACCTCAGAATAATGATTTAACGCTCATTCAAGATTCGGTGCCTGACACAGAAGTGTTGATACCTCAAAAGAGAGCACGTTATCTCGCAGACATAGCTGACTCAGGCCGTGAAGAGCATAGTTGGATCGATTCACAAGCCGCGCAGGCCAGAAAAGCCCAGCACTATTATGAAATTTTAGGTGAGATGGATGCCGAGCATCGTCCGCCCATGTTAGAGCCCTATACCACTGAACAACTCTCCTTTGATGACGTCAGCGTAGCTACTTTGCGTCAGCGTTATAACGCCGTGATAAGTGAATTACACCGTGAATGTATCGCTGAGCTGAAGGCTTGGCCTGAGCGTTATCAGGCGGTTCGTGATGCAGAGTATAGTTATCAAGTTCGCGGGCGAGATATAACCGGTTCTAATTATAAAAAATCCTTATCTGGACTCGATATCCCCAAGGTTGCGCCTCCCCATTATCAATCCTGGGGCGAGCAATTAGACTTTTTATTCAAAGAAAATTTACCCGGGGCTTATCCTTTTACGGCGGGCGGATTTCCTTACCGCCGCGTAGGTGAAGATCCAACTCGCATGTTTGCGGGTGAGGGTACACCTGAACAAACTAATCGACGTTTTCATTATCTGGCGGGCTCTAATGCTGCTGCTCGACTTTCAACTGCCTTTGATTCGGTTACTCTGTATGGTGAAGATCCTGCCGTAAGACCTGATATTTTCGGCAAAATTGGTAACTCCGGCGTGTCCATCGCGACACTTGATGATATGAAGAAGCTCTATTCAGGTTTTGATCTCTGCGCTGTCTCAACCTCAGTGTCCATGACCATTAATGGTCCGGCTCCCATGATGTTAGGCTTTTTTATGAATGCTGCTATTGATCAGCAAATAGAGAAGTATTTGAAAAACGAGGGCAAGTGGCCTGAAGTTGAAGCAAAGTTAACAACACTATTTGGCGATAATCCTCCTGTTTATCGTGGTGACTTGCCAGAAGGTCATGATGGATTTGGCTTAGGTCTATTGGGCGTAACCGGTGATAATTTTGTGGATGCCGATACCTACAATCGAATTGCTGCTGAAACCATGAAGCAGGTTAGAGGTACTGTTCAGGCCGATATCTTAAAAGAAGATCAAGCTCAAAATACCTGCATCTTCTCAACTCAATTTGCACTAAAAATGATGGCCGATGTCCAGGAATCGTTCATCAAACATCAGGTGCGTAATTATTATTCTGTATCGGTATCGGGTTATCACATCGCCGAAGCGGGTGCTAATCCCATTACGCAATTAGCCTTCACCCTTGCCAATGGCTTTACCCTTGTTGAATACTATTTAGCTAGGGGCATGGACATAGATGATTTTGCGCCAAACATGAGCTTCTTTTTCAGTAATGGCATGGATCCAGAGTATGCAGTAATCGGTCGAGTAGCTAGGCGCATTTGGGCTAGAGCCATGAAGAAGCGCTATAACGCCTCTAAACGTAGCCAACTGCTTAAGTATCATATTCAGACTTCAGGTCGCTCTCTCCACGCCCAGGAAATACAGTTCAATGATATCCGTACAACACTACAAGCCCTGTACGCCATCTTTGATAATTGTAACTCACTTCATACCAATGCTTATGATGAAGCCATCACCACGCCCACCGAAGAGTCAGTGAGGCGTGCTGTGGCCATTCAGATGATCATTAACCGCGAACTTGGTTTAAATATTTGTGAAAATCCCTTCCAAGGTTCTTTTATTATTGAAACCTTGACCGATATGGTAGAGCAGGCTGTGTATGATGAGTTCGATCGCATTGCGGCAAGAGGTGGTGTTCTTGGCGCCATGGACACCATGTATCAACGCAGTAAAATTCAAGAAGAAAGTATGGAATATGAACACCGTAAACACGATGGTTCCTTGCCTATTATTGGTGTGAATACCTTCTTGAACGAATCTGGCGAGCCGGAAAATCAGGTGTTGGAGTTAGTTCGCTCGACGGATGAATCTAAGAATGACCAAATCAATTCTGTGGCAGCATATCAAAAATTACATAGTAAAAAAGCAGAACAAGCCTTGGCTAAATTAATGGCCGTAGCTTGTAGTGGTAATAACATCTTTGAAGAATTATTAACCACCACTCGCTATTGTTCTCTGGGCCAAATTTCCCACGCTCTTTATCAGGTGGGTGGTGAATACCGTCGCAATATGTAGGTTAGAACAGTGGAATTTCATTGCCATTTAGCAATGTTTTACCATCAACCATTTTAAACTCAAAGCCAACATTAGCACCATCGCGAGTTAACAATTGCTGTTGAACAAAAGCATCGATACTTGGGCCTAATCCAAACTTTACAAAGAAAGCTTCTGGAGCTTGACCAGTCGAATCTACTTTAACAGCACCGATGATAGAATCTGGATTTTCTATCTGAAACTTATCCTTATCTATAACGAGAGTCATTTCTGAGGTTATGGTACCTTCTTCAACAGTAAATCCTAAATTGTTTATTCTCAGTTCAGGATCTTTTGCTAATAATTTAGGCAAGATCGCTTGGGCTTTTGTATAGAGTTCGGTCAAGGCTTGTGCAGGATTNTTTTGAAGATTTTGTTGTGAGTCAACCATTAATGTATTGAATTCCATCATGGCATCAATATCTAAATTCAACATGGATAAGTCATAGATAAAATGAGTTATCTTTTGATTTACTGCGTTGATTTCAGCAATTTTGAAGGCTACATTTACATCAATGACATCTTCTCTTGCTTGAGAGTCTGCTGTTATCTCAATGTTGGATAAGTCTGCAGAAGCACCAGGCGCGGCAGCGATTAAAGAAACAGTTTCCACTGTTGATATAAAATTACCTGTATATAGAGCAGTGGGCGAGTAGAGTTCACCTTTTATCAACTGTTGATCAGCGTTTAAATGTATTCCTACTATTTCTAAACTACCTGCATTAAGCTTTTCAGCTTTAAGTCCCTGCCAGTCAAAATTGACTTTTATATGGCCAGTCTTTGATACTTGCACCTGACCTGATGCAGGCATTAAGCTAACCTTGATTCCTAGTTCGTCAATATCAATTGAATCGAGTGTGATGATGGAATCGAAAGAACCGTCGAAAGCTACACGGGATGAAATAAGAAATGCATCTTGTATTTTTTTCCAGTCATCAGGTAAATCAATGGTTTCAGTTGAATCCATTAAACCAAATCCTAGGCCGTTATGTTTCCAAAGTACTGGACCATGGAAAAGTGCCTGGGAAATTTTGAAATTTGGCATGTCGGGTAGATTTTGATCATCAGCCATAACGACTTCTACTTGATATTTTGCCGTTGATGAAAACCAACCTTTATCATAGGACAGCTTGGTAATTTGTATGCTTGGATTAACATTGTATTTTTCTAACAGCTCATCAATACGAGTTTCAGCTGTTGATCCAACAAAGAAGGGTGCACTTAACAGTAAAATTCCTGCTACTAAGATGAGTATTTTTTTCATTATTTCAGTTACCTGTTGTTAGAAGTGAAAAGTTGTGAAGGAAAAATTATTTAAAGATATTCTGTTATCTTCTATGACTAAAACAGAGCCCTCATCTCCCCAGTCTCCGAGGACGATGCGTTCAGCTTTGCCTAAGTCATGTCGAGCTTGACGGTGGGTGTGCCCATGGATGAGTAGGCTTACTTTCTCTTTTTCCATAATCTTGATAACTTCTGAGGGGGTAACATCACTAATTTCCTCAGATAGGGATTTGCCATGTTCAGAAGACTTGTCTCGCATGTCTTGTGCAATGTGCTTTCTTTCATCGAGAGTCAGTGAGAGAAATTGTTTTTGCCAAGTTTCATCACGAACCAGAGCTCTGAAAGCCATATATTCTTCATCTTGAGTGCAAAGTGAATCGCCATGCATTAATAAGGCTGACTGACCAGCAAGCGTCAAATGATGGGGATCTGTCAGTAGCTCTCCTGAGGTAGCCTTGATAAACTCTGCACCAAGAAGGAAGTCTCTATTACCGTGTAAAAAATAGAGTTTTCCTCCTTGGCTTGAATAAAGATAGAAGGCGTCAATAACTCTTAGTGCCATAGCGTCCATGGCATCATCGCCAATCCAAGCTTCAAACAAATCACCCAGAACATATAACTCATCGGCTTGCTCGGCATGATGCTTCATAAAATGATGAAACAACTCCTCAAGATGAGGAGCCTTCTCACAAAGGTGGAGATCTGAGATGAATAGTTGTTGCATGGATGAGTTAGCTATTTATTCTGCCACTTCAGCAGAATGGATCACAACATCTTCAAGGGGTACGTCTTGGTGACCTCCACTTGAACCTGTTTGAACGGCTTCAATGGCATCCACTACGTCTTGACCCTCTACAACTTTTCCAAAAACACAATAACCCCAACCTTGAGGTGTTTCTGAACTGAAGTTTAGAAAGCTGTTATTTTTTGTGTTGATGAAAAATTGACTGCTGGCTGAATGGGGATCATTGGTACGAGCCATGGCAATAGTATAGTGTTCATTGGTTAAGCCATTATTGGCTTCGTTTTTAATGGATTCGTTGTTAGGCTTTTCTTTCATGCCTGGCTCAAAACCACCTGTTTGAATCATAAAGCCTTTAATAACACGGTGAAAAATGGTGTTGCTGTAATGTCCAGAGTTAACATACTCAAGGAAATTAGCACTTGAAGTAGGTGCATTTTCTTTGTCCAGTTCAAGGCTAAAATCACCCATGGATGTTTTAAAAATAATCATTTTGTTTTCCTCTATTTAACTTTCTGTTCAGTTTTATTCGTTGTTTCAATGAGTGAAATGGAATAGATAACTACCTGATCAATAGGTGCATTCTTGCCAAGAGACCTGACAGGGGCTGTTTTCACATCAGCAATATTAAAAACAATATCAAGACCAATCACCACCTTGCCAAAAACCGTATAGCCTAATTCTGTAAAGGTGGCGTCAAGAGATTCAGTGTTATTATTAAGATTGATGTAAAACTGACGGGTGGCAGAATCTACATGAGTAGTGCGAGCCATGGCAATAGTGCCGGTAAGGTTTTCCAGTCCATTATTACTTTCATTTCGAACAGGTCGCCGAGTTGGCTTCTTAATGTTATCGATACCAAAACCACCACCTTGAATCATAAAACCCTTGATTACACGGTGAAAAATGGTGCCGTCATAACTTTTTTTCTTAACGTAAGTTAAAAAATTCTTAACGGTTTGTGGTGCTCTTCGATTATCAAGTTCGACAATTATTTTACCCATACTGGTATTTATTTCAACAACTGGTTTAGTGGCTGCTTGAATACTTCCAAAACTAGCTAGGCAAGTTACTGAGATAATAAAAAAGCAACAAAAAGTTCGAACAATTAAATTCATTAGGCTACTCCAAAGGTTCTTTAGCAGTTACAATAGGCGCTATATTATAGCTTTTTGATGATATCCTCAAAGAGAACTTTGATTAATTTATAAGTGAAACAGAATGTTAACCATATATAACAATTTAACCCGTAAAAAAGAGTTATTTGAGCCAATTGATGGCAATAAAGTCGGAATGTATGTCTGCGGGGTTACCACTTATGATTTTTGCCATATTGGACATGGTCGTACCTTCGTCTCCTTTGACGTTATTTCACGCTACCTGAGATTTCGTGGCTATGATTTAAACTTTATTCGTAATATTACTGATATAGATGACAAGATCATTAATAGGGCAAATGAAAATGAAGAGCCCTTTGATGCACTAACAGAGCGATTTATTAAGGAGATGCACAAGGATTTTACATCCCTTGGCATGTTACCTCCTGATCAGGAGCCTAGAGCGACCGATCATATCCATGGCATTATTAGCATTATTGAAACCTTGATTGAGAAGGGGGCAGCTTATGTTGCTGGTCAAGCTGGCGATGTTTATTATCGCGTAAGTCAGTTTGAAGATTATTGCTGCCTATCCAAACAAGATGTGGAGCAGTTAAAAAGTGGTGCGAGGGTAGATGTGGATGATCGCAAGGAAGATCCTCTCGATTTTGCCTTATGGAAATCTGTAAAACCTAATGAACCTTTTTGGCCATCTCCTTGGGGCGATGGAAGACCTGGTTGGCATATAGAATGCTCAGCCATGTCCATGTCAGCCTTGGGTGAGACTTTTGATATTCACGGTGGTGGTTCTGATCTGCAGTTTCCTCACCATGATAATGAAATTGCTCAAAGTGAAGCCGCTACGGGTAAGCAATATGCTAAAACATGGATCCACACAGGAATGGTGCAGGTTGATAAGGAAAAAATGTCGAAATCCCTCGATAATTTTTTTACCATCAGAGAAGTGCTTAAACAGTATGATGCAGAGTCGGTAAGAATGTTTTTAGTCAGTGCACATTATCGAAGCCAGTTAAATTACAGCACAGATAATATCAATACCGCGGGTAATGCCTTAGAGCGATTTTATACTGCCCTTCGTGGGTTAGATTTACCCCTATCATCTAGAGAGTCATCTAGAGAGTCATCTATTGAATCATGTACTGAGGCAGGTATAGAGTATGAAGCAAGGTTTATCGCTGCCATGGATGATGATTTTAATACACCTGAAGCTATAGCGGTACTATTTGAGTTAGCAAAGGAAATCAATCAAGTTAAAGCTGACGATCCTAATCTTGCAGCGGAACTGGGTGCTCGTTTAAAACGACTTGGAATGCCACTAGGTTTATTACAACAAGATCCTGACCAGTGGTTACAGACAGCTAAAGGAGATGATGGCGCTCTATCCTCTGAGGATATTGAAGGCTTAATTAAACAGCGAACTGAAGCACGAGCCAATAAGGACTGGGCTAGGGGAGATGAGATTAGAAATCAGTTAACTGAGGCAGGTATCCTACTTGAAGATACTGCCGCTGGAACTAGTTGGAGAAGAGGCTAAAGAAACTCATCAAACACATCGGGTATATCCAGGTCTCTGCGATCACAAGCTGCTTTTAAAGTATTGTACATAAGGCAGGCTATTGTCATAGGGCCTACTCCACCAGGTACAGGAGTAATAGCACCGGCGATTTCAGAGACCTCTTCAAAAGCCACATCACCCACAAGTTTAGCCTTACCCGTCTCAGTGCTACCCATTCGATTAATGCCCACATCAATAACCGTAGCACCCTGTTTAATCCAATCTTTTTTAACCATCTCAGGTCGACCTACTGCTGCAACAACAATATCAGCTTGGGCGCATTTCTTATCCAAGTCTTTAGTGCGAGAGTGGGCAATGGTGACAGTGCAATTTTGTTGCAGAAGTAGCATAGCCATGGGTTTGCCAACGATAGTAGAACGACCAATTATAATGGCATCCAACCCCGTTAAATCACCGAGGGTGTGCTTCAGTAAAATTGAGCATCCCAGAGGAGTGCAAGCCACAAAACCTTGTGAACCAATTAATAGGTTACCTGCATTGATAGGATGGAATCCATCAACATCCTTGTTGGGATCAATAACATCCACTACTGCCTGATAATTAATCTGATCAGGGACTGGAGATTGAACAAGAATTCCATCCACTGCATCATCATTGTTTAAATTTTCTATGAGAGCTAACAATTCTTCTTCAGTTGTTTCTGCAGGTAAGCGATGTTCATAAGAGTTCATACCGGCTTTTTTAGTAGCAACTCCCTTGCTTCTTACATAAACATCACTGGCCGGATCAGCTCCAACCAAAACAACGGCTAAGCCCGGTGTAATATTCTGCTCTGCTTTAAGGCTTATTATGGCTTCTGCAATTTTTTCTTTAAAGGCTGCGGAAATTAATTTTCCATCAATTATTTTAGTCATATTGGCTGTTCATTCTCATGGTTATTTTTATGGGGTGTAATATCGCCTTTCTTAATCAAGTTTTCAATCATTTTTAATCATTAGAGCTACTTGAAAGATAATTTGATTAAAAACGCCACCAATCAGGTATAAACCTTGAAAAAACAGCCTAAGATTGTAAAAAGGATGTTGAGATATGACGAGGTTTAGGTATAATGCTCGCCTGTTGCAAGCAGGACAGAACATCAGTCACTGCAAAATAAGTATAACTTATTGATTTTACTTATTTTTTTGAAAGTTGAATGCAATAAAATTTCGGGGTGTAGCGCAGTCTGGTAGCGCGCCTGCTTTGGGWGCAGGATGTCGGGRGTTCGAATCTCTCCTCCCCGACCATATTTTTACGCTCTGGCAGCGACTTTTTGCCAAACCATGCGCCCGTAGCTCATCTGGATAGAGCATCGGCCTTCTAAGCCGAGGGTAGCAGGTTCGAATCCTGCCGGGCGCGCCAATTTAGATTAAGAAAGCGGTCGGAGTCATAATAACCATTTTGGCTTTGACCCCTTTATAAAAGAATAGTGGTGGCTGTAGCTCAGTTGGTAGAGCCCCGGATTGTGATTCCGGTGGTCGTGGGTTCAAACCCCATCAGCCACCCCACTTTTTTTGCACGTTTCAGCGTTAGTAATACCTCGTGACACGCAACGCTCCTATCACAAATTAATTGCTTTGTATTTAATTAGTAATTACAATTAAATTTTATTACCTACTTGGCTATGGGTGAAAAGTTGGCTAACAAAGCATGGAAAAATTTTGAACAAAGTGATGGATTTCGCAAAGCTAAACTCAAGTTTAGACAGTTAACTGGGAAAGAGCCTACATTTAAACTTGATGTCGCTTTAAACACTGAAGATTATTCTGGTTGGCCTGTCGTTGCTGATTTGATCCAAGAAAACGATATTGTTTATTCTCTTGGAGTTTGCGACGATATCAAATTTGATTTGAAAATTATTGCAGATAAACAAGTACAAGTCTTTGCCTTTGATCCAACGCCTTATTCAATTGATTGGATAAATAGCCAGCAACTTCCTGATTCATTCCATTTTTATCCTTGGGCAGCATCCGATAGTGATGGTACATTTTTGCTATATCCCAGGGTGTCGCGAAAAGGCAATCAATCAAAAGTGATGTATTCTTTCCATCAACAACAAGATGGCGGGAATGATAAAGGGATTAGTGTTGATGCTTTCACTTTAGAAACAATGGTTAAAAAGCTAGGTCATAAGCATATCGATATATTGAAAATGGACATCGAGGGGGCTGAATACGGTGTTATTGAAAATTTATTGGCTTCTGCTATTAGGCCAAAAATGATTTTAATCGAGTTTCATCATCGATTTAAAGGCATTGGAAAAGAAAAAACTATTCAAGCGGTTAACTTATTAAATAAAGCAAACTATCTAATAGCAAGTATATCTGCCACTGGAAGAGAAATTTGCTTTGTTAATGATAGCTTTGTAAATAAAAGTTCAATCATATAAAGAGGAGTCAAGCCTGTGCCTATACCTACTATTTTCGTTTATAAAACCCAATTGACTAAATTATTGTTACTGATCACTAGTTTGTTTTTTATCAGTCAATCACTGGCTGATGTTTCAATCAGCATAGATAAAGGACTAGTCAACAAATCCTTTACAGGGAAAGTGTATGTGATCATTGCACCTGTAAAAAAAGATTCCATGCCGCTGCAGACTAATTACTGGTTTCTACCCATCGAAATCATTTCTAAAGAAGTGAAAGATTGGGATGGTAAATCAGCCATTTTAATCAATCGCAATGATACCCGTTATATAAAAGAGACGTCAGCCGATGACGTAAACTATGAATTACAGGTGTTGATTCGAGTAAATAAACGCAACGCAGATCCTTTCAGCAGTCCAGGTAATATCTACAGTGCGCCTATAGCCCTTACAAGCTCTGCTCATAAAAGCCTTGACCTATCTGTGGTCGCCACTAAGGTCATAGATCAAGACTCTCCTTTACAAAAAAGCAAACCTCCTGAGACGGAACAATTAAAGTTATTCTCACGTCAAAGCCAATTATTGAGTGAATTTTTTGAACAAGACTATTCTGTTAATGTTGCTGTACGTCTACCTAAAGAATGGGCCAGTAATTCAGAAAAAAAATGGCCAGTACTCTATTACATCTCTGGAATGGGTGGCAATGAACTTGAATTTTTAAGGTTGGTCAAGGGCCGTGAGGCCTATTTTGATAAAATGATCACCGTTTCTGTTGATGCGATGAACTATGGTGGACACAGTGTATTTGCTGATTCTGCTAACACAGGCCCCTGGGCATCCATGCTTCTCAATGAAATAATACCTCACGTTGATTCCACTTATCGAGGAGTTGGTGCCGAGCAGCGCTATCTAACGGGTATCTCATCAGGGGGTTGGTCAAGCTTATGGTTACAGGTAAAGTATCCCACAGATTTTTCAGGGGTTTGGAGTTTTGTTCCCGATCCTGTGGATTTTCGTGATTTTCAGCGTATTAACCTATATTCTTCGAATCAAAACTTCTATGTCGACTCCTTAGGTGAAGATCGTCTAGTAGCACGAACCTCGAAAGGCAAGGTACTTATTAAATCCAGAGATTTTATCAGTCTTGAAACAGCACTTGGAGAGGGTGGTCAAATCAGATCTTTTGAATATGTGTTTAGTCCTCGTGGTGAGGATGGTATGCCCATAGATTTCTTTGATCGACAAACAGGAGAGATAAATCGACAAGTCATCGAAGCATGGAAACCCTATGATATTCGTCTTTATCTGAAAAAGAATTGGTCAATTATTAAAGATAATCTCAGTGGTAAATTGAATATTTATGGCGGAGAAAAAGATAATTTCTTTTTAGAAGGTGCAGTGCGTCTGCTCAAAGAACAGTTGGTGTACCTAGATGCTAAAGAAGACGTTGAAGTTATCTCTGGTTTGGGCCATGCATTTGATCAGGAAAAAGTTGAAGAAATGTTAAAAGTGATTGTGGGAAGTGAATCCGTAAAGCAATAAGGTTAGATTATTCAATAACGAGTCATAAAATAATCAAACCAATCTTTCTGAGTAACTCCATTTGTTCTGAATACCAAAACAGATTAAATTCTTCAAACTGTTTTTCAAAGTCTCTTTTAATGTCTTCAAAGCTCAGCATTACATCATTATGTATGCTGAGCTTTTCTAACATTACTACCAGCCATAGTGCTTTATTTTTTTCCAAGATGATTTCTACAACTTCTGATTTGCCATGAAAAATGAGTTGTACTAGTACTTTTTTCTTGGATTTTTTTGTTTCTGTAAACTCGGACACTAAAGGCTCATTGCCTAACCAACAAATTTTACTGGATAATTTGATGGCGAGTAAATTATCAGCCGCTAAACATCTTTCTAGCTTATTTGGTTTAACCTGAGTCTGGGGTATTTTAAAATCAAACCAATCTTGTAATGGAAAATCAAAACCAATGCCATGCATGAAATTATAAAGTGACTTTTTAAGTCCATAACTAAACTTGGAGTGATCTATACCTGTTTTATCTTCAAACTGAACATCATTGTTAGCAAAAGTAATTTCCTGATGCTCTACCTCAAGACCATATTTATCAGGATCAAGTCCAATTGGGCTATGAGCAGTCAAGGCAAATTGATGCCAAAAACCAGATTGTATAATACCTAACTCAAACAACTGTCTAACCATTTCTAAACTGTCGACAGTTTCTTGAACTGTCTGAGTCGGATAGCCATACATCAGATAGGAATGCACCATAATATTGGCTACTGTAAAATTATTTGTTACTTGGGCAACTTGTTTTACTGTGACCCCTTTATCAATTAAGCTGAGTAAACGATCTGAAGCAACTTCCAGCCCCCCCGACACAGCAATACATCCTGACGCTTCTAATAAAATACATATATCACCACTAAAGTATTTCTCAAACCTGATATTGGTCCACCAGCTAATACTAATTCTTCGTTTTATAACTTCTATGGCAAATGCTTTCATCAAAGATGGAGGTGCCGCCTCATCTACAAAATGGAAACCTTTCTCACCGGTTTGTTTAATAATCTCTTCGACCCTATCTACCAGTAATTTGGCAGCAATTGGCTCATAAGACCTAATGTAATCTAATGAAATATCACAGAAGGTACATTTCCTCCAATAACAACCATGTGCCATGGTTAACTTATTCCATCGTCCATCACTCCATAAGCTATGCATTGGGTTGGTGACTTCGATAATAGAAATATAGTGATCGAGTAATAAGTCAGAATAATCAGGCGTGCCAATATCTTTTTGTTTGTAATCTTCCCTATCACTGAGATTATTATAAATGACTTCATTATTCTCTCTGAGGAAAGTTCGCTTAAGATGCTTAGGTTCAGAGCTATCTTTCTCGGAATTAAGAAGGCTATTAGTGAGTAACTCTAGCGGTAATTCACCATCATCAAGGGTTATATAATCGAAAAAATCAAAGACTCTTACATCGCTCACTGATCTTAACTCGGTATTGGGAAATCCTCCTCCCATGGCTACTTTTATCGATGGGTAATTATTTTTTATAAATTGCGCACAACGAAAAGCGCTATAGAGATTTCCAGGGAAGGGCACCGAAATACAAACAAGATTGGGTTGTATTGTACTTAGTTTATCATCAAGAATGTCCAAGGTAATAATGTCGATGTAGCTTGGAGGTTGTTGTAAATGATCATGGAGTTCTGAAAATGAATTTGCACTTTGGCCTAATCTTTCAGCATAGCGGCTGAATCCAAAATGAGGGTCAATACACTCAACAATAAAATCTGATAAATCCTCTAGGTAAAGTGTTGCTAAATGCTTTGCTTTGTCTTGAAATCCCATACTACCAAAGGCCCAATCAACATCAGCTATTTGCTCACACCTGGATGCCTGAGGTAAAAAACCTTCTGTACAGATCTGTCTGGCAAAGGTTTGATTTTTCCCTTGTAAAAAGGCTATAACCGAGTCAATTGATTGGAGGTAATTATTTCTTAAGGTGTAAATACGCTCACAATTGTCCGATGTAATGCGATTATGACTGGCTGCAAATTCAAATAGTTCTTGGAAAGATTGTTCAGAAAAAAGTTTTACAATAACCTCTATACCTAAATCAGCTTGATAGGATGAAATATTTTTTGTATTCAGGAATCCTTTCAAATAAGCAGTGGCTGGATAGGCTGTGTTTAATTGTGTAAAAGGTGGAGTGATTAATAATAGTTTTTTCAAAAGGACAGCAACCTAGTTGTTATAGATGATTCGGGAGATAAAAGTACTGATAATATTATGCACTTTGTAGATCGATTATGCGATAAACTCTAACAAATAGTGCTGGTTGCAGATTATTGTTTAAATTAAAGGCTATTGAAAATGCTAAATATCTTAGATATCTTAGATATCTTAAATACCTTTGACTCTGGGAGATTCTGCACTAGAAGAAAGTATCTATATGCAATATGCTAGACAACTAGAAAACAATTATCTGAGTGAAATACGTGATAATAGAAAATAGATCTTCAAATACTAGTGATCTGCCACAAGGAATTATCGAAAACTGCCTAGCTGATTGTTGGCAGGAACTACTAGCATGCAATCGTCCTAATCGATTCACTCTATTAACAATAAATAAACGTCCAAAAGTTGTCCCCGAACTACTTAGAATGATTGAGCAACGATTTGGCTTGCACACCACTGATGATCTCACCACGACAGCGCCCTCTATTGCATCCTTAACAAAAACACTGGAAATATCTAACAATTTTAAACAGAAAACTCTTGTGACATTAAGAGATGACAAGCAAGGTCCAAAAATTATCCTAGTACCGGGTTTTGGAGGTAATGCTTGGAATTATCAGGAAATAGCTAATAACTTTAGTAGCCCCTGCACGCTGCAAGCAATAAACATAGATACCCTGTGCCAGTTTGAAAATACTGATTTAACGCAAGATATATTATTGGACAAGGTTATTGAACAATTAAACATTACTGATGACAAACGACCTCTGTGGATTGGCGGCTATTCTTTTGGGGCTTTGATTGCTTCTAACCTGGTCCAAAAGTTAACTATTAGAATTAATGGAGTGTTATTAATGGATCCAAGGCCACTAAATAAATTGAGATGGTGGTCATATAATCAGAAAGTATTAACTTACAAAATGAAAAATTATTTTGTTTCAAATAATATATCAAGCAGCCCTCAGAGCTTTGAAACGAACATGCAATATTCAAGGTTATTACAAAGAAAAATGTTCTGTAACTTTAAGGTGAGTTTACCTAAAACACCTGTAAAGCTATTGATTAGTAAGAATATAAATATCCAGTTCCCACCCTCTAGTTATATGAATATAGACCCATTGTTATGTGAGATTACCGAAATTGATGTTGAACATTTAGATATTCTAAGACTGCCTTTTGTTAAAAAAACTGCACAGTGGATAGAGGGTGCTGTAGGTAAAGCCTAGGTATTATTTGGAACCACTGCAAAAAAATACAAGCAATATTTGACCAAATTAATGTTTCTTTTGAAACAAGAATCCTGCCATGGAAAAGGGCCATTGTTGAACAACGGCGGAGTTCTTCATCGTTAATTTATCCACTCACCAGAAACCAAACTAGAGAAGAGCTTTATCAATGGGTCGTGCCAATAGATACTTTGGACTTGGGTTTATATGGGCTTAGTAAGGATTCCGAAATCATCAATACTAATAATCACTGCTGATGATACCAGTAAACAGTTTGAGTTAGTTCTCAGAAAGAGAAGCCTTTTTCTAATTACGACTGAGGATATTTTTTTCAGCACTGTTCTGCATACCAGCATGGGGCCCACGATAACTGCAAGGTGCTGTAAGCGTTGCAACATGGGAGGGTATATCCTGTCTACCTTCAGGAGAAAGGTCTTTAATAATGTCAGTAATTCCATGGTAGGCATCTTCGACAATAATGGCGCCTTGATGACCACTAATAAGCCTCGCCATTTGTAGGACAATATCGTTAGCCTCGCTTCCAGAATTAAAAAACACACAGGCCTGTAAGTGATCAGGCAGCAAATTTACTAGACGTTCACTGTAATCTAGAATAATTTTATAGAGGTAGCGTGTACTGGTATTTAATGTTTTAACCTGCCGACTAATTGCTCGGCTGACATGGGGATTGCAATGACCTACTTGCGGGACGTTATTGTACAAATCAAGATAGCGTTTTCCATCAATACCAAACAGCCAAGGACCACTAGCCTTTTCAATGTGTAGAGGCTGTTGATAAAAGTGACATATTTTTTCACCTAAATACCGACGACGTTTGTCTCTTAGCTTGCTGTTCACCAATAACGGGGCTGAAAATAGGAAAGCGACAAGCTTCTCTAAAGCGAGATGTAATGTGTTTTCTACCCATTATTGATAATTTGTCTAATAGCTGATGATACTTCTTGATTTCAGGAACATGGGGTTCCTCATCAGGTCTTGTAGCTAAGCGCCAAGCACAGATCGAAATGAGCATTGCAATACGCACTAGTATCAAATCATAGAGCAGGTCCACTTCCAATTCTTCAAGTTCAATCTCAGTATCGTAACCTGCGACTAAGTCAGCAATCTGTGCTATGGGATCATCTGAAAGCAGGTAGATGTCACTGGCAACCACTAGTTCCATAATTAAGGGAGCATATAACATATCGCCAAAATCAATGATGCCAACTAAACAGTCGAGGTTTTCAGGGTCAACTAATGCATTACTGCCATGAATATCATGATGCACGACTTGGTGACGCAAACTTGTCAGGGATGGCATTAAATTGGCATTGACATGATCAAAAATATCTTCAACCAGCTGACGAGTTTTCTGATCGGTAATATTATCAGTAAGAGGCCGATAAACCATGAAGTTCATGATATCCCATGGATGGGCATATCTCGCATGGGGATGAAAGAAACCTCTCAAGGCAATATCAAGTTTCGCTATAGTGCTGCCAATAATTGTGCGCATTCCTTTTGTATTGCTTTCTGGGACCTTGTCAATCACCACGCCAGGAATATAACTAAGTAGACGAACGATATGCTTGTTATTCTCTTTAGCCTCCACTATCACACAAGTATCACCCGATAGACTAGGTTGAATGCGTGGTACTGGCAGAGATGGGCTGTGTTTTTCTAAGTGAAGTAGTGCCTGGGTTTGAAAATCGATACTTCCAAAGTCATCTCCACTGTTTGATATTTTTATAATCAGTCTTGTATATCCACCGCCTAAGGCGGTGGCTTGGACAAGGGCTAAGCCGTTGTCTTAAGGATCTACTCATGATAGTTCTTGTTAAGTTA
>NVWF01000032.1 GCA_002746155.1 Gammaproteobacteria bacterium | reverse complement strand
AAAAAGTAGCGATGGAACAAGTTTCTCTAGTCACAGGGGAATTCGAATGTATGGAAATTCCCATGGTTTTCTTGAAGGTTATCCCACAAGCCGTCATTCTCTTTCTGCCGTTGCGATCGCTGAAGATAGCAAAGGAATGCAAAGAGATTATTATTATACCGTTGCAAGAAATGCGCAAAATTTATTAGACGATAAAGTGATCGGAAGAAAAGCCGCTGAACGTACCATCGCTCGGCTTTGTCCTCAACCTATCACAACGGGTGAATACCCAGTTCTTCTAACACCTGATGTTGCTGCAGGTTTTATTGGCCACTTTATCTCTGCAATAAAAGGTGGCAATCTTTATAAAAAATCTTCCTTCCTATTGGACCATCTCGGTGAAAAGGTGTTTCCATCAACCATTAATATTTATGAAGATCCATTTATCTTAGAAGGATTGGCAAGTGCACCATTTGACTCAGAAGGTGTTGAGACCAGAAGGCAACATTTTGTTCAAGACGGAGTTATTACAAACTACGTCCTAAGTAGTTACTCTGCTAGACGCCTAGATATGCAAACCACAGCAAATGCAGGTGGCGTTCACAACCTCAGGGTGAGTAGTTCTGATCTTAACTTCAATCAATTGTTGAAGAAAATGCAAAAAGGTATACTGATCACTGAGGTGATGGGACAAGGCGTCAATATTCTTACAGGAGATTATTCAAGAGGTGCAAGCGGCTTTTGGATAGAAAATGGTGAAATTCAGTTCCCAGTTGAAGAAATAACTATTGCAGGCGCACTAAAAGAAATGATGGCAAATATCACCGCCATAGGAAACGATTACGATCCGAGACTTTCAACTCAAACAGGTTCTATCTTACTGGAATCTATGACAGTGGCAGGCAATTAAAAGACTTTAATCAAGGCATTATAATCTCAAAGAACAGTTTATTTGCTTAAACTAGTATGAGAGTTGCCAATCCAAGAAATGCAACTAGTCCTACAACATCTGTAATGGTGGTTAAAATAACTCCTCCTGCTAAGGCAGGATCAATGTCCATTTTCTTTAACATCAAGGGAATTCCAACCCCCGCCAAACCTGCAACAGTCATATTAACTGCCATGGCAGCAGCAATAATGATCCCAAGTTTTAGGTCTTCTTTCCAAAAGCCTACCACGGTGGCGATAACTAACGCCCAGACTAAACCATTGATAATACCCACCACGAGTTCTTTATAAAGTAGCCAGCGGGAATTGCTATCTCCAACTTGACCAAGAGCCAGTGCTCTTACCATGAGAGTTAAGGTCTGGGTTCCTGCGATGCCACCCATGCTAGGTACAATTGTCATTAGAATTGCGACGGTGGCAAGCTGCTCAAGAATGGCTTCAAAATAACTCGAAACTGAAGCTGCAACCACTGCGGTAATCAAATTAACTCCGAGCCAAAGAGCACGCCTGCGAGCACTTACTATAATGGGTGCAAAAGCATCTTCATCTTCACTCAGTCGTCCCATGTTCATTAATGAATGTTCAGCATCTTCTATGATAACATCCACCACATCATCAATGGTTATACGACCAAGTAACTTACCCTCAGCATCAGTCACTGGTGCTGAGAGCAAGTCATATCGTTCGAATATTTTTGCCACATCGGCATCAGATTTTTCAACACTAATACTGTGGAAATCACTGGACATGACTGAATGAATCGATAGCTCTGAATGACTAATCACTAAATTTTGAAGAGAGATAATTCCTTTAAATGAATCTTTGCGATCTACAACATAGAGGATATCTGTATTTTCTGGAAGCTCCCCGCGAACTCGAAGATAACGAAGTACTACATCAACAGTAACATCTGGTCTGACGGTCACCGTGTCGGTGTTCATCAAACCACCAGCACTATCTTCAGGATAAGCTAAGGCAGTTCTAACCCTCTGCTGATCCTGTGCATTCATGGAGTGTAAAACTTTATCACTGAGCTTGTCGGGCATGTCACCCAGTATGTCAGCGAGATCATCCGTATCGAGACCCGATAAAGCATTTGCTAGTTGCTCAGGCTCCATCTCGCTTGCAAATTGGTTTCGGATATCATCACTGAGATCTTCCAAGATCTCACCCTTATCATTCTCATCTACTAACCGCCATAAAAGCGCCCTAGATTTTGGCGGAGATGATTCAAGTAAATCAGCGATATCATTTGCAGAAAGCTGCTGAAGCAAAAGTCTAACTCTTGCAAATATACCGGTTTCCAGGGCGTCGTTAACGGCCTGTAATTGGGACTGGATTAGTTCATTTTCCAGATTCTGCTGCATATTAATTCACTCTAGTCGCCTTGTTCATCAAAACCTGCTTCAATAAATTTGATCATGGCTGTCACTGCCTCTTCGGCCTGGTCACCCTTAGCAGAAACTCCTATGTCTGTTCCTATAGAAGCCTCAAGCAACATTAACCGAAGCATATCTTGGGCTTCTGAATCACCTTTTTCAGTTGATAGCGTTATCTGGCAGGGGTAATGATTGGCTAATTGTACTATTGCTGCAGCTGATCGAGTGTGAAGTCCATGTTTGTTAACTATTTTGCAATAGCGCACTACATTACCTTCATCACTCATTTCAACCACCTTCTAAAAAAGAGAATCTAATTCCCTGTGGCGTATATTAACCTTTGTCCTCTCTTTTTGAAAATGATGTGATAATCGTTCAGCAATATAAACCGAACGGTGTTGACCACCGGTACAGCCAATTGCAACGGTCATATAACTACGATTATCTGTTTCAAAACGAGGTAGCCAGGTATGGAGAAATACTTTTAATTGCCAGAAAAATTCCTGAACTCTTGATTGCTCTTTCAAAAAATCAATCACTGGTTGCTCTCGCCCTGTAAAACCCCTTAGATCTTCATCCCAATAAGGATTAGGTAGGCATCTGGCATCAAAAACAAAATCAGCGTCAGGAGGAATACCATATTTATAACCAAAGGATACAAACATTAGATCAAGACTTGAAGCACCACCAATAATCCTTGATTTAATTAAATCTCTAAGTTGGTGTATGTTTAACCGACTAGTATCAACATTTAAATCTGAAGCTATGGCTATGGGATCAAGCAAGTCTTTTTCCTTACTGATAGCCTCCCTTAATGAAATGCCATCCTGAGTCAAAGGATGCCGTCGACGAGTTTCACTAAAGCGTTTTAAAAGAGTGGCGTCATCCGAATCAAGAAAGATAACTTCCAACTTAATACCATCATCCAGTAGCTGACGATGGATATCGGTAAAGTGCTCCAACTCATCGGGTAAGCTTCTAGCATCAATACTTACAGCTACAGCAGTTTCATGCCGTTTAACTTTTTCCACCAATTCAAGCAACATGGTTAAGGGTAAATTATCAATGCAATAGAACTCTTGATCCTCAAGGGCATGCAAAGCTACTGTCTTACCTGAACCTGAACGACCACTTAGAATAATAAGTTTCATGAGGATTGAGCCATGTTTGATTTAGTCTTATTGATATAGTTGGTAATTTCCTTTTCACTGTTTAACTTTCTCAAACCATCAAGCCAGTTATTATCCTCACAAAGCCGAGCAATGGAACTCAGTAGATGAAGATGCTGATCACAATTTTCTTCAGGCACGAGAAGAGCAAATATAATATCAGCCTGTTGTTGATTGCTTTCAGAATATTTTATTTTTTCATCTAAAATTAGAATGACGGCCTTGACAGCTTCAACAGCAATTTTGCAGTGTGGTATAGCCACTCCTTTACCTATATAAGTAGAGCCTAATTTTTCTCGGGCATTTAAATTACCTAGTACTCGAAGAAAGGTGAGATTTGAATCAACAATTAATAGTTCAGCTAGCTTTTCAAATAGTTTCTTTTTACTCACTAGATCACTAAAACGATGTACTGTTGTAAGTTCTAAAACTGACTGTAATTCGCTCATTATTGTTGACGTCTTCTCTATTTACAGGATTAAGTGGTGCTTAATTTACCGCCGTAGCATTTTTTCTTTATGCTTAATTACCTGCCTATCTAACTTGTCGACGAGGGAATCAATTGAAGCATACATATCAGTAGCTTCAGCATTAGCAAAAATTTCGCCACCATTGACGTGCATATTAGCTTCTGCAATTTGCCGTATTTTTTCAATGCTAAGTATAACATGTACATTATTTATATGATCAAAATGACGTTCGAGACGGGCAAATTTTTCGTTAACATAGTCTCTTAGAGAATCGGTTAAATCAACATGATGGCCAGTAAGATTTATTTGCATGTTTCATTCCTTCTACTTTGTTTAGAATAATTAAAGAAGTGTTTTTCTCTCATTGGATGGAGGGATAGACATGGCTTCTCTGTATTTAGCAACAGTTCTACGTGCAACCTTAATTCCCTGATCTTCGAGGATGGTTGCAATCTTACTATCGCTTAATGGTTTACTTGTTAATTCTGCTGCGACTAACTTTCTGATCAAGGCCTTAATTGCCGTTGATGAACATTCTCCGCCTGTTGAGGTTGCAACATGGCTGGAGAAAAAATACTTAAGCTCAAAAATACCCGCTGGTGTGTGCATATATTTTTTAGTTGTGACTCTCGAAATTGTAGATTCGTGCATTTCTACTTGTTCAGCGATATCAGCCAATACTAAGGGACGCATAGCTTCTTCACCGTATTCGAAAAATCCCATTTGATAATCGACAATACATTTACTCACATTTAATAGTGTTTCATTTCGGCTCAATATACTTTTTATAAACCACCTTGCTTCCTGCAAATTATTTTGCAGATAAGTGTTATCAGGAGAAGTATCTGCTCGTTTAATTAAATTTGCATAGGACTGATTTATTCTAATTTTAGGAGCAGATTCTGAACTGAGTTCCACAACCCATTGGCCCTTTTCTTTATAGGCATAAACATCTGGGGTGACATACTCTGCCACATTGGATGAGAAGCTATCGCCGGGTCTAGGGTTTAAAGATTGAATCAAGCGCATGGTGGTTTTAAGACGTTCTTCACTAAATCTTGTTTTTCTTAAAATAAGTTTATAGTTACGAGCACCCAGTTCTTCAAAATGATCGCGAATGATCATTTCAGCATCAAGGATCTCAGATGTTTTATCTTCAAATTGAGCTAGTTGTACTAATAAACATTCCGCCAAGTCTCTACTTGCAACGCCGAGGGGATCAAAATGCTGGATTCGGTGTAAAACTGCAATGATTTCATTATCCTGTTGAAGAAGATGGGCAGCTATTTCTTCCTCATCATCTGTCTCAACATCGGGCATAACACTATTACCAACGCTAAGTCTTATATCATCTAATGAGGAATTCAGATATCCATTATCACTTACTGAGTCGATAATAGCCGTTGCTATGACCATATCTCTTTCTGAAAACGGGGTTAATTGCATTTGCCAAAGAAGATGATCTTGTAAAGATTCTGTCGTTTTACCCTGAAATTCAAAGTTTAGATCTTTATCATAATTGTTCGAAACACCACTAGAAGGTGGAGTTGAGTCCCAATCATCCCACTGGGTATCGACGGGTAAGTCTTTTGTCACAACCTCTTTAGCTAAGGCATCATGAATATCTATCGTACTAGGATGGTTTTCCTCATCATACTTCTCTTTAACTTCTCCAGCTGTGTCATCCTGAGAGGTTTGGATGTCATCTTCAGTGGATTCAAGTAACGGATTAGCCTCCAGCGCTTCCTGGATTTCAGCCTGAAGTTCCAAGCTTGAGAGTTGTAATAGACGAATAGCCTGTTGCAACTGAGGCGTCATGGTCAGTTGCTGACCGATTCTAAGCTGAAGAGTAGGTTTCATTAACAATAGGCTGATAACTCAGCGAAATCTATGTCCTTAATTATAAGAATGTGGAACGGGTATATAGTAATTTTAGCCTAAATTTCTCACTCTACCTAATAAGATACAAAGAAATTTGAAAAATATTTATCTTTTGATTAATTTATAATCTAAAGTTCTCACCTAGGTAGACATCTCGCACTTTCTTATTGGCTAAAATCACATCAGAGCTGCCTTCTGCGATAACTTGACCCTCTTGAACGATGTAAGCATGCTCACATACATCAAGAGTTTCCCTAACATTATGGTCTGTGATTAATACACCTAAACCACGATCTCTCAAATGCATAATAATATTCTTAATATCACTCACAGAAATAGGATCTACACCTGCAAAGGGTTCATCCAGTAATATAAATCGAGGTGATGTCGCTAAGGCTCTGGCGATTTCAACCCGTCGTCTTTCGCCACCGGAAAGACTCATACCACTACTATCTCTGATATGGGTAATATTAAATTCTTCAAGTAAAGATTCTAAAATTTGATGTCGAGATTCGGCATCGAGATCTTTTCGAGTTTCAAGAATTGCTAAAATATTGTCACTCACCGACAGGCGTCTAAAGATAGAAGGCTCTTGAGGAAGATAGCCTATGCCTTTTCTTGCACGCTCGTGCATGGCTAGTTCAGTGACATCTTCATCGTCTAAAAAAATGCTTCCTTGATCAGCTTCCACAAGTCCAATGATCATATAAAAGGAAGTTGTTTTTCCTGCTCCATTAGGACCAAGCAATCCAACGATTTGACCAGGCTTAACTTCAAGACTAACATTGGAAGTTACCCATTTATCACCGTATCGCTTGGCAAGACTTTCTACTTTAAGAGTCATTGGCTTGCTGTTTTTCCTTATCTTCACTGGGAGTGTATTGATAGCTTGGACGGGAGTTACCACTTCCAGTAGCTGAGATTTCTCCAGTTAAGGTATTATAGTTAATTTCGTCAGCAGAAAAAGTGGTTTGTCCATCTTGAACCGTTGCTTCTGTCAGTACAGCAATATTAGCCTCAGCTTGCCAAACAATATTTTTAGCGTCAATCATCACTGTGCGGTCTGCTAATCGATGTATAAAGTATGCAGGTTCTCCCACCGCATCAAGTCTAAAAGGGCTTTGTTCTCTAAACTGGATTTGGATTTGAGCTGCTTTGATTTCAAATTCAAAGTTGGCTGTTTTTTGAATGACTTCAACCCTACCCTCAAGATCCATTCGCTCTAGTGAGGGAAAATAAACTAGCTGTCTGGTTTTTGCTGTCATGCTAGAGCCAGCTAGATTCTGTTTAAAATTAACCGGTTCTCCAGTAATTATGAATTGTTGTTGCTTATCTTTGGCAGACTGAACTTCTGCAGCATCTCCAGAGATTATAATATTTTCATGTACAAGGTTTACCTGCCCCTTTAACCTGCTTAGATCCGTTTCAGGATTACTGGTGAGCAGATCAGCACTGATATTCAATCTATATTGTTCATAGTAAATTTGAACTTTATCCTTCAGGGTAAGCTGTTCTGATTTAGTATCCATTTGAAGCTTATTCGAATTAAATGTTCCCTGTTCAGAATCACCTTTAACTTTGCTATCACTCCAAATTCTCTGTTCAGAATCGCTATATGATAATTCAGCCGTTACTACTTTTAATGTCTGATTATTATCTTTATCTGACACAATTAAAACTACACTATCGGATAACTTAAGATCTCGGCTTCTATCATTAAGCTCACCATAGGTCGATGAAATATTTTTAACACTGCCATCTTTACCGTACAACATTAATTGCGGAGCATCTAAGATGGCGTATTGTTTATCCACATAATGGGAAAGTCTTTTTGTAGTGATATAAGATTCTAGTTTACCTTGATCATTATATTGTCTGATCTGAAGATCTTCTGAGTAAAAATCCGGCGTGTCTTCGGTGCCAAGGATTTCATTTGCACTGATGTTATTAAGTTGTTTTTCCTGAAAACTTACGTTTAGGAACCAGATAAGAAATAAAACCAGACCTAGATTAAAAGCTCTGATCATTGCTGCCAGTATCCATTATGAATATCATTTAGTAGGCCCTTAGCGTCTAAAATTAAATCGGCAACATCTCGGGCAGCGCCATAACCACCATCGCTAGAGGTTATCCAATCTGCTTTTTCTTTCACAAAAAAATGTGCATCGGCTACTGCTATACCAAGACCAGAACGTCTCATGAGAGGTAAATCAGGTAAATCGTCGCCCATATAAGCCACTTGTTCTGGCTGAATCTCAAGTTTGCTTAACAGCTCTTCATAGGCTGCAATCTTATTTTTTTGGCCTTGATAAACTAGGGAAACACCTAATTCTGCCATCCGTCTATCGACGATGGAAGAATTTCTTCCTGTAATAATTGCTATATTAATGCCAGCTTGTTGTAGCAGTTTAAATCCAAGGCCATCCTTAATATTAAAGGCTTTTTCTTCACCCTGTTTATTATCAAGAATTACCTCGCCTTTTGTTAGTACCCCATCTACGTCACAGATCAAGAGCTTGATGTTTCCTGCCAAGGCTTTAATACTACTGTCTTCCATCTTTACTCCGATTTACGCTGCACCAATTTAGACTACACCAGCTTTCAATAAATCATACATGTTAACAGCTCCAATGGGTTTCTTTTCATCATCGAGAATAACCAAACCATTGATCTTGTTATCTTCCATTACCTTTAATGCTTCAAAAGCTAAAATTCCTTGTTGCACACTGGTACAGTTTTTAGTCATTACCTCAGATATGCTAGTGGTATGAATATCAATTTTAGCTTCAATTGTACGTCGTAAATCACCATCCGTGAACAGACCAGCTAAAGCTCCTTCCTCGGTCAAAACCGTTGTCATACCCAGTCGACTCCTTGTCATCTCTAACAGAGCATCACTTATAAGGGTGTTGCAAAGTACCGATGGAAATCGCTCACCCTGATGCATAATATCATCAACATGTAATAACAGTCTTCGACCTAAGCTGCCACCGGGATGTGAAAGTGCGAAATCATCCTCGTCAAATCCTCTGGCGGTTAAAAGAGATACAGCTAAAGCGTCACCCATGGCAAGGGCTGCGGTTGTACTTGCAGTAGGCGCTAGGTTCATGGGACAGGCTTCTTTTTCAATAGACACCCTGATATGAACATCAGCATTTTCTGCTAAGGAAGATTTATCAAAACCACTCATGGCAATTAAGGGTACACCAAGTCTTTTGATCACTGGTAATAAACCAATAATTTCTCCCGTTTTTCCAGAGTAGGAGATAGCAAGTACCACATCTTGCTTAGTAATCATTCCGAGATCCCCATGACTTGCTTCACCGGGATGTACAAAGAAGGATGGTGTACCTGTACTGGCCATGGTGGCAGCAATCTTACGACCAATATGCCCTGACTTACCCATGCCAATAACCACAACTCTTCCTTGGCAAGCTAAAATAAGTTCACAGGCTTGGTTAAATGATTGTTCAAGGTTTTGCAATTGATAGGTAACTGCATCAGCTTCGATTCGAAGTACAGCTTCGGCTAATGAAGTGAAATCAATTTTGTCTTGCATAAGTATCTTCCGTATACCACAACTAATAAATTGAATTATCTCAGATTAATATGAATTAATCTTAGTTTAATGATTTATTTTATTGCATGACCAGAAAGCCAATATAAACAGAAAATAATAAACCACCTTCCAAGCGACCAATTCGACCGGGGCCTTTAAATCCATAGGCCATGACAAACATTACAAAGAATAAGAACATCATCAGTAGATATTCTGAATATAACACTGAGGGTAGTATAGGTGCTGGTCTGATTAAGCCTACTATTCCTAAAACGGCAAGTAGATTGAAGATATTTGAACCAATAACATTGCCAATGGCAAGTTCATGCTCACCCTTAAGAACACCTGCAACGGAAGCGGCAAGCTCTGGTAAGGATGTACCTAGAGCGACTATTGTAAGTCCGATGGTAAATTCACTTACGCCAAAGACTTGAGCAATCCCCGTGGCGCCGTTAACTAAAATTTGAGAGCTAACTGGAAGTAGTACCAAGCCAATACTTAACCAAACACATGCTTGCTTATTGGTCATCTGATCTGGAAGTTCCTCTACCATTTCCTCTAGCATAACGTCTGTTTCTACTCGAGTTCGTAATCCAATACTGACTAACCAGCCGAGATAAACAAACATTCCAGTAACGAGAACAATGCCATCAATAAAATCGAGATAAAGGTCAGATATAGCGACACCTGCTACAAATCCTACAGCAAAAAGTACCGGGAATTCTCTCCTTAGAATATTAGAATCGACTTCAAGAGGTGTAATTAAGGCAGTTACGCCTAATACCAAAGCTATATTTGCAATATTAGATCCAATGGCATTACCGATTGCCAAACCTGGGCTATTATCAAGGCTAGCCGTGACAGATACAAAGATTTCCGGAGCTGATGACCCCATGGCAACGATGGTCAAACCAACAAGCAGGGGTGAAACACCAAAATTTCTTGCTATGGCTGAAGCTGCATCAGTAAAACGATCGGCACTCCACACGAGCAGTGCAATTCCGATAAAAATTAATGCAAAATTCAACAACATGGATAGTTTCCGGTTAATCTCTAGCGATTAATATAAGTGTCAGATCAGTTTGTTTACTTGCTAAAAGCCGCCGATAATAGCTTAAGACTTGACCAGGGTATATAGCTTGGCACATTCAGTTACGATTCTCTATAAATTTGAGGGCTTTTATGACATTTTTATCGCCAAAACAAGATAGAATAACGAGAAGAAATAACCATAATCGATAATTAATCATTAAAGCAATAATTTCATTAATTCAATACTATTATTTAACAACAAATGATAGCATGTCTAAATGATTGAATGGAGCTCTTTAAGTTATCAAAATGAATGATATTATTTTAAAAATCAATAACTTAACCTACAAGCGAGGTACTCGGATAATTTTCGATGGGCTTGAAATAGAAATTCCTAGGGGTAAAGTCACTGCCATTATGGGCCCTAGTGGAACCGGTAAGACAACCTTATTAAAATTAATTGGAGGCCAATTAACGCCTGAAAAAGGCAGCATTGAATTTGAAGGTCAGAATATTCATCAATTAAATACCAATAAGTTATATAAAGCTCGCCGCAAAATGGGTATGTTATTTCAAAGTGGCGCTCTCTTTACAGACATTAGTGTCTTTGAAAATGTTGCCTTTCCCCTCAGAGAACACACCGATCTTCCTGAGGACATCATTAGAGCTATTGTTCTAATAAAACTCGAAGCCGTAGGCCTAAGAGGCGCTCGCAGCATGATGCCCACTGAACTTTCAGGTGGCATGGCAAGACGTGCCGCTCTAGCTAGGGCCATAGCTCTTGATCCTCTAATGATCATGTATGACGAACCTTTTGCAGGTCAAGATCCCATATCCATGGCTGTTTTAGTAGAACTTATTGCAAAGTTAAATAAAGTCTTAGGATTAACCTCCATCGTGGTTTCCCATGATGTAGCTGAAGTCATCAGTATTGCAGACTATGTCTATTTAATTTCAAATGGAAAAGTAATCGGTCAAGGAACTCCTGAGCAACTACAAAAAGAACCAACTCCTCGAATTAATCAATTTATGCAAGGTATAGCAGATGGTCCAGTACCTTTTCACTTTCCAGCTGATGACTACGCCTCCGATTTACTGAGGGGTTCTGAATGATTACAGGCATCATCAGAAAAATTGGCGCTTCAGCCCTTGAAAGTTTCGCAACTACAGGTCGAGCAGGTATGTTGCTCATCAGTTCACTTTTTCGAGTACCCTCTCTCAAAGACTTGAGATTAACTTTTTTACAACTACATCTTATCGGTGTGCAGTCATTATTAATTATTATTGTATCAGGATTTTTTATCGGAATGGTTCTTAGCTTACAAGGCTATACCACTCTCATTAAATTCGGAGCTGAAACAAGTTTAGGCCCACTTGTTGCCCTCACTCTGGTAAGAGAATTAGGGCCTGTTGTGGCCGCCTTACTGTTTGCTGGCAGAGCAGGTTCTGCCATCACAGCTGAAATAGGCTTAATGAAGGTCACTGAACAGCTGTCTAGTTTAGAAATGATGGCGGTTAATCCTATCCATCGAGTCATAGCGCCCAGATTTATGGCAGGAATAATAGCCATGCCCTTGCTGGCTGCAATTTTCAGTGCCGTGGCAATTCTAGGCGCACATCTGGTGGGTGTTGATTGGTTAGGTGTCGATGAAGGTGAGTTTTGGTCAGGTATGCAGGCCAATGTCGATTGGAAAATAGATATATTAAATGGTGTCATTAAAAGCATCGTTTTTGGGTTTTTTATTACTTGGATAGCAGTTTTTCGTGGTTATGACACAGTAGCAACTTCCGAAGGTATAAGTCGTTCTACCACTCAAACTGTTGTACATTCATCACTAGCAATACTTGCTTTAGATTTTATTCTAACAGCACTTATGTTTGGAGATATTGGTTAAAATGAATAAACGTAACACAGAAATTTCTGTTGGGTTATTTATTATCATCGGCATGGCAGCTCTTGCCATGCTAGCTTTGAAAGTAAGTAACATTTCCGAAACAGGCAACTCTGATACTTATAATGTCATTGCAAAGTTTGACAATATTGGTAATTTAAAAGTTCGCTCCCCCATCAGAATGGGTGGTGTATTAGTAGGTCGAGTCACACAAATCAATCTTGATATGGAGTATCTTTCTCCCGTTGTGACCCTCTCTATTTTTAAGCTCTATGACAAATTACCCACTGAGACTTCAGCTTCTATTTTAACCGCTGGCTTGTTAGGTGAACAGTATCTTTCTTTATCTCCCGGAGGCGATGAAGAGTTTCTTGTGGAAGGTGATGAAATTGAAGATACACAATCAGCTCTTGTTATAGAAGAACTGATTGGTCAGTTCCTATTTAATGATAGTTCTGATGACATTTAAACTAAACAATTTCGGAGAATGAAAATAATGCGATTAAGACTAGCCGGATATTTGTTCCTTTGCCTAACATTTTTCTATCAACCTTTAATGTTAAGTCAAACTATACAACCAGATGATGCTGTGCAGGCTGATCCCTTAATGATAATTAAAACAGCAACTACAGATATGATCGAACAGTTGCAGCTAAATAAGAAGAACATAGCTGAGGATCCAACAGTCGTCATGGCTATTGTTGAAGAGTTACTTATTCCTCATTTTGCAACCAACACTATCTCACGCAAAGTTTTAGCTAAACACGTTAGAAAGCTAACAAAAGAACAAAAGACTAAGTTTGCTGAAGCTTTTCGGTTTTACATGATACGTTTTTATGCCAAGATTTTTGCAAGCTATACTGACCAGACGTTTAAATATCTGCCAGCGCCCGATTATAGTGACAAGAAGAGAATTACCATTAAAACTCGATTGATCCAAGACGGGTCGAAACCAGTGTCCATCGATTATAAAATGCAACGCAGTGGCAACAGCTGGAAAATTATCGACCTGAAAATTGAAGGTATTAGTATGGTAATAAGCAATAAAAAGCAATTTGGTAATCAAATCTCTAAAGAAGGTATTGATACGGTGATAGCAAAACTACAATACAAAAATAACAAAGCAAAAAATAATGAGTAGCTTTGAGCTGACAAAGCAACTTAATGGGCAATTTGCTCTTAGTGGTATTATTAACAAAAAAACCGTAGCCAATATTTGGGCGAAACGTAAACTATTGCAGCCCAAAGATGGCAGCATAGCTATTGATTTAAAGGGCATTACCAAAAGCGATAGTGCTGGCCTCGCCTTATTGATATGCCTAAAGAAAGAAGCACTAAGCTCAAAATTCCTTCTAACATTTACAAATACACCTGAACAGTTACAACAATTAATCGAGCTAAGTCACCTAGAAGATATACTAAAGGCCGGACAAGGATTATAATCCCCTTATAAAATTAACTATTTCATTTAGATAAGGGCTTTACATGACACCAGAAGAAGTTCAATCCATTCTCCTAGAAGGACTTGAAAATGCCGAAGTTATTGTTGAGGGTGACGGTAATCACTTTCAAGTAACAGCTATCTCAAATCAATTTGAAGGGCTCAGAGCAGTTCCCAGACAACAGATAATCTATGGAATAGTTGGTGAACACATCACCAGCGGCGTGTTACATGCTCTAGGTATAAAAACCTATACTGAGGCTGAATGGCAGAAGGCGAAAAAATTTCAAATTGGTTAATTAAATTATCTAACTTTAATTCTCTAAAAAAGATCATTAAGACTATACTAATTATAAAATAATAATCATAAAACAATAATTAACAAAATGAGGCTGTCACTTTAATGGATAAGTTGCTAATTTCAGGAAAATCTACCCTAAACGGAGAAATCCGCATATCAGGTGCCAAGAATGCTGCTCTACCCATTTTAATGTCAACTCTGCTAGTTGATGGTACAGCTATTATTGGCAATGTTCCCCATCTAAATGATGTTACCACTACCATGGAATTAATCAGTCGTATGGGAGTGGAGCTCACCATCGATGAAAAATTGAATATTGAAGTCAATACTAAAACCATTAATAATTATGATGCACCTTATGAACTAGTCAAAACCATGCGTGCTTCAATTCTTGTGCTTGGACCTCTTATCTCTCGATACGGAACTGCCAAAGTCTCCTTACCCGGTGGCTGCGCTATTGGTAGTAGACCGGTCAATTTGCACATAGCAGGCCTTGAAGCAATGGGTGCTAAAATCACGGTTGCCAATGGTTATATTGAAGGCACTGTTGAAAACAGACTTCATGGCGCTCATATTCTAATGGATATGATAAGTGTCACTGGTACTGAGAACCTTCTTATGGCCGCAACTCTTGCCGATGGCACCACTATCATCGAAAATGCAGCTCGAGAGCCTGAGGTTGTGGATCTGGCTAATTGCCTAAACTCAATGGGAGCAAAAGTAACCGGGGCAGGTACCCCAGTGATCACCATTGAAGGTGTTGAAAAGCTCAGCGGTGGTTCCTATAACGTTATGCCAGATAGAATCGAAACCGGCACTTATCTTGTAGGCGCTGCCATGACCCGTGGTCATATTAAAGTCAAACGAACACGAAGTAGTATCCTAGAAGCTGTATTGTTAAAACTTGAAGAAGTAGGTGCAACTATCACCAAAGGTGATGATTGGATTGAACTGGATATGAAAGGAAAACGGCCTAAATCAGTCGATATTACAACGGCCCCTTATCCAGGCTTCCCTACTGATATGCAAGCCCAGTTTACCGCTCTCAACTCTATCGCTGAGGGAACTGGCAGCATCACTGAAACCATTTTCGAAAATCGTTTTATGCATGTATCAGAACTCCAAAGAATGGGTGCTGATATAAAGTTACAGGGCAATACGGTAATTGTAAAAGGCGTTGAAGAACTTTCTGGAGCATCTGTGATGGCAACTGACTTAAGAGCATCAGCTAGTCTTGTTCTTGCAGGACTTGTGTCAAAAGGTGAAACCTATGTTGACCGTATTTATCACATAGACAGGGGTTACGAAACCATTGAAGAAAAACTACTGTTACTAGGTGCAAAGATTAAACGGGTTAAATAACCTTTTTTACACCCTCAAACATCACTCAGGACGCGGCCGTTCCTTTACGATAACATCAAAGGTTAATGTTTCATTATTTCGATTAACTTTGATTGATAGGCTTGAACCGATGCGACTTTCTGCGATCATTTTATGTAAATCACCCACTGTTTCTAGCTTCAAATCATTCACCGTTAAGATCACATCATTTACTTTTAGTCCAATCAAATCAGCTGGACCATCTTTAGTTATACCCTCAACCAAATAATCCCCATCGCCAAACTTATCAGTTCCAGCTTTATTAATAGGTCCACCACTGAAACCAAGCCATCCTCTAATTACTCGACCATTAAAAATAATTTGTTCTATTACATCCATCGCTAAACTAATTGGAATAGCGAAACTAATTCCCGTTTTAGTACCATAGGTAAAATAAACTGAGCTAATGCCTAATAATTCTCCACGGCTGTTAATAAGAGCGCCTCCAGAATTTCCTAAATTCACTGCTGCATCTGTTTGAATATAATCCTCATATTCAGATATACCCAGTGCGGTTCTTCCCGTTGCACTGACTATTCCCATGGTAACCGACTGTCCCACACCAAAGGGATGACCTATCACAAATGTCACATCTCCTACCTCGACACTCACATCCGAATCGAGTTTTAATGCAGGAAGGTTATCCATGGATATTTTCAGTACTGCCAAATCACTCTCAGCATCATAGCCAATTACCTTAGCTATCGTTAACCGCCCATCAACTAATTCAACTGCTATCTGCTCAGCTTTTGAAATAACATGGTAGTTAGTAACGATATAGCCTTGTTGGGATATGATAATTCCCGATCCCATGCCTAACTGTGCCGTAGCCCTAGCATTAACTTTTTTAGGGTTTGGTATATAGGTTTTTATATTAACTATGGAGGGAGATACCTTCGATATGGCATCGGCAAAAGAAAAGGTTGTTAAGGGAGCTGTTGTTGTTTCCACCTCTTTAATGGGAGACATTAAGTGTGGAAAAAAAGTAAATAGGAATAATGCGGCGATCATACCCATCATCACCGATCTAAAAATAAAACCCAGTAATTTAAAATTTTTCATTTATAAGATATCGTCAAGAAATGTTGTAATCAATACAGTCTTAAATTTGATTTAAAATATGACCGCTTTATAGCATCCTGCTAATAAAACTAGGTTAGCACACAAACGTCATTTTGTTCATTTTTTTGTTAATTCAATCAATAATATAAAAATCGTTTTACTTGAAATCAACTAAACTGACCCCATAATTGTATCAACATATCATTTGAATAGTCTCATTAATCCCCCCCAAATTTATTCTGGAGAAAAGTATGAATGCACAAATAAAACAAATAATTCCAATTGTAGTTATTATACTAGCTATAGGTATAGGGATGAATTCCTTTACAACCGTTGCACCGGGCCATAATAAAGTCGCCACTTTATTTGGTGATATTCAAAACGAGCCTCTAGATGAAGGCCTTCACTTGGTAAACCCTCTTTTAAAGTTTTATAATTATGATCTTCGTGTACACACAGAAACCTGGACAAAGGTTCAAGTACCTTCACAAGACAAGTTAAAAACCTCCATGGACATATCGGTGACCTTTAGACTTAATCCATCTTATACACCAACTATGTTACAAGAGTCTGGAAGTTTAAGAGATGTGGTTGTAAAACTGCTAACTCCAAAAGTTCGTTCGCTACTTAGAGAAGCTGGCAAAACCGTTGCAAAATCACAGGACTTCTATCTCGATACTGTACAACAACATCTACAGCTATACATGGAAGATGGCCTTACAGAGTATATGTCAAGAAAAGGTATTGAAATTGAAGCTGTATTATTTAGGGATATCACTTTACCACAGGTGGTAACCAGTGCAGTCGTCCAAACCAAAGAGCGTCAAGAACAACTAGAGCGTGAAAAAGCTCAGCTGAGTATTGTTGAACAACAAGCCCAACAACAAGTTAAGCAAGCCGAAGCCCGTGAGCAGGCTGCAGTGTCTGATGCGAATGCAAAACGTACCCTCGCAGATGCCGCGGCCTATGAAATTGCAGCCCTAGCCAAAGCCCAGGCACAAGCAAATACAGTTCTCGCCAAGTCAGTTACCTCAGCATTAATAAAATATAATGCCATATCAAAATGGAATGGTGCCTACCCTCAAACCCTAATGGGCGGTGGTCCTGATGGTTTAATCCTGCAATTGCCAGGTACAAAGTAAAACAATCGGGGTCGGAGTCAATAACGTGTACGTTATTGACTCCGACCCATTTTTACACCTTACCACAGGCTAGGCAATCGGGTTTTCTACTAATCGTTAACTTTTTCCAATCTCCTGTCATACCATCCATCAGCAACAAACTACCGTCTTTAATATCACCTATATCCATCAGTATTTTAAGCGCTTCTTGAGCTTGAAGTGTGCCAATGATACCCACTGTTGTTGCCAAAACTCCTGCTTCAGAACAACTCAGCTCATCCGCTTGGGTAGTTGAAAATAGACACTGATAACAAGGACCATCACCTTGATTTAAGAAAACCGATACCTGACCCTCCATTCTAATGGCTGCACCCGAAAGCAATTTGGTGCGATATTTTACACAAGCTTGATTAATCAGAAGACGACTAGTTAAATTGTCCGTACAGTCGATAACTAAATCGATAGTTGAATCAATAGTTGAATCCTGAGATAAATTGAGTTGTTTTGAGTCTTTATTTATCGTCGGGTTTAATAGCTGCTCTAGCATTTCCTCCGATACTGCTTCTGTTAAACCACTCACTTTGCATTGAGGATTTATGTCACCCAGTCTATCGATGGCGGAATCAACTTTATATTTCCCCAGATATTCAACACCATGAAGAATTTGGCGCTGTAGGTTTGATAACTCAACCCTATCATAATCACAGAGTAACAACTCACCTATGCCAGCAGCGGCAAGATAAAGAGCCACCGGACTACCTAGGCCACCAAGACCAACAATCAATACTTTCGACAGCTGGAGCTTTTCCTGGCCCTCTAAATCAACCTGAGGCAGAAGAATATGGCGACTGTAGCGCAGTAGTTGTTCGTCATCCATTATTAATCCTCTCCCCGATTACAAATGCTCAGTCTATCCAAACCCGCTAAATCTCTTAGTGTTTTGCTATTAAGATAGCCTTCTCGCTGCATTATTCCAATAATAGCTTCAGACTGCTCATAGCCATGTTCAAGGCCTAGCCTGCCACCTAGTCTTAGATGAAGTTTAGCAGTCTTGATAATTTCTTCACTATCGGCTAAACCATTTTTTTCGGCAACAAGTGCCTGCCTTGGTTCAAACTTCAAAGTATCATCTAATAGATGGGGATCAGTTGGCGCTAGATAAGGAGGGTTACTTACTATTAAATCAAAAGTACGCCCAGTTAAACAATCAAACCAACTGCCCTGAATGAATTCAATATTACTACACTGGTTAAGTTCAGCATTTTCTTCAGCGATGCTCAGAGCAGCTTCACTAAAGTCAGTTGCCACTAGTTGCAATTCTGGATGCGCCTTGGCTAGAGCAATTGATATGGCGCCGCTGCCAGTACCTAATTCAAGTAGCTTAAGATTTTTGTTTTTTGATGCTTCGATAATCTCAAGTGCCCATTCAACCATTAATTCTGTGTCAGCCCTTGGAATCAGGACAGCTGGATTCACATTAAACTCTAATGACCAGAACTCCTGAAATCCTGTAATATAAGCAATGGGTTCTCCCTTTGCTCTTCTGCTCCTAAGTTCATTAACTTCAACTAAAAGCTCATTAGTCATTGGCTTTTCAGGCCAAGTTAATAAATAACTCTGAGGTTTATCCAAACAATAAGCAAGTAAAACCCTAGCATCAAGAGAAGCTGTATCAGTAACACCTGAGAGAAGTTGAGTTGTTTGATGCAACCACTGCTGAAAAGTAATCATATTATTTTCAGCCTTAAAAAGAACTTAAGAAGATAGTTCCGACATGGAAGCAAGTTGATCAGCTTGATATTCATGTATCAGCGGCCCGATAATTTGATCAAGCTGCCCTTCCATAACTTCACCCAATTTATAGAGAGTTAAATTAATTCGATGATCAGTCATACGTCCCTGGGGAAAGTTATAGGTGCGGATCCGATCAGAACGATCTCCAGTACCAACAAGATCACGCCTAGTTGCTTCCTGTTCAGCTTTTTGTTTTGATTCTGCATCCGCAAGAAGTTTTGAAGCAAGTAACGACATGGCCCTAGCTCTATTTTTATGCTGGGACCTTTCATCTTGACATTCAATCACAACACCTGATGGCAGGTGAGTAATTCTTACTGCAGAATCAGTTTTATTGATATGCTGACCCCCTGCTCCAGATGCTCGGTAAGTATCCACCTTCAGATCAGCAGGATTAATATCTGGCGCATCTATCTCATCAGCTTCGGCCATGATCACTACCGTGCAGGCTGAGGTATGAACTCGACCTTGAGACTCGGTGTCAGGTACCCGTTGCACACGATGGGCACCAGATTCAAACTTCAATTTAGAATATACTCCCGTGCCTACTATTCTGGTGATGATTTCTTTATAACCACCATGGTCACCTTCATTCTGGCTCAAAACTTCAACCTGCCAGCGATTTTTTTCAGCAAAGCGACTGTACATCCTAAATAAATCCCCAGCAAAGATAGCAGCTTCATCTCCACCTGTTCCAGCACGGATCTCAAGATAAGTATTTTTCTCATCATTAGGATCTTTTGGCAACAAGAGTTTCTGCAAATGAAGATTCAACGTTTCAATTTCAGTTTTTGTTTCTTTAAATTCCTCTTGGGCCATCTCTCGAATTTCAGCATCGGAATCTTTTAACATTTCTTGTGCAGCTTCATGTGCCTGCTCTGCTAGCTGGTAACTTTTAAAAGTTTCCACCACTTCTTCAAGCTGTGAATATTCTTGGGATAATTGTCTAAAACGGTTTTGATCACCAATTACCTCGGGATCACCCAACAGATAACCGATTTCTTCATGTCGTTCATTGAGGGTTTCTAGCTTAATATAAATAGATTTTTTCATAGTCTTATTATTTTTATTTATCCTGGGTATTTTTTCCTACAGAATGGAAATCAAGTGAAAATAAATTACGCGCCCGATTTAAAGATTCAGTATCTCCTTGGCTGCCCGCTTCGTTAAGTTGACGGGTTGGCTCATGAAGAAATTTATTCGTGAGCCGACGGGTTAGTTCTCTCAGTAAAGCTTCGGGCGATTCACCTTTTTCTAGTCGAGAGAGACTTCGTGATAATTCCGTATTCGCCATATCTTGGTATTTGTCACGAAATATTCTAATGGTAGATACCGCGTCAAGAGAACGACGCCAATCTAGAAATCGTTTTGTTTGCTCATTAATGATCAACATGGCTTCAACGGCAGCTTTTTCCCGTTCTTTTAGATTTTCTTTAATAACATCCTGCAAAGCATCCACATCATAAAGATAAATATCAGCAAGCTCTCTGACCTCAGCCTCTATGTCTCTGGGCACCGCCAAATCAATCATAAAAATAGGCTTATGCTTGCGCTGTTTAATAGCACTCTCCACCAACCCCTTGCCTAAGATAGGTAATGGACTAGCGGTTGATGAAATCACAATATCAGCCTTGGGTAAGTAGTTCGGTATTTCAGATAGGGATATGGCCTCACCTTTAAATCGCTCTGCCAGATCACTAGCCCTTTCTCGTGTTCTGTTAGCAAAAATTGTGTTTATTGACGCTTGATTAGTGAAATGTTGGGCTGCTAGCTCAATGGTTTCGCCAGCTCCTATAAATAAGGCAGTAGTATTTTCAAGGGTGCTAAACAATCGTTTTGCGAGGGTAACTGCTGCATAGGCAACAGACACAGCACTGGCTCCTATATCGGTTTCAGTACGAACCGTTTTAGCCACAGAGAAAGAATGTTGAAACAACTGCTCTAAGTGGGCTCCCATAGTACCGGTGGATCTGGCAATGGCAAACGCTTGTTTAAGCTGTCCTAATATTTGCGGTTCACCAAGCACCATAGAGTCTAGACCACAGGCGACCTTCATCATATGAGCCACTGCTTTTTCATTTTTGTAGATGTAGTGACAGTCGGTAATATCACTATCTTCAAGGGATTTATGCTCTTTCAACCAGTCTAAAACTTGGGCCACATCATCTTCATTAATGTGTAAATAAAGTTCAGTTCTATTGCATGTTGATAACAAAGCAGCTTCTTTTAACGTCGATAGACCAATTAATTCCTGCAGGGCAAGGGGCAATTGCTCAGGAGAAAAGGCAACCTTTTCTCGAACATCCAGTTTTGCAGTTTTATGATTTATCCCTAAAGCGATTAATGTCATGACTGTAACGTTTACCTACAAAGAAAGTACTATACCTGTTCCACCTCAAGATGCCCATTTTAAGGCAAAGCGGTAGAGGTTCAAAGCTTATTTCTCAAATTTTAGAGTATTTGAGTTCAATAACACAATCCTTTTCTTGAGGATCTATCTCGAGCAATGCTAATCTTAACCATCAGCTCCTTTTTAGCAACTGAACCGAGCAAAACCAAAGAAGCATTATGAGAAGGCATTTACCCCATAATTTCATATTTACCATGACAATCTTAATCTTGATTGTGGGTGGCTGTGCATCTAATAACACCAAACCACTTAAAGCTAATAAGTTTTCAGATGTACTGATTGATTACCCAACAACCCATGATGCTAAGGCCGATCTATATAGAAATATATTATTGGGTCGAATTGCCGCAGGCCAGAGTAATTATAAAGCAGCACTTGAGTACTATCTGGCTGCCCTTCAGCTTACACCAAATATTGAACTAGTAAGAGAAGCCTTGACTCTCAGTGAACAACTTAAAAACAAAGAAGCTTCCTTTAAAATTGCAACTCTTTGGGTCACCCAACAACCTGAAGCCCTTCTTCCTTGGAAACTACTCTCATATTACTATTTAAGATCTCAGCACAAGGCCGAATCTTACAAGCAGCTTTCCCGGGATGCCATAGAGAAAGTAATACTTTTAGAGCCCAATAATAACGAGCTGTTGATCTTTTTAAAGCTTTTAGCTTCAGCTGAGAATCAGTTAAAAGTATTACCCTTGTATCAATCGTTATCACTCGAACATCCTGACAAACTTGCCCTGTCACTTGCTTTAGCAACTCTATATCAGCAGCAGAAAAATTGGTCAAAAGCGCTCAGTTTAACCACCTCGATAATTGAACAACATTCCGATAATATTCTAGCGTGGATGCTAAAGGGCGAAATACTAGTGGCAAGCGGTCAGCAAGAAAAAGCCATTGACTGGTACAAAAAAACCCTTGAAAAACACACTAAATCTAATGCCATTCGTAACAGCTTAGGACAGCTATATTATGAACTTGATCGTTATTCACAAGCTCGTGAGCAATTTGAACAAATCCTAATCAATCTTCCCAATGATACGGATGCAAGGTATATGATCGCTGCGATTTATTATTCTGAAGAAAACTATCAACTCAGTAAGGATTATTTTGAGCCCTTGTTGCGATATCGACGGCTCAGAAACTCCGTACTTTTTTATTTAGCTGAAATAGCAACACATGATAATGACAATGAAACAGCTATTACGTTGTATCGACAAATTACCTCTAGTCGATATTATTCCACAGCCCACTTAATGGTATCTAGATTATTACAACAGCAGGGGAAAGAGCAGCAAGCTCTTGAGTATCTAAAAAGTTTATCACCTAAGGATAACGATATAAACTTTCGCTATATGAGAGCCATGGCTGCTGCTGAAATGGGCGCCATGGATGTAACAGAGTCAGACTTAAGAGCAATATTGCAGGTCGATCCTGATCATACAGACGCTCTTAATGCCCTCGGCTATACCTTAGCCGATGCCAATAGGGAACTTGCTGAAGCTTTTATAATGATTGAACGAGCTTTTACTAAAAATCCATCAAGCCCTGCAATCATTGATAGTATGGGTTGGGTTTTATACCGTTTAGGAAGATTAGAAGAAGCAGTTGATTATCTGCAACAAGCTTATGAGCTTGATAAGTCAGCAGAAATTGCTGCCCACTTAGGTGAAATCCTTTGGCACCTGGATCAAAAACATAAAGCCCTAGACATTTTTTCTAAAGCCATTAAGCTGTCTCCAGATAACGAAGCACTGAAAACGATCATTCAACAATTGAATATCAATATTAACCTAAGCTCAACTCAAAGATGAATCTTGTTCACAGAGTACCTAAAAAGGTCTACAGCCAGACTCTTTTAATTTTTACTGTCATAACTAGCCTAGTACTAACTGGCTGTATGTCAGCACCAAAAGTTGAGCTTAAAAAAATGACTGCTCAGCAAAGACAACAACAGCTCAATAACATTGATATGTGGACTTTGACTGGACGATTAGCTATTCGTACTGCTGATGAGGCCAATTCTTTGAGTTTTAATTGGCAACATAAGCCCGAACAACAACTGCTGTTACTTTACGGCACTTTTGGTAATACCTATGCCAAGCTACACCAGAGCGCAGAACTAGCGACCCTAGAACTAGCCGACAATAAGGTCTATCAATCTCATAAGGTTGAGGATTTATTATTAAATGTTCTTGGATACCCTCTACCCATCGATCATCTAAATTATTGGGTAAGAGGGCTTCCTTATCCTGGCGAACAAAGTGTTTTAACTTATAATAGCCTAGGCTATTTGAAATCGATTCGCTATCAACAATGGACTATATCCTTTAAAAGATATCAATATTTTGATGGCTTTAATAAGCTATCTCTTCCAAAACAAATAACCGTAACCGATGGCCAAGTGACACTGAAATTTTCAATACGAAAATGGATTCTCGGAACAAAGCTATGAGTGATATCTGGTTAGCCCCTGCTAAGTTAAACCTATTCCTCCACATTACAGGTCAAAGACCAGATGGTTATCATAATCTCCACACCGCCTTTCAATTTCTTGATTATTCAGATGAGCTAACTTTTACTAGCCGTCATGACGGTATTATTAATTTAGAAACCCCTCTAAAAGGCGTATCTGATGAAGATAATCTCATCATACGCGCAGCGAAATTACTTCACTCTCAAGCAAACTGCAATCAGCAATTCGGTGTAAATATCCGACTAAAGAAGGTACTGCCAATGGGTGGCGGTCTAGGTGGTGGCAGTAGTAATGCCGCCACTAGCTTATTAGCATTAAATCAATTATGGCAATTAAATTTAGCTAGCCATGAGCTTAAAAGAATTGGACTTGAATTAGGTGCCGATGTTCCGGTTTTTATCCATGGTGAAGCCTGCATTGCTAAAGGAATTGGAGAAGAGTTTACCCCAGCTTACCCGGAGCAAAATTGGTACCTAGTTCTTGTGCCAACTTGCCATGTAAATACAAGTGAAATTTTCTCCGATTCAGCGTTGACAAGGGATAGTAAAACCCTCAGAATACGCGCACCTCTGAATTGGGAGGTTCTGGGAAAGCTTAGAAATGACTGTGAATCAGTAGTTACAAAGCGATATCCTGAAGTAAAACAAGCACTTAGCTGGCTATCCAAATATGGGGTAGCTAGAATGACAGGAACAGGCTGTTGCGTTTTTTGTAGTTTCCCTACGGAACAGGAAGCTAAAAAAGTTCAAAACTTGTTACCTCTAGATTTAAAAGGCTTCGTTGCAAGAGGAGTGAACCAATCACCGGTCAAACGGTCACTCAGCTAATAGTAAGTTATCTCGGTAAAACCGGGACCCTGTTGGGACGTCGTCAAGTGGCAAGACACTGGCTTTTGATGCCAGCATTCGGAGGTTCGAATCCTCCCGTCCCAGCCATTATGCCAGGAGGGCGTTATCGAAAGATAACGCCCTTTTATACTCTCAGCCAAATGGATACTGCCATGACTGACATGATGCTATTTAGCGGTAATGCTACACCTGAACTTGCACAATCAATTGCTAGCCATCTCGATATAAAATTATCTGATGCATCAATTTCACGCTTTAGTGATGGTGAAATTAGTGTTGAAATCAAAGAGAATGTGCGTGGTCAGGATGTGTTTATTGTCCAGTCTACCTGCTCTCCTGCAAATGATAATTTAATGGAATTGATTATCATGGCTGATGCACTTCGTCGTGCTTCAGCAGGAAGAATAACTGCAGTTGTTCCCTATTTTGGCTATGCAAGACAAGATAGACGTGTTCGCTCTGCAAGAGTTGCCATCAGCGCAAAAGTTGTTGCTGATATGATGGCAATCGTAGGCATCAACAGAGTACTAACAGTTGATTTACACGCCGATCAAATCCAGGGATTCTTTGATTTCCCAGTAGATAATGTTTACGGTACACCCATTCTACTTAACGATATTAATCAGCATAAGACAGAAAATACCATTGTTGTCTCACCTGATGTAGGCGGTGTTGTTCGAGCTAGAGCACTTGCTAAAAGATTAAATGATGCTGAATTAGCAATTATCGACAAACGTCGTCCGAAAGCAAATGAAGCTCAAGTAATGAATATTATTGGTGATGTACAAGACAAAATTTGTATTATCGTCGATGACATGGTGGATACCGCCGGTACACTTTGTACTGCAGCTGCTGCATTAAAAGCTAATGGCGCATTAAAAGTTTATGCCTACTGTACCCACCCAGTTTTATCAGGTAACGCAATAGAGACAATCTCTGATTCAGCTTTAGATGTACTAGTGGTAACAGATACCATCCCACTAAGTGATGCCGCTAAAAACTGTGATCGCATTAGACAAATATCACTTTCTGATATGCTTGCAGAAGCCATGCGACGTCTGAATACGGAAGAATCATTAAGCTCAATGTTTTTTGAGTAATATTTGAATAACACTAAAATCTGCATTTTGCAGACTTTAGTTTTTTAAACCGTTTGTAGCTCTGGTCGCGGAGTACAAACACATTAGAGGACCAAGTGGTCCAATTTGGAGAACAACATGAGTGAAGAATTATTTGTAATCAAAGCTGAGCTTCGTGACGAATCAGGAAAGGGAGCGAGCCGCCGCCTGCGTCATAAAGGTAAAGTACCTGCAATTTTGTACGGTGATGGAAAAAAACCCCAGTCGTTAACACTAGATCATAATGAAATTATTCAGCATCTAGAACACGAAGCTTTTTATTCACACATTCTAACCCTTGTAGCCAATGGCAAAAAGCAACGTGCAATTGTACGTGACATTCAGCGTCACGCTTTCAAACCTAAAATTATGCACATGGATTTCCAACGCATTAACTCACGCACCAAGTTAACTGTTCATGTACCCCTTCACTTCTTAAATGAAGATATATGCATAGGCTTTAAAGCAGGTGGAATCATTTCTCACCAAATCAATGAGCTTGAAGTGAGTTGTTTTCCTAAGGATCTACCTGAGTTTATCGAAGTAGATCTTGCTGCTCTAGACATAGGTGATAGTGTTCATATTTCTGAAGTAACCCTACCTAAGGATGTTGTATCTGTTGCACTTAGCCATGGTGATGAAAGTCATGACTCACCCGTAGCAAGCATTCTACATCGTGGTGGTGCTGAGGAGACTGAAGTCGAAGAAGCAGCTACAGATGAAGTTGAATCAACAGATGATGATGCAGCTGAAACTAACGAAGACTAGTCAAGCTTCGGGTACATGAGTACCATAAGATTAATTGCGGGCTTGGGCAATCCTGGCCCGCAATATGAACAAACGCGCCACAATGCCGGTGCTTGGCTAATTGAAGCTTTAGCAAGGCGTTATCAGCTAACGCTCAAAGCAGATCGTAAATACTCCGGATTAACAACGAAACTTAGCCTACCTTCAGGCGATGTCCACCTTATTATTCCAACTACCTTCATGAACCGTAGTGGTCAAGCTGTACAGTCGCTAGCGAACTACTTCAAAATTATGCCTGAAGAAATTTTAGTGGCCCATGATGAACTTGATTTTCCAGCCGGTACTGTACGCCTTAAACAATCTGGCGGACATGGTGGGCATAACGGGCTTCGAGATATCATCAATAAGCTCAGTGGCGATAAAGACTTTTACCGGTTGCGTATTGGCATAGGTCATCCTGGTGATAAAAAACTGGTACATGATTACGTACTAAGTCGCCCGTCGGTCTCTGATCGAAAGCAAATGGAACATTCCATAGAAGATATTGAAGACGTTATAGAATTAATCATTAGTGGCGACATGGGTGCCGCTATGAATAAATTACACACAACTAGTTAACTTAAAATACACTTAAAGGGTTATTAACATGGGATTTAACTGTGGCATAGTCGGACTACCAAATGTAGGGAAATCGACTTTATTCAACGCACTTACTAATGCTGGTATTGATGCACAAAACTATCCCTTTTGCACCATCGAACCTAATACTGGAATCGTTCCAGTACCTGACCCTCGTATCCAGCCCTTAGCTGACCTTGTAAACCCAGAGCGCGTTTTACCTACCACAATGGAGTTTGTTGATATTGCAGGACTTGTAGCAGGCGCATCTAAAGGCGAAGGTCTAGGCAATCAATTCTTGGCTAATATTCGTGAGACCGATGCAATTGCCCATGTTGTACGCTGCTTTGAAGATGATGATGTRWWTCWWRTNTMARRCRRAWTMMARCSRMWNTGWASWWGKAKNAARTSAWNAAWACTKMANTNNCAMTTGMYSATCTKRAMWYNATMKMMMAANCMAKMKMRWWMARCGGTRAMRTTRRRYSKCWCAGSWGATMAWNAMGSMAAWGMYTKARSKGMYWKWKKTKMKYKMTWGWKWRWRSRKMWCGRWRAWNNAAWACSWGNASGNTNATTWAMSRNTAGWYRCWWWKNGAAMWKKANCRTKKNAGMMWSTNTSCSWSYRKTMWMTRKMWWNAYCNANCRTGYANATTSSRNNAANNTGTTAKKGAANACRGKWWWGMWRATWRTCMMYTAMKYNAKCRNASTTCRWAYMAYRRNAGMSKMTRAAMRTRCWNTTGTWRWTKMWSWSTNTGCATCMRWSKRMGCNTKAAMYWRYWKMNAMTMRMWRASSATSMGRRMMKGNGRCTKNNTNGAAGAAAWTGRMMWRMSAGAKYCTGGMCKSAATCSYGWTRKYMSWKYSRRKKRYRRWYYRMTTRNAGTYMCNAAACKWAYWYSAYYGMSSNGWGRMAAWSAWKKAMGAGCTTGGACTATTTCTATCGGTGATACTGCGCCTAGAGCAGCTGGTAAGATTCATACAGACTTTGAAAAAGGCTTTATTAGAGCTGAAGTTATTTCCTATGACGATTATGTAGAGTGTAAAGGTGAAAGTGGCGCCAAGACAGCTGGAAAATGGCGTCTAGAAGGAAAAGATTACATCGTACAGGATGGTGATGTAGTACACTTTAGATTTAATGTCTAAACACTAAGACCGACTTTTTTCGATGCGAGTGAAGAGGTAAATGTTTAGAACTTTGGTTTAAATGGACATTCAGTATTGACAGAAGACATCTTGTCTAGGACAATACGCGCCTTGCCGCCAAAGCGGTTGTCAGCTCCATAATGGCTACGTAGCTCAGCTGGTTAGAGCACAGCATTCATAATGCTGGGGTCGGTGGTTCAAGTCCACCCGTAGCCACCATTTCATATGGTCTTTACAATCAAGCCTACATTCAAGATGACTATTTTATCCGAATTACTTGGGCTGTCTTGTTCAATCCATSMMTWYGANATYSGMYAAKRMKCAAWTNRSGMMKTTGAYRWTRRTGATNTTTTGGNNNKYTAGWKKMWTKGYGAAWMAATYTNWRWMTGNWGTNWKWRRKKYGSMWTRCTYGACCATTTGCCAGTGTAAGTTTATCTCCCCCTTTCCAGCCGGTAAATTTTCCAGGTATAGAGCTTTTTAAYTCTTTATCATTACTCTGTGTTTCCAAGCCAAAGTCACTAGGTTTTGTAGCTTTCAAGCTGGCACTTTTTCCAGTTAGTCCAAAGTTATTTTCTTCTACTTTTGGAGCAGCTACTAGAGTATTCTTTTCTGAGAGACTATTTATTGACCGAACAGTAAGAGCCTCGGCCGGATAGGATGACGATTTTCCAGATAAAATATCGTAACAGGAGAGTCGTTGTAGATCACGAGTCATTACGGCACATTTCTCCAGCTCGGCATTCAATGAATCCACAGCACTGACAAATGAAATGGGTACCAATGTTAGTAAAATAATACCTGCGAATATTCGATTCATTAAATTAACCTTTTTGATAAATGACAATTACAATAATATCATGACTAACACCCATTGAGGAAAAATGATCAGGGTAAATTTAGTGCTTTCGCTTAGCATTCTGGCCAATGTGTTCATCCAAGAAATCTAACATAGTTTCATAAAACTCAATCCTATTTTCTAGTTGAGTAAAACCATGGCCCTCTTTATCTTTGTATAAAGTTTTATACGGTTTACCTGCTTCTTTAAGTTTTTCTTCTAGAAGATAAGCATTTGAGATTGGTACTCGAACATCAGCACCGCCATGTACAATGAGTAACGCTGCCTTTAGTTTATCCACATGATATACCGGTGAACGTTCCTCTACATTTGAATAACCACCAATTGATTTTTTCATATATTGCTTTTTACGAGCAGAACCCTTGTAACCTTTAAATGAATCTGCAACATCCCATTGGTGGGCCATTTCATAAACACCCGCATCGGGAATTGAGCATTTATAGAGATCAGGCTCTTTAACAACCCCTTGCATGGATGCATAACCACCATAAGAGGCACCATGGATACAAATTCTTTCTGGATCCGCTAAACCATTATTAATTGCCCAATGAGTAGCATCCGTAATATCATCTTGCATTTTAGCTCCCCACTCTTCATCACCTGCATCTTGAAAGTCTTCTCCATAACCACCTGAGCCACGAAAATTCAGCTGCAAGACTAAATATCCTCGGCTAGCCAACACCTGAGCCCTTCTATCCCACCCCCATCTATCAGCAACACCATATGGACCACCATGAGGATAAACTACAAGTGGGAGATCCTTCTGTTTAACATTATTTGGTATGGTGATTTGACCATACATTTGTAAGCCATCTCGTGCTGTAAGTACGAATGGCTCAACTTTCGCCATCTTTTTAATATCAACTTCAGGCTTGCTACTAGTGAGGTACTTTATGTTTCTTTTTTCATTGTTATAGAGATAATAGGCTCCTGGATTGATATCACTTCTCACTCTGAGAAGAAATAAATTATTATTATCTGTGTGACTGGTGATTGACATGAATTGATTTTTGAAGGAAGCAGATAAGGTTTTATTCATATTAATATCATTTAAGTTATCATCCTCATTTAGATAATAAATTTCAGGATATCCTGGCTCAAGATAAACACCAATTAACTGGTTTTTACTACCATAAATACCCCTTGTGATATCAACATCCTTATGCCTATACACAAATGTTATTGCTTTAGTGATTGTATTAAATTCAAAAAGCCCCAAGGTATCGTTCATTTTCATATCATGGTTCGACAAAAAATAAATACGCTTATTATCTGCTGACATACCAAGCAGTTGAAACTGGGGGAGATATTTTCGTACAGAATTTAATGCTAGTTTTTGCCACTTATCATTTTCGTCTTTGTAGTGAAAGTATAAACTATCGTCTTTATTATCAATTATATCGTCACCTTGATCATATTCGATAGCGAAGCGAACCTTATCTTCAAGATCAACACCAATTCCCACAACACCTGGCACAGTGAATGCAGCAGATTTTGGTGAGTCAGGTATATAAGACTGTTTATTCTTGTAAATGTTGACTTTAAACAGTTTGACCTTGCCCCTATCACGGTAATTACTCTTTAAAGCTAAGACATGATTGGGATCACTTCTGAGTGTAGAGATCATTCTCAGAGAAGCGAAATTCTTGTTATCCCACAAAATGCGCCTATCAGAACCATCAGCATTTGCAGCAGCCCAAACCGTCTTACGATTGACGCCATCAAGCCAACCAATAATGGTTTGGATAGTCATCCCTATACGATCATCATTCAGCCAGTCAAATTCGACCACATGGCGGTCATCTCCAAATTCAAAATTCGAAATTACCTTCTTAGATTTTGTTTCCATCACAGCTAATTTAACTTCAGTGCCATCTTCATAGCTGAATGCTAAATATTCACCCGTAGGTGAAATTTTCATATTGGTATATTTTGCTTGCTTAGCAAAGACCTCAAGAGGAATTAATGCTTCTTTACCATAGATTGCGGTAGTGGATAGAATACAGAGCAGAGTGTAAATAATAGTTTTCATAATATCCTTATTAACTTTAATATAATCCCTGAGTACTAGCAACAAGTGCAACTAAAGGGCTAATCCCTAAGAATAATTGATTGAGGGTATTAATACCATTAGTTTTGCTTGATTGCAGCAATTCTCGATGAAAGAAGATTATTAACTCTAAATCCAGCATTCCTTATTTTTAAAAATTATTCAGTCATTTTCCAGCCTCTTTCATTTTTAAT
>NVWF01000031.1 GCA_002746155.1 Gammaproteobacteria bacterium | reverse complement strand
CGAGATCCATCGAATGGAGATAAGGGAAATATTATTCTTGAATAGGACTTTCAGTCCGTGGACTGCAACCTATGGACTTTTAGTCCATAGTCGTTGAGTCTTTTCAAAGTCATAGTTCTTAATAAAAGCATTAATTTCAGCAATAGAATTAAATCTTGTAATGCCGTTTTGATTTAATATTTCTTTTAATTTTTTAAGAGATTATATTTGTCCTTCAACTATAGTCATGATTAAGTCTTAATATAAGAGTTTATCTAGTATCATTTATTGATATAAATATTTGTCTCTATTCAAAAAAAGGAATGGGATATAAAAGTGATATATCATTAAAAGCAATCATACTATACAACAATTTAAGGTTTTGATGAATATCATGAGGTTATGAAGAGCAATATCAAATAAAGTGTGTATATCATACACACAAAAATTGACGTCCTCAACATGCGTGTGTATAATACACACGTTCACTAAAAGAAAGAGGCCAAACGTGATGAAGAGTGGTGAACTGATCAAGCTTGCGCTGAAAAAAGGATGGAAAGAAGTCAGAGTAGTTGGAAGTCATCACCATTTTAAACATGATGATTATCCAGAGTTATTGACAATTCCACACCCAAAAAAGGATTTAGGAAAAGGGCTAGTTAGCAAGATAAAAAGAGTAGGGCGCCTATAGCGTCCAAAAAATTAAAAAACAAGTGAGGAGTTAAACAGATGAAGTATTTAGCTGTAGTTGAATTAGGAGATAATGAGACTGCGTTCGGTGTGTCAGTTCCAGATGTTGAGGGTTTTTTCTCAGCAGGGGACACATTTGAAGATGCTTTAACGAAGGCCTCAGAAGGTTTGCAGAGTCATATAGAGCTTTTATTGGAATTAGGTGGTGAGTTGCCAAAACCTAGTGACATTGGAACTCACACACTAACTAACTTCGGAGAAAATCATATTGTCTCGTTTATCGATATTGATATGAACTTTGATAAAAAGGAAAGGGTTAACATATCACTACCAAGACATATATTAAAATATATGGACAAAGAAGTTGAGTCTAACCCTAAATATAAGGATCGGTCTGACTTTATTGCTAAAACAGCTTTAGAGAAAAGATACGCATAAAGCTTGATGAAGGTGAGTTAATTGAAAAATACTTATCTAATATTACAGATGAAACCAAAGGATAACAAGTGACCATCAGTCTAAGGTTAGAGCTGTTCACGACAACAACATTTTCTGAATTTCCATGGCAAATTGAAATTAAAGATTGGACAGGTCGAAATTACTCAGTCGGCCAGGGAAAGAGCCATTGGTATCCCAAGCCACTGCAAATAATTATCCATACTCAGAGAGCTGCGAAAGACCTCTTGGCATTAAATGCACTTGGTTTTATTGAAAGGTATCTGGAACAAGAGGTTGATATTGAAGGTAATTTTTATTTACTGACATCGATAAAACATTTTGCCAAAATTAAATTAAATGTCATGCAACTGATTCATGCAAGACTGTCACATTATTTTTTTCAAACTAAATCTCGATCAAAAATCAATGTGAAAAGTCATTATGATATACCTCAGCAACTTTTGGAATTTTACCTTGATAAGACTTATATGGCTTATTCCTGTGCCATGTTTGAAAGTAGCGATCTAAATATAGAACATCTACCACAATATCTAAAAGCGGGCTTAGGTCAGACTGACAAGTTTGATTCACTAGAAAAGGCCCAATGGCGAAAATTTAAAGATGCTGTTGATTTCCTCGAGCCAAAATCTGGGCAGACAATGCTGGATGTTGGTTGTGGTTATGGCGGGCAATTGCAAGTCGCTTTAGAGAATTACCCTAACTCTAAAATTGTCGGCTGGACGCATTCAAGCAATCAGGTGAGTGAGGGCAGAAAATGGCTGAACAATTTTGACCGTCAAATGTGGGAACTCAACGAAGGCGATTATCGTGAAGATAATCGTATTTATGACCATATATGCTCAACCGGCATGATCAGTCACGTCGGACCTCGAGGGTTGTTGCCCTATGTTCGTAATATACGTAAAAGGATTAAGTCAGGTGGCCGATATGTTCACCACAGTCTGATGGCACACTATTCTTCAACCCCCTTGGATGCACAGGTTGGAATAGCCTTTAATAAAAAATATGTCTGGCCGGGGTTTCACTGGTTTACCTTAGCTGAACATATTAAAGCTCTGGAAGAAAATGGCTTTATTGTTTTAAAAGTATTAAATTTGAAACAACAGTATTCCAAGACACTTACCTGCTGGCATCAGAGATTATTGCAGAATGAAACGCAGATGAAAGAAAAAATGGGTGAAGCAACTTTTAGAGCCTGGAAGTTATATCTTGGTGGTGGGGCTGGTTTGGGCAGTGGCGATGTGAATCGGATCTATTGCAGGGCTAACTAGTTGCGTACATTTCATACTAAAGGTATCTATCAGCTGTTAAAACTCTCAGACTCCTATATTGCCTGTACAATATCGGGTGCTCTGATGTCATTATGCTTTGCGCCCTTTTATTATTGGTGGTTGTGTTATGTATTACTCATTCCACTGCTGATCGCCTGTCAACATAGCAACCCTGAAACGAGGATGCTGCGTGGTGCACTCTTTGGCATCACCTACTTTGGTATTGGCAGCTACTGGTTAACAAAGACTCTGGTGACTCAGGTAGATTTTTCTTGGCCTATGGCGCTCTTTTCTAACTTTTTAATTGCTGGAGCCTGTGCCCTTGCACCCACAGTCTTTTGTTGGTTGGCAGGTTATGCGAATAAAATAAAAATACTAGTGCCTATTTTATTATCTGCTTTGTGGGTCTTTACCGAAGATATTCGCTTTCAGGTATTTGGTGGTGGACCCTGGATCAGTTTAGGCCAAAGCCAATTGGAAAGTCCAATCGCTGGTTTCTATCCACTGATTGGTGAGGTGGGTAGCTCAGGTGTTGTCATACTTATAAGCTTTTGTATTTTATCAGTGCTTAAAAACGAAGTTAAGGCTAAAGTTCATTCCGTCAGAATTGTCATGCCATTGATAATGATATTACTTCTTGGCTTTGGACAGTGGTCTAAACAACAGCAGTGGACTACGAAAAGTGCAGATAAAATTACTCTAGCGATGGTTCAATCAGCTACTTCTCAACAACACAAAATGCAGGCAATTGGGGAGATACAGCGACTCAATGAATTAACCAATCTGAGTCAAGAATACCTTGGTAAAGCTAATTTAATCATCTGGCCAGAAACCGTAGTGACTCTCGAAAAGCATCACGTCGTTAATAGCTTAACGGCTTTACATAATCGGGCAAAAAATCACAACTCCACCTTACTGATTGGTGCTTTTGAAGCAACTTTGGATCAGCATCTATTTAACACCGCCTTTACTATCGGCTCTGAGCCGATGCAGAGTTATCGTAAAAGGCATTTAGTGTTGTTTGGCGAATATGTGCCATCCTTCTTGTCATTTATTGATCCTTATGTACCCGGAGATCAGCATCGTAGTTTTGGTAGAACGCCGGAATTAATATCAATCAATGGCCAGCTTTTAGGAATATCTATCTGTTGGGAGGGAGCCTTTAGCAGAGATATGTCAACATTAGTCAAACTAGGAGCTACGTTGCTTATTAATGTGGCCAACGAAGCCTGGTTTGCAGACAGCTCATTACCGCTGCAAAATCTTGACGCCATGAGAATTAGAGCGATTGAAACTGGACGGCCTGCTGTAAGAGTTGCTAACATGGGCCCAGGAGCTTTTATTGATGAAAAAGGGGTTGTAAAGTTAACATTACCTGCCAAGGTGGCCAGCTCAGCTTTTGGAACACTTCAACCCATGACCGGAATGACACCTTTTGTTGCTTTAGGCGCAGATTTTATTTTATTAATCTCTAGCCTACTATGCCTTGGCATTGGCTTACTAAATTACATAGCTTATAAAAATGAAAATAATGATTAAACAAAAACAAACTGCATTTACACTGGTTGAACTGGTGATGACTATTGTCATCTTAGGAATATTAGCAGCCTTTGCACTACCTCGATTTGCTGATCTATCCGGTGATGCTAATGCTGCAGTAATGGATACTGTTCGTAGTAGTTTCGTGACGGCAGTCAATATAGCCCGTTCTAAATCCTTAGTAAATAGAACAGCTGCGGGTTTTCCCGATGTATCATTAGAAGGAACTTGTATACAGATCGATAGCCTATCGGGTTTTCCGTTAATTGATCAAACCACTGGTACCTGTACTGCTGTGGCATCTATTGAAGGTGCGAATAATTTGATTTTAATAGAATCCTTTGCTCAGCAGCTCATTAACACTTTTTGGTCAACTAGACTGTTCACCTCGACCATCCAAGCTGCGCCACCACCTCCGCCACCGCCTGTTAATTTAACTGGAGAGTTGCCAAGCTTAATTCTAGGCAGCGATTTTGTTGATTGGGTGTGGAGTCAAAGTGCACCTACCGCCACCATGACTTCGCCGGAAGGCTTATCCTTTACTTATAATCAGAGCACAGGAGAGGTGAATTAATATAAGCTGATTATACTTTTCCGCATAATACATTAAACGTTTTAGTTTGAGACTCAGACAGTTCATAGTCCTCTGGCTTTCCAGAAAGTATCTCAACAAGTTTTGACTCTGTAGCAGACAGCGCATCTATTTTTCTGATGGCTCGTGCAAGTATTTTTAATTGAAAATTGGTCATTTATCTTCCTTCTCTATCTGATATAAATTCATCTAGTTCCTCGATAGGGGTCACTAGTTGTCTAATTCACTGAAGATTATAACAAGATTTAATCTCTTTTGGTTAACTTTCTTCTGCTGTTGTAAGCTCAACCATTGTAGTTAGGTTTTCGGCTGGTGAGCGGTTCAGTATACTATTTAATACGGTTCCAGCTTTCTATCAGTACATCAGTGGTTAAAAATAGCTTGGTATAGCCACTGTCTAGGTTGTTTCTTACGATAATTAGTTGATCATTTTTTCTATCATAATGTATGTCTAGTGGAGAGTTTGAAGATATTTTTTGTTTAGTAAATTGCTTAGAAAACTGTTCAGTAGTTGTAAACCAAATACCTTGATTGGCTTGCTGATTATTTGAAAAATATAATTCTGAATCATTTTTGCCCCAAGTCAAGTTACTAGGAGTCAAATTATCAACATTTAGAGGTGTCCATTGCTTATCTAACAAGTGATATAACAAAATCCCAGTGCTATTAGAGACAGGTTTTCTGATTATAAATGCGACTTGATTGCCAGATGGGGAAAAAACTGGAGTAGATAATTGTTGCCTTAAGTCTGCTTCAAAGATAACTTCATCGGTGACCTTTAAATGTGTTAAATCAAATATGACTGCTCCTTGTGTTTGGTTGATAAACCGTTCAGATATGATTAAGAGATTATTATCGGGTGAAATGTCTAAATTGAAATCTTTTATCCCATTCTTACAAGGATAAACAAAACTGACCTCTCTAGTATAAAGATCTAGATGGTTTATGGCGCATTCTGAAGCATTATGCTTACGATAATAGAGAGAGTTATTATCATTTGATATAACGGGAGAGTCATGGTGAAAGTCACCTTTAGTTAAAAGGCTTAGGCTGTTTTTTACCACATTATAGAGGTAGAGTTGAGAGAAGGTATTTTTATCTTTAGCCACATAAACAATGCTATTGGCGTCACTTGCGTAGTAAAATTGAGTGAATATCCCACTGTTCTGCATTTGCCATCTGGACTGTAATGAAAAATAATCCTTATTAATTCCATTTCCTGTCGGAATAAAAAAACTGATTAAAGTTATTAACAACAGTATCGAGAATACTAAAGGCAGCTTTTGAACGATTAAAATACGAACATTAGCAAATGATAGGGAGTTCATTTAGGTCCTTATTGTGAGTTTGCTTAATTATTTAAAATTCTATCACATTCTGATCACATCTCTAATTGTGTTTTTGCTGGTTTGATATTAAAATTCACCCATCGCATAAAAATAAATTTAGGGAATCAAATTGAGAGAACTTAGCTGCTTTAAAGCCTATGACATCCGTGGTCAATTGGGTGAAGAATTAAATACTGAAATTGCCTATCGTATAGGTCGTGCCTATGCTGATTTTATTAAACCAAAGTCTGTTGTGCTAGGTGGTGATGTGCGTGAGACCAGTGAAGAATTAAAAATGGCCCTGGCAGAAGGCATTATGGATGCAGGTTCAGACGTTATCGATATCGGTATGACTGGTACGGAGGAGGTTTATTTTGCTGTACAACACTTGAAAGTTGATGGCGGTATAGAAGTAACGGCGTCCCATAATCCAATTGATTACAATGGCATGAAGCCGGTTAGAAAAGGATCTCGTCCCGTGTCAGCTGATACGGGTCTGCTGGATATAAAAAAAATAGCTGATGATCTAGGTAATTTGAATGCGGCTGAATTAGATGATAGAAAAACTGAGAACAAAGGTAGTTACAGCCAACTTGATACGTTAAAGCCCTATGTTGAACACCTCATGACCTATATTAATCCAGATAATATTAAACCTCTTAAGCTAGTGGTTAATTCAGGTAATGGTGCCTCTGGTCATGTTGTGGATGAAATTGAGCGTGTTTTTTCCGAAAGAGGCATTCCCATAAGTTTTGTGAAAGTGCATCATGAGGCCGATGCTACTTTCCCCAACGGTATCCCTAATCCTATTCTTGTTGAAAATCGTTCAGCTACATCAGAAGCTGTGATTGCATCAGGCGCTGATTTTGGCATTGCTTGGGATGGCGATTTTGACCGTTGTTTCTTATTTGACGAAAAAGGTCAATTTATCGAAGGTTATTATATCGTTGGTTTGTTATCGGAAGCCTTTTTAGCTAAGAAAAAGGGCGAGAAGGTTATTCATGATCCACGTTTAACTTGGAATACTATTGAGATCGCTGAAAAGATGGGTGGGCAGGCCATCCAAAGTAAGACAGGTCATGCCTTTATCAAAGAAAGAATGCGTAAAGAAGATGCTGCCTATGGTGGAGAAATGAGTGCCCACCATTACTTTAGGGATTTTGGTTACTGTGATAGTGGAATGATCCCTTGGTTATTAGTGGCTGAGTTGGTCTGTTTAAAAGGTCAGCCTCTTTCTGAACTAGTGAAAGAGCGCATAGAGAAATTTCCCTCTCCAGGAGAAATTAATCGTAGGGTTAAGGATGCTCAAGTTACTATCAAAAAAATTGAAGAGATGTATTCCGCCAATGCTATATCGATTGATAAAACAGACGGCATTAGTCTTGAATTTAGCAACTGGCGGTTCAATCTTAGGGCATCAAACACTGAGCCGGTGATTCGATTGAACCTTGAGACGAGAGCTGATCAAGAACTCATGCGAGAGAAGACAGCTGAGCTTCTTCAAGCTATAGAGGCCTGAAATCTAGGTAATGTAAATGATGATTACAATACTAAAAACAATAGTGTTATTTGCTTTGTTAACCACAGGGTTCTGCTCTGGGGCTGAGGTAGGTAATTCCTATGAGATTAAGGTTTTGTCGAGTTTTGATCCTCCCAATATCTATTTTGACGAAAAAGTACAACCTGCTGGTGACTCTCTAGTAAAAGTAAAAGCATTTCTAGAGCAGTCAAGTTTAAAGTTTAAGATATCGATTGTTCCATGGGCGAGAGCTTATCGTAATACACTAACGCATAATGATACTATTATATTTAATATTGCGAGAACTCCAAAGCGTGAAAAGCTGTTTCATTGGCTGCTACCCTTAAGTGTCTTTACCAATAGCCTAGTGAGCAAAAATAGTTCAAAATATAGGAATCTCACTCAGCAACAAATCATAACCGGTGGCTACACTGCGGCTTGTATACGGGAAAGCATTCACTGCCAACAATTATTAGATTATGGCTTTAAAAGTGAACTCATTAAAAAAACTTCCAACGCATCAGTTGATGATTTCACAGAGCTTTTAGATCGGAGGCGAATCGATTTTGTCATTATCAATATGACTGGTATGGGTAAAGATAAAAATGCGAAAGCTAGTGACAGTTTTGATTTTTATGAACATTCTATCATTGACACTACAACAGCTTATTTAGCTGCTCCTATTGGATTAGCACCAGAAATATTATCCATATTACTTGCACTTCCCCAAACTAATGAATCTAGGTAAAGAGAATGTCATGACTGAAAAACTAAACGAGTTATCTGCTGAAGAAGCAAATGTTATACTTGATAAAGGTACAGAACAGCCTTTTACCGGCCACTACAATGATCATACTGAAGGCGGTCTTTATATTTGTAAACACTGTGATGCAGCCTTGTATAAATCTGAACATAAATTTCAATCTACCTGTGGTTGGCCAAGCTTTGATGATGAAATAGAAGGTGCAATTAAACAAGAGCCCGATGCAGATGGCCGTCGTACTGAAATTCTTTGTGCTAAGTGTGATGCCCATCTTGGTCATGTATTTCATGGTGAACAGCATACAGATAAAAATATTCGCCACTGTGTGAATTCAATCTCCATGAATTTTATTAGCGTTGAACAATGACTGCTGATTCCTTATCTCTGCAAGGGAAACATGATAAGCAGGTAGCTACTTGGTTAATTTTTGTTGCCTCGGTTATTTTCTTCATGATCATTCTTGGTGGAGCAACACGCTTAACCAACTCAGGATTATCCATGGTGGATTGGAAGCCTATTATGGGTGTAGTACCACCCTTAAATGATGCTGATTGGATGCAAACATTTGAGCGTTATAAGCAGTTTCCTGAATACCAGAAAATAAATGCTGGCATGTCAATTGACGATTTCAAATCAATATTTTATTTTGAGTACTTTCACCGAATATTAGGTAGGTTGATAGGAATATTCTTTCTGCTGCCCTTTTTGTTCTTTTGGTTCAAAGGCGCTATACGCAGAAGTATGCTGCCACAAATGATTGCGTTATTTATCCTTGGCGGGCTACAAGGGCTACTCGGTTGGTACATGGTCAAGAGTGGATTGGTTAATGAACCTAATGTTAGTCAGTATCGATTAGCGGCTCATTTAACCTTTGCTGTATTGCTGTATAGCTATCTGCTTTGGGTGGCTTTTGGTCTGTTAAAGGGTCGGGCTATTACTGTTACTGATAACATTAGAAAACGCTATTACCACTATGCTAAATGGGTTACTGGTTCAATCGTTTTTATGATCTTCACTGGTGGATTTGTTGCTGGAACAAATGCAGGTTACGCCTACAATACCTTTCCACTGATGGCGGGTAAAATAATTCCCGATGGCCTATATAGTCTTCAACCATTTTGGTTAAACTGGTTTGAAAATATTACAACCATCCAATTTAATCATCGGCTAATTGCCTACGGTTTATTTATCCTAGTACCGCTTTTTTCCTTAAAAGTGATCAAGCATAATTTTACATCTAGTAGCTCCAGAGCGGCTAAGATGCTTATCTTTATGTTACTTATTCAAATATCTCTAGGTATATCAACCCTAGTCTTTCATATGCCAGTACCTGTTGCTGTTTCCCATCAGGGTGGCGCAATTATACTGTTAACTATTATTATATTTATAACGCGAGATCTTAAAATTGAAAATGAATAAATTTGCGACCTATGTTTTATTATTTGCACTAATCGTAAGCCCAGTAGCTGTTCAAGCCTATGAAAAAGAAAATGGGCTAGTGATCAAAGATGGCTGGATACGCTTAATGCCTGCTGTGGCTACGGCTAGCGCGGCTTATTTTACCTTGCATAATAAGACCGATAAGGAAATGAAGGTGGTTAAAATTACCACGGACATAGCTAAAAAGGCAAGTCTGCATGATATGGTGATGGAGCAGGATATGATGAGCATGGTTGCTATTAAGGAGCTAGTCATACCTGCCGGTGAGACGGTTGTATTCTCACCCGGTGGTAAGCACTTAATGTTGATGGGTTTAACTAAAAAACTTGAAAAAGATAAAGATGTGCTCGTTAAATTTTATCTGGAAAAAGGTGAGGTTATTGAAGTCAAGTTTCGTAGCTATAAAATAGCTCCTCCTGCATCTTAACTTATTCTAGGCACGCCCTCAATTTTAGTTCAGCGCCACAAAAATTGAATGTCTTTTTGAAGACATTCAACTTCAATGGGTGTTGAGCCTAGAATTTCACCATCAGGTATTAATTTCCCCGGTTTCTCCTCAACAACCTTAATGGACTTCGCTTTAATATATTCTATCTCAGGGTAATTAATATGGGTGCCATCGAAAATTGAGGTAAAGAGTCTTAATAGTCTTAGCCGACTAATTTTGTTTAAGACGATCACATCTAATAAGCCATCGTCAATCACAGCTTCAGGGGCAATAAAGAAAGTGGTTCCTGTATATTGGCTATTAGCAATTTCAACAAAAACACTATCACGCTCTAGAGTTTTACCATCTATCTCAAGCGTCATTTTTTGACTTTTAAGAGAAATTAATTTCAGTAGGGTTGCCACAGTGTAGGAGGTATTTCCCATCCATTTTAAGGGAACAGATGCCTCGGCAATTTCAGTCACAAATCCCATGCCTACGATATTTAAAAAGTAATAGATTTTGTTTTCAGTGGTAAATCTACCGACATCAATAGGCCGAGGATTATTCTCGGCGATAATATCCACAGCCTTTTTCCAATCACTAGCACGAAGCTTTAATTCCTTCATAAAAGCATTACCTGTTCCATTGGGTATTAATCCAATGGGAGGCTTTTTCTGCTGGGAGTTTTGATGCTTATTTTGATAGTAACCATTGAGTACTTCAAATAAAGTGCCATCTCCACCTGAGGCAATGATAGCGTCATATTTACCAAGATTCGCATCAGCGACTAGCTTTACAGCATGGCCTGAATACTCAGTGGTGATGATGGTTGCATCCATTGCTTTATCTTTAATATAGGCACTTATCTCGGGTAATAGGGACTTGGCACGTCCATCTGCGGCTTGGGGATTATAGATAACTAGTATTTTCATAAGATTTATTTTCACTGAATAAGATTATTATTGTAATTATTTCTTACCTTTGCACTCTAAGTTGAATGGCACCTTTTGTCAAAAAAGACGTTAAAAGTGCCCATAATGTGATATTATAACATTACATTAGTAGAGAATTTATTAGAGACTATGAAAAGATTAACACGAGAATTACGGGACAAAATTGCTGTGGCATTATCTATGTTTTGTGTCCTTCAATGCCTGTTTCTGCCTTTTATAATTAGTTTTCTGCCACTTATGGACATTTGGTGGTTATCAGATTCTTTTTTACATCCTTTTCTACTGTTAGTTGTGGTGCCCCTAACTGTCATCACCCTTTATCCTAGTTATAAGCAACACAATAATAGCCAACCCATCATGATTGCCATACCTGCTCTTATTCTACTATGTATTGGCGCCTTTATCGGGCATGGGCTAGGTGAAAAACTACTAACGGTTGCTGGTGCGACGGTGTTAGCTACAGCCCATATTAGAAATATGATGCTGACCAAAAAAGTTTTCTTTGTTTAAGCACATTTTTTACATAAACCATGTAATTCAACAACCTGACTGACTAAACTAAATTCATATTCTTTAGCATAATTATCTAACTTTGTGGATAAATCTGGCTTATCCATTTCCTTTACTAATCCACATTGGTTGCAGATCAAGAGTTGAAAACTGTGAAGGTGTTGAGGATGGGGACAACCAATATAAGCATTGAGAGATTCTATTCTATGGATAAACCCATGCTCGAGTAAAAAATCTAAAGCGCGATAAGCGGTTGGAGGTTTGGCAGAGACATGTTCTTTTTGTAGCATTTCTAGTATGTCATAGGCCTTAATTGCTTGATGATTATTCCAAACCAATTCTAATACTCGACGGCGTATCTTTGTGAAGCGTAAACCTTTTTTCTCACAGAGTGATTCGGCCATCTCCATGGCACTGTCTATACAATCATTATGATCATGTTTTGATGTTTTAGAATTCATAACTATTAAGCTCCTTGCCAATCCCAACTGATTTGTTTTTGGTATTGAGTAAAGTAAAGCACCAGTTTAATTGGTCGGTCTTCGAGGGCGTTAAATAGACTAGCATAGTTTTCTAATTGTTTTAAATATTGTTGTTTTTGTTTGAGTAAAAAATCCTCTCGTCCTGAGCCTTGGTGACTTGTGGTTTTATAATCGACAATCCAACGACTACCTTGCTCGTCAATAAAACTGCGGTCAATAATATAATTTTTAAAGCCATCTTCTTCAATTCTTTCTATGGCAAGTTCTGACACAGCATCTTCATGTTTGGATAATATATATATTCCTTGTTCATCTGAGAGAGTAAGTTGTAAGTTTAAAGTTACTAGCTCAACAGCTTTACTGAGATCACAACCGGCAACGCCTAACTGTTGTAATTGGTTTTTGAACAGGTTTTTTTGAGTAATAAGTCGTTCACTAGGCCAGAGTTCTAGATTATCAGCGATCTGTTCTAACCAATTGTGCGTCACGGTTCCAACATGACGTTTCATGGATGATGAGGTATATACGATGGGTTGTTCATGGGAGGGAGAGGCTGGTACCTCAAATTCATTCTCATCAGAAAATAATTGCTCAGATAAATAATGACTTGTATCGATTACCCTTCTTAGACCATAGTCTTTTTCAGCTACAACACTATCTTCAGTCAAGTCCTGATGCAGTGAAGAACTTTCAATAAACTCACTGTATTTTTCTTTAAAAATAGCCTCAGCAGCCGGCCATAATTCAGCCAGTTGACTGCCTTTTTTAGGTGCTAGTTTATCAACTTCAAGGTCAGGTTTACATTGCATGGTGGCTGTTAAGATTAATCGTCTTTTCGCTCGTGTACAGGCAACATAAAGCTGGCGTCCAGCTTCAAACTTCAACTGTTTTTTTGCAATGCTGCTGAGGTAGTCATAGACCAGATCACGTTCTTTTATATTGGCATGAATAGGTGCCATCAAAAGCCTTGATTGATGCTCTGTGGAAACTTCCATCCAGCGTAACAAGGTCGAATCGTCATTTGGCGAACCCTTGTTTAAGTTAGGCAAAATTACCGTATCAAACTCTAGCCCTTTAGATTTATGAATGGTCATAATTTGTAGGTTTGCATTAGCATCAACTGCAACGGGGGCATACAATTTTGATAGCTGTTGTTCTAATTCTTGAGGATCTTTAATTGCCCCGCCTTCTAATAGACCAGACAATAAATCAAAATAGAGTTCAGTTGCCTGTAAATCAACTTCACTCTGGATATAGGCAGGTCCATCAATACTCAACCAACAACCTTCAATTGCTTGTCGGATATCATTTCGATTATTGATTGTCAGCCATGGCAGAATTTTTTCTAGTACTGACGAAAGACGTTTTGAGCCATCTGGTGAAAGATCATCAAGATAACTTTCAGTCTGACAATTAATCATTATAGATGAGCTTCTATTGCCAGAAATAGTCAACAAATCCCTTAGGCTTAATCCACACCAGGGAGCCCTTAACACAGCTAGCCAAGCGACCCGATCAGAGGGATCTGTGACAAGTCTTAATAACATTTGTAGATCAGTTATCACTGGACGATGTCCAAGCAATTCAATTTCTGTTGCTTTAAATTTTAATCCTGCCTGTTGGAAAGCGGGAATCAACAGGGCAAGCTGAGAACGACTCCTTACTAGAACTGCAAGACTCTTGTCTGGTTCTTTCAGACTATGTTCTAAGGCCAAGTCTGCAAGCTGTTGGGCTTCAGTTTGGCCGTCATCATTAAAGTGAGGAATTATCTCAATGCCTCCATCATCACCCCTAGTCGCTGCTATGGACTCGGCATAGGTTACAGCACCTAGAGTGATGTCCTCCTGCTTGGGTAGAATGTCACTGAAGTGCTGGTTTACCCAGTCAACAACATTGTTTGTTGAGCGAAAATTCACCCTTAAGTTTAATGATTTTGGGTAGACTTCTGCTATGCCCTCATTTCTTACTTGCAAAAATAAGCCCACATCAGCTTCACGAAAACGATAGATGGACTGCATGGGGTCGCCCACTAAAAATAGACTCCGTCCATCTCCCTCTTGCCAACCAAATAATAATTTTTTAAGTAATTGAAATTGACCATGGGAAGTGTCTTGAAACTCATCCACCAAAATATGCTTTAATTGATAATCGAGTGCTAGGGTTAAATCCGTTGGGTTATCTTCATCACCTAAGGCATGTACCGCTCTAAGGGAGACTTCCTGAAAATCCATTTCACCTTTTTGTGCAAAGATAACTTTAAGTAGTCCAGTTGCAAGGGTTAAGCATTGCATCAAAGATTCAAGAAGTTGCCACTGGCTATCATCATAGTTAAGAGGCGGTAGTTGATTTAGCTCTATGAACAGCGATTGCTTAGCCTGAAGGTTTTCTAACAAGGCTGATACTTTCAATTTCATGGTATTGAAGTATTCTTTTTCTGCTTTATCTTCGCCAGAACCCTTGGCAGGAAAACCGTTGTTCTTGGTCATGGTTTTGCGTAAAGCCTTGCCGTCTTTGGTCAATAACCAACGGCTGATTGCTTGCCACTGGGCATAGGTATCAAGGTTTAATGACTTAGGTAGCTCACCCTTAAAGCCTTGAAAAAAACTGGCATCATTATCACTCTTGTTGATTTGCTCATAGGCATATTGGCTAAGACTCTGTAGGTCTGTTATTTCTGATGCCGATAACTGTTTAGCCTTATTGTCGATTTCGGCCTGAATAATAAGTTCCAGTGAATGTTCCAACTCAAGTCGAAAACGTGAAAAATTAATCTCATCATGTTCTAGATGTCTAAGCCACTGATCTCTTTTGGCTAACATTTCTGCAATCAAACTTTCTGCCCTAGCTTGGTTGCCATCCAGATGCATTAGTAGGTTTGATACTGATGAGCTCCAAGATTCTTTGTCTGAATTTATCAATGATAAGGTTTGGCGAGCAGCTTCTTGGTACAAGGCAGCCGAACGTTCAGTGGTATTGGCTTCACATCCTAAGCCTGAGAGGTAAGGTAGTCGCCGGGTTAAACTTGCACAAAATCCATCTATTGTTTGAACCTGAAGACGTTGGGGATTATCTAAAATCTGCCAGTTTTTAAGTTTGTTTTGCTGTAAGACTTTTACACTCAGTGCCCAAGTTTGTGCAAGGGGATCTTTTTCAGGTCTAGTTGCTGTAGTCTCGGCAAGTTTAAGTGATTTGATAATGCGCTCACGCATTTCACTGGCTGCTTTTCGAGTAAAGGTAATGGCAAGAATTTCTTCAGGTTGCTCAACCTCAGCTAATAGCGCTAAAAATCGTTGGGTTAATAATTCTGTTTTACCTGAACCTGCGGGGGCTTGAATAATAAAAGATTGCCTGCAGTCTAGTGCTTGAATTCTTGCCTGTTGATCCACAGGGTTATTATCAACAGGGAAGTGGTTCATGTTAATCCCTCATTATTAAGTGCCTGCTTTTCAGCAATTCGGCAGAAGCCATGGAGGTCACAATATCGACAAACCTTTTCATCTCTAGGGGTAACTGCCGCTTGGCCGGTAAGATATTCATCCATTAGCGCTTCAAGATCTGTCCGCCACTGAACAACTTGTTCAGCGAGAGTTTCAGCTTCGGTATCTAAATTTTCCGTAGCAAAATCTTTGTTGATACCTGTGATCAAACTTCGATCATCTGCAACGCCTTTAAAGCGATAATCTACAGACTTTACTTGACCATAAAGTAGCGCACCTACCTTTTGATTTTGTTCAGTGAGTACTAGGGCGTAGAGGGGTAATTGAGGTTCATCGGGTCTCTCTCCAAACCAGTTTGTTCGATCTACATTACCTGTTTTATAGTCTATTATTGCCAAGCTACCATCTTCAAGTTCATCCACTCTATCAAGTTGTAAGCGAATTGAAGTATTTGAAATACTAGCTTCCACGGATTGTTCAACCTGCTTAACGATAAAGTTAGGACGCTTAACTTCCATCCCTAACCATTTTAAAATCAAACTATTTAAACGGCGTTTCTCAAGATTGATTATAGCTTCCGTTAAGGGAGAGTGGCGTTCGGTTTGTAATTCTAAAATAGCCTGATCAATAAAAGGCTTAATGGCTTGTTTTAATGAGCCTTGATTAAATAACTTTTCTAATTGTGATTGTTTTTTATCAAATAAATGCAACCAACAAAGCTCTAGGATCCGATGGACGAGATTACCTCTATCCAGTGGATCTAGACCCTCACGAGGTTGCTCTGCTGCCTTGGCTTGCAGTCTATGATGTGCAAAAGCTCGAAACTGACAACGGGCTATATCTTGTAATAGTTTGCTTCCACCCCTTACAAGGGAAGCATTGATGGTTGGGGCTTGATCATCTGCAAGGATTTCAATCGCTTTAAGATTTGCATTGATCAGTTGAGCGGGAGAATCCTTTAAGTCCTTGGTAAAATTGTAAGAATGAAACTCTAGTTTTTCAAGCAAAGGACTAACGCTTAAGGATTCTTCACCATTGCCCTTAGCATGACTAAAAATCACCTCTGGAGCAGCACTAGTCATCAGTTGCAGCATTTGTCTACTGACTGCTAACTCTCTGTCGGCAGTAGAATTGGGCATGTCATATTGGCGCTGTAAATCATAAGGAATAAATGGGCTGGGTTTGGCACTTTCAGGCCAAAGTTTATTGTCAACGCCGCAGATTCTAATTTTATCAAAGGTGAGAGAAGCGGCTTCAAATACACCCATTATTTGAATAGAACAGTCACCTGTTTGTGGTTGAAATAATGTTTCATGGATAAGCCGTTTGAGCAGGCTTTGGAATTTAGACCAGCTAACTGATCCTGATAAGTGATCATAAATTGCTAGTTGATCAATTTTTTTATTCCAAGACTCCTTGGTTTGATATTCAGCTGAGGAAAGCTTTCGATGTTCACACCAGAAAATTTCATCAAGTAGTAAAGATAAGTTTAAGGCCCACTGACTAGGGGCTAATTTTGAGCTAGTATCAAAAGCAGTGAGTATTTCAATAAATTGACTGAGTGATTTATTTTTTATTTCAATGCCAGAATCTGAAATAGCATCCGAACTAGGATCAGAGTCAGTTTCAACCTTTGAGTTGTAGTATAAAAGATCCTTAAGACTAAACTCTGCTTGTCTGGATTGTCGTAAAAGACCCGTTAAAGTAATTCTTATGGTTTGGGTTTCAAGGCTATGTAAATAGGGTGATAATAAAAATTGAATCGCTTCTTCTTGAGATATTGGTTTAGAGAGACAGGAGATAATCATTAATGCACTATCAACCAAGGGATAAGAAGACAGAGCTAGGCCAAGAGAAATATCAAAGGGGCGTAGCATTTGATCCGTATTATTTAGGATCTGAGCTGGGGCAAATTGACGCTCAAATGTGATTCTGGTGAGTTCTCGGTTATTATTTAAAGAGGGAATGACTATGCCAAGCCGTTGACTGGGATCATCTAACCAGAGTTGTTTTGCCCAACAGGCCGCCTGTTTAATTTCCTCTTGAGTATCACTCAATTCAAGACGGTAAACATTACTTTCAATTTCTTCGGCTTTTACAAAATCAAGCGTAATTCCAGAATTTTCCAAGCTATCAAACAGCTGTTGTTTTGCCGGTGTAATTTGTTGAAAACCGAGGAATGCGATTTCCTTGGGCATTTCACTAAGCGTCTCATTAAACGCCTTATTAAACAATAAATGTATATTATCATTCAACCAAGTTTCTAGCTGATAAGACTCTAACCAATGATTGCTTTTATATTTCTTTGTCGCCAGTTCATGCCAATGTTTAAACCGCCGAGTTTCTTCTCGCCAACCGAAACTCTCATCAGAGCTAATATTTTCAGTTAACAACCATTGCTCAAGTCTTGATGCTGCCTGACGAACCCTTTCCGCCGTTCTGCGAGTATCCAATAGATAATCGTCATCATCTTCAACTATTTGTTCCCAGATGATGCGGCTTTCTTGATCCGAAAGCAGTGTCCAAGGTTTTAGGTTATCCCCATGATGGATCATAAGATGTTGATAAAGAGACGACAGCCACTGTTTATCCGTAACAATCGCTGGTCTTAGCCATACGGTCTTATCTAGCTTCTGGGATTGCTGGAAATAACGATATTGCTGACGTAGGAAATCCGCTTGACGGTTACTAGCCGTGACAACTAATAATCCCTCTTGAAGCCTTTCGAGTAGTGGCAACCAGCGGGGCGAAAACTTCCTTGTGATGATGTTTGTTGTCAACAGAATGTTATCTCATTAGGTTAGCTTAGCGACAATTGTAATCTTTAAACCAGTATATCTGACCTCTTACTTGCTGTCAGGGTAGATGGCAAAAATCGCTGATTTATTTCCAGGAATGTTCATTTAGGTTAATGGGGTAGGGTATACTAGGTGTTAGATTAACTGGAGTTATCCTTTGACCAAACTATTTGTTAGAAAATTAACTAATCTAGACTTTTCCTTCTTAGATGCAGAGCGCGGTCTAGTGGGCGAAAGCTGGCTATTAGATATTGAACTGTCTGGAAAGCTTAATGATCAGGGAATGGTTTTGGATTTTGGTATTGTAAAACGTCTGGTGAAGGATTACATCAATCAATATATAGATCACTGTCTTTTAGTACCCACTAAGTATGAAGGTTGTGATGTTCTTAATTTAGGTAAATACATAGAAATAGCCTTTTATCTCCGAAACGGTCAGTCCATTACTCATCGCAGTATCTCGACAGCTGTGGCTAAGATCCCAGCGGTAAATATTACAACTGATTCCGTGAAAAACTTCTTATTATCAGAAATTAAAGCCCTGTTACCTGATAATGTCACCGAAATTGATATTCATCTTTATACCGAACCCGGGCTTGAAGGGAGTTATCAGTATTCCCATGGCCTAAGAAAACACGATGGCAATTGTCAACGTATAGCCCATGGTCATCGATCTGGTCTACAAATATATGTGGATGATAAACGCAGTAAGCAGTGGGAAGACTATTGGCTTAAAACTTGGAAAGATATTTATATTGGAACAAGTCGGCATTTAGATAAAAGTGCAACAGATGACAGTATTTATCATATTTTTAAATACCAAGCTCCCCAGGGAGACTTTTCCTTAAAATTACCTAAAAATATGTGCTATTTAATTGATGATGAATCAACTGTAGAAAATATAGCAGAACACCTAGCCCGAGAAATTGCCAAACAAGAGAAGGGCAAAAAGGTTGTTATCAGAGCTTTTGAAGGTATTGATAAGGGTGCAATTGCACAAGAATAAAATGAGAAATTTTGATAAATTAAAGTTAGCAGAGAGATTTGAACACTCCTCACTACCCATCGCTCTAAAATGGTCAATGGTTATAGCCATATTTATAACCATAGCCATGGGTATTTTAGGTTGGTTTTTAATTGACCAGCAAAGCACCTTTCATCAAAAGCAAAACAGCGTTCTGGGTTCATCATTAGCTAATCAGCTAGCAAGAGCGGCGAGTGAGCCTTTATTAGCTCAAGACTATCTTGCCTTGAGCTTACTTGTGCGCCATGAACAAGAAGATAAATTAATCATCGGCATGCAAATCTTTGATAAACAAGGCACTCTTCGAGCAACAGAAGGTGTATCAGCAATATGGGATATTCGTTCTCTTATAAAAACTAACCCTCAAGTTGCCTCTCTGATATGGCAAACTCCTACCACTAAAGCGATTACTTATTACAGTCTAATAACCTATCAGACTAAGCCCGTTGGTATCGCTTTGGTAACCTTTGACCAAAAACCTTTGGATGCCCAACAAGAACACTTAACAGATGTACTTATTGCCATAACAATCACTCTTGTCTTGTTTACTTTGTTATTAGCATTCCCTATGGCCTATAGGCTTTTTTCCCCTATTCGAGAGCTGGTAGAAGCGGGTGACGCTTTAACCAGCGAGCATAATTCAAGTGGGGAAGGAAGTGTAAGAAAAGATGAAATTGGACGGGTCTTGGCTAGTTTTAAATTTCTAGCCGATGATATGGAAACCAAGAAAAAAGTTGAACATGCCTTTTCACAATTTCTATCACCCTCTATTGCGAGGCAAGTACTTAATCAACCCAAGGGAACTAAGTTGGGCGGTTCTATGGCTTATGGCAGTGTTTTATTTTGTGATGTGGTTGGGTTTACAGAGATATCCGAGAACTTAAGACCTGCAGAAGTTGGTGAGTTACTCAATCAATATTTTAAGTATTTTTCCATTGTTGCTGAAAATTGTAATGGAACTGTGGATAAATACATTGGTGATTGTATTATGATTTTATTCGGAGTTCCTGAAGCAGATAATCAACATGCTGTCCAAGCAGTTACCTGCGCAGTGTTAATTCAAAAAGTTACTGAGCGGATTAATCAAAAGCGTTTAAGTGAGAAACTTCCCATAATTCAATTTAGAATTGGGATTAATAGTGGTGAAATGCTTGCTGGAAACCTTGGCAGTGATGAACGCATGCAATTTACCGTTGTTGGAGATGTGGTTAATCTCACATCAAGGATCTGCGGTCTCTGTGAACCTAAACAAGTGTTTGTTACAAGAGAAACACTAGAACAACAAGGGTTACAGATAATTACTAAACATCAGGCATTAGGTTCTATTCAGGTTAAAGGGCGTAAACAACCCGTCCACCCTTATAAAATTGATATGGAGCATTTTATTCGACAAAGTGATATTGATGCCTATCTAAAACATATTTTCGGTACTAGCAAAGATTATGAATAGACGAATCCTGACTATCTTTTCCTTGCTATTGTGCTTCTTGATAAATGCTTGTGTGTTTAATCAATATAAGTTAGAAGAAGTGCCCAATATGCCCAAGACAGTTAGTGGTGCATTGAATAAAGCTCAGGGGTTAGTCAATCAGCAGCGATGGGGTCAAGCTGAAAACTTACTAAAACAAGGCATCAAATTACATCCTGATGACAATCTTCTTAAGGATGAACTGAGACTTGTGCAATTCCAATGGCTAGAAAAACAAAGACGCTTAAATGATTGGATTATGCTTTATAACGTTGAAAGTCTACTCAGACAAAGACCTTTAATGGTAAGTATGAGTGAAAGCCAGCCGGATGATTATTTTTTAAAATTAAGATTGAATCAAATAAATTCAAATCTTAATAACAATTTAATACCCTTGCTAAGTTGTACTGAATACCAAATGCCTAAAGCAATGAAACTCGCAAAACGATGTATTGAATCCGCTAATCGAATTGAACGTTCTACTAAGGTAAAAACCTTACTTAAGCAGATACAAAATCAGCAAAAAGATTTTAATCTACAGCATAAAAAACAACAAGCAAAACAAGTTGCTGATGATAGGTTTATCAGTAAAAATAATCAGCTTATGTTAATTCGCTCACAGCTACAGGCACAGCTCTATTATGAAGCCTTATCCTTGTTAGCTCCTTTAGTGAAAAGTTATGATGCCGATCAGGAAATTGCTACCTTGATGGATGAAGCTCTTACAGGCAGAGATCTACAAGTTCTTCAATTGATCAGTCAAGGTGATAGATTATATAGAGAGGAACAGACTAAAGAAGCAATTACCATTTGGCAGCAAGCAGAAAAGTTAAACCCTCAGGATTCACATATTCAAAGGCGAATTGATAGGGCAYTAAAAGTGATTGATAATTTAAATGTGTTAAGCAATGAGTAGCTTGAATAGATGAAAAAGCTAATGGCAGCTATTCGTTTTTTATTTAGAGAAAGACTCTATATTGAGTCTGAAACCATTGAAACTCGAATTAAAGACTACTATTTTGATATTAGCCAAAAAGCGGCGAGCGATTATCGATGTGTTGTTGAGGATAATATTACTAAGCAAGGTATTCTTGAGCCCATCCATCCTCTCTATTTAACCAAGATCAGTTGGCATATCGTTGAAAATCTGAATGATTTTCTTGAACAACCGATACAGCCAAAATTATTAAAAATGTTGGTTCATTTATCTAACCATTTTGAATATTTGAGTGATTTTGAATATGATAAAGACTGGCAGGTAAAATGTCGTTTAAGTTTAATTGAGCCGCATAAAAAAGGCACCCGCTTGACGATTCGATTCGAATACTATCAAGAGGATAATTTAGTAGCCATCGAACATACAACTGGACTATTGTATGGTGTTAAATGTCTTGGTAAAAGCAGACAGTTTGCTCAATTGCCAACTAGATCAAGAGTGGTGGAAAATCTTATCTGGAGCAAAAAAATTCCTATCCATAAGGATTTGCCTTATGTGTATGCAGAAAAAGCAGGCATTGACGCCCCCATTCATACAGACCCAGAATTCGCTAAATCCATAGGTCTACCTGACATTATTTTGCAAGGAACCTACACCTTCGCGAAAGCCGTGAGTTTGATCATAAATGAGTATCTACAGACCTTAGAAGGATTGAAAAGAAAACCAATCAAAAGCTTGTCAGTGAATTTTACTGGTATGCTTAGCACACCGAATGAAATTATGGTTCGGGTACTATTTCAGTCAGAAGAAAGAATCGTTTTTGATGTTTTGGATAACAAGGGCAAGGCGGTAATTAAAGGCGGAAACATAATCTTCTCTCTTTAGCTTTTTATTTTTCAAATAGGAAATAAATTTAATTATGAAATCAGGGTCCATTGAAATTAAGCCGCATTTTCAGCACCTTAACCAAGTCATTGAGTTCTTCGCGGAACAAACACCTAATGCAATTGCGATGCATCAGCATGAAGACGATAAAAAGTTAAGCTACAAACAGTTCTCAGATCATATTGATCTTTTTGCTTTACGGCTGTTAGATGCAGGGTTAAAANAAANGCGACGTGCTTGCCACTCAATTAGTGTTGACGCCTGAGCATGTTATTTTAATGTATGCTTGTTTTAAGATCGGCGTGATCATTGCGCCCCTAGATTTAAGATTAAAGCCGGATGAAGTGGTCAGGGATATCAATAAAATTCAGCCTAAAATGTTTTTCTTTTTAGGCAATACGCCGGTAAGTGATTTTAGAAAAGTAGCTATNGNTNTMMAGKANYAKTGTARKMSTKTNTSAWYWMWYKMYWMAAKWWGNTAYCTNNNYAYGAAAACRATYWRRTTWTTNWTAAWGYTNWAWKCWTTAYYCAKWYWTWAARTWANWGGTWWGTKRAKKKAYTTKWWAYTNNNMAMCATTTYCNTMTKSWWGAYTKMWTYKAGCCTATTCTGCAATTGAAACCAGGACACCTGCGCTAATTATTTATACAACTGGAACCACAGGTTCGCCCAAACCGGCGTTGCTTTGTCATGAAAATATATTGGTTCAAAATGAAATTCTGTCCAGAGGGATCGGTGAGTTACCTAGCCCATTAACGACCATGGTAAATCTACCGCCAAGTCATGTTGGCTGTGTGACCGAAACATTAATGACCAGCTTCTATCAGGGAGGCAAAACCATATTACTCAGAATTTTCGACGTGGAACAAACTTTAGTCGCAATTGAAAAACATAAAATAACCTTGCTCGGCCAGATCCCTACCCAGTATCGTATGTTGTGGGCACACCCGAAATATGAGCAATTCGATCTTTCTAGCCTAGAGTCTGTTATTTATGCTGGTTCTGCCGGTGATCTACCCTTTTTAAAGCGATTGGCTGAAATGACACCCAATATTGGAACAGGGCTTGGCATGACAGAAAATGCAGGCTTCGCAACATTTTCTAATCCAGGCGCGACACCGAAGTCGCTAGTCGGACAAGTTGGTAGTGCCTTTCCAGATCTTGCTAAAGTCACCATCAGAAAACCCATGGATGAAGATGGCAAGGCTGGCAATGAGGTTGAAATGGGTGAGAGTGGAGAGATCTGTTATCACCCTCCAATTGTCTTTTTGGGATATTACAATCAGCCTGATGCAACTCAAAAAGCGATTAGTCAGGAAGGTATTCTTTATACTGGTGATATAGGATATTTCAAAATGATCGATGAGAGCCCTGCGCTATTTCTCTCAGGCCGAAGAAAATTTGTGATCAAACAGAAAGGCTATAATGTTTTTCCCATGGATGTTGAAGAGCATCTGGTTAACTTAAACGGCATTGACCAAGTGGAAGTCGTCGGCGCTAAACATCAATTGTTTGATGAAGGAATTTTTGCCTTTGTTAAGCTCTCAGAAAACTCGACAGTGTCCGTCGAAGAGATGCATATTCATTACAAAAATATAGCGTCATATAAACGGCCTCAACATATTGAGATTTGGCCAGCTGACAAACAATTTCCACTGACTCGTAGTGCTAAGGTGGACAAGTTGGCGTTGCAGGTTATCGCTGAGGAACTCGTTGCAGGATTAAGAAAAAGCGGTGGTTGGGATGCCTAGGCTTGTGATTCACTGCACCTGTGTGGTGCATAAAATGCCTTATATCAATATTTTGGTGCAACTCATATCAAGATAATTCTACTATCTTGTTGTTTTTATTCATTTTTTTCAAGTTGGTCTAGTAAGTGCAATAGAGAGGTTAATTATCTTTCAATTGTTTATAAACCTTACTGGAGTACAAAAAATGAAAACAAAACTATTAGCAGTCATATGGGGGGCAGTGTTAAGTAGTTCATTACTGGTACCTGACACCTTACTGGCAGGGGCTAGTGCCAATGTTGCCATGACTAATGACTATCGCTTTCGTGGTATTTCTCAGAATGACAAATCCTTCGCTCTTCAAGGTGGATTCGACTATCAAGATACTAGTGGGTTTTACGCTGGTGTTTGGAGTTCAAGTGTCGATTTTCAAATTCAGACGGTAGACGACGCTTCAACTGAACTTGATATTTACGCTGGTTGGGGTGGTGAGTTTAAGGATTCCGGACTCAGCTGGGATATTGGCTTTCTCCATTATAACTATCCTGCCGCAGATAGTTCTCTCAGGTATAACTTTACCGAAGTGAATAGCACGGTCAGTTACCAATGGCTGACTGTCTTCTATGCCCATACAAACGATTACTTTGCCGGTTCCGGCACTGCAGATTATATCAATATATCAGCTGGCTTTGAACTCCAAGATGACTGGTCAGTTGGTGTAAGTCTTGGCCATCAAGCCGTTGAAAATAACTCTGCTTGGGGAGCTCCAGATTGGAATGATTACAAAATATATGTAGCTAAAAGCTATGAGGGATTTGACTTCGAACTTGCATTTATTGATACGGATCTCAAAAACAGCGAATGTTTTGGAGGCTCTGATTGGTGTGCTGGTACTGTGACCTTAGCCATCTCCAAGTCCTTCGAATAATTGATTTAAAATAACTAATTAAAAAATTGAATAAGAGGTAAAAGCCATGAAAATGATTACAGCGGTAATTAAACCCTTCAAGTTGGAGGATATCCGAGAGGTTTTATCAGACATCGGCATCCAAGGATTAACGGTAACAGAAGTGAAAGGTTATGGACGACAAAAAGGACATTCAGAATTATATCGAGGTGCCGAATATGTTGTTGATTTCCTTCCAAAAGTAAAAATAGAAGTCTGTATTGGTGACGATCTAGTCGAGCGAGTCGTGGAGGCAATTATCAATACTGCCAACACGGGAAAAATAGGTGACGGTAAAATATTTATTACAAATATTGAAGCTGTCACACGAATTCGTACCGGTGAACAAGACGAACAAGCACTTTAATTGAGGAGTAAAAATAATGGAAAATCAAATATTTGAATTACAATATGCGTTAGATACCTTTTACTTTTTAGTAATGGGTGCACTAGTCATGTGGATGGCAGCAGGCTTCTCAATGTTAGAAGCTGGACTAGTCCGTTCAAAGAATACAACGGAAATTTTAACTAAAAATATCATGCTCTATGCAGTTGCTTGTACCGCCTATTTAGTGGTTGGTTATGACATCATGTATTCAGGTGGAACTTTTCTAACAGACATTGCCCTAGACGGAGCTGACAGTGCAACACTTTTAACAGAGACGGTACTAAAAGAGTCAGCTGAAGCCGGTTTTGCTGGTGGCTCAGTTTATTCAAATGCATCGGATTTTTTCTTTCAGGTAGTGTTTGTTGCAACGGCCATGTCAATTGTATCGGGTGCTGTGGCTGAGAGAATGAAGCTCTGGTCTTTTGTTTTGTTTGCGCTATTTATGACCGCCTTTATTTATCCCATGGAAGGCTCCTGGACTTGGGGTGGACAAGAAGTCTTTGGATTATATAGCTTAAGTGAAGATTTTGGCTTCTCTGATTTTGCAGGATCTGGCGTTGTACATCTAGCAGGAGCTGCTGCGGCCCTTGCAGGAGTGCTGCTTCTCGGTGCTCGAAAAGGTAAGTACGGAAAGGATGGTAAAGTCAATGCAATCCCCGGAGCTAACCTGCCAATGGCTACCCTTGGAACTTTTATTTTGTGGATGGGTTGGTTTGGTTTCAATGGTGGATCAGTACTTAAACTCGCTGATATTACCAGTGCTAATAGTGTTGCTATGGTATTTCTTAACACAAATGCTGCTGCAACGGGTGGTGTAATTGTCGCACTTATCACTGCGCGTCTTGTGTTTGGCAAGGCTGACTTAACCATGGCTCTTAACGGTGCTTTAGCCGGTCTTGTTGCTATCACAGCTGAGCCATCAACTCCAACACCTCTTGTGGCGACACTTATAGGTGGAGTAGGTGGATTAATAGTCGTCTTCTCAATTGTTGCGCTTGATAAACTTAAAATTGATGACCCAGTAGGTGCCATATCAGTTCATGGTGTGGTTGGAATATGGGGATTAATGGTTGTACCTCTTACCAATGATGGAGCCACTTTACTTGGTCAGTTTGTTGGCCTGCTAACAATTTTTGTCTGGGTATTTTCAAGCAGTTTTGTGGTTTGGTTTGTCATTAAAAAAGTCATTGGAATTCGTATTAGCGAAGAAGATGAATATGATGGCTGTGATATTGGTGAGTGTGGTTTAGAAGCTTATCCAGAGTTTACATCCAGTAGTCGTTAAATGCTTATCGGGGCTGGACTATCACAGGTACAGTCTCGAGTCATGTTCACCAGTTGAGCGGTTTGGTAATAAATTGCCCGAGTTCATGACTTAAATGCCTTAACCAAGGATCTTCTTGCCAAATAAAATTGTTACCTTGAGAGGTTTATTTACCTAGTTGTTGTATCATAATTACAAATAAGGAGAATAAAATGAACGCGTCCACTATTTTACTACCAGTATTAGTACAAATAACGCTTACGACAATTGTATTTCTGCTACTAGGTTTAAGAAAGACTCAAGCAATAAAGGCAGGCGGGGTAGATCGTGAAAAAACCGCATTAGATAACAGCGCTTGGCCTGAAGAAGTGGTTAAGGTTTCTAATAATATAGCGAACCAATTTCAAACGCCGGTGCTTTTTTATGTGTTATCAATTCTTTTTTATGTGACTGACTTGGTAAGTTTAACAGTGCTTGCTTTGGCTTGGGTATATTCAATCAGTCGGATTGTTCATGCCTTTGTTCATACGAATTCCAACTTTGTACCTTTACGTTTTGGCCTGTTTATAGTTGGTGTTATTTGTTTAATGGTAATGACGGTAATTGCCTTTATAAATATGCCCATTTACTAAGCTTTAACGATTATTTAAGTGACACTAGTCATCAATAAACATTTTATAGCGATTTCTGCGAGCCCGTATAAAGAACTAACCAAGCTTGTTGCTAAGGACGGGGCTGCCTATCTTTATTCTCGAATAGGTACGACTTGGAAATTCAAAACGAAGCTGACTGCATCTGACGGTGCACCGGGTGATGTATTTGGATGGGCAGTTGCACTTGTTGGTGATACCGCGCTGGATAATAACTCCTCTTTTATTTATACTCGTTGCTTCTACAAGATTAGGGAATGGATATGTCTACACAAGAACTAGAACAAACAAAGATTAGTTTATCCTCACGGATGCTTGCATCAGTCGAACGGTTTGGTAATAAATTGCCCGACCCAGCCATGTTATTTGTGTATTTGCTGTTTGCTGTGTGGGTTCTTTCGTGGATGTTATCATACGTATCCTTCGACCTAATTGATCCGCGAACTGGTGAAGCGGTTATCGTTAATAATCTACTCGCCGGTGCTGCGATAACCGAATTCTTGTCGGTGATGGTCACTAACTTTTCTCACTTTCATCCGGTTGGTGTTGTTTTAGTCGCAATGCTAGGTATTGGAGTAGCTGAACATACAGGCTTTATCAATTCTGGCCTTCGGGCGCTACTCGGTGTGACGGCTAAATGGCTAGTGACGCCAATGGTTATTCTGGTAGGTATTGTCAGCCATACTGCAGTAGATGCCGGTTACGTTTTGGTTATTCCACTGGGCGGGGTAATTTTTTACGCGGCTGGAAGACACCCACTAGCGGGTATTGCGGCAGCATTTGCAGGAGTATCCGGTGGATTTTCGGCGAATTTTGTGCCGTCATCTTTAGACCCTTTGTTACAGGGCTTGACACAAGCTGGCGCTCAGATCATCGATCCTGACGTGGTTTTAAATCCGCTCAATAACTATTTCTTTACAGCGGCGTCTTCGATTTTGATCATCGCTCTGGGTTGGTACATAACCGAAAAAATTGTAGAGCCAAGGCTCAAGGATACTAAGGTTGACGGTGATGAAGACGATTTGCCCACCTTGCATGACCTTGAGCCGAATGAAAGAAAAGGCTTACGTGCCTCTGGACTCGCGTTTTTGATAGGCGTGATTGTTATGGTGGTGACCTCAATACCCGCCGATTCGGTGTGGCGCGATGCAACTGGCGAACTCGCCACCGGTGACGCCCCAATAATGCGCTCTATTGTTTCTTTAATCTTCCTAATGTTCATTATCCCCGGCATTGTTTATGGCATAGTGGCGGGAACCGTTAAAAGTTCTAAAGACATCATTGAGGGCATGACTAAGTCCATGCATCAAATGTCCTACTATCTGGTTATTATGTTTTTTATTGCCCAGTTCGTCTACGCGTTTGGAGAATCGAATCTTGGTGTTTTGCTTGCGCTGAAAGGCGCAGCTGGTCTTCAAGCACTGGCCATGCCGTCCTATATCACGATTGTTGGTATCGTGTTTTTAACGGCATTCATTAATATTTTTGTCGGCTCGGCAAGTGGTAAATGGGGTCTTCTCGCACCGATTTTTGTGCCCATGTTGATGCAACTAGGCATTTCACCGGATCTGACTCAGGCGGCGTATCGGATTGGCGATTCGAGTACTAACATCATCACGCCGTTAATGCCTTATTTCCCACTGGTTGTAGTGTATTGTCAGCGATATGTGAAAAACACCGGTATCGGTACTGTTACTGCCATGATGTTGCCTTACTCCATAGTATTTTTGGTAGTCTGGACAATATTCTTGTTACTTTATACGGTTAGTGGACTGCCGCTTGGTATTCAATCAAGCTACACCTATCCATAATTACAGAAATGGCGGGTTGAATGGAATATTGAGTAATCAACCCCCAGAGGTTCATCTACATAGCTAATAGTTGTTTGGCTATGATGATTTTTTGAACCTCTGTGGCGCCTTCGTAAATTCGTAGGGCTCTTACTTCCCGGTAAAGTTGCTCTACTTTTACTCCCTTAACAACGCCCATTCCTCCGAATATTTGAATGGCCTTGTCGATGACTCGTTGAGCGGTTTCAGTTGCATGAAGCTTAGCCATGGCAGCTTCTCGAGTGACTCGTTTTCCTTGAGTATCCCTTGTCCAACCGGCACGATAAATGAGCAGGGCGCTGGTATCAATATCCAAGGCGCTTTCACCAAGCATAGCTTGAACCAATTGTAGATCATGTAAGGGCGCACCAAATAGTTGCCTGTCCTTGGTTCGCTGTAGTGCATCGCAAAGAGCCCGACGAGAAAAACCTAAAGCTGCAGCTCCAACAGTTGTTCTAAATATATCAAGTGTTGCCATGGCGATTTTAAAACCAGCACCAGCAACTCCTAATAGTTTGTCTTTACTGACTTTACAATTGTTAAAGGTGATGGTCGCAAGGGGGTGAGGGGCGATAACTTCGATACGCTCTTTAATTTCGAGCCCTTCTGTATCAGCATCTATGATCATGGCTGATATTCCCTTAGCACCGGGAGCCTCTCCGGTTCTTGCAAAGAGGGTATAATAATCTGCTATGCCGCCATTAGAGATAAAGGTTTTGGCTCCATTAATAAGGTAATGATCACCCATATCAACAGCCTTTGTAGACATGTTAGCAACGTCAGAGCCTGATTCTAATTCCGTTAGGGCGAAGGCGGCGACTTTTTTACCACTAGCTACAGCAGTTAAATAATGCTGTTTAATGTTGTCACTAGCAAACAGTGAGATAGATCCGCTGCCAAGTCCTTGCATTGCAAATACAAAATCGGCTAGTCCATCATGGCGTGCTAGAGTTTCTCGAATCAAGCATAGAGAACGTACATCCAGTTGATCAAATACTCCTCCATAAGCCTTAGGCACAGTGTATTTTAACCAGCCTCCCTCAGCCAGTCTTGATAGGATCTCCAGACAAGCCTTGTCAGTGTCGCTGTGGTCGATTTGTTCATCTAAATATTCACAACACCAGCTTTCTAATTCTACTGCTAATCTACGGTGGTGATCTTCAAAAAATGGCCAGTCCAGATAGCTTTGATCAATCATCTAATCCCCTTTGAATACAGGCTTTTCTTTACTAACAAAGGCATGATAAGCCCGCTCAAAATCTTTAGTTTGCATACAAATAGCTTGGGCTTGAGCTTCGGCTTCTATTGCTTGGTCTAGGCTCATGTTCCATTCATAATTTAATTGGTTCTTAGTGATACCGTTGGCAAAGGTTGGTCCTGCTGCAATTTTTTTGGCATATTTGAGAGCTGTTTCTTGTAAGTCTTCGGCTGCTACAAGTTGCATCTCCTCAATTCTTTGGAGGACTGCTTTTTCAGAGTCATGGGCTCTTTTAGCTTCTTCTGTTTTTTGAAGCGCAATATTCTTTGCCTTTCTTACCTCATTCAACGCCTCAAGAAGTAGAACAAGAACTCCTGGTTCTAGGTCAGCCTTTGGTAGTTCGTTTTTAGCGTAGGCACGAAGATGTCGGTCAACCTCTTTTTCAAATGAATCATCATCTTCGAAGTAGTGATAAAGCACCTGCCTTGTTTCTTCAAGATGTCGTCTAAAAGCCATCACCTTTTGCAGTTGAGGGCCAGGATCGGCCTCTGATTCTGCATCTACCCGTTTGAAAAAAACAAATATTTCTGGGGTTCCTTCCTTTTTTCAGCGCTCTAGTGCCCGATGAAACTCTTCTTCTGTATACGAAGAATATGGTGCCGAATCGGGTGCTTCTTGTCCCCAGCGTCTATGCATTGCCAAAACAAAAACATCACATTTATCAATTTCATCGTTAATCACTCCCTGATTACGACGACCTGTAGATGCCAGAGTGCCTTCCCAACCCAAGGGTTCGAATTCAATGTTAGCACCGTCTCCAAAACCCAAGTTCAACAGCTCGCTTGTTTTTCTGAAAAGCTCGCGCTCTTTCGAAAGATCACCCGGAGAAGCGATAAATACTGAGATTCTTCTTTTCATATTCGCTCTATTTGCTTCAATTTAAACTGGCTGGTACATCATTCCTTGAACTGTTTATTTTGAACGGCTGCTGTCTTGCGATCAATGGCCTTTATGCCGAACCTAGTGCGTTATTATCTGTAGAATCAGCCCTGCAAAAATCCTTCCGCTAACTCCCCACAGTTTCATAACAGTAAGTAAACTGTGACAGATAACAGTAACAGGTTAAAACCACCTTTATGACAGAAACGACACTAGTTACGGAAGCCGAAGAAAGCACCCCGCTGCGAGATTATGCCGAGAAGGCCTACCTCGATTACTCCATGTACGTGATCCTTGATCGCGCGCTGCCCCATATCAGCGACGGCCTGAAGCCGGTGCAGCGTCGGATTATCTACGCCATGAGCGAGCTGGGTCTACGAGCGCCAGCCAAACACAAAAAATCTGCGCGCACGGTGGGTGATGTGATCGGTAAGTTCCACCCCCATGGCGATACCGCCGCCTATGAAGCTATGGTCTTAATGGCTCAGCCCTTTTCCTACCGGTACCCGTTGGTGGATGGCCAGGGCAATTGGGGTTCGCCAGATGATCCCAAGTCCTTTGCGGCGATGCGCTATACAGAAGTTCGGATGGGCCGTTCCGCCGAGGCATTATTGGCCGATATCGGCAAAGACACCGTACAATTTCAAGACAATTACGACGGCGGCGAGAGCGAGCCAACCGTATTGCCAGCGCGCTTTCCCAATATGTTAGTCAATGGTGCTAGCGGGATTGCTGTTGGCATGGCGACCAATATTCCGCCGCATAATTTGGGCGAAGTRATTGATGCGACGTTGGCGTTGATYGACCAGCCTGATATCACGATGGATGAATTGCTTGAAATTGTGCCGGGGCCAGATTTCCCCACYGGCGGCGAGATYATTGGACGGTTGGGGTCGCGTTCTGGTCTGTCYGAAAGCAAAGGYTCGGTCGTGGTTCGGGCCAAATGTACCATTGAAGAAATTCGCAAAGGCCGCACCGCGATTTTGGTGCATGAAATTCCGTATCAAGTGAATAAATCAAACCTGATCGAGAAAATCGCCGAACAAGTACGCGACAAACGCATTGAGGGTATTTCTGATTTGCGTGACGAGTCGGATCGTACCGGCATGCGGATYGTTATTGAGATTAAACGCGATGCCAATGCCGAAGTGGTGCTGAACCGTGTTGGGCACAAGGCCTTCCCAAATACCGTTTGTTCCGTTGTTTTTCAAGGCGCCGAGCGTGTAACAGGATGTCAATTTTCATTTACATGTGATGGGTCTATGG
>NVWF01000030.1 GCA_002746155.1 Gammaproteobacteria bacterium | reverse complement strand
CATTAAAAATGAAAGAGGCTGGAAAATGACTGAATAATTTTTAAAAATAAGGAATGCTGGATTTAGAGTTAATAATCTTCTTTCATCGAGAATTGCTGGGAATGTGCGCTCCAGGTTTCAGTAGAGAAAAAAGTATGTTAGGGGACCGCCCCGGTATTTTAGCAATAGGCAAAGCACTAATAATCTCGTAAGTGCGAGGGCAGCAAGCAATATTTTTTTTTAATTCTTTACCGTCTCGTATCAAATGAAATGAACTCCATTTATCGTCTTCAGTCAGTCCAGTGTTCCCACTGGCGGCATTCGGATTGTGAGCCATATAAGGTTCAAATAATTTATCTTCTGACATCAAATCTAAGAGTTCTAACTTAATGTCTTCTTTTCTCGCTATAAGATTTTCAACCCAATCGAAACTAGCAGGTTCATAAAACTGAATTTGCGGTAACTCTGGGAAATACAATTTTGAAGGTTTCTGGGCATAGGCTTGTTTACGCCCCATCAATATATCGACAGTTTGTTCTATTCTACTTTGCCCACTGCCTTGACCCAATCCTAATTCTGAGAAACTCGATTGCATTGTTTTCTCTATATTAATTTGTACTTCTTCACAGGCTTTCTTGCAACGTTCAATGTCTCGCGCAAGATTTACTGGCAGATCTCGTATCTCCAGTGAAAGTCGAATGGCAGCCATATAAAAATTAATAGCCGCGCGAGTTCGACCGAGAGCTGATAACGCATCACCCTTGACGATATTCCCATTGATATCATTTGGTTGTTTTTGAAGAAATCGGTCAACAGCTTCGAGACTGATTTCAAATTTAGACTGAGCTCGAGCGACTAGGGCTAGACCGATTAAAACATTTGTATGACGGTCACCTTGAACAACCGCAGTGTTAAGATGTTCAAAGGCAATGACTAACTCTCCTCGGTTGATTGCTTCAAGTCCTAATATTCCTTTCGATGAGGGATTAATATTATTCATATTGATAAAAAGTCCTATTTTTTAGTATCCACAATAGCAGTACCGTCCAAACTAATAATATGATCGTCTGCCCAGGGGAGATCACGGTAGCTACCTCGACCTAGCTCACCATAAAAAGGGCTTTTAATAATATCGAAGTAGGGTGATATATCGAAATCTGATGGCGTAAACAGCCGAGTATTCCTTTTAACAAGACGCACATTCATATTTTCATCATGTTGAAAAAGCGGTAAGACGGGAAATTTTACACGGTGAAATGCTTCAGCAATAACCGAGGAACACACAGCTTTAGTGCTATCACCAGCGCGCTTGCTAAATAAACTCGATCGCCATCGTCTTGGCATAATGGCCCAAGGCAGTAAGAAGCGGGCCAGGTCAAGCAGTTGTCTTAAGTCATAAGCGTCACCAAGATGAGCAACTAAAAAAGCGATGATCTTCTGTGCATCGGGCCTAGATAAGCTACTGGGTCTACATATTCTCAAATGATCATGTTTATAAGTATCTAATTCAGTAACCACCGTTCCTTGTCCTAGCAACCCTTCTATGACTAGCTGTTTATCGTCTTCACCCGTGTAATGTAGCTTGAGTAAATCTCTTAAAGCTGGATCCTCTATATCATGTATCCGGCCCACATAGATGGCAGAATGGGACCAGGCACTTTGAGTAATAGTTTTGATAACCTCTGACACTCTCGTACGACCCTTCACCAGAAGAATGTCACAGGGTCTTACTTCAAATGATAATTGCTCGAAATCTTCAATGGGAAACTCAGGAGCAGGTGTTTCCTTATTTAACCAAAGCGTTAATTTCCCTGCTATGTATGACCTGAAACCCATTTAATTTGCCTTCATTTTTTAATGATTTATCTGCGTATAGTACTGGTGTTATACTGTTTATACATACATAGTTACAGTATTGTGTCACAAACTAACTAAATTTCTCAGGTGTAGCCCTTGTTTATCAACAAAAAGCCTGTCAAATTAAACCTAAGAAAGATTATACTATTATATAGAATACACAGAATTGACTAGGGGTCGACTGTTATTATGAGTAAAGAAGTAAAAAATATGAAATATTTAATTAATAAAATCTTGATTGTCTGTCTGGTGATAATCAATCTTGGTAGCATCAATTTATACGCCAAGGTAGATGTAAAATCACAAAAGAAACTGATTAAAGAGCTTAATCAAGGCATTATCCCTCAATTTTCACCTGATCAACAACATCCACACGCAAGCCAATTAATTACCCATATATTGGTTACCTATCATTATAGAAAACCAATCATTGATGATAATTTTTCCGAACAAGTTTTTGATGCTTATATTGACAGGCTAGATGGAAACCACAGTTACCTACTAAATTCTGATATTGAGGAGTTTAAAAAATTTAGGACATTAATAGACAATGCTCTACGTCAAGGCGATGTGAGACCTGCCTATGTGATATTCAATAAATTCCTAGTACGCTGGGTTGAACGCTATCAATATGCCATAAAGGCTTTAGACAAGACTTTTGACTTTACACTTGATGAAGAATATAACTACGACAGAACTGAAGAGGCTTGGGTAACATCAACAAAAGAACTCGATGAAATTTGGCATAGGCGAGTCAAAAACGATGTGCTTAACTTACGACTAGCTGGTAAAGAATTATCTGAAATTAAGGAATTATTAACTAAACGCTATAAAGCTTCAATGCGCAGAATGGCTCAATCTGACAGTCAGGATGTGTTTTGGTATTTCATGAATTCAGTGGCTCAGACTGTTGAACCTCATACAAACTATTTTTCACCCCGTGCAGCTGAAAACTTTGATATTGAAATGAAGTTATCACTTGATGGTATTGGGGCTGTATTACAATCTGAAGATGTCTATACCAAGATCACTCGACTTATGCCGAAAGGACCTGCTGATAAGACTGGCCTGATAAAGGTTGACGACCAAATAGTGGGTGTAGGGCAAGGGGAAACACCCCTAGTCGATGTCATTGGATGGCGATTAGATGACGTTGTTGATTTGATTCGTGGAAAAAAAGGTACCACTGTTAGGTTGGAAATATTGCCTAAAAAATCAGCTGCAGACGGTACATCAAAAGTGATTAGTATTGTTAGAGATACGGTTAGACTAGAAGAACAATCGGCAAAAGCAGAGGTTATTGAAGTCATAAGAGACGGAGTTACTACAAAATTTGGCGTTATAGATATTCCAAAGTTTTATATTGATTTTGAAGCCATGTATCAAGGTAAGCCTGATTATAAAAGCACCACCCGTGATGTTAGAAAACTTATAAAAGATTTAAAGAAGGAAAAAGTTGCGGGCATTATCGTTGATTTAAGATTCAATGGTGGTGGAGCTTTAATTGAAGCGACTCAATTAACAGGCTTATTCATCGATAAAGGACCTGTGGTTCAGGAAAGAAGTTATCGTAATGAAATAACCGTAAGAGGGGACACCGATCAAGGGATTGTCTATGATGGCCCCCTAGCTGTTTTGGTGAACCGTTCATCAGTTTCAGCTTCAGAAATTTTTGCTGCAGCAATTCAGGATTATGGTCGTGGAATTGTAATTGGTGATCAGACATTTGGTAAAGGCACTGTACAGATCATTAAAAGCCTCGATCATAGAACAGTAGCAGATGGGGAGGGTATGGGACAGATTAAATTTACCTTCTCTAAGTTCTATCGAATAAATGGAGAATCAACTCAACACAAAGGCGTCATTCCTGATATTACTTACCCAACAGCCTTCGCTGGTGATGAATTTGGTGAGAGTGCTCAAAAAAATGCCCTGCCATGGGACACTATTTCACCCGTTGATTATTTGCCAGTTGCTGATCTGAAAAAGTACTTCCCTAAGCTAAATGCCGCTCATCTAATTCGAATTGCTACCGATAAAGAGTTTATGTATCTCATTGAAGATATTAAAGAGTACATGGAAAATAGTGATAGCAAAGCCGTTTCTTTAAACTTGATTAAACGTAAGCTTAAAAGAGAAGAAAGAGAACAGAAGATCCTAGCAAGAGAGAATAGACGACGACTGGATAAGGGACTAGAAGCCATTGCTGATATTGATGATATTGATGAAGATGAAGACAAACCTGATCCACGTCTTGAAGAAACTGCGGAAATTCTGCAGGATTACATTCAATTACTTGATGGTCATAAGATTGCCTATGTTAGTCAAAAAACTAAAGACAAAACAATGGAAAATTAATTTCCAAAAATATTTTCTTATTATCAAACTCATGACTAGAGCGGTAAAATGAGGGGTTTATTAAAATCCCTCACTTTGTTATCTTTTATTACATCAGGATATGCTCAGGCTATTATTAATGGTACAGATGTTGCCATTAAGGACTGGCGTTCAGTTGTATTAATTGAATTCATTGATCCTGACAACGGCCGCACCTCAACCTGTACTGCTGTAATCTTATCTGATCTCTATGCCATTACTACTGCCAGTTGTGTTCTACATGAAGAAACAGCAAAGCAAGTGTCAAAAGTAAAAATTTGTATTGGTAATAAAAAACCATTTACCGGTAAAAATCAACAGTGTTTTAGTACCACACAAATTTATAGCCATCATAATTTTATAACTAACTCAGGTACCTCCCTTGCAAATAATCTGGCTTATTTAAAATTTAGCAGTCCTCTTGATTTAAGAAAATTGGATATTCAACCGGCTATTTTAGTCACACCCGCAGAATTTAGCCATTTAGTGGCCTCACAAAAAATACCCCCTATAACTTGGGTGGGTTTTGATGCAAAAGACTTGGCTAAAAGACCCCTAGGTGTTAAACATCAAGGCACGGTTGAGAATGCAGAGTTTGACTATGGCTCTCTGACAATCCGTGTGAAGTCCTCAGTGACACGTCCTGGCAACCATTACCAAGGGATGGCTTCGTTTATAAAAAATCAACAGGGACAATGGCGGTTAATTGGTCTAGTTAGTCATAGTACACCCGATAAAATAGTCACCTATTACCCTGAGTTTAACCCTTGTGATGAGGATCCCATTCCCGTTAAATATCCCAAGCCTATTCTTGTTGTCACAAGCTCCATCACCGCTTATCCTATCGCTGCTTGTAAAATGATCGGTTTTCTTACTTTAGAAGGATATGATGAACTGGCTTGTAAAGGCTTGCTGCAAAGAAAAATTGATTGGTCTAGGGCTGTGGAGAAAGAACAACCTAATGCACTACGTCAATTAGCAGTGAAACTATATTCTGACAATAAATCTAAAACAGATGCGGGTGAAATTTATAAATTGTTATATCAAGCTCAAAAGTCTGGTGATGAAGAAGCGGGAACTTTACTTTCTCAGTTGCTACTAGAAGATAAACTACTCACTCGTGATGTAGAACAGGCACGAGGGTTTATTGAGCAACTTGTTTTAAAAAATAATGCTATGGCTAAGTTGCTCTTGGCAAAAATAAAACTGTTTCCTAATAATGACAATTATAAAGGCAGTGAAATTAAACATTCGACCAAAGAGACTGACTTAGAAATTTTTAGCCTGCTTGAATCGGCAGCTAACAAAGGCCTAGCTGAGGCTCAATATTTATTAGCTCAGTTATATCAAAATGGAATTGGCGTCTCTGAAAGCCGAACAAAGGCCTATCACTGGTTTGCACTATCAGCACAGCAGGGGTATGCCGATGGACAGTTTCAATTAGGTATGCAATGGCTTGATGGTCGAGCCGTTAAAGAAGCATATCCGGAAATTGGATTATTCTGGATCAATCAGGCTGCAGCTCAAGGTCAACTTGATGCTCAGAATTACTTAGGTCTGCTGAAACCAAATTAGTTCCTGGGACAACTTTAAGAGGAAAGTATGAACTGGATAGATATATTGATTATTGCTGTCATTGTTGTTTCACTTGGAGCAGGTGCTTGGAGGGGATTTATCCATGAAACCTTATCACTGCTTGCTTGGGTAGCCGCTTTTGTCATAGCAAGGCTATTTGCGCCTGACGTTGCCCACTGGTTAGGTCAATCTATTGAATCCCAATCGCTTATTTTACTTCTTAGCTGGATAATTCCGTTTTTGTTGACATTAATAGCATTCAATTTGCTAAAAATGCTGTTAATAAGCCTGATAACAGTAGTAGGGTTAAGGCCAATCGATCGTCTGCTAGGTGCTGTATTCGGTGCACTAAAAGGAGCACTACTCGTTACCGCAGGCGTGTTAATCATTCAACTTGTATTATCGCGCTCAGGAGAGGCTTTTAAAACTGAATCGAAGCTGGTTCCGCATTTTCAAGTCATTGCTCTTTGGATGTTAGAGACATTAGATAAAGAGACTGACTTAAGTTTAGATAATGTCGTAGGACGCTTCGGTAGAATGATTGATTCAACGGTTGAAAAGGGTATTGAAAAATTAGATCTTCAATACCTTCAAGATCAATTGGGTCTAACCTTAGGGCAAGCAAAAGCACTAGTCAATGATGATAAAAAGTTAGCTGAAATCAAAGCGTTAATCAATGATCCTAAGGCTTTAAGTGAACTAAAAAAATCAATCGCTCAAACAGATTGTAATAAATCTGATTGTAGCTAGCGATTAACTTGCCGAGACTGGATATTGGTCTATACTAGTTCTGAATGATCTAATTTGCTATTATCTAATTTAACTGWAGGACTAATATTTTGGTAATCAGTGTAGAGTTTATAAATCCATTCTTGGAATCATTACTTAATGTCTTATCTACCATGGCTCAAACAGAGGCTACTCATAAACCCCCTACAATCAAATCTAGTTCCATTGCCAAGGGTGATGTAACAGGTATTATTGGCATGGTTAGTAATAAAGCCATAGGCTCTCTGTCCATAACCTTTACAGAATCAGCAGCTCTTGATATTACCAATAAGATGCTTGGTGAAAAGATAGCAACTATCGATGAAACGGTTACTGACCTAGTAGGTGAAATCACAAACATGGTAACAGGTGGGGCAAAACGCTTACTAGCTGATATTGGCTATGACTTTGACATGGCAACACCAACAGTTATAGCGGGTAAAAATCATGAAATACACCACCAATGTCAGGGAAGAATCATTCAGATTCCTTTTGAATCTAATGCTGGGGAATTTTTTGTAGAAATCAGTTTTGAAGAAAGAACTCAATAAATACTATCAAATTGAGTCATATTTCACCTTAAGTGTGACTTAATTCACAATTGATTCTAGTGGTAAATGTTAAACTTTAGTTCTCCTAAAGGCGAAATCTAATGTTAAACAGACTACTTAAAGCTTATCACTCTACTGACCAGTCTACGGCTGAGGCTGAAGATATTCGCCAGAAACTACAATCCATCTATTTTAAGCTTAATACTTACCATAAACACTTAAAGGAAGACTCAAAATTAAAGTTTAAGAAGCTTGATACCTCTAAAACTGACTTAGACTCAAATGTAACAGGCCAAACTACATTTTTCCTAGGTGGTTATGCCATACGTTATGAGTTTAACGATATTAAGAGCATTCAGCTGTATAGAAGGGGAAAGGTTGATTCATTGCAATTTGCTGAATTATTAGCCATATCCTTCTTTAAACAAGTTGAATACATAGCCGATGAATTATTTGTTAAGTCTGATCTTTATCAACTTGAAATACTCATTAACCACGTAGTAAAAAACCGCGCTCAAACCATATTAGTTTAAATTCTCTCCATCGAATTACCCTGTTAGCTATGTTAGACTTTGTCACCCTTAGTTTAAATTGAATTTACAAAAAAATGAGTGAATTGTTGTTAGGTAAAAATATTCCCTATGAGGCGAATTATAACCCTGACTTATTAATGCCTGTCCCAAGACTACAATCAAGAGTAGCTAATGGTATAGATTACCCTTTACCGTTTAAGGGATTGGATATCTGGAATGCTTGGGAGGTATCTTGGTTAAATGACAAGGGAAAACCCCAGGTTGCCAGTGCAAAATTTGAGTATTCTGCCGAATCATTAAACATCATTGAATCAAAATCCTTCAAACTCTATTTAAATTCTCTAAATCAAGCAAAATTTGCCAGTGAAGAAGAACTTGCTGAAACGCTGAAGAATGATCTGAGTAGGGTAACTGAATCTCATGTCACGGTGACACTTTATGCAGCAGACGATAAGTGGCCTGGCTTAAGTTCTACCAAGGCAAAATGTATTGATGATCTTGATATCAGCATAGATCAATATCAACTAGCTCCTGAAGTGTTAAAAGGAGCCTTGAGTTCTCTGGATGATAAGACATCTGAACAACTTGTCAGTCACTTATTCAAAAGTAATTGTATGGTAACAGGCCAACCGGATTGGGCGTCTGTTTATATAAACTATACGGGGCGAGCCATAGGCCACGAAAATCTCCTCAAATATCTCATATCTTTCAGGCAGCACAAAGCCTTTCATGAGCCCTGTGTGGAGCGAATATTCATCGATTTGATGTCTTACTGTACACCAGATGCCTTATCAGTCTATTGCCGCTATACAAGAAGAGGAGGGATTGATATAAACCCCTATCGCTCAACATCGAATGAAATACCATCAAATTTAAGAATGTGGCGTCAATAATTTATCAACTCAGGAAAGTATGGATTAAAATATGAAACGATTAAAAATAATAATAAGTGTGACTGTTTTATCATTGCTAGTACTTAGCTTGGCAGTTTATATCTATGTAAATCAAAAGACACCAAATCGTAATCAGACGTTAACAATAGCTGGATTAACAGCCAAAGTTGAAGTGATCTATGATGATTTTGGTGTACCCCATATTTATGCTCAAAATGATGAGGATATGTACTTAGCATTTGGTTATGTCCACGCCCAAGACCGTTTGTTTCAGATGGATTTACTTCGTCGTCTTGGTCAGGGTCGTCTAGCAGAATTATTTGGTAAAGAGGTAGTAAAGCTTGACCAACTTTTTAGGACAGTTCAAATTAACCACTACACCGAAAAGATGATGAGGCGATATTCAGATAAAGCTCCGAAGAAAATACTTGATGCAATTGATGCGTATATTAAAGGCATTAATCATTTTATTGAAACCGGTCCTACACCCCTTGAGTTTGAAATTCTCGGCGTGGATAAATCAACGTTTACTCGTAATGATATGGCTGCAGTTATCGGTTTCACTGCTTATTCATTTACCTTTGGTTTGGCACAAGATTTAATGGTAACTAATTTAATACAAGATCTGTCTGATGAGCACCTTGAAGATTTGGGTATCCGCTGGCAAAAGGGGTCAGCAAAAATACCCGTTAACAAGAAAGGCATTGAATTATTAACGAGAGAACTTACAACAATCATTAGTCAAATCAACCCTATGGGCGGAATATTTCAAGGCAGCAATGGTTGGGCAATATCACCCAGCAAAACTAAGTCAGGCAAAGCCATGTTAGTGAATGATCCTCATATGGGATTTAGCCAGCCTTCAGTCTGGTATGAAGCACATCTGGTATCACCTGAGTCAGAGATATATGGTCATCATCTAGCGCTAGTGCCCTTTGCATTTCTTGGAAATAATTCTGATATAGCTTGGGGTTTAACCATGTTTATCAACGATGATATTGATTTGTACAAGGAAACAATTAACCCGGAAAATCCTAATCAGTATTGGGCTATCGACCACTGGCAAGACTTTGAGCAAATTGAAGAGACGATTAAAATAAAGGGCGAAGATGATCTTGTACTTAAGCTTAAGTCATCACGCCATGGCCCAATTATTAGTAATGCATTCTCTGGCTTTGAAGGTAACGAGGACATCTTTTTAGAAACGCAAGATCAACTAGCCATGTGGTGGGTTTTTTACGATGAAGACAATGACTTTTTAGAAGCTTTATATGATTTAACTCGAGTAAAAAATTATGCGGAAGCAACAGTTGCAGTTAAAAAAATTCATGCCCCCGGACTAAACGTTATGTATGCTGATAAACATGGGGATATAGCCTGGTGGGCGGCAGCAAAACTTGTGAAGCGGCCTGAACATGTCAATAGTAGTGCTATCTTAGATGGAGCTACTGGGAAGGACGACCCCCTTGGTTTTTATGATTTTTCATATAATCCACAAATACTAAACCCTGACAGTGGTGCTCTCTATTCATCAAATAACCAACCGGCCGATACGGGTATTGGTCTGATACCTGGCTATTATGTGCCTCGTGATAGAGCTCAACGAATTGCTGGTTATCTATTTAGCGATGAAAAGCAGTGGGATGCAGATAAGATGAAATCCATGCTTTTGGATAATACATCACCCCTTGTGAAGAAAATTCAGCAGATTACGCTACCTATATTAGCTAAATCCTCTGCCATTACAGACTCTGACTTGAGCCGTTCAGCTCTACAACTTTTTAAAGAATGGGACGCAAACCATGATCCCGATGAGATTGCTGTTACAATTTTTTATTATTTAAAGAAAGAAATACTTCGCCACACTTTCAAAGATGAAATGGGGGAACATGATTATGCAATTTTTGAAGACGGTTTTTTACGTCATAAAACCATTTGGAAGGTAATCGAAAAGCAATCATCTCCCTGGTGGGATGATGTATCCAGTGAACATGTCATAGAAAGCCGAACTGATATAATTGTTGCTAGTTGGAATAAAATGCTTCATGCATTAGAAAATAAATTTGGCACTAATATCAATAACTGGCAATGGAAAAATGCTCTCAAAATGGAACACGCTCACCCATTAGGAGAAGTAAAACCCTTAGATAAAATTTTTAATATAGGTCCATTTACGGCAGCAGGTGGAAATGAAACCATCAACAATCTGATTTTTAAACTATCCGATGATGATTTTGTCACTTATTATGGCCCGTCAACAAGACGAATTATAGACTTTGGTGACATTGATAATAGTTGGGGTATTAATCCTACAGGACAATCTGGTGTCGTTATGGACAAGCACTACGGAGATCAAGCTAAGATGTTTGCCGAAGGTAAATACAGACGACAATATACACTTAAAAGTGAGATAGTCGAACATCAAAAAGGCTTGATTGTGATGAATCCGGAGTAATTAATGTCAACAGCTGAATATACTATTGCTGAGGAAATCACCAATAGTATAACCCATGGTTTAGGGGTTTTGTTTAGCATCACTGCCTTAACCCTGTTAGTGGCTTATTCTGCTATGAATGGTGATGCTTGGCACGTAGTAGCGAGTAGTGTATATGGCAGCTCTTTGATCATCATGTACAGTGCTTCCACCCTTTATCATAGTGTTTTTCACATAAAAGCTAAGGCTGTATTGAAGCAGCTGGATCACGCTGCTATCTACATTTTAATTGCTGGTACTTATACGCCTTATTTTCTTATAAGTTTAAGAGATAGCGCTGTTTGGTACCTTTTTCCAGTGATATGGGCATTAGCAATTCTCGGTGTTTTTTTTGAATTTGTACATATTAAATTTTTGAAAAAAATATCCTTAGTACTTTATTTAGGAATGGGGTGGCTTGCCATTTTTATAATAAATCCTATGATGGAGACCATTGAAACAAACGGTTTAATTCTATTACTTGCTGGTGGCTTAGCCTATTCCTTCGGTGTGATATTTTACGTTTGGGAAAAGTTGCCCTTTAATCATGCTATTTGGCATTTATTTGTACTGGCAGGTAGTGTTTTACACTTTTGTTCCATCTTTATTTATGTCATTCCTTAAGTGAGTTCCTGCATATTTAGTTCTAAAGCGTACTGGGGTCGACTGAATTTATGGCGGCATGTATTGACGAGTTATCGGTTTCGAGTGTCTATTTCGAAAATAGTGATTTCCACTAGGTGGTGATAATAGTTGATGAGGAAGCTGTTGGATTTTATGCACTTGAGGGTTTGTCTGGAGACATAATTGAATTAGGTGCGCTTTTTGTTGACCCTGAACATATAGGCACTGGTATTGGTAGGGACTTAATTAAGAAAGCAAAGAGACATGCAGTTGATCTCGGGGCCAGTAAACTTAAAATTCAAGGAGATCCAAATGCTGAGAAATTTTATCGGGCTGCAGGAGGCATACCGACTGGTATCAAAAAATCTGAAAGGATTTCTGGTTGTTTCCTCCCCACATTCCGAATCTCACTTTAAAATGAAAATGCTTTAATCAGATTCAGAAATTGTTATGCTTACAAAATAAACCACAAAAGGAGAAAGAAGAATGACTGAAGAAGCTGGAACTAGTACAGAAAATGACAATTCACAAAAAACAATCACAACAATTATCTACGCATTGCAGGCAGTATCGTTTTTAGTGGGCATTACGTTCATAGTTGCTGTAGTAATAAATTATGTTAAAAAAAGTGATATCGCTGGAACCTGGTTAGAATCACATTTTAGATGGCAAATAAGAACATTCTGGTTTGCTCTTTTATGGTCATTTATTGGGTTAATCGGTGCATTTTTTCTAATCGGATATTTCCTGTTAATTGCAAATGCTATTTGGGTCATCTATCGAATTGTGAAGGGATGGTTGCGTTTGAATGATGGCAAGGAAATGTACACAAAAGCATAACAAGGCAAATACACTCGGACGGTTAACAGCCTTTATGGCGGCTAGGGTTTAGGATGGGATTAAACACCTACGAACAATAGTAAGGAACAGCAATGAATAAAAGTATCAATTTTCTAAACCTAGTCGCACTCGCCATAATTATAAGTTCATGTACACCTAAATTGACTTCTATTGAAGATAAAGCAGATGAAGAAGTTAGCATGAGATACAAAATACTGAAGGATGTATCCTACGGCTCCCATGAAGAACAAGTCATGGACATCTATCTTTCCAAAGACGCAAAATCATTGCGGCCGAAAAACTTCACAATCGTTTTCCTTCATGGTGGTGGATATTACGTCAGTGACAAGTCCAAAGAAGAAAGGTATATCGAACCCTATTTGAAAAAAGGGTTGAATGTAGTCAATATGAATTATCGACTTAAGCAGGGTATTTCTCCGGCAACAGAGGATTTAAAGAATGCTTTAAACTTTCTGTACTCCCAAAATGCAACTTATAAACTGGATTTAGGTCACGTTATACTGACAGGATTTTCAGCAGGAGCACATATAGCAAGTAATGTAGGTACTTCACAAAATAACAGTGAAAATCCATTTGAATTAAACTCCAACATTAGAATTGCTGGGGTTATTAATTTTGGAGGGATAGTAGACGGCTTAGATGTAGTTGAGAAAATCTTTGTTGATCATGAAGTGGAAATAATGAGAACAATTGGCAACGCATTTTTTCCAGCAATTAACGGTTATACTCCTAACGAAACTATTTCTATCTATGAGCCTATCACTTACTTCGATAGAGATGACCCACCTCTCTTTTTATGGCATGGTGGAAAGGATGACCAGATTCCACCTGCCACCTTTGAAAAATTTGTTCGTCTACTAAATAAAGACAAGCAAAAGAACATCGTGATTTTTAACCCGGAAGCCGAGCATAGTCCGACCAATGAGGTCTTGGAAGATTCATACCATAAAATATTCGTATTCTTAGATAACTTGTAAAAGAATGTGAAAAATCACATAACAAGTTACTGCACGCGGATTCCGCAAGCCGATGTATGGCGTAAACCGGATTCCCACTCATCATCTTGATTCCAATCTTCAGCTACAGCCTGTCCAGTGGTGAGCGTGCCCCCAGCGTGCTACGGTTTACTACATGAGTATAAATTTATGTCCCAGCAATTGTTGAATGGTGCGGATATCCATGCCTGATTCAAGTAGGTGGGAAAAGTTATTGCATCGCTTGGTTCTAATCCACTGGACATAAACTTTTTCGGTTTTAATTGCATAATGATGTACTCGAAATGTGTTTCTAACCTCATTTAATAGTTTTAACATAGCTCGCCCCATTTAAGCCATAACAGCTTAAAACACCATCAAAAAATTCAATATCAACAACTTACCCGTTTTTTAGTAGGTAATGACTCCGGATTAGCCTGCGAATTTGCAATATATGTACGTGGAATCACCCGTTAGAAAAGGTTTTTGACTTGCAAATCAATGACATTGCTTGCAGGATGTATCAAATGAACACACATACACAGCCAAAAATCCGGATATTCCAGTTTGGCTGTATATATCAAAGTTAGCTGTAAAACCAAAGGATGGAGAATTTATTTGAAAATTGAGTCAGTTAGAATAGAGAACTTTAGAAGCTTTAAAGATGAAACAGTTATGTTTGATGACTATAACTGCTTTGTTGGTGCAAATGGTGCTGGTAAATCAACAATCCTATATGCATTAAATGTATTTTTTAGGCAAAGCAAAGATTCACAAACAAACATTCTTCAACTATCAGCTGAAGATTTCCATCATAAAGATATTAAATCACCAATTAAAATTACCGTTACATTTAACGATTTATCTACTCAAGCAAAAAATGATTTAAAGGATTATGCTCGTCAAGACAAATTAATTGTTACAGCAAGTGCTGTTTATGACGAAAACACCGAGCAAGCCATTGTAAAACAATATGGAAATAGACTAGGATTTGAAGAGTTCAGAAAATATTTTGAAGCTGATAAAAATAAAGAACTAGTACCTAAGCTAAAAGAAATTTACAAGTCACTCGCTGAAAAATACCCAGATTTGCCAACCGCTACAACAAAACCTGCAATGTCTGGAGCACTTAAAAATTACGAAGAAAAAAATTCAAATGAGTGTGTGCTTATACCAAGTGAAGATCAATTCTATGGTGCAAGTAAAGGAGCAAATCGATTAGCTCCTCATATTCAATGGGTCTTTGTTTCAGCTTCAAAAAATGTAGGCGAAGAAGGTGAAGAATCTAAAACTTCCGCACTAGGTCAGCTGCTCGCTAGAACTGTAAGATCTAAAGTTAACTTTTCTGATAAAGTTTCTACCCTGCGGACACAAATTCAAAAAGATTACCAAGCAATCCTTGATGCAGAGCAATCTGTCTTAACTGACTTATCTAATTCATTAGAGGGAAAATTAAGGGATTGGTCACATCCAGATGTCAGTATTGAAGTTTTATGGAAACAGGATCCTGATAAATCAGTTAAGGTTGAAGAACCATGGGCATTTATAAAGTTAGGTGAGCGAGGATTTGAGGGCGGCTTATCTAGATTTGGACATGGTTTGCAACGATCCTACATGCTAGCTCTTTTACAAGAGCTAGTGATGGATGCTAGTGAAGAAATACCAACATTAGTTATGGGAATAGAAGAACCAGAACTTTATCAACACCCTCCTCAAGCAAAACATTTAGCCAATGTTCTATACGAATTAACGGAAGGCAATTCACAAATCATGGCTTGTTCACATAGTCCATTATTTATATTGGCTGACAATTTTGAATCAGTTAGAGTCGTTAGAGAACATAATGAACCAAAAGAATCTTATGTTTCTCAACTAGTTTATGACGATCTTGCAAAAGAATTAAAAGATTCGGGGGGAGACAAAGTATTATTAAAGGAAGCTGGAATACAAGCTAAGCTTTACCCAACACTAAATCCAACCATTAATGAAATGTTTTTCTGCAAAAAGCTAATATTAGTTGAAGGTGTGGAAGACGTAGCATATTTAACAACATACTTGATGTTATGCAATAAAATGGAGGCGTTTAGAAAAAATGGATGTCATATTGTTCCTGTAGGTGGAAAAAGCAACATGATAAAACCTTTAGCCATGTCAAAGCTATTACAAATCCCTTGTTATGTTATTTTTGATGCTGATACAGATAAAGAATTGATTGCTGATGAAAATAGACGAGACTCAGAAGTAGGAAAGCATAAAAAAGACAACACCGCTCTAATTACTATCAGTGGTGCTGAAAATGTAGATATATGGCCAAACACGGACATCATTACTGAAAACCTCACTATATGGAAAACAAATATAACAGATATAGTTCAAAATGAAATTGGCGATAAGTGGAGTGAACATCTAACCGCTGCATCTGCTAACTACGGAAATGCTAAAGGGTTACAAAAAAACCCATTAGCAATATCACATGCACTGGAAGCAGGATGGAATGAAGGAAATAAATCTACATTACTTCAGAATCTAATAGAAAAGTTAGTGACTTTTAAATGAGCATAAAGCAGCTAACAAATAGCTCCACCGGACAATTCAAAGCGGCACTTTTTTTGCTAAAAAAGCAGCAAAAACGTGCCCCTTTAAATTGCCGGTGAGCAAAGCGTTAGGCATCAGTGGAAATCATATGGCGTTTTGGATTAAAGTCCTAATATTCTTTCTTGTTTTAGCCGTTGTATCAATCGCGGCTTTCTTGGTTATTGGGGTTAAACAGAACAAAAGTGAAACGAAAGCACTTGTAGAAAAACTGTTCAATGCATCATCCATAGAAAAATCACACTCGGTAAACTTTGCTTCACTATCAGAGTTACCAAAGCCAGTCGAACAGTATTTTCGTAACGTATTGTTTGATGGTCAAAAACTTATTAATCTAGCCAGGTTCCAACAGGTTGGTGAACTAAAAGTAGATCCAAAATCAAAAAATTGGTCACAATTTGAAGCTTCATATTTTGTTTCTCAAAGTCCTGTTGCCTTTATATGGGATGCCAAAATAAAAATAGGACCTGTAATTCATGTTCGTGTCACAGACTATTTTCTGGATGGCATTGGAGCAGGTAATGTATCCCTAATGTCAGCAATTACGATAGGTAGTGATGAAGATAACCCAGAAATAAACTCTGGATCTCTTTACCGATATTTAGCAGAATCTGTATGGCATCCAACGGCATTACTTCCACAGTCCGGCGTGAAATGGGAGCCTGTCGATGAGAACAGGGCTATTGCACATTTAACAAAATTCGGCATTTCAATATCTCTTGAATTCAGATTTAATAATCTCGGTGAAATCACAGGCATATATACCGAAGATCGCTTTGGGAAATTTGGTGATAAATACGTCAGATATCCTTGGGAAGGGCGCTTTAGAAATTACGAAGAGTTTAATGGAGTGAAAATTCCAACGGAAGGAGAGGTAGGTTGGCATCTCACTGAAGGATGGTGGTTATTTTGGAAAGGAAAAATCGTTAATGCTGAATTTAAATATAGAAGTTGAGGTAAAATGCCTAACAATTAGCTCCATTGGCGTTAAACCGAAACCAACAAGAGGGTTGCTCGATGCATAAGAAATATATCTTTACTTTGCTAGTGCTGTTTGTCTTTGGCTGCTCCTCTCCCGCAGACGAGTCGGAGGTGTTGCGAGACTGGGACAACCACGTCCTAACAATAAACCAAGTTCTAGTAAATCAGGGAGATCTCGATAGAATCCCTGAGTTCATCGCTGAGTCATATGTTGCCCACTCTGGAGAGCAAATTATTTCCGGTCGTGAGGCCGTCCATGACTTCATCTCGACGCTCCGGACGGCGTTCCCTGATTTGCATGTAGAAACTAAAGTGGTCGCGGTGGATGGTAATTTCGTATCCTGGGTTCGAATACATCGAGGTACTCACGAGGCCGAGTTCATGGGCGTGCCCCCATCGGGCGAGACGTTGACATGGCAAGCCGTAGTGGTAACTCGGTACGAAGACGGACTGGTAGTCGAAGAGTGGGGTGCTTCAACTATCGGGAATGTACTATTAAGGCGTTGACGCCCAGCCTACAGCGGCGGCATAACAAACCGTTGTTACAGATGAACTGTAAAACTGGGCGTTACGGGGCTAGGGTGGGCGGCCACTTATGACCCAAAGGCGACACTTGTGACTGTTTATCTTTACCAAATAACCACGATAGAGCTTGGTCCAAGTCGGGTGAATGCATACATTTATTTAAATCCGGCTTTAGTCGTAATACTGTTGTTTGCTATTGATGGGATATCTATATCAACATCTATAGTTCCAGGTATACTAATTTCAATAGCTGCTACTATTTTTCTTCAAATCAAACATAGTAGCAAAACTGACTCAGCTTCAGTAAAGGAGACCTAACAAAATGGTTTTTGTTGATATATGCTTGCTTTCTAATTATTAATTCTAAAAGGGTGTAATATTTTCACGTTTCTGCCACTAATCTATAAAGTAATGAAATAAGTGAACCCATGAACAGTGATTTTTATACAATGTCGATCTTGCCCCATGCGGGCATCATCATAAAAATTTGTAAAGCCTATACAAATACTCAAGATGATTTTGAAGACTACTATCAGGAAGTTTGCTTCCAGATATGGAAGAGTCATGAAAAATTTTCAGGCAAGTCTCAATGGTCAACTTGGATATACAAATTAACCTTGAATGTATGTTTGACGCTGTTAAAGAAGGCAAGGAATGCCCCCCATGGTTTTGCCTCTGATTTCATTCCTGAAGTGCCAATAGAAGATCGCTGTAGTTTTGCCGATGATGAGCTTAATAAGCTTTATCAGGCAATCAGACAGCTATCTGAAGTGGATAGGGGAGTGATACTGCTCTACTTAGAAGAGCAATCCTATCAAGACATAGCAGACATATTCGAAACAACAGCAAATAATATTGGTGTTCGAATAAAGCGCATTAAACAACGATTAAGGAAATTACTAGATGAATAATTCAATAGAATCTATTTGGGAAAAAGGCTTTTTGAAACAGGATGCTTTAGTGGCACCTCAAGTGAACAATTTATATGATAAAAAATCGATTCACATTATAGATAAGTTAAAAAAAATGTTCAAAATTAACCTCCAAGCTATAGTATTTAGTTCACTAGTCATACTAGCAGTAACATTAATTATCGGTGTACCGGTTTTAGGAATATTATTTTTTATACTGCTTAACTGGCTAGTTGTAAAAGGCTATAAAGAAATGAAAAAACTGAATACAATCGATAAATCCGTATCAAGTTATCAATTTCTAAAATCCTTTGATAGATGGATGAAAGTACAAATCGAAGATTATACCCGTTTCTACAAACTGTTTTATCCCTTGTTTTTTTTAAGCTTTATTATTGGAATTTATTTCTCAACTTTTGGTGACATGATCCTTGCAGAACTATTAATAGCTTTCCCTAATAGTCATGTATTATTTGGAATGCCATTATTTGTAGTAATAATTTTCACAGTAATAACAACTGCTCTTGGCATTTTTGCTGGAGCACTTTATCGTCTAGACGTGAACCTTGTTTATGGAAATACTATCCGAAAACTTGATGAAATAATTAATGATATGGAGGAGTTGCGAAACTAAACTGAGGGAGTAGTAAGCAACTTAATCTTAATCATTAGGAGATATACAGGTTTCCAAATCTTTTAGAATTCCATTTTCGATGTTATATATCCAGCCGTGAACAGATAGATTCGAGCCAGATTTCCAAGCTTTTTGAACAACGGTAGTATTACAGATATTAGTGACCTGTTCTTTCACATTGAGTTCACAAAGCAAATCGAATTTATCTTCTTCTTCAATGCCTATAAATTTATCCTTATTAAACCGTTCTACATCTTTAATGTGACGTAACCAGTTATCAATAAGACCATGATCATCATCTGACATGGCTGCTTTGATCCCGCCACAGCCGTAATGTCCGCAGATGATAATATGTTTAACTTTGAGCACTTCAACTGCAAATTGCACCACAGAAAGACAGTTAAGATCAGAATGAACCACTACATTAGCGATATTTCTATGGACAAAAACTTCACCAGGAGGAAGGTCAATTATTTGATTAGCTGGAACTCTACTATCAGAACATCCAATCCAGAGATACTCAGGGGCTTGTTGTTTTGATAATTCTTTAAAAAAATCAGGTTGTTTTTCTTTTATCGCAGTTGCCCATTGTAGATTTTTTTCGAATAGATGTTTGAGTGTTTTCAATGTCTTTAGATCCCGTAGTAGTTAATAAATCAAACTGAAATTTCATACTGAATAATGATAGGTTCATATGATTATATAATATTAGATTCAGGGTAGCTATTACTACTAGTTTGAAATAGCAGTCTCCTTCATACCTAGGGTGGTTTACATGTAAAACCGATTGACAGTCGGTTTTTTGTATGCGAGCATCAATTTTCATTATATATCGATTGCTAGGGTAGTGATTTACAGTGAATTTAGGTGAACTAGAAAAGTTAGTATTAAAGTTCTTTTGGCAAGTTAAGGTAGCGGATGCCAAACAGGTGCACCTGCACTTTGAGAAAAGCCGAGGTGGCACGCTAAATACCATTCAAAGTACGCTTGACCGTTTGTTTAAAAAAGGACTACTTAAGCGTGACAAAGAAGGCCATGCTTTTCAATATCGAGCCGCCAAGCCACGTAAAGCTTTTATTGGTAAATTGATTAAAGAAGTCACTGATGACTTCACACTTGGAAATGAAAACAGTATTTTAGCCGCTTTTGTCTCGCTTTCCAGCGAACTCAATGAGCAACAGCTGGACAAGTTAGAAAAAATGATTCAGGACCATCGTGCTAGTATTTCTTCAGGATACAATTCATGATTTTGGGTAACTTCGCGATTTTTTTCAACCTGTTATCCATTATGGCGTTTAGTGGTTTGTTGATCATTTTTACACTTACTGTAATGATAAAATTACGGCTTAGTGATCTGAGTCAATACCATATTCTTTCTGGTCGCCGACTTTTATGGTTTATCGCTTTTTCTCCTTGGGTCGTCAGCTTATTGGCTGCAACCATAGCGATCGTCTCTGACTTAAAACATTCACCCTTTTCCCAGAATTATGATCTGCTGCACTGGCATCATGCTGAAGAATTTATGCTCACAAGTTGGCACGGTTTATCAATGATGATTGCATTCGGTTACGCAGTCTTTTTATTGATGCAAAAAATTCGCCAGCTCATTCTAAATGCTCGTCAAATAAAGTGGCTAAATGCTTTTGCAGAATACGATAAAAAGGGTTTTTATCAATTGGATACAGATGCGGTAACCGCATTTACTGCTGGATATTTGCGACCACGTTGTTACATTACTTCTAAGCTGCGCAGTCAATTAACTGATGAAGAATATCAGATAATTCAATTACACGAACAGGCCCATGCCAGACGCTTTGATCCTGCAAAGAAGTGGTTTTTTCAATTGTTGACTGCCTTTTTTCCGAAAGGAATTTCTCAACAATTAAATAAATCCATGTCGCTTATCATGGAGCAGTGCGCCGACTCAGCGATCATTCAAGTTATTTCAGATAGGTCACTAATTGCCATGACTTTGCTAAAAGTCCAACGTCTCGCAGTTAAACCCCTTGACAATAACTTGGATGGAGGGGCGTTTTGTTATTATGCTTTCGATAATGTTGAAACACGGATCCGTTATATATTAAATGAACCAGAGTCCAAATCATTTCCTTTTGTGCTTCTCTTTATGACCACAGTTTTAACGTCGATTGCCTGTGCATTGTCCGCCGATATTTTTCATCGTCTCATCGAAACCGCTTTTATCCACTAGGATTAATTAATGTTATTAACAAACAATATTCCTGCACGCAAAAAACCGACCCGCCTTAGGTTTTATTATGCCATTTTACGTCGCAGTTTTCTGACTGGGTTATTTCTGGCAACAGTGCATTTTCCACAAACTTTTGCAGCTGAGGATACTCGTTTAGGCTATTTAACCTTGTATGACGCGATCCAAAAAACATTTAACAGTAATCCTGAATTGCAATCTTTCCAATTTCAACTTGAAGCGCAGCAAGGCAAGATAGTTCAGGCAAACCTTTCTCCAAAACCTGAAATTGAATTAACCGTCGAAGATGCCTTTGGTAAAAATAATCGAAAGGGGTTCGACAGTGCTCAAACGACTTTGAGTATGAGCTGGATTCTTGATCAAAACATTAAAGACAAACGTAGTAATGTTGCCATGCGAGAAAGGACATTAATCGAAAGTGAAAAGGCAATTAAACAACTCGATAGTGCAGCTCAAACTGCGCGATATTTTTTGAAAGCGCTTTCCCATCAGGAAAATACTGTTATTGCTAATCGAGCGATTTCCTTAGCAGAAACAACCATTAAGGAAGTTAAAAACCGGGTCAAGGTAGGTAAAACACCACTTGCTGAATTGTATAGAGCAGAGGCCGAGTTGGCCAAAAGAAAACTGGTATTGGTCGATTTAAAGCATGAGTTGGAATCATCAATTCGTCAGCTAGCGGCTCAATGGGGTGAAACAACACCCACCTTCAATTCAGTCTCGGGCTCACTTACCCATCAACCGACTGTGACGAGTTTTCATGCTTTAAAGAATCAGATCCTTCGCAATCCCAGTTTAGCTAAATACTTATCAGCAGAACGAATAAAAGTTGCGCAACTGAAACTCGCAGAAGAAGAACGAAAACCTCAGTGGAAATTTAAAACTGGCGTAAGGCGTTATGAAGCAACTGATGATTATGGGATCATCGCCAGCGTCTCAATTCCCTTTGGTGGTAGTAATCGCAATCAAGGACGTATTGCTGAAATAAAAGCCAGACTATCCCAGAACCAGTCCGCAGCTGAGGCACTTCGCATTCGGATTGAAACGTCGCTTTTTGTTGTCTACCAACAATTAGAACACAGCATTCATTTGGGCAGTATGTTGAGAGTTGAAATCATTCCGCGATTAGAAAAAGCGCTAACAGAGACTCAAAAGGCCTATGAACTAGGCAAATATAGTTATCTAGAATGGCGAGAAGTTCAAAATGAATTGCTCGATGCACAATCGGCATTACTTGATGCCAGCTATACTGCCCATCTAAACGTGATCGAGATTGAACGGTTAACTGGCGCACAAATAACCTCTAGTTTTTAATTAGCTGAACTATTTAAAGAGAACATTATGAAAATATTTTCACATCCCATTAGCTTGTTTTTATTGGTTGCTTTGTTGCTAACGCATAATTTTAACTTGCATGCCTTTGGAGGTTCAAATGCAAATCAGGAAGAGGAAGAGCCGCAAAAAGGTTCCCATGGAGGGCGTCTATTAATTGACGAAGACTTCGTCCTTGAGCTCGCGATTTTTGAAACGGGTGTACCACCTGAATATCGTGTGTGGATCACAGACAAACAAGGACTTGTTGATGCCGCTGAAGTAGCACTTGAAATCACCTTAACACGACTTGGCGGCATTCAGGATCGGATTAAGTTTGCTGTCCAAGGAGATTTTCTGCGAGGCGATACTGTCATCTATGAGCCACATTCTTTTGTAGTCACCGTCAAGGCAGAATATCAGGGTCAGTCTCATCATTGGCAGTATGATAGCTTTGAAGGGCGTACAACAATTGAACCTGCCGTAGCAAAGGCTTTAGCCATAGAAACCTCCATTGCAGGCCCTCAGGTTTTAAAAGAAACCATTAGTGTTTATGGCAAACTGGTGACTCATCCAGAATCCATTCGTCATATGGCAGCGCGATTTGAAGGTACCATAAAAAGCGTTGAAGTCAGCCTAGGACAAAAGGTTAAAAAGGGCGATCCACTTTTTACAATTGAAAGCAACGAAAGCCTCAAGCCTTATACTGTTGTGGCTCCTATTGATGGGATCGTACAACAGCGAAACGCTAATTCCGGCGAACAAACTAATGGACGAACGTTATTATCACTGATTAATAACGAGGTGTTAATCAGTGAGTTGTCCGTATTTCCCCGTGATCGTGATCGTGTTTCCGTTGGAGATATCGTTTGGTTAACCGTGAAGGGAAGGGACGAACGCGTTTCAGCCACTATCATACAACTTGACAACATTATTCAAGCCAACCAATCAATCATTACACGGGCTCAGCTCAACAATGAGCAGGGCGATCTCAAACCAGGTGCTTTTATACAAGGTGAAATTGAGGTTGCAGAGCACCAAGTGCCACTCGCCGTTAAACGTTCTGGGCTACAAGCTTTCCGAGATTTTACGGTGGTTTTTGCCAAGGTTGATAACCAATACGAAGTCCGCATGTTGGATTTGGGTCGGGTGGCTGGTGAATGGGTTGAAGTAATCGGTGGATTAAGTCCCGGCACTGAATACGTATCTGAAAATAGTTACATCATCAAAGCCGATATCGAAAAATCTGGCGCGTCCCACGACCATTAAGTAACTTTTTAAGTAGTTTTTTAAGGAATAGATAGACATGCTTGAATACATCATACGTACGTCCATAAATCGGCGTATTTTAGTCCTTGTTGTTGTTACGTTATTATGCGGTTTGGGTTTGTGGAATTTTACCAAACTGCCAATTGACGCCGTACCCGACATTACCAATATTCAGGTAGTGATCAATACAGAGGCACCGGGTTATACGCCACTTGAAGTGGAGCAACGAGTGAGTTATCCAGTGGAAAATGCCATGGCCGGGTTACCCAGTTTGCAATATACCCGTTCTGTTTCTCGCTTTGGCTTATCCCAAGTCACCGTCATTTTTGAGGATGGCACCGACATTTATTTTGCTCGACAACTGGTCAATGAGCGTTTGGATTCCGCTAAGAGTAATTTGCCAGCCCAGCTTGAGCCTGCGCTGGGTCCCATAGCCACTGGACTGGGTGAAATATTCATGTTTACGGTGGACGCCGAACCAGATGCACTCAACGCTGATGGTTCAATTATTTCACCAACCGATCTTCGAACTGTTCACGACTGGATAATTCGACCACAACTACTGCGCGTACCAGGTGTGGTCGAAGTTAATCCTATTGGCGGATTTAAGCGCGAAATCCTAGTGGCCTTAGAGCCGAGTAATTTGTTGGCATTCGGTATTAGCCAAGCAGATCTAGTCGAAGCGATCGCAGCCAATAACGAAAATCGAGGTGTGGGTTTTATTGAACACAATGGATCTCAATGGTTAATGCGTGTTCCTGGTCAAGTTGATAATCTGGCAGAATTCGGTGAAATTTTAGTCACCGAGCGAGACGGTGAAGCCGTACGACTTAAAGACGTTGCAACAATTAGCGAAGGCAAAGAGTTACGCTCAGGCGCAGCCACTCAAAATGGCCGCGAAGTCGTTATGAGCACAGTATTTATGCTGATTGGCGAAAATAGTCGAACCGTTGCCAGTGCAGTTGCCCTAAAGCTGGAAGAAATCAAGGCCAGTCTTCCCGATGGTATTACCGTCACTGCTGTTTACGACCGCACCAGTCTAGTTGATAAGACGCTAAAAACCGTACAAACTAATTTGCTCGAAGGTGCCTTATTGGTCATCGTCATATTATTTTTATTTTTAGGCAATGTCAGGGCAGCCTTACTGACTGCAGCAGTAATCCCCATCGCTATGTTAATGACCATCACCGGTATGGTACACGCCAATGTAAGCGCAAATTTGATGAGTCTCGGCGCTTTGGATTTTGGTTTGATTGTCGATGGAGCCATTATCATTGTCGAAAACTGTTTACGTCGATTAAGTAAAGCCGGGCGAAACGGTGAGTTACCCTTAAATGAACGTTTTAATGTGGTGTTTGAAGCCACGCGAGAGGTGATCCGTCCAGCCTTATTTGGCGTTTTTATCATTACCGTAGTTTATCTGCCTATTTTCGCGCTCTCTGGCGTCGAAGGCAAGATGTTTCACCCCATGGCGATCACAGTGGTAATCGCTCTGATCAGTGCGATGTTGCTCTCCATTACCTTTGTTCCTGCTTGTATCGCCTTACTCTTTAAGAAACCCGTGACTGAAAAAGAAAGTGTTGTTATGAAAATGATGCGCGGTTTGTATCAGCCGGTGGTGACGCTGGCTGTTAAAGGTCGTTGGTTGGTGGTGAGTGGGGCAATGGTGATAATGATTGTCTGCGGCTATGCGGCCACAAAACTAGGCAGTGAATTTATTCCTAATTTGGATGAAGGTGATATTGTCATGCACGCCCTTCGTATTCCGGGTACCTCTCTTACTCAGGCAGTGCAATTACAAAAAATATTGGAAGAAAAGATACTCGAACTGCCCGAGGTCGAACGTGTCTTTGCCAAAGTTGGCACTGCAGAAGTGGCGACCGACGCGGTACCGCCAAGTGTTGCCGATAATTTTATTATTTTAAAACCTAGAGAAGCCTGGCCCGATCCCAATAAACCGAAAGAGCAGCTAGTCAATGAACTGGCTGCCTTGGTTGAGCCTCTGCCTGGAAATCGCTATGAGTTCTTGCAGCCCATTCAAATGCGGTTTAACGAATTACTTTCAGGCGTGCGTTCTGAACTAGCGATCAAGGTGTTTGGTGATGATTTTGATCAACTGATAGCACTGGGTAATGACATCGAAAAAGCCATAGAAAATGTCGAGGGTATTGCCGATATCGCGGTGGAGCAAACTACGGGTCTGCCGATCCTAACCATAAAACCCAAACGGGATCTTCTGCCGCAATTTGGGATCACCATCAAAGAAATTCAAGATCAGCTGGCCGTCGCCATAGGTGGAAAAGTTGCTGGTTATTTTTATGAAGGTGACCGACGTTCCGACATCGTCGTGCGCTTACCAGAGCATTTACGAACAGATGTGGACGGACTCGCTAAATTGCCTATCTTGCGAGCCCGAGGAGACTATGTTCCTTTAGAAGAATTGGCCGATTTAGAATTAGTGATGGGTTACAACCAAGTCTATCGAGAAAATGGCAAACGACGTGTGGTCGTTAGTGCGAATGTCCGCGGTCGTGATCTGGGAAGTTTCGTTACTGATGTCCAAAATACCGTGAGTCAGTCGGTTGAAATCCCCGCGGGTTATTGGATTGAATACGGTGGAACCTATCAAAAATTACAATCGGCAACAGAGAGACTGTCGATTGTCGTGCCTCTCACCTTGCTGTTGATTGTTGGCCTGTTATTGTTGGCTTTAGGTTCTATGAGAGATGCCATGATTGTTTTTTCGGGAGTGCCAATGGCGCTCACAGGCGGTGTCTTGTCGCTGCTAATACGAGACATTCCTTTTTCAATCTCAGCAGCAGTCGGCTTTATTGCACTGTCTGGAATCGCCATCTTAAACGGTCTAGTTATGGTAACCTTCATAAAGGATTTGCGGCGAAACGGACTCACTTTGGACGACGCGATTATTAAGGGTGCATTAACTCGACTGCGTCCCGTGCTAACCACTGCATTAGTGGCATCATTGGGTTTCATCCCCATGGCGCTTAATACAGGCATTGGTTCTGAAGTGCAGCGTCCCTTAGCTACCGTAGTGATCGGTGGCATAATCTCCTCTACTTTACTGACCTTAGTTGTGTTGCCAGCGCTTTATCGTTTGCTTCATTCTAAAGACCTAAAACAATGATATTAAATATAAAGTGGATTAAGTTTTGCCTAGTGCTATTAGCTAGTGGATTATTTTCGTTAGCACTATTCGCCCATGGCGTTGACGACAATACTAAACAATTTTTGCAGAGCAATGATGGAGTAGCGTTTCTCCCATTCATGTATATCGGTGCTAAGCATATGATTTCCGGTTATGATCATTTGCTGTTTCTGGTTGGTGTATTATTTTTTCTTTATCGTTCAAAAGATATTTTGATCTATGTCAGCTTATTTACCCTGGGACACAGTGTGACCTTAATGCTAGGTGTGTTGAATGATATACAAGTGAATGCATATCTAATCGACGCCATTATTGGTTTATCAATTGTCTATAAAGGCTTTGACAATTTAGGTGGTTTTAAAAGATTGCTTGGCTTTGAACCTAACACCAAAGCGGCGGTTTTAATATTTGGACTATTTCATGGATTCGGTTTGGCTACTAAACTGCAAGAATTTGAGTTTAGTAGAGAAGGTCTATTGGAGAATTTAATTGCTTTTAATATTGGTGTTGAGCTGGGTCAGTTTTTTGCGTTGACCTTTGTGCTTATTATTTTGAGTGTTTGGCGACGGCACGCTAGCTATATAAAGTTTTCAACAGTATCCAATACCTGCCTAATGAGCGCAGGTTTGATGTTAACGATGTTACATTTAACCGGATATCTTACGCTATAAATTATTGACTATAAATTATCAACAATTAATTTGAGAGAAACTATGAATGAAATAACATTTCCAACTCAATCAAATGCCACCATAATTAAGGCAAGCTTAATTGCTTTAGTGGTTGCTTCGATTGTTTTTGTAACCATTATTTTACCTGCTGAATACAATATTGATCCCATAGGTGCTGGTAAGGCTATGGGTTTAACCGTGCTTTCAGGTGAAACGTCAGTTGACTCGATAAAACCACCGATTAATGAACAATCGTCAGGTTATCAAGAAAATCAAATAACTTTAATCGTACTGCCTGGTAAAGGTGTTGAGTACAAATTTACCCTTCAGAAATATGGCAATTTACGATATGAATGGTCAACAAATGGCGGTTCGCTTTACTTCGACTTTCATGGTGAGCCTAAAGGCGATACTACAGGGTATTTTGAAAGCTATACAATAGCTACTACCCATGAGATGAAAGGTTCAATGACTGTGCCGTTTGAGGGTGTGCACGGTTGGTATTGGGAAAACACCAGCGATAAAGAAATTACCGTCACTCTAAAAACTCAAGGAAACTATGAACTGATTGGCTTGATTCATTAAACAAAAGTTAAATGATCTAAACGATATTTTATTACGCCATCATCTGGGGTGTCGACTTAAAATTGACTCGACAGGAGAGGGCGCATCAACCGTAGGCAATGGGATGGACTCCGCCTCACCCTAGATTTAGGACGGGGTAAGATTTATTGGGCTGAAGCAATTTTTTTTGATTCTCCATGTAAGAGAATATATCGTAAACTAGACTTTTGGGAATATTGTAATGTATAGCTTCGTTTCTCCATAATGAAAGAGATTCTATAACTTCATCTGCTATTATTCGAGCTTCTTTTTCACTGATATCTGCTAGTTGAGCAAGGTATTTTATATCATCCCATTTTATGTTTTTGCCAGAATGACCTACCAACATTGAATGCTCACCCTGAATACCTTTATTAAATGTAATGTCATATGCAGGTGAATTAAACCACTTACCATTATTATCCATTAGAAATGAGAAGTTTTTCGTATGATCATCCCTATTGCCAGTCACGACATTAAACAGCATTCTTTTGAAGAGTTCCTTTACCTCAAAGTGTGACTTGGTCACTGCTCTGCAAACATTAAACAACCCTTCATAAGTGTAATCTGCTGTTCTGAAATTAGCATGAATTAGGCCAGCTAAAGTATGCATATGAACTCTTTGATTATGTTTATTTCTGTCAAATCTCTTAATTAAAAAGTATGCATTATTATCATTGCCAGGAATTAATCTTGTCTCAGGGATGTTTATTCCCGCTGCTCGAGCCATAAGGGAATACAAATATTCAACTGAGCCCTCCGCTTTTTTCTCCTGATTGGTTCCTGTTGGAAATTTAGCAATCCAATGCTCAAAGCCTGGTGGTAAATCAAAGGCACCATGAACAGTCTCATAGGCACTTATACCTATTAATATTTTGGGTCTTGCCCCACCAGAAGGTGTTCCGTTAATTGCCAGGTGATTAAGCACCTCTTCTGTTTCCCCAGTGTATAAATCAACAGATTCTTTTGCTAACCCCTCTAAGTTTATGTGCTGCCCTTTCAAATCAAATAGATTTATACCTTCATCTGGCTGATAAGATAACGCACCCATTGCTCTATCTCCGATATAAGCGAGCCTATCAATAGGAGTTAAAGCATCAACATCGACACCTTTTTTCTTTAAGTCTTTATCCATTACATAAAGACCCCACCCATCAGGCAAAGAATCATTAAAAACCCCATGTATCCCATTAAAAGGATCTCGCTTTGATTCTTGAAGTAGATTGTGATGCTTTAGTTCAAACGGTGAAAGAGGCAACTCATACATCAAAAATGAGCTGTCATATTCAAAATAGCCTTGACCACTATCATAAGACAAGCGACCAACCAATAGAGGATTTTCACCTGAAATTTTATGATATAACACGGACAAAACTTTCATTGTGTTCCTCCTTTTATTTTTATTAACTCATCCATGGTTCTTGCTTTAGGAAGGGAGAAGATATTGTCAAAACTAGATAGATCGTCATATACCTGACATAGCATTAATAATTGGCGTAAAGATATATCACCAGAATCCTCAAATCTTCTTATCGTAGGTGCGGGAACTCCTGATAATTGAGCAGCCTTATCGCGACTGTGCTTCATCCACTTACGTTTTTTCTTTAGAGCTATTGAGAGCTGATCACATACTTGACTAGTCGACTTAATTGATAGCATGATAACATATACCACTAATATATAAAGTTAATTGATATTATAGTATCATATTTATTATTTCGTTTATAGCGCTGTATACTGTCTTTAAAGTGAGTATTCTTGAGTCCAAAATAAAGCTATATAAATCGTACGATTAACTACTTTCAATAGCCAATAGCAGTCAAATTAACTATTAGAGGGTTTTTTATACTTTGTTTTATCATATTCAATAGATCTATCTTCAGGTCTCTCATGCTTTTCATACGGGCCTTCACAGTGAACATTACTAGGTTCACATAACAATTCCAAAGCGATACCTTGTGCTAAACCTTTAGCAACAACGCAACCAAATAATGTTACCGAAAAGAATATAATACATAATAGTCTTATAATCTTATTTCCCATTTTTAATCATCCTTTATATTAAATTCTTTACGATGTATGTATTTTCATAACGCCAATTTTATCTTAATTTCAATTTTAAATATATACCAACTCTCACACTCACAAACTCACAAACTCTTAAAGTATGCACGTAGCAGCGCCTCATTGATATCAAGTCCTCACCTATAGACATGCGCATAATATATATTCAATAGTCTGTAGTCATGCGGCTTATAGAAGCATTTATCTTTTATAATTTGACAACGTTTACTGGTAAATTGTTTGATTGACGACGACGGAGGAGAAGGAATAAAAATTATTTATCCAGTATTAGTTGGATGATTCTTAGCAGTGATATGATAGTTATTTGACCGGATTTCTACACCGTATTTATTAGCCAGTTCTTCAGCATGTCTGTAATAAGTTTCTCTCGACATCAAAAAGTAAGGATTAAAGCCTATTTTCCATGTAACCCATGTTCCTCTGAGCTTGCAGGGAAGTCGTACAAGGAATAACTGGTCTTCTGGTGTCAATGTGACGTTTTGCTCCATGTTTACCTTCTAGGTTCATCTAGGAGCTGCCATATTACCCTTTTTTTAGATGATGTTCATACTCTTCTTGTTGTTTGATTTCATACTGTATTTCTTCGTCTTCATCGATTAACTTGTTCACGTGGTACCTGTCTTCTGCTTGATCCTGCTCGATACGTTCCACTGCTTCACTAATGCTCCATCCGTTCACTTTTATGCTTTTAACTAAATTTGTAGCTATGAACTTATCCATAATTGTGAATAGAGTTTTTTTATCTCCACCACCTAATGACTCCATTTCTTTTATGTAGTATTTCATCGCTGAACTCAATCCGCCAGATGTTCTTGTAAGAAGAAGAGCATTAAAGTCACATTCCAGAGCTGTTATTAGTTTTTCAATTGTAGATAGTTTTGGATCACCTTTATCATTTTCAAGCTTGGATATGTGGTCAACTTTCATTCCTGTTGCTTCTGATAAATCACCTTGAGTCCAGCCTTTTTTTAGCCTTAAAGCCTTTAAATTTTTGCCTACATTCATAATTTTCGCCATTAATTTTGTCTCTAACACATATTATAGCTTGTATAATCATAGTTTACTTTGTATCTTTGTCTAAAGGGGGTAGTTAAGCATCCCTTTGTATGGGGATTGACAGGTTTTGAAGTCGAAAAGCCTTTAATATTCGACTTTTGTTTCATTTTGCAACAACTGAGCTAATAATTTGATTGATTTTGCCCGAGTCCATTTGCCACTTTTACACTTACCTATTCGTTCTGGTGAGGTGGTTTCTATTGGTATCGATGGTGAGGTTGAATGGTGTTCTCCTAAGTTGATTCAGGTTGTTGGCAGTGATGATAGTCGGATATTCATTAAAAGCGTTGGTGGTAATGGGGAAGGGATGGCAACTGAGCTTTGGTGTCATTTTAATCCATCTAAAGTGCTCCAGGGGCATAACGTTTTTGGTAGTGATGATTTTGTTGCTCTTATTTACAATTCTTTCATCAAATTCATAATGCCTCAGTTTGATTTAAAGCCAACAATTGAAGAAATGTTTTTGATTAAATCCGGTGATTATCCAATCTGTATGGTGGACATTAATTATTCATTTGAATTACCGAGTAGGGCAGATGTACGAGCCTTTATTCGCGCTGCTGAGTACAAGTCAAAAACTCGTCATGGTAGACCAAGCACGAAGGGCGGAACGTTATATTATGGAAAAACCTCTGAGCGGTGGGCGCTTAAAATGTATAGTAAAGGAGATGAAATATCGAGAGCTAAAGGAAAAATACCATCTAGAATAGCAAATATAGGCATAGAACAATGGGCAGATAATAAACTACGAGTAGAGCTGAGATTACATAAAAAAGAATTGACGAAATTAGACATACCAAAAGCAAAAGACCTAAGCATCGATAGAGTGCGGGCGTTATTTAATGAGTATGTGAGGAGAATTGATATGAGTGAACAAATTATGCTTACCGATGAAACAATGATGAATATGCCAAACAAATTAAGATCAACCTATACGCTATGGAAAGAAGGACACGATTTAAGAAATTTAATGTCTAGGACAACACATCACAGGCATAGAAAAGAATTATATAACGCGTACGGCATTAATATCGATCTACGCTCTGAATCCATCAAAGCCAGTAATGTCGTGCCTTTGATACGTATACTTGAGGCAAAACCTGCGGAAATTCCACTATGGGCTTATGAAAAAGGGCTCGTTCATCATTCTACACCAGATTGTTGGGGGTTACGTAACGTCTCTTAAAACTGGATGTTTTTATTAAAATGAATACTGTTAGCCATGAGAAAATTACTGATAAAGAGTTTATCAAAAGAACTAAAGGTGTCACTGAATCAGAGCATCTTGTTATATCGTCAAGTAAATCTAATCCGATACCGTTCGTTTATCTTTACAAAAATAAACGTTCTAAAAAGCCATTGATTAAAGTTAATTTAGTGGGTTTTGTTGAAATAGTTCGTGCTTATATTGAAGCGCTTGATTCTAAAATTAAAGGTAACTAAATCGTGACGATTAGCTAGTTGAATAGCCAACCGTCACTAATCACAACAAACCAAAAGGGGTTTATTATGACTAAGAACGATAATACCGTAAAACCATTTAGCATTGATGATATTTATGAAAAAGCAGGGAAGGTCGACCAACTGGTACACGCCCTTTTATCATTAAATAACTACCATGACTTGCCTGAATCTATTAGCTCAACCATTGAACTTTTACACGATGAGTATGATTATCTTGGCTCTGCAATAGGCTTCTATAGGCATATCCAAGAGGAGGCAGTTTCAATCTTATAATGTTGCGATTCTTACCCATACGTGTGCGTGGCACATTGACTTCATGTCAGTGCGCCCCGTATGCGGAGGGGTTTAGTATCGCTGGCCAAAGGCCATTAACTTCATTTCAAGAAAAACCCTTTAAAAAGGGCAATCTTCCATTGCTTCAAAAACAAGTATTCCCAATTTTCTTTCTAGGTAGATTATTCGCTTAAAATCTTCTTCTATTTTTGCTTCAGTGATTTGTTCGCAAATATTTATCATTAGTATATTTATTTCTAGTCTTAAAGTTTCCATAACATTTAACTCCGAGTGATTAATTTCGGAGTCTCATTAACACCGCGCGCAGACTTGTCAATAACGAATATCTTCACATTCGCTTGTATATTATTGACCTGTTGAGCACGGTGTTATTGTAAGCGTAGTAATTAAATACCGGTTCCTCACGTTATCACGGAGTATTAAACATGAGTGTTTTAACCTATCTAGAAGTGCGCATAATATATATTATGTTAAATAGGATTGGTATTGTGTTTTGTGATACCTATTACAAAAGCCATCTGGTGAATAATAGATAAGGAAAACTATGATGCTATTTATTGTCTCAGTTCGCTAGTGAAAACTATGCACTTTCAGTGCAAGGCTTTAGCAAAAGTGGGTTTATGTTATTCTATGCTACATGAAAGATCAAAG
>NVWF01000029.1 GCA_002746155.1 Gammaproteobacteria bacterium | reverse complement strand
ATCAAACACGGGATAATTCTGCCAGCCTTCTAAGAGGGCTGGCATCAAGCCCCTTCAAGGGGCAAATCAAAACCACCTTCTTAGAAGGTGGATATTTTTTTTAAGGTTAGCTCATAGCTAAATTCTGAAATTTTCATTCCTTGCCCCAGAGCAATACCTGGTCTGATGGAAATTTCAGATGTTTCATTGTGTGTAAGTCTACCAATAACATCAGGTCCGTTTTTTATTCCACAGTCTTGCATGGTCATACCGCCAATTTTGGCGCATATTTTTTCGGCATCTGCCTTTACTGATAACGCAGGTAGACGACCTGTGTTTTTGACTTTGATTTTTGATTCTGAATTGAAGCTCTTACTTTTATCTATGATCCCTTCGATAATAATCTCGGGAGGAAATGCAAGCCAAGCTGAATAAAGTGCAATAAAACCACCAATAGTTCCTATACCTAGAAACTTGAATATCATTATTGAAAATTGAAGTGTTTGCTGATCTATTTCCATTCGTAGCTTTTGCTCTTCTTTGATTGCCTAACGCCTTGCTCAGCGGCAATTCAAAGCGGCACTTGTTTTGCATACGCAAAACAAGTGCCGCTTTGAATTGTCCGCTGGAGCTATTTGTTAGAGCATATCTGTTGACACGCTCAATTTTATGGCTATGATAGGTACTTACTGTAAGTTTCGATAAGGAAACGTATTATGAGTACCGACATAACAATAAAAGAAGCTGCTGACCTACTTAATATAAGTGTACAGCGCGTGCGTACATTATGCCGCTCAAAAGCCATACCTGCAAAGAAATTTGGACGCTCATGGGTAATTGATAGAGACAGTTTAAAACATTATGGCATTAAGAGTGCCCATATGATTGCAGAAGACCACCCTTCCTATAATGTTACCTCAGAAACCAATAATAAACCTATTGCTCTAAGTTTTTTCTCTGGAGCTATGGGACTAGACCTTGGACTTGAGAAATCAGGCTTTGATATACGTTTAGCATGTGAAGTTGATAAATATTGCAGACAAACGATAGCGTTGAATAAACCAAATATGGCGCTATTAGGTGATATAAACCTTTATTCTAAAAATGACATTCTCGAAGCTGCGGGATTAACTGATAGTGATGATATTGATTTGATGGTTGGTGGGCCGCCTTGCCAAGCATTTAGTACAGCTGGTAAAAGAAAAGCATTCAATGATGATAGAGGTAATGTATTTATAAAATATATAGATTTGGCATTAGAGTTAAAGCCAAAGTATTTGGTTATTGAAAATGTACGCGGATTAATGTCATGTCCTTTAGAGCATCGCCCTCATGACCAAAGAGGAGAAGAGTTCCCGGATTTATCAGCAGATGAACTAAAAGGAGGTGCATTAAACTTTATAATATCTAAATTAAAAAATTCAGGTTATTCATATTCTTTTAATCTTTATAACTCTGCCAATTTTGGTACCCCACAAGTTAGAGAGAGAGTAATAATTATTTGCTCGAGAGATGGTTCACCGCCACCGTTTTTGACACCAACCCACTCAGATAACAAGGAGTTTGGTTTAAAAAAATGGAAGACATTTAAACAAGCAACTAAAGGCTTAAAAGAGCACAACCATTTAAACTTTCCTGAGAAGCGCCTTAAATATTACAGGCTATTAAAATCAGGTGAAAACTGGAAAAATTTACCTGTAGGTTTACAAAAAGAAGCGATGGGTAAATCATTTTACGCTGGTGGTGGTAAAACAGGTTTTTTACGACGACTTAATTGGAATAAACCGTCTCCAACCTTAGTGACGCATCCTGCAATGCCTGCCACAGATTTATCACATCCAGAAGAAAATAGGCCTCTTTCAATACAGGAGTACAAAAGAATACAGGAATTCCCCGACACATGGGAATTAAGCGGGCCTCTAATACAACAATATAAACAAGTTGGAAATGCTGTCCCTAACAGCTTGGGTTATGCTGTTGGTGTGCATATATTGCATTTATTAAAAGGTGACAAACTTCAACAATTTTTGGGGTTTAAATTTTCGAGATATAAAAACACAAGTAATGTTGAATGGGAGCAACAGTTTAATATTGCTCTAAAAAATGCCACAGAAAATAATTCTGCTGTGCAAGCAGAATTATTGTTTGGTTAATTAGAATCCCATGAATTGCCTTGCTCTACAGCAAGGCAATTGGGATTTGAAGTTAAAGTGTCTTTTACAAATTGAACGAACCCTTCTTCAGACAAGTGCGTAGTATTACATAGATTATTGAGGGTATCCCACATGTACTCGATTCTGTCCGCTTTTATTCTGTACCATTTTTCTATTACTGTTCCATCACGTACGCTACTGCTTGAACTGTTTTCAGAGTTACTTCTGTTTTTAATTTGTAAAAGACGCCCATCTTCATTAACAAAATCAACCGCTTTGACAGTTTCACCCCAAGCACAGTGCCACCCATTAGCTTGTAAATTATCTGATAAGTATTCTTCAAGTATTAAGCCAAGGATATTTTCAGCAGACATGCCTAGCCTATGAGCGTAAGTTATCTTGGCTAGATCATCATCTGTTAAATCAGGAATACGTGTGCCAATAATTTTTTCAATAATTGGGTCGGCAACAGTACCTGGTGGATTTGATACTCTTTGTGAGGCTCTACCCTCATAACCGCTTTTATATTTATTTAACCATTTTTTAATAACAGCTCTTTCATCATCGTTTTTACCGCCAATATTACCGGGGGCTCGCCCTACATCATTAGCAATAACTGTAAATACGAAACGTGAACCATCGTTCCAATCAATGCCTATCTCCCTAGCGATATCTTCTGCAATGCGAATGACCTCATTAGTTCCTAGGGTATTAATAGCATCAGTTAATTTCAAATTACTCTCCGATATTTAATTTTTGTTGCTCTAACAGTTATATATACAGTTCTGAATAACAGCAGCTTTTGAGTTGATTACAGGATTCTTGGTGATTATAGGTATGCGGTTCATTATATATCCATTACATGTCTGCTCATTTAAGGTGTAAATTGTACTAAGTTATGGAGGACTTGTCATGTCAAAAAGTAAATCTAGGATTTATCAGAAATCTGTACAAAGATTCTGGGATAACTATTTGTTTATCTTAAAAAAGAATCGTATCTCTGATCAATCGCGAAAGTGGTACATCAAACATATCGAAGGCTATACTTCGGCTCATCAACGGCACCCATTGAATACTCATATTGGTAAAGATGTTGATAAATATCTAAATACAAAAGGAAGACTTAAAAATCTCAAAGAATGGCAATTTCGTCAAATTGCTGATGCAATTCGTCTGTTGTTTGTTGAGCTTGTACAGCCTCAGTGGGCAGATGACTACGATTGGTATAAATGGCGCGTTTTTTCCAGAGAGCTTGAGGCAGATCATCCCTCTATCATGCGAAATGCTATATCAAATGAGATTGTGGCTCCATCGACGAATTATCACATAATGCGATTCAGAGAAAAGTACAAAGATACCCACTTGGCTTTCGTAAAAACAATTCGTGTTAGGCAGATGGCTTCAAGAACTGAAAAAACCTATGAACAGTGGATAGCTCGTTTTTTTCGATACAGTGATTGGCAAAACATAGAAAAACTTTGTTTGGGAGACATTCAAAAGTTTTTAGAATATCTTACGCTGTCTAGAAAGGTTTCAGCATCAACCCAGAAAGTAGCGTTGAATTCATTAATATTCTTATTCAGAGAGGTGTTAGGACGAAATATTGATCAAGCTTTAACTTTTCCAAAAGCAGCAACAAAGCCACGCATTCCAACTATACTTTCATCTGTAGAAGTGAAATTATTACTATCAATGTTAAAAGGCCGATCAAAATTAATGGCTTCCTTGATGTATGGTACCGGGATGAGAGTAATGGAATGCTGTCGATTAAGGTTCCAAGATATTGACTTTGACTATTTACAAATAACCCTTCGTGAATCAAAAGGAAACAAACAACGAGTGGTTCCTTTAGCTGAAAAACTACTACCTTCTCTTAAAGAACACCTTGCTGAAGTTGGAAAGATCCATGAAGAAGATCTTGAGGCAGGATTCGGTGAAGTTCATTTACCTAATGCACTTGCTAGGAAAATAGGAGCAGCAGCTAAAAACCTTCAATGGCAATATGTTTTTCCAGCGACTCGTTTAGCCTTTGATTATCGATCTGGAAAAACACGTCGGCATCACATACATGAAACAACATTGCAAAAGGCTATTAGAAGAGCAGCAACATCTGCTAAATTTACTAAGAGAGTAACGAGTCATACATTACGCCATTCCTTTGCAACTCATTTGCTAGAATCAGGAAAAGACATTCGTTTAATTCAAGAATTACTTGGTCATGCTGATGTGAGTACGACCATGATCTATACCCATGTCATCAAAAAAGGAGGGCTGGCAGTAAAAAGTCCTTTCGACAATCTATAACTAACCCCAAATTTTAAATAAACTCAAATACGAATATTATATTCATGTGCTTTACCTTAAATTTTGATAAAACTAAAAACTGGTTTTTAGTCAATGAAGAAAATTTTATTCATTGGGTCAAAAAAACGAATATTCCATGGAGAGCAATTAATCCACATATTGAAGATACTACAGCAAAAGTACTCACTGTGTTCGCGAGGCAGGCTTTACAGAAAATACTGAGCTACCTCAAAAGACAGGACTCAGGTCAGAATTCAGATTCAAACAAATCAAAGATTACACTTCTACCCGATGAAAGAGCTCCTCCCTTTGATAATGTGTTTCCTTGAGAATACTAAGTCCAATCAGATGCTATTTTGCGGTAGGCTTGGGTATGTCTTTTTTCCAAAAATACCAATAGATAAACAAGTTATTGTAGGATATTGATTAAAAGAGGTTTTTTTAGTTCTGGACATGACTCAACATAGTTATTATTCTACTTATAAGCCAAGGTAATCATCGTTTGCTATGGAAAGGTAAACTTTCGATCAGTATTAGGGATGCAATAATAATAAATACGCTTAAACGTTTAAATTTGTACATCTAATTTTTCTTAATATATAAGGCCTAAATTGACGATGATTAAGATTATACTAAAGCTGAATTAAAAACTACTAGCTAGGTAATATGCTGAAAGTTGTAACTAATGAGTTGCTTTCAGCCTATATTGATGGCTGTAAAGGCAATAGTATCGGTTAATGAGTTATATGATACTTAGGCTTCGTATCTCCCAACATGACATGGAATAGCAATGACATCACAAGTAAACACAAATTCATTTAATTCTTGGACGATACAAGATTATTTATCGTTCGGTTATTTATACTTACTCTTTATTGGAATTACTACCGACTCTATTTATTATGGTCTAGTAGGAATTAACATCATCAGTTATTCCAGTGTCTTAGATGTGTTACTGAGTCCGATTATTCGGTTGACCGACAATCTAATCTTTCCGGCTGCTATTATTGTCGTGCCCCTTGTAATGCATTGGTATGTGAAATTAATACGCTTAATCGATAAAAAAATACAAGCAAAAAAGGGCAATACAGATAAAAAGCCCAGCAGTAAATTAATATCTCTAGACTCCAAGGCACTTCCTGTTTTGTTTGTTGCTTTTGGTATATTTTTTATTTTTATGGGCTATGGTGTAGGCGGCGGAATGAACATTAAAGGCAAATTAAAAAGTGGAATAATAGTGCCAGATAATCGTATTATTTTTCAGGATGGAGAAGTGTCAGAAGTAAAGGTGATTGGTAATAACAGTGAGTATATATTTTATATTCAAAAAAAGAGTAATGTAGTCAGCGTCTCACCGATTAAAGAAAACATTAAGTCTATCGAACAATTAAACTAGTTTTTTCATCTGATCTTCCAGTCACTTCAACAATTGATCAACATCTTTTTCAATATTTTCTAAAGAATTTGCCATAACATATCTCCTAACTCAGAACTTTTAATTGATTATTAAGTACTGAACAATTGTTAAATAACTACTAAATAATAGCTAAATCATTCTTAATAATGCCAAACTTTTGTTGAAATAATCGTCATAATATTTAAACTTGTCCCTCATAATTAATAGTTCGCACAGCATTCATGCAGCTTGTGCCCATTCATATCGATGATGAAGACCACCTAAGAGAGGTAATTCAAACAACTTTATAGTTGGTGAATTTCGTTTTGAAATTGTATTCTAAATTTACAGTCACGATCTCTAAGAAAATATTTGGGTGCAGTGACCCTGGAAAATGCTTCAACAAAATCAATACGTACGAATATTTGCGAGGCACAGGTTTTGGTTATTTACAAAATAAAAACTACTACTAGTCGTGCTAATTGCTTTTGTGTAAATTAAAAAACCCCGGGATCTAGTAAAGACATATTCCGGGGGGTAACTGTTTAAGGCTTAACAATTATAAAATATATTGACTTAAATCTTCGTCCTCAACTAATTCATTTAGCTGCTTGTTGACATAGGCTTCATCTATTTCCATAGAGTCATGTTCTTCATAACCATTAAAAGAAATGGTTTCAAGTAGTCTCTCCATCACAGTGTGTAACCGTCTTGCGCCAATATTTTCAGTTGTCTCATTGACTTGAAATGCCACCTCAGCTATACGCTTAATGCCATCTTCAGTGAAGCTTAATTGAAATTCCTCTGTTGCCATCAAGGCTTTGTATTGTTTGCTCAAGGAGGCGTCAGGTTCGGTGAGGATACGTATAAAATCTTCAGTTGTAAGGGCTTGAAGTTCAACTCGAATTGGCATTCTGCCTTGAAGTTCAGGAATTAAATCAGAAGGCTTAGTGAGGTGGAAAGCACCGGCTGATATAAACAAAATATGATCTGATTTAACCATGCCGTATTTGGTATTTACGGTACAACCTTCAACTAAGGGTAGCAAATCTCTTTGTACGCCTTCACGGGAAACTTCTCCACCTTGGGAGCTTCCCGAACGTTTGGCAATTTTATCGAGTTCGTCTAAGAATACTATGCCATTTTGTTCCACAGCTTCAATGGCACGACTCTTCAGCTCATCTAGGTTAATGAGTTTTTCTGCTTCCTCCTCAGCAAGCACCTTTAAAGCATCTTTGATTTTCATCTTTCGCTGCTTGGGATTTTTTGGTGACATGTTCTGAAACATTCCCTGTAATTGATTGGTCATTTCTTCCATGCCAGGAGGTGCCATGATCTCAATGCCAACGGATGGTGCTGTGACGGCTATTTCAATTTCTTTATCGTCCAAGTCACCTTCTCGTAACTTTTTTCGGAAAATTTGCTTGGTATTTGCACCTTGTTTCTCTTGCTGAGAATCATCGGAAAACTCATTTCTAGCGCTCGGTAGAAGCACATCAAGAATGCGTTCTTCAGCAGCTTCCTCTGCTCTAACATTGACCTTCTTGAATTCTTGTTCTCTTGTCATTTTCATGGAGATGTCAAGAAGATCGCGAATAATCGATTCGACATCACGGCCAACATATCCAACCTCAGTAAATTTTGTTGCTTCAATTTTAATAAATGGAGCATTAGCTAGCGTTGCAAGGCGACGGGCGATTTCTGTTTTACCAACGCCGGTTGGTCCGATCATCAGGATATTTTTAGGTGAAATTTCATTGCGTAGTTCTGAGTCAACTTGCATTCTACGCCATCTGTTTCTAAGGGCTATGGCTACTGCGCGTTTTGCATCCGTTTGGCCAACGATGTGCTTATCCAATTCATGGACGATTTCTCGGGGAGTCATTTGAGACATTATTTGCTATCCAGTTCTTCTATTGTTTGATTATGATTAGTATAAATGCAGATATCTGCAGCTATATTGAGGCTTTTCACAACGATTTCCTTTGCGGAAAAATCGCTGTTATCTAGTAGTGCCATGGCTGCTGCTTGTGCAAAGGGTCCGCCGGAGCCTATGGCCATTAATCCATCAGGGGGTTCGATAACGTCTCCATTACCGGTTATTATCAAAGAATCATTTTCATCGGCAACCGTCAGTAGCGCTTCAAGACGACGCAACATCTTATCGGTTCGCCAATCCTTAGCAAGCTCCACAGCAGCACGCATTAATTTGCCCTGATGGACTTCAAGCTTACGCTCAAAACGTTCAAAAAGTGTAAAGGCGTCGGCTGTACCACCGGCAAAACCTGCAATTATTTTGCCGTGAAAGAGGCGCCGAACTTTTCGAGCATTGCCTTTCATCACAGTATTACCTTGGGTAACTTGCCCGTCTCCGCCTATGACAACTTTGCCATTTCGACGAACAGAAAGGATTGTAGTACCTCTAAATTGTTCCATATTGATTCTCTGTGTTTTCCTGAATTCAGGTTAATAAGTAGGTGAGATTCTGCGGATTACTTTTCTATCTATGGGGGTGTGCAACTTCGCTTTCAAGGTGTCTCACTTAATAATCAGAGCGCTTGAATAACTTGTCTAGAAATTACCAGATCCGACAATTATTGATACTGTTCCTTTCAAGTTGATGGCGTTCAGATTCTGCCATACGTTTAGTGGTATAAGGACCAAGAACTACGCGAAACCACCTTTTGCCGCTTTTTGCATCCGTTGCTTTAATGTGGGCTGTGAAACCGTTAAGGGCAATACTTGCCTTAAGAGATTCTGCAGAGCCAATTTTTCTAAAGGAACCACACTGCATAATGTAACGCTTGGTTGATAATTTTTGCTTCGAGCTGCTATTTTGTTTGGTCTGATCAGGTAGCTCAACAACTTTATTTTCTAAAAGATAATGGAAGTCTAAGTCTGTATCTGAAGCCTCAGCAGGCACTGCCTGATAGCGAGATTTGGCAGAAGGTATTTCTTTTTTCTTGGTAACTTCTTTAGTGGTAGTATCCACTGAATTAAGACTTAAAACAATCATCACTGTTGCTATGGTTCCAATGAGCAGACCGGCAATAACCCAGGTCCAAGCCGGTATGGCATTGCTTTCTTTTTGCTTACCAAAACGAGAAGCGCTGTTTCGCATTTTGGTTTTTTTGGCAAAATCCCGAGCCATGGATTACATGGACTCAGGAGCAGAAACGCCAAGAATAGCCAGACCATTTGAGATGGTTTGCTTAACGGCGAGAATTAAGTTAAAGCGAGCATTTCTTAAAGCTGGCTCTTCAATGATAAACTTATCTGCATTATAATAACTGTGGAAATCATTCGCTAACTCTTTCAAATAATGAGCGATACTGTGAGGCTCTAAATTTTTTGCCGCAGTACGTATGATTTCAGGGTAGCCTGCTAAACGTTTAAGTAATAATTGTTCATGGCCAGTAATCAAGGCATTCAAATGTTCATGACCATTTTCAAGATCATGGGAAAATCCAGCTTCAGTTAGCTTTTTGGTCACACTGCATATTCGAGCATGGGCATATTGAATGTAATACATGGGGTTTTCGTTGGATTTCGATTTAGCAAGATCCAAATCAAAGTCCATATGCTGTTCTGCTTTTCGCATGACGTAGAAAAATCGTGCAGCGTCATTACTAACTTCTTCTCTTAACTCTCTTAAAGTGACGAATGATCCACTTCGCGTGGACATTTGAACACGCTTGCCACCTCGATAAAGAATAGCAAACTGTACAAGTGGAATATCAATCTGATCAGTATTGGCACCCAAGGCTTTCATTGAGGCCTTAACTCGAGTGACGTAACCATGGTGATCGGCACCAAAAATATCAATAACTCGCTCAAAACCCCTGTCGAGTTTTTCCATATGATAGGCAATATCAGAGGCAAAATAAGTGGTCTGACCGTTGTCTCTAACCGCGACTCTATCCTTATCGTCTCCAAAATCAGTTGCTCTAAACCAGATGGCTCCGTCTTTTTCATACATGTAACCCGCTTCAGTCAAACGGGTTATGGCTTCCGATATGGCACCTGAATCCATTAGGGATTGCTCTGAATACCAGTTATCAAAATTAACACCGAATTCCGATAAATCTTTTTCAATATCTGAGCGAATCGATTCTAAACCAAACTTAAACAAGAGTTGGTATTTCTCTTCACCTAACAAGGCTTTTGCATTTTTGATCAGGCCATCCACATGTTTTTCTTTGTCGCCTTCTATCACCTCACCATCTACTTTTCGTTCATCGGCAGCAACGCCTAGATAAAGTTTTTTGATATCAACAGTTAATGTTTCTGGGTGCAACTCAAAGAGTTCACTTGATATATCAAGTACATATTCACCTTTATAGCCGTTCACCGGAAAAGTTATCTCTAAACCTGCACTTTCTAAGTAGCGTAGCAAGACACTGAGAGCGAGGATATGCATCTGGCGTCCTGCATCATTGACGTAGTATTCACGACTAACATTCCAGCCCACTAGATCAAGCAAGTTCGATAAACTTGAGCCGTATGCAGCTCCACGACCGTGTCCTACATGCAAAGGTCCGGTGGGATTGGCTGAAACGAATTCAACGATGACTTTTTTATTCGCGCCGTCATTACAACGACCAAAGTTTTTTGCCTGCTCTAATGCTTGTTTGACAACTAAGGTGGTACTTTCATTGGATAAAAAGAAATTGATAAACCCAGGGCCTGCAATGGAGATTTTTTGGATAATCGAAGACTCTGGCAGAGCGTCTATAATAATTTGGGCCATTTCTCTTGGATTTTTTCCAGCAGCCTTTGCACATACCATCGCTATGTTTGACGCTAAATCACCATGACTAGAATCTCGAGTTCTTTCAACATTAATTCTGGGGCTAAAGTCATCGGCAAGTAGATTGCTCTGTTTGATGCTTTCAATGGCAGAATTAATCAGTTGTTCTAGTTGTTGCTTCATGGTGCTTCCTGTTTTTCAAAGTCTGTTTTTCAAAGGCGCTATTAAAACATTTCCAGAGGGTCAACATCTAGAGACCAACGTACGGTTTTTGCAGTTTTTTTGCTTTCTAGATGAAAAATGACCAATCTCAGCAGTTTTTGCAAAGATTGTCGGCTTGAAGACTGAAATAAAAGCTGACAACGGTATTTTCCTGCCCGTCTAGGCATAGGAGCTTCAATGGGACCTAAAATTGAGATGGGTTCATTTGGATCGAGATTTTTTCTTGCGAAATCGGCTAATTGCTGTAGAAAACGACGGGGGTTTTCACGGTAGCTAGCCTCAGCTCTAAACATGGCAAGAAAGCTAAAAGGTGGCCATAGACATTGTTTTCGTTCCGTTAAGAGTTGCTTTGCAAAATTAGCATAACCCTTGTTCAGTAAAGTTTGAAGCTGTGGATGATCCGGGTGATGTGTTTGAAGCATCACGGTGCCCTTTTTTTCCGCACGACCAGCGCGACCTGCCACCTGGGTTAATAATTGTCCAAATTTTTCAGCTGCTCTAAAATCTGCACTAAAGAGGGCGCCATCCATATCTATAATTGCAACCAAGGATACATCGGGGAAATGGTGGCCCTTAGATAACATTTGGGTGCCAATGAGTATCTTGTATTTTCCACTATTAATGTCCTCAATGTATTTTTTCATGGAATCTTTCCGACGGGTGCTATCGCGGTCAATTCTAACCAAAGGGAAATCAGGAAATTTTTCTCTTAGTAAACCTTCAACTCGTTCGGTACCAACCCCAACGGCAGTAATATTTTCACTTTGACAATCGGGGCAAAGTTGCGGGACAGATCTGCTACCATTACAATGATGACAAAGCAGATGTTCAGGGCTTTGATGCAGTGTATAACTTGTCTCACAACGCTTGCAGTTTGCCATCCATCCACAGTCATGACACATGAGTACAGGTGCATAGCCACGTCGATTAAGAAATATAATCACTTGATTACCAGCAGTTAAATGTCTTGCGATATTATCAATCAAGGGTTTTGACAAGCCCTGCTCAATGGGTAGTTTACGAATATCGAGGGTTAGAAGATCTGCAACCTTTGCAGAGCCTGGACGTTGGCGTAATTTTAGATGAACATATCGTCCATCCAAAGCATGTTGTAAGGTTTCTAGGGATGGGGTCGCTGTGCCTAGAACTATCGGTATGTTTAAATCTCTTGCTCTAACCAAGGCTAAATCTCGTGCGGAATATTGCCAACCTTGAGACTGTTTAAAGGATGGATCATGTTCTTCATCAATAATGATCAAGCCTAGCTTTTCCATGGGTGTGAACAGAGCGCTACGAGTACCAATTAATATCTGATATTGACCCTTGACGGTCATGGTCCAATTTTCCAAGCGTTGCTGATTATTTAACCCACTGTGAAGTAGTCCTATGGGAAATTGCAATCGTTGCTGAAAACGTCTTACAAGTTGCGGAGTTAGGCCAATTTCTGGTACTAAAACCAATATTTGTTTGCCTTTGGCGAGTACTTTTTGAATAAGTTGTAGATAAACTTCTGTTTTCCCGCTACCGGTAATACCATCTAGCAGATGAATCTTGAAGCGATCAAGTTGTGTTTGAGAGATGGCTGACACTTGTTCATCAGTGAGAGGTGGCGCTGGCTTTTTATCAAGATTAATCTGTTGTGGTTGAGCTTCTCGAAATTCCTCTTGAATAAAACCAGCCTGATTGAGTTTGCTTAGTTGACTTGATGATATGCCTGAGCTTTTTAGCTCAGCAGGGGACAAGCCTGCTTTAGATGATGCTATTAAGTCATAACAAAGTCGTTGTTTAGGTGCGCGTTTTAGACTTTCAAGATCAGGTTTGATTAGACCTACAGTCCAAAATTTTTGCTGTTTTACGGCGGCTGATAATTGGGTTCTATAAAGAGTGGGTAGCATTTTAAAGCATATAGCACCTAAGGAATAATGATAGTAAGTACTTGCCCAACTTGCTAGCTTTAAAATATTACTATCAAGTAACGGCTGTTTATCTAAAATTTGAAGGCAGGGCTTAAGCTTATTTATGTCTAACTCAGATTGATGCTTAACTTTTATGATTATAGCAAGACGCTCGGAGTTACCGAAGGGTACTAAAACCCTAGATCCTCTAAGATTAGCAGTAGAAAGTTGCCAATCATCAGGCAGCAGATAATCGAAACGACGACGAACTGGGGTGGGAAGTACAACTTCCAAAATAGTAGCATTGGTATTATTCATTAGTTGGTATGATACCGATAATTGTTATTAATACTATCTCTACCCAGTGGATTAAGATAAAAAGAACTAAAACAGAGTACTATCAACTTAAATATGCACTTTCACATGTTGTTGCTTAACGGTTAGTTAACTCAAGAACCGATGAATTTATTCATGCTATTTTTGATAGGGATGGGTCTGTCTAATTTCTTAAAACAGCGATAGAAGAATTAAAATTATCGAATATTTATAGAAATCAAAATGGACTCTATTATGAAATTATATTAATTAACCTGAATTCGGGATAAGATAAGCTTAGACTATCCCGAATTCAGGTAACGATACAGTAGGATACAAAATGAAAATTAGAAACACAAACTGTAAGATAGCTCTACTTCTAGTGAGCACATTCATTCTGGGTCAGCCAGTAATTGGAGGTACTATGCCAGTTTCAAACAAGAGTGAAATAGTAAGGGCGGTTGCTATTGCCAAAGCGACTCTGAGCAAAGAAACAGGAGTTGTCGAGGCTGCCATCAAACTGGGTAAAGTTCAGGCGGTGACTTGGCCAGACTCAAGTCTGGGTTGTGCCCAGGCAGGAATGGATTACCTGCAAGTGCAGATTGAGGGTTATCGCATCCAACTCTATGCTAAAACAGTAGATTACAGGGTTCATGTAGGCAATGGCAGGGGCATTGTTTGTGCAGGTAAGATGAATGATAATCATCAGACTAAGCAAATAGAGTACGGCTTATTGGTAAAGGCGATCCAGAAAAGCCAACAACAGCTAATGCTTAAATTGCAACTCCCCAAAACGGCTATCCAGCTAAGTCATACCGAATCGATTCAATGGAGTAACGTAATCAAGCAATGTGGAACTATTGATAAAAAGAGTTTTTTGCCTGATACCCAAGGCTATCTTATCGCTTTTAAGAATCGGGGCAAGATCTTTAATTATTTTAGTGATGGCAACAAAGTGGTTGACTGCCACTGATCGCCGCCAAGGATAATCGGACAATAAAAAGGGCTCGTAAGAGCCCTTTTGGTTTGATAATTAACAATTAATGGTCATCACTATCACTGTCATCATCATCCATATCAGTCAGGTTTTCCAGTTCATCACCATTCTGATCTGTTGCACGAAACTCCCACTTACTCAGAGGTCCACGGTTAACACCATGAACGGTGTAACCCTGCACGATGATTGTCCAAACCCCTGGTACAGGATTTGTTACTGACAGACGCTCAGGACTGGCAAAAGTGGCACCATTAAAATAAGGTGCATAGTTTGCATCCAGAATGATCATGTCAATGTCATCAGTAGGGTAAGCTCCCCAGTTGTTTTTCCAGGACAGGTCAAAGTCAACCTGGGTAGTGCCATCGGCTACCAATACTTCAAAGATAGAGTAGCCACCATGAGCAACTTCACCTTCTGCAATTTCATCAGCTCGCTCTTCACGTATTTCAGTGATAGACAGATCCGCTGATATGCGACCTGCGTTGGTCCAGTCACCCATCACAGCTAAACGTAATATACCCGTTTGAGGATTATCAATGACCATAGTCGTATCAGCATTGAAATAGCCACCAGCAATGGTTGCTTCATCATGGGTTATTGCATCTTGCAATTTGACATAAAGATCATCTCCGAAAAAGAGATTCTGATCTGCAGCTGGTAATTCCGGAGTGAGATTAGAAAGTGTTATAGCAATTTGCTTGGTGTCTTTTTTGGTCTCGATGAAAAAATGAGCTACTTCACCAGGTAACAGGTTATCCATAGCTGAACTATAGGTACGGATCTCTGTTTCGTCATCGCTATCATGATCTGAGGAATCATCATCATTTTCTTTTAGCTTAACAGTCTTATAGCCAATTTTTTTGATATTTTTAGAAACCTTTTTACTGGCTTTTCCTTTTGGTAAAGCAGTATTTACGCTGCCTGATTGAAGTAATGCCAAGGAAGCCGGGATATCAAGAAAACCAGAACCCTGATCAATTTGTCCAGAATTATCACCCAGAATATGTGGGTTAGCTCCCTGGGTAATTGCATTGCGGATCTGAATTGCACTTGCATTGGGCATTGCACTGGCTAATAAAGCCGCAGCACCAGCCGTTGCAGGGGCAGAAAAAGAGGTACCATTAACAACAGATATTCCTCCATTATTACTTTGAACCAGTGTTGCATAGCCACTTGCTACCATATCAATGGACACACGTCCATCGGTACTAGGCCCTCTGGAACTAAAGGCTGCCATTTGATGATGTTCGGCTGGTCGAAATAGACCACCAATACCTAAACCATATTGCAGGTCACGTAAAAAACGTTCATTGCCTACAAGGCTTGCTGCACCAACTGTGAGTGCACCACGACCAGTACCCGGGCTGCCACCGGTGATTGCTGCAAAACCTTCATTACCAGCAGATATAACTGGGGTAATACCTACTTCCAGCATTTTTTCTGTGAACCTGTCATTGAGTGAACCGGCTGCATACAAGGTACCACCGCCTAAACTCATATTCACAACTTTAATCGGCAAGGAGTCATAAACACATGGATCTTCCTCAGCACCACAACCAGGATTGATTGGCAATGACGGCATGCCATCATTGAAATTTTTCCGTAGAGTAATAGCACGGTCCATGGCTGCGAAAGTTCTGGACGAGGGAGCGCCACCACCAAAAGCTGAAAATACTTTCATAGCATACAGGCTTGCATCAGGCGCTGTACCATAGAGAGGCAATACTGATACTCCGGCAATGGGGAAGTCAGCATAGACACTTTCTGGCATATAGTTTAACAATGACTGAATGATAATAGAGCCTGTTGGGAAGTAGAAAAATGTTTGTCCTGCTACCATAGTACCAACCTGTGTACCATGACTGATGTTACTAGTGCTTGTAGCAGAAGGCTCACTGGCACCTGGTACAAAATTTTCTCCACCAATCACACGACCAGCCAGTGCATCTACCACATTAGGATTATTAGCAGTACCACTATCGATAATGGCTACTACAGTTCCAGCTCCGTTGAGCCCTTGTATATTCAGTTCTGTGGCACCAGATAGGATATTATTATATTCAAAACCAGCTGGTAAATCTTTTGCCTGCAGTGCTGTAATTTGTTGGGCGTCCAGTGTTCCAAAACCTTCGACGGTATCTAGTCTGAAGTTTCCGGTACCATCAGGATCGATGCTGGGTACTTCAACTAATATGTCTTTGAAAACTTCAGCTTTAGTGATAGAGCTGAGAAATTCTTTTAAGTTACTCTCATCAATAGTTATGGCGATGGCATTAATATTCTGGTACTTCATGGTAACAGTACCGCCGAGAGCCTCTACTTTTGTGACAATACCCTGACAGTCATCAATACAGTCAATGAGCAGGTTACTGTCTGCAGCCTTGGCTGATGTTGAATAGGAACTGAATATTATTGTAAATGTCATAAAAAGGAGTGTAAAAAAATTATTTTTAATAAGCATAAGCATTACCTTCTCTACTTGAATTATTGGTTTATTGTTACTTGTTACTTGTTACTTGTTATTTTTAATAAGATTTTGTGAAAATTATTATTATTTTGCGCTACTTTTTCGTAAAAAAGACTGTGATTTTAACCATACTCCTCTAAAAAAGCAAACTCGATTAAAATTTGCAGCAATTCTATATCGACCCTTGGTCAGATATAAAAATTACAATTCCTTCTAAAGCTTTCCATCAATCATGTTCTGCAAATAATCTATTTTTCACAAAGTCTCTAGAATATTCGTTCTTCTATCGCTATTTTTAGAAATCAGGTAGCCGATAATTGTTATTAATAGTATCTCCACCCAGTGGATTAAAGTAAAAAGAACTAAAACAGATGCAAAATTGCTTGATCCTTGAACAGTCTATCGCTACAATCGCGCCTCGAATTAAAAGACAGTTCGTACTCAGTGTTGTTAATGACTTGTTTTTTCAATATTAACAGTGATTGTTTGGCGAAATGCACCTGAACTAAGGGGTCAACCATGAAAAAAGATATACATCCAAATTATGAAACCATTACTGCTAGCTGTACCTGTGGTAATAAAATTGTCGTAGGTTCTACTTTATGTAAGGATCTTAGCCTAGACGTTTGTTCTGAATGTCATCCATTTTATACGGGTACTCAGAAAATTATGGATACAGGCGGTCGTGTAGATCGTTTCCGTAAGCGTTTTGGAAACCGTAGCGCTAGTTAATATCGTTAACGAAAAGCTATTGATGAAAAAGGCGCTGATTAGCGCCTTTTTTTTAGAAAATAGTTTCTTCATCTTCCACTTCGTTGTTTTCCTCGTTAAAGGGATCTGTCTGACTGGTACTGGCAAATTCTGTGGGCATAAATCTCTGTCTAAAGATTTCAAATATTGCTCCTTCCATACCAGCCGGAGCAAGTAGTCCTGTAACCGGATCAATTTTAGCCGTTACTAATCCAGCAGGTTGCTTCATGGTATTTGTAGGAACTCCATCAAGAGCCTTCTCCATAAAGCCTTGCCAGATAGGTAATGCAGCTATACCACCAAATTCCCTTATGCCTAGCCCCCTTGAATAGTCGCTATAACCAACCCAAGCCGTTGCTACAAAGTCGCCATTGTAGCCTGAAAACCAGGCATCTTTGGCTTCATTAGTCGTGCCAGTTTTTCCTGCTAAATCACGACGTTTGAGCAGTGGACTCTTGCTTCGGCGTAAAACAGCCGATGCCGTACCTCTGTGAATAACATCCTGCAGCATGCTATTGATAATAAAGACGTTGTCTTCTGTTATAACATTCTGGGCTATTTTATCTTCTTCTATGGGCAACTCTGGTATTAGTGTTAAGTCTTGGTGCAGATCTTCTACAAAGCGGATCTGCTCGTTTAGTTGCACAAGGTGTTGCACAGGTTGCTGGCTATTGGATTCCACCTCATCAGCTGTGCTGGGAGAGTTGTTGATATCACTAGACAGTACAGAATCTTGTTCCTGAGACAATTCCTCAAGCAGGATCTGCTCAGCCTTAGATGAAGCCTGTTCAGCTTTTTGCTGTTCGATCAGGCTATTTTTGTGAGCAAGTAGCTCATTACACTTTTCACAAATCATAAGGGGCTGCTCTTCAAATATAACATTGCCATTTGAATCTTCTATACGATTTATAAAATAGGAATCAACTCGGTAGCCTCCATTGGCAAAAATAGCAAAGCCTGTGGCCACTTCAAGAGGTGTAAAGTCAGCTGCTCCAAGAGCCAAGCTATTCACAGCAGGCATTCTTGTTCGATCAAATCCTAAGTTTGATAGATAATCAACGGCATACTGAGGGCTAATATCATCTAATAGGCGAATAGAGACAAGGTTGGTTGAGCTCTTTAGGGCATTTCGAAGACGGGTTGGACCTTTATACTTACCACTTGAATTTTTAGGACGCCAAATATTTTCACTGGAAACATCCACCCTAGTAAAGGGAGCATCGTTAACAACAGAAGCTGCGGTGTAACCCTTTTCCAGAGCTGCGGAATAAATAAAAGGTTTGATAATTGAACCTGGTTGTCTTCTAGCTTGAACCACATTATTGAATTTACTAAAATCGTAGTCGAAGCCACCCACTAGAGAAACGATGGCGCCGTCCTGTGGTTTTAGGGCGACAAAAGCTGCGCTTACTTCAGGAAGTTGTGTTAGTTGCCAGTTTCCCTGTTGGTCTTTATAGGTTCGAATTAAGTCGCCTACTTTAACAATTGCACTTGCTGTTCTGGGTCTACTTCCTCTTCTACTTTCATTGATAAATGGCCTTGCCCAAGATAACCCTTGCCATTGAATAGTCACCAAACGATCCTTGAGTGGTGTATGCCGGTCGGTTTTTTTTAACAATATTTGAACCGTTTTTTCAGATAATGAAAGTACCATGGCTGGCTGGAGATCACCCAACACAGGAATATCATTTAAAATTGTATCTAAAGGTTTAGTGTTAGATGGCAAGGATTCTAAGCTTTCAAGATCAATTTGTGGGGCTATTTGTAGGACTAAAGGCTCTGCATCATCAGTATCTTCAATAAGGTTGTTTAGATTGAGCGTTAAAAGTAACTGCTCAATTTCATTAAAGTGTCTTTCAGCCCCTCTATAACCATGGCGTCTATCGTAGCTAATTAAGGACTCTCTCAAAGACTTTCTTGATACTTTTTGCAATTCACTAATTAAGGTAGTGTAAACTTTAAAACCAGAAGTGTATGCTTTGTCCTTTCCAAATTGACTGATCATCTCCCGCCGTACCATTTCTGCTAAATAGGGTGCCCTGACGGTGACTCTTGATCCATGGTAGGTTGCACTTAATGGAGTCTCTAGTGCTTCATTGAGAGCCTGCTCATCGATATATTCTTCTATTTGCATTCTCTTTAACACATGATTTCTACGATTAAGTGCTTTTTCTGGATTGGCTAAAGGGTTATGTGTTGTTGGACCCTTTGGTATGCCGGCTAAAATTGCTAATTGAGGTAAGGTCAGCTTGTCCACAGTTGTACCGTAATAGACTTGAGCTGCAGCACCTACTCCATGGGCACGGTTACTAAAATCAATTTTGTTCCAATATAAAGTTAAAATTTCTTCTTTTGTAAGAGCTCGCTCAATTTTCCAAGCGAGGAAGATTTCTTTTGTTWTTCGTATAAAAGTGGTATCGAAGGTGAGAAAGAAATTTCTAGCGAGCTGCATGGTAATGGTACTGCCACCACCACCTTTTCTTCCGGTTGATAAAATTTGAAAAACTGATCGGGCAAATCCCATTGCATCAACTCCGCCGTGGGAGAAAAAACGTTTATCCTCAGTGGCGATTAATGCTTGATTAAGCTTCTCTGGAATATCCTCATAAGCAACGGGGATTCTTCTCTTTTCACCAAATGTAGCCAGCAAATGATTATCAGCTGTAAATACACTCATGGGAGTTTGTAGGCGAATATCTTTGAGTGTTTTAACGGCTGGTAATTGAGGACCAACATAAAGATAACAGGCAATGAATATCAAAAAGGAACCTAAAAATGCAAAAAATGATAAATTGCCCACAACTTTTGTAAACTTTGTTAGATATTTGTTTGTCATTGCTCTATATATTCAGTAGATAATGTTAATTGTTAGACAMATTAKATNNGWAKWCTTCACATCTTAGTTATAAATATATTAAATAATTTAAAAAAAGAGTGATTTTTCCGATAGTTGCAAGTACTATCTAATGTGAATTCAAACAAAATAATGTAAATTCATGGATGTAATTAGGGAAGAGTCCTATGTTAGCTCAATTGTTCGGGAGCAGAAAATTACCGCTGATCGGTCTTGATATCAGCTCGACTTCAGTAAAGCTGTTAGAGCTTGGTAAAGTCGGGTCACGATATAGAGTCGAGTGTTTTGCAGTAGAACCTTTACCACCTGAAGCAGTAATAGAAAGAGACATAAAAGATGTCGAGGCAGTTGGTGAAGCGATAAAACGTTGTGTGAGACGCTCAGGCACTAGTTGTAAACATGCAGCTGTTGCAGTAGCAGGTTCTGCGGTCATCACTAAGGTTATTCAACTTGATTCAGGTTTCAGTGAAGCTGAAATAGAAACACAAATTGAAGTAGAAGCAGATCAATATATTCCCTATCCACTAGAAGAAGTTTCCTTAGACTTCGAGATTCTAGGAGAATCAGAAAAAGCTCCCGATAAAGTAGATGTTCTATTAGCTGCAAGCCGCTCAGAGAATATTGAATCTAGAGTAGATGCATTAGAAATCGGGGGATTAACAGCAAGGGTTGTTGATATTGAAGCCTATTCCATGGAAAGAGTATTTGATATTTTAGGTAGTCAAATATTTGGTCAAGAAGAAGACAGTGTTATCGCAGTGCTTGATATTGGTTCAACCATGACCAGTCTCAGTGTTATGCAAAACAGTCGAACGATTTACACCCGTGAACAGGTTTTTGGTGGCGCACAACTAACGGAAGAAATTCAACGTCGTTACGGTTTATCTTACGAAGAAGCTGGTATGGCGAAAAAACAAGGGGGGTTACCAGATGATTATTTACAAGAAGTCTTGGAGCCTTTCAAAGAAGGCATTGTTCAACAGGTAAGTCGAGCATTACAGTTTTTCTATTCCTCCAGTCAATATGGCGAAGTCGATCATTTAGTGTTGGCAGGTGGTTGTGCTGGTATCGAAGGTATTGATGAGATGATAGAAGAACGATTAGGCACAACTGCGAGCATTGCCAATCCTTTCACTGATATGTCCCTGTCTTCAAGAGTTAATGCCCAGGCGTTGAGTACTGATGCGGCGGCATTAATGATTAGCTGCGGACTAGCTCTGAGGAGTTTTGACTAATGGCTAAAATTAACCTCTTACCTTGGCGCGAAGAATTACGTGTCGAAAGGAAACGACAATTTATAGGCATCCTCGGTCTAGCCGGTGTTGTTGGTGCTCTTGTTTCACTGCTTGTTCACATGTCATTCGAAGCAAAAATCGATGGTCAAAAAGGAAGAAACACTTACCTTAAAAGTGAGATAACTCAACTTGATACAAAAATTCGAGAAATCGAAAAGCTAGAGAACCAAAAGGACGAACTACTCAATCGTATGCAGATTGTTCAATCTCTGCAACAGAGTCGACCACTTGTTGTTCGTTTATTTGATGAACTGGTTAGACAAATACCCACGGGCGTTTATCTAACTAAATTTAATCGAAAAGGATTAAAACTAACCTTAACGGGAAAATCAGAGTCTACTCCTAGAATCTCGGCCTTTATGAGAAATATAGATAAATCACAGTGGCTTGAAAAGCCTGATATCAGTGAAATGAAAGCTGACAAGAAGGGCAGTATTCCAACCACTAATTTTTCAATGACAGCTAAACAAAAAGGCTTTAAGAAAAATTCAGGAGGTAAGAAATGAATCTGGATTTAAATCAGTTTAAAGATCTTGATATTGATAATATTGGTGATTGGCCAGGCATAGTAAAAGGTTTTTTTACTATCATTGTTTTTGCCGCTGTTATTGGTATAACCTATTATTTCAATACCCAAGACCAAATTGTAGCTCTTGAATCTGAACGAAGTAAAGAGCTGGATTTGAAAGATGAATTTGAGAATAAGCAAAGCAAGGCTGTTAATCTTGAATCTTACCGTGAACAGATGACAGAAATGTGTGATTCCTTTCAACACATGTTGCGTCAATTGCCCACAGGAACAGAAATTCCAGGATTGATTGATGATATATCACAATCTGAAGCCTACAGTGGACTTGAGTTCCAGGAAACAAAATATCTTAAGGAACGTAAGGCTGAGTTTTATACTGAAAAACCAGTACAGATTCAGGTGTCAGGCACCTATCACCAACTGGGTATGTTTGTGAGTAGGGTTTCGAGCTTACCGCGTATTGTCACCATGCATAACTATTCAATCTCTAGTGCCAAAGCAAAAAAGGCAGCAGCAAATGAAGGTCGCCTCTCCTTATCAATTACCGCCAAGACCTATCGGTATGATTCTAGTACTGATAAAAGTGCCTGTAATAAGATGGGGGCGAAAAAATGAGATTAACATTTATCATTAAAATCTCCTTAGCAGCGATTACACTACTAGGCTTGTCAGGCTGTAGCGATGACGGAAATAAAGATTTAACCCAGTGGATTGATCAGGTTAAGTCAAAACCCGCAACTGGTATTGAACCTCTTCCTGAAATCAGGCCCTATGAAGCATTTATCTATTCTGCAGCTCACCTACGAAGCCCCTTCACGTCAGCAAGACCTGAGGCCATTGGAGAATTGGGAAGTTTGGAATCTTGTGATTCTGATGTAAGACCTGATCCAAATAGAGTGAGAGAAGAGTTAGAAGATTTTGCACTCCAGTCACTTCAGATGGTTGGTTCATTGAGCCAAGGTAGTACTCATTGGGCATTAATTAAGCAAGATTCAGGAAGTATACACAGGATTCAGGTAGGAAATCATCTGGGTCTTAACCATGGGCAAATCGTCAATATTTCAGAGCAAAACATACAACTCATGGAAACCGTTCCTAATGGTCAAGGGTGCTGGGAAGCCAGACCCATGACTTTAGAGGTACAGCTATGAGCCAAGGAGTGATAATAATGATTAGGAAATGCGCAGAGTTTTGCTGGACTAGAGTAACTTCTCTAGGATCTCTTTCTTTGCAAAAATTGATGTTAGCGGTGATGTTGTTGGTGTCTGTAAATTCAGCGATGGCTGCTGTTTTACAAGATGTTAGCTATGCAGTATTACCAGGAAATCGAGTTGAAATTCGTTTGTCCATGTCTGAGGCGGTTAGTGTTAGTAGTGAATTTACCACTAACAATCCAGCTCGAATTTCTATGGACTTTCTCGGGCTATCTTCAGCCTTGGCAAGAAAAAATACTCGCATTGATTCTGGTGAAGTTATTGGCGTAACAGCGTTAGAAGTTCAAGGTAAAATGAGAATTGTAATCGCTTTACTTGAGATGGATGCCTATACCACGAGACAAGAAGGTAGTGACTTTGTTATAACCATTGGCTCAGCTTCTGGTAAATCTTCAAACTATCAAGAGCCCATAACATCTACAAACAATAGCTATGGTTCATCATCAAATAACAGTATTTCTGGACTTGACTTTAGAAGAGGCACTGGTGGTGAAGGTCAAATTATTTTGAGTCTTTCAAATTCTGAAGTGTCTGTAGACTTGAGACAGGAAGGTCGTAAAGTTATAGCGGATTTTCTTGATACAGGTATGGCTGATTCATTATTGCGTAAGTTAGATGTAATTGATTTTGCAACTCCTGCAAGTTATATCCAAACTGTTAGAATTGGAAACAAAATTCGTTTAACCATTGATACGGAAAATGATTTCGAATATCTGGCTTATCAGACAGATAATACTTTCACCATTGAATTGAAGCCACTTAGTGAATTTGAAGCTGAAAAGATTCGAGCTGAAAAGAAGCAATTTGTTGGCGAACGCTTGTCTTTAATGTTCCAAGATATTGAGATTAGGGCGGTACTGCAGATTATTGCACAGCACACTAATTTAAATCTTGTTGCTTCTGATACGGTTAGAGGAAACTTAACGCTTCGCTTACAAAACGTTCCTTGGGATCAGGCGCTGGATATTATCCTTAAAACCAAAGGTCTTGATAAACGTATCGATGGTAATGTTATGCTAGTTGCTCCTGCTAAAGAAATTTCAGATAGAGAAGAGCAAGAGCTAAATGCCCTACAAGAGGTGGAAAAACTATCCCCCCTTAGAACAGAGCTTATTCAGATTAATTATGCAGAGGCTGAAGATATCGCTGCTCTCTTGAAGGCAGGTGATAGTTCACTCTTGTCTGAAAGAGGTAATGTGTCGGTTGATGTAAGGACTAACTCCCTGTTAGTTCAAGATACTGCAGCGAAACTTGAAGAAGTACGTGATTTAGCTAAAAAACTTGATCGACCTGTTCGCCAAGTTCAGATTGAATCTAGAATTGTTACTGCCAGTAGTGGTTGGACGGAAGAGCTAGGTGTTAGATGGGGAGCTACAAAAGTCCGTAGTGAAACTACTCTATCAGGTTCACTTGCAGGTTCTAATGACCTCAATGCACAAACTGGTATAGGCATAGCCGATTTATCAGATACTTTAAATGTGAGTTTACCTGTTACTAATGCAGCCGGTAGTTTTGGTTTAACTTATGCTAATTTATCAAAAGGCTTAATCCTTGATCTCGAACTATCAGCTCTCGAGAATGAAAATAGAGGAGAGGTAATAGCGAGTCCGAGAGTTATCACTGCCAACCAGAAAGAAGCAAGCATTGAAGCGGGTGAAGAAATTCCATTCCAAAATGCAGCCTCTTCAGGTGCCACAACAGTTCAGTTTAAGAAAGCGGTTCTTTCTTTAACGGTAACGCCACAGATTACCCCAGATGACAGAATAATTCTTGATTTGACGGTTACCCAAGATACCCGTGGTGAGGATACTTTATCTGGACCGGCGATTAATACTCAAAAAGTTACTACTCAGGTATTAGTTGATAATGGTCAAACGGTAGTGCTAGGCGGTATTTATCAGCAAAGGACCAATCGAGATGAAACAAAAGTTCCTTTCTTCGGTGATCTGCCAGGTATTGGTTGGATGTTTAGGCATCAGGCAGATACAAGAGCAAAGCAAGAACTATTAATCTTTGTTACACCTAAAATATTAAAAGATACTATGAAATAAACATCTTAATAGATGGTTTATATAGCCTGTGCATTGTAAAATGTACGGGCTTTTTTGTTCAACTAGCCTTGTAATCTTTAATAAATAACAACAAATGACTATATTCAATGAAAAATAAACGTAATATCTTCTTAATTGGTCCAATGGGAGCAGGTAAATCTTCCATTGGCAAACAGATTGCCCAACAGTTAAAGATGGATTTCTTTGATACTGACAGGGTGATTGAAGAGCGTACGGGTGCGGATATTGATTGGATTTTTGATCTTGAGGGCGAGGAAGGATTTCGCTTAAGAGAAGAAGGCATAATTGAAGAGATATCTGCTATGCAAGGTATCGTTCTAGCAACGGGTGGCGGAGTGGTGATAAGTAGTAAAAATAGAACGTTGCTCGCTGCAAGAGGTACCGTTGTTTATCTTGAAACGTCCATAGAACAGCAGCTAGAAAGAACCAGAAGAGATAAAAAGCGTCCCCTACTACAAAAATCAAAAGATCCTAGAAAAGTATTTGAAGATTTGCGAGACTCTAGAGAGCCTCTTTATGATGAAATAGCAGATTATATTTTTTCCACAGATGGCAGTACTGTTAAAGCTGTTGCTCGATTTATTCTCAACGGCCTTGACCGATAATCTCGTGTCGAAGGTTAAGGTTGAATTAGCTGAGCAGAGTTACAATATTGATATTGCAGCCAATTTATTAAATTCAGATTCCAGCCGGCAATTACTTCCTCAAAGTAAGCAATACGCCATTATCAGCAATCAAAAAGTAGCTGAGCTGTATCTTGAAAGTGTTAAAAAAATACTACCCGAACAAAGCAGTCTTACCGTTTGCCTAATTCCTGATTCTGAAACCAGTAAAAGTCCTGAGCAGTATTTAAGATTAATGGATATTCTACTGAAAGAAAATTTTAATCGAAGCAGCACCATTATAGCCTTAGGTGGAGGTGTGGTCGGTGACCTAGCCGGTTTTGTTGCTGCAACCTTACATCGTGGCTGTAACTTGGTACAGATTCCTACAAGTCTGCTTGCTCAAGTTGATTCATCTGTTGGTGGCAAAACAGCGATTAACCATCAAACAGGTAAAAATTTAATAGGATGTTTCTATCAACCAAAAGCGGTTGTTATCGATCCTGCCACCCTAAAAACTCTTGATCAGAGACAATTTGCAGCTGGTATGGCTGAGGTGATCAAATACGCTTTTATTCAGGATGATACTTTCTTACAATGGCTTGAAGATAATGCTCCAGCGATTAAAGCTTTTGACATGCCCATTCTGGCTGAAATGATCAGTCATTGTTGTAAGATCAAGGCCTTGGTCGTGTCAGCGGATGAAAAAGAAACGGGTCAAAGAGTGTTACTTAATTTTGGTCATACCTTTGGACACGCAATTGAAAATGTCTCTGGATATGGTAAGTGGCTGCACGGCGAAGCTGTTTCTGTGGGTATGTTAATGGCTTCCAAGCTTGCTGTTGATAACCAATTAATGGATGAGCAATACTTAAAACGATTACACAGTTTGTTAAGTTACTTTGATTTACCCCTAAGTATTTCAACTGATTTTAGTAGTGTTGAATTGATCTCTTTAATGTATCGAGATAAAAAGAATTTAAATCAAAAGCTTCAACTTGTATTACCAAGGCGACCTGGCCTATCAGAGTTGGTTGTATGGCGTGATGAAAGCGCTTTGATCAGCCTCCTAATAGAGTTTGGGGCAGGCAAATGACTTGTCTTGCACAAACATGCATTTTAAGGTGGAACGGGTATATAATGTGTGTAGAACATTCATATAAAAGGGTGATTAATAAAAATTATGATGAATAAAAATGATGACCCATTTATCGATAGACTTGATCCTACTCTAGTCAATGAACAGATTAGTCATGATCAATATTTTGATGAGCCTGAAGAATTTGAGGCTCAACATAGTCAAAATATTATCGAAAAATTAATTCACCTATCGCGATTTGGTAACTTATTAACACTTGTGGTTGGTAATAACGGCAGTGGTAAAAGCCATTTATTGGAAAGCTTAGTTTCTGCGGTGGATGATACTTGTCAAATCTGTCGCATCAATGCACAGCCACTATTGTCTATTGATCAATTGTTCCAACAAGTCATAGAAGCCTTTGCCGATGAAACAACATTTACTGGAATTCCACTTACCGCAAATCAATATGAAGAATGGGCTGAACAACTCACTGCTATACCGGGTAATAGGTTGCTTGTCATTGATGATGCAGAAGTTTTGTCCACCAGTGTTTTACATGAACTTTGTCAATTGTCAGCGATGCAACAGGAAAAAGATACACCTCATCTTCACCTAATTCTGTTTGGTAATTATGACTTAAATAACATCCTTGAACAGGCCTCCCAAGGGATCTTAGATGAAGAGGGTATTTATGCCATTGATATTCCCTCACTTAATAGCGAGCAGTCACGTGACTGGCTGGAGTATTTATTTAAAAAAGATAGGCTGGCATTTCTTCCTGATGATGAAGAGTTTGAAAAAATGCTCATCAATGGTCAAGGTAATTTCGCCCTACTAGAAGATTTAGCGAGAGAATACTCCGCCACGACCCATGAGTTTGATGAATTTGAGAATAATCCTGAGCCACGACGAATATCTGGGATGGGTTATTGGTTTGGAGCCTTAACCATTTTAATTTTATCGGTGCTAGGCTTATTTTTCTATCAAAAAGAGCTGACTGATTTACTTGGCCTCAATAATACTGAATCTTTACCCCTAGTCATACAACAACCAATTATCGGAACGACTACCGATAAGACTGTAGAACCATTGGATGAGCCAACACTTGACGTTATTTCTGAACCAGCTGGGTATGAACCACTTGATGCAGTTATTGAAGGGGTAGTTGAAACTTCTCTGGATGAAGAACTGGCTTCGGCGCAAATGGTTGAAAGTAATTCAGATGAAACGATGCAGCCAGAGATTGAGCAGCGAGAGGTTGTAAATCAAGAGATTGTTCATCAAGAAAGTAGACCTGAGCAGAGTATTTCTGAACAAGAAATCAGTGACATTGAAAAAATAGAAGAGGCTACTACAAACATTAATGATCATCTAACCGAAGCAGAGCAGTTAATTCTGTCCTTTGCTGATGAAGATTATGCTATTCAGGTTATTGGATTAAGAAAAGAAAGTGATATTAAGTCTTTTGTAGCTCAAAACAGTCAGCCTCAAATGATCTATTACAAAAGTTCTCTAGCGGGCAAGCCTTGGTATATAGTTATTTTAGCAAGTTATTCATCAAAGTCAGAAGCATCTAAGGCTCGGGCAGATCTACCAGAAGAACTCAATAAATATGGTCCTTGGATTAAATCACTAAAATCGATTAAAAGTGAATTGACTAAGGCTCAACAGTAATTTAGTCAGTAATTTGAAAATATTATTCTCTAATATTTAGATAAATGGGAAAACCAGTGACAGAATTAATTAATGACATTTACTTACGGGCTGCATTAAGTCAACCCGTAGATAGAACACCTGTTTGGATGATGAGACAAGCAGGACGATATCTTCCAGAATATCGTGCGGTTCGGGCCAAGGCTGGAGACTTTATGAGTCTATGCAGAAATGCTGATCTAGCTTGTGAGGTGACACTTCAACCCTTAGAACGCTATCCACTTGATGCAGCAATTTTATTCTCAGATATCTTAACCATTCCCGATGCTATGGGCCTTGGTCTAACCTTTGAACAGGGCGAAGGGCCTCGTTTTGCTCGTCCTCTACGAACATCCAGTGATGTTAAGAGCCTATTGATTCCTGATCCTGCAGATAAACTTTCCTATGTGATGAACGCCGTTGCAGTTATTCGACGTGAGCTTAAAAATACAGTGCCATTAATAGGTTTTTCAGGAAGCCCCTGGACCTTGGCAACTTATATGGTTGAGGGTGGATCGAGTAAAGAATATCGTCATGTAAAGGGCATGATGTTTTCCGATCCTGATTCATTACACCTTCTACTCGATAAACTAGCCGATAGTGTGATTTTATATTTAAATGCTCAGGTGCAGTCCGGTGCCCAAGCTTTAATGGTTTTTGATACTTGGGGCGGTGTTTTGACTCCCAGAGATTATCAACTGTTTTCGTTGCAGTATATGCAAAAGATTGTTGATGGCGTCACAAGACATGCAGATGGTCGCCAAGTACCTATTACGCTGTTCACCAAAAATTCCGGTCAATGGCTTAGTAAGATGGCAGAAACGGGTTGTGACTGCCTAGGTGTTGATTGGACAACCGATCTAAAAGATGCAAGAGCTGAGGTTGGAGATAAGGTTGCTTTACAAGGCAATATGGACCCCTCTATTTTATATGGATCTGATGAACGCATTAGACAGGAAGTTAAAACTATTCTAGATAGTTATGGAAAAGGTAATGGACATGTTTTCAATCTTGGCCACGGTATACATCAGTTTGTTGATCCTGCAAAAGCAGGTGTCTTCTTAGAAGCTGTGAGGGAGTTTAGCCCTAGTTATCATCAAGAATGACTGCCTAGTAATGACTCCTTATTTATGACTCCCCATTTATGATAATTGAGAGCAAATTCCAAGCGGCGTGGTGGTTGAGAAATACTCATCTACAAACGATTTGGAGCTCTCAATATCGTAAGGTATCTGCAACCAAGACAAGCCTGCAAAGACTCGAACTAGCCGATGGTGATTTTATTGATCTAGAGTGGTTAGAACCTAAACGATCTGAGCCAAAGTCAGCAGTTCTATTATTACTTCATGGTTTAGAAGGATCAATCGATTCGACCTATATTCAAGGCTTACTTAAACTCAGTGAAACAGAATCTTGGAATACGGTGGTTATGCATTTTAGAGGCTGTGGCAAGCAATCTAATCGTCTTGCTAGAAGTTATCATTCGGGTGAGACAGAAGATTTACAACAGGTACTAGACGCTATTAAAGAAAAATATCCGAACTCAAAAATCATGGCGGCAGGTTTTTCCTTAGGAGGCAATGTCTTGTTGAAATATTTAGGTGAGCGTGAAAATGCCTCACATATAGACATAGCTGCAGCTATATCGGTGCCTTTTCAGCTTGGAGTTGCTTCAAAAAGGCTAGATAAAGGTTTCTCACAACTTTATCGAGACCGTTTACTCTATGATCTTAAGAAAAAATTTATGAATAAATTTGATGTTTATTCAACAAAATTAACCATTAGTAAAAAACAGCTATCTGAACTAAAAACCTTTTATGATTTTGATGATAAGGTAACCGCACCGCTACATGACTTTGCAGGGGCTGATGAATATTATCAACTTTGCTCAAGTCGCCAATTCTTAGTTTCTATACAAACACCCACTTTAATTTTACAAGCCAAGGACGATCCTTTTATGACTGAGGAGGTAATCCCTACAGAGGAAGAATTATCTGAGACTGTTACTCTTGAACTAAGTAAAAGGGGAGGTCATGTTGGGTTTGTTTCAGGAATGATACCTTGGCGAGCTAGTTATTATATCGATCAAAGAATACCAGCCTGGTTTAAGGAGCAATTGAATAGTGATGAATAAGTCTCGACGACAATTTTTAATTCGAATATTTGCAGCTGCAGGTCTGGCAGCAACCGGCCGAATGTTTTGGGTGGGTAGTGAAGAATTTGTACCTGAGATGCTAGATGCTGAGGATGATAGCTGGTTAGAGCTTGATCCCGACGATAGGCTAGTGCTTGCCATGATTACTCCGGTATTACTGGACGGTGTCGTTCCTAAAAAACTTTCCGCTGAAGCCTTGCTTCGCTATTTAAAAGACTTTGATCAAGGGCTCAGTTATCTTACCTCATCACAACAGAAAGAATTTAAAGAACTACTTAGTCTCTTGAAATCTCTGATAGGTAGAGTTGTTGTGGGGGGTATTTGGACTAGTTGGAATAATGCTTCCCCTGCTGCGGTTGATTCTATGTTAGTTAGTTGGCGAAATAGTTATCTTGATTTAATTAAAATTGCCTATAGTGGTCTTAAAGAACTGAGTTATGGGACCTGGTATGGTAATCCTGATAATTGGCAAAGTATTGGTTATGCTGGCCCACCGGAGATCCGCTAATGAGTTCAAGTATTTATTCTGAAAGCTGGCAGGTTTTTAAGGCCAGAGATTTACCTGAAAATAAGACACTCGAAGCGGATATTGTGATCATCGGTAGTGGAGCAGGTGGCGGAATATCTGCTGAGATTTTCGCTAAAAAAGGACTGAAGGTGATCTTACTAGAAGAAGGCCCATATCGAAGTAAGATGCAGTTTAACATGCTTGAAAAAGAAGCTTACCCTGATTTGTATCAAGAGTCTGCAGGTCGAAAAACCAAGGATAAGGCAATAAGTATCCTGCAAGGTCGCTCTGTTGGAGGTTCTACTACGGTTAATTGGACAACAAGTTTTCGTACTCCTAACCGAACTTTAGATCATTGGCATAAACATTTTGGTGTTAATGATACAAATTCAGAAACCATGCTGCCTTGGTTTGAAGCAATCGAAGAGCAATTATCAATTAAACCTTGGCCAGTTGCTGCCAATGAAAATAATCAAATACTTGCTCGAGGCATGGATAAGTTAGGCTGGTCATCAAAAGTTATTGCGAGAAATGTAAAGGGCTGTGCTAATTTGGGTTATTGCGGAATGGGTTGCCCCCTTGATGCTAAACAATCTATGCTGGTTACTACTATTCCTTCAGCATTAGACTCAGGGGCAACCTTAATTAGCCGTGCGAGGGTAGAAAGGTTTGAGTTTTCTAATGGTAAAATTACTTCAGCAAAAGTTCAGCCTTTGCATTCAAATGGTAAAGTTTCAAATGGTAAAAGTGCACCCTTAAGTTTAATTACTATTAAGGCTAAGCACTTTATTTTATCAGCTGGTGCCATGGGCTCTCCTGCAATATTAATGCGTTCTAAAGCTCCCGATCCTTATTTAAAGTTGGGAAAACGAACCTTTCTCCATCCCACAACCATATCTGCATCTATCATGGCTGATAAAGTAAACTCATTCTCAGGAGCTCCCCAAAGTTTATACAGCGATGAGTTTTTATGGCGTGATGGAGTTGAAGGAGAAATGGGGTACAAGTTAGAAGTGCCACCAATGCATCCTTTACTGAGTTCAATTATGATGCCAAATCATGGGCAATCACATAGAAGACTAATGGAACAACTGCCTTTTATGCATGCCATGATAGCACTACATAGAGATGGGTTTAATGATAAAAATATAGGTGGAAAAGTTGAATTAAATGAATTTAATTTGCCTGTTCTTGATTATCAATTCACGGATACATTTTGGCGTTCAGCTAGGGAGAGTTTGTTGAAGATGGCTGAAATTCAGTTTGCAGCTGGTGCAAAACAAGTTCAACCCATGCATCTTGATGCAACAATCACTTCGAGTTGGGGACAGGCTAAGTCAATGATCAATAACCTTTCCATGGAAGCGTTAAAATTAACTGTATTTAGTGCTCATGTGATGGGTGGTTGTGCCATGGGAGATAATGAAAAGAACTCTGTGGTGAATGCTTATGGTCGACACCATCAAATTAATAATTTACATATAATAGACGGATCAGTATTTCCAACGAGCCTAGGAGTTAATCCACAACTATCAATTTACGCCTTGGCAAAAAGAAATGCCACTCTGTTGGCTGAAGATATATACCCATCATCTTGAATGATGATGGGTATAGCTGTTTAAAGTATAAACTCTAGTCCAATTCCCGTTGGTGTATTACGGACTACTTTCATTTGAAGGATAGGGGCTTCTTCACCGTCTTCAAAGTCATTTTTCAGTTTTACACGGGCGATAGTACCTAAGGGAGGTTGTTGATCTTCTGTTAATTGGATAAAAACACCCGTATCACTTATATCTTTGGTAACAAGGGATACAGTGCCTGTTTGCTCATGATCAAACTCCACTTCGAGTTGTATGGGTAACCTTGGAGAACGACGCTTATTCATGTTCATAAATTAATCCGTTAAAGAAGAAGCCTTATAATAACTGTACCATTTTTATAATCAAATATTTTGTGGATTTTTTTAAGATAGTTTAAGATAGTTTTAATATTAAGAAATAATATTCAATGAAGGATTAGTTATGCCAAGAATAATAATCTATCCCGGAACCTTTGATCCCATCACCTTAGGTCACATGGATCTCGTTAAAAGAGCAACTCGCTTATTTGATACGGTGGTCTTAGCCGTGGCGGGTGACTCTAGTAAAAAATCCCTGTTTAGCTATCAAGAACGAATAGATCTCTGCTCTGAAGTATTAGGCGATATTGATGGTCTAGTAGTGACAGGGTTTCGAGGGTTGCTTGCAAATTATGCCCAAGAAATGAATGCCTGCGCCTTGTTAAGAGGTCTGAGGGCTGTTTCAGATTTTGAATTTGAATTTCAATTGGCAAATATGAACCGCCGTCTGGCCCCAGAGATAGAGAGTCTGTTCTTAACGCCATCGGAACAATTTTCATTTATTTCATCAAGTCTAGTAAAAGAAGTGGCATCTTTGGGTGGTGATGTTTCTGAATTTGTTCACCCCTTGGTCGTTAAGGCGCTAGAGAATAAATATCCTGCAACTGCCTAGGGAGATTAGTGATTATTTACTCATAAAAAAGCCCCGATTAACGGGGCTTTTTCAGTTGTAAACAACAGAGCTTGTAGTTTGAGACGACTTACATCATGCCGCCCATGCCACCCATGCCGCCCATACCACCGCCCATGCCGCCCATATCAGGCATGCCACCAGCAGCATCATCAGAAGGTGCATCAGCAACCATAACCTCTGTAGTAATCATCAAACCAGCAACTGAAGCAGCTTGTTGAAGAGCTGTACGAGTTACTTTAGTAGGATCAAGGATTCCCATTTCAATCATGTCACCGTATTCACCAGTTGCAGCGTTATAACCGAAATTATTTTCGCCTTGCTTAACCTTGTCGATAACAACAGAAGCTTCATCACCAGCGTTAGCTACGATTTGACGAAGAGGTGCTTCTAAAGCACGAAGGATCATGGCAATACCAGCATCTTGATCTGTGTTGTCACCCTTAACGTCGGCAATTGCGCTAATCGTTCTAACCAGAGCAACTCCACCGCCAGGAACAACACCTTCTTCAACAGCTGCACGAGTTGAGTGTAGAGCATCTTCAACACGAGCTTTCTTTTCTTTCATTTCAAGTTCTGTCGCAGCGCCAACTTTAATTACCGCAACTCCGCCTGCTAGTTTAGCAACGCGCTCTTGTAGTTTTTCACGATCATAGTCTGAAGAAGTATCTTCAATCTGTCCGCGAAGTTGGTTAACTCTTGCTTCGATAGTTTCAACAGTTCCAGCACCATCAACAATGGTAGTATTATCTTTAGTGATTGAAATGCGCTTAGCAGAACCTAAATCTTCTAAAGTAGCACTTTCAAGGCTTAATCCTACTTCTTCAGAGATAACGGTTGCACCTGTTAGGATAGCGATATCTTCAAGCATTGCCTTACGACGATCACCAAAACCAGGAGCTTTAACAGCAGTTACTTTAACGATGCCACGCATGTTATTAACAACTAGTGTTGCAAGGGCTTCGCCTTCAACATCTTCAGCAATAATTAATAATGCTTTGCCCGCTTTAGCTACGCCTTCTAGAGTGGGTAGTAAATCACGGATGTTGGAGATTTTCTTATCCACTAACAAAATGAAAGGCGCATCAAGTTCAGCACTCATGCTGTCTTGATTGTTGATGAAATAAGGAGATAAATAACCTCGATCAAATTCCATTCCCTCAACCACGTCAAGTTCATTATCAAGTGCGTTACCTTCTTCAACAGTAATAACGCCTTCTTTACCAACTTTACCCATAGCTTCAGCGATGATACTTCCAACACTTGTGTCAGAGTTAGCTGAGATACTACCAACCTGAGCGATAGCCTTATCGTCTTCACAAGGGGTAGAGTAGTCAGATAGTTTGGCAACTGCTACAACAACCGCTTTATCGATGCCACGCTTAAGATCCATAGGATTCATGCCAGCAGCAACAGCCTTCATGCCTTCAGCTAAAATTGCTTGGGCAAGAACTGTAGCAGTTGTAGTTCCGTCACCAGCTATATCAGAGGTTTGAGAAGCAACTTCTTTAACCATCTGAGCGCCCATGTTTTCAAACTTGTCTTTTAATTCAATTTCCTTAGCAACGGATACACCGTCTTTAGTAATGGTGGGGGCACCAAAACTCTTGTCTAGTACAGCGTTACGACCTTTTGGTCCAAGAGTAACTTTTACAGCGTTTGCCAGGATGTTTACGCCAGCAATCATGCGTGAACGTGCATCATTACCAAACAGAACTTCTTTTGCAGCCATGAGTAATATTCCTTTTCTTATACATTAATGCAATTGCTTAAAAGCGAGTTGCATTAATTTAAAATGATTTAGTATTTAATTATTGAGAGAGATAAGTAAACAACTACTCAACAATCGCCATAATATCGTCTTCTTTCATGACGAGTAATTCTTCGCCATCAACCTTGACTTCAGTACCTGAGTACTTGCCAAATAAAACCTGATCGCCAACTTTAACGTCTAGGTTTTGTGTTTCGCCATTATCAAGTTTCTTGCCATTGCCAACGGCAACGACTTCGCCTTTACTTGGCTTTTCTGTAGCGCTGTCAGGTATAACAATACCGCCAGCTGATGTACGTTCTTCTTCCATGCGTCGGACGATAACACGGTCATGTAATGGGCGTAAGCTCATCAGATGTTCTCCTGATTATTTACTTAAATCGTTAGATTTTTGTAAGTTGTTAGTTAATTTAAATGCCTGATCATATCTTAAGCTATATCTCAAGTGACATTCAGGGTTTCAGTAGTATGGGGGCTTTATTATGCCTCTCAAGGGTAGGCTCTATTAAAAATGAAAAAAAATAACAAATTATTGGTATTAAAACCCCAAATCAATCATTATTTCTCTATTAGCGAGCTTCAAAGTCAGGGCGGGATCATACTTTAAGTTATAAAGGACCCTATAATTATCTTTTTGATCACGAATTGCCCTAAAAACACTCTGAACTTATTAGCATTTTTAGGATCAGATCTATCAATTAATTTGATAGGATCTGAACATGACATTTATAACACATTTATAACACATTTAGATAAGCTTGAAGATAGTCGTAAAGACATAAATAAGAATTATGAGCTTGTAGATATTGTATTTTTAACGATGGCAGCCATCTTGTCAGGAGCAAAAGGATGGAAGACTATCAAAATATTTGGAGATACAAAACTCGACTGGCTAAGGGGCCATCGACCTTTTGAAAATGGAATACCTACAAGACATTCCATTGGAAGAATCATTAGAGGAATTAAGTCAGACAGTCTCTTGGTGTGCTTTGAGCATTGGGTTAATAGTATTAGAATAAAAGAAGGTAGAGAGCAGATCTCTTTTGATGGCAAAGTAGTCAGAGGCTCTGGCCACGGAGAGCACCTTGATGCTTTGCAGTTGATGAGTGCTATGGTTGTAGAAAGTGGGTTAATCCTTACCCAGAAAGAGTCTGAGGGTAAGAAGAACGAGATAAAAACCATGCAGGCTATGCTCTCTAGCCTAGAGGTTAAAGGTGCTGTTATTACTGCAGATGCGATGCATTGTCAGACAAAAACAGCAGCGCTGATACAAGAACGAGATGCTGATTATGTCTTGCAGGTAAAAAATAATCAGAAGAATTTATGCGATGAGATTAAAGCTTTTTTCCATAAAACAGAGCGTGATTCGCCGGAAGAACTGGAAGATAGATTTTATAGTGACACAGAAGGAGAGCATGGTCGTATTAGTGAGCGTAACTATCAGATACTTCCGGTAACAGATTGGCTAACAACAACTAATTCCTGGGTGGGTTGTAAATCGGTAGTAAAAGTCAATCGTCGAAGAACAATGAAAGGTAAGGTACAAAAAGAGACATCCTATTATATTACTTCTCTTGTTGATGATGTAAAAGCAGTAGCTGGATATATACCCTAGGGCAAGATCATTTAGATTGAACTAATTTACAGATTGAGGATCAGATCAGGAAACAATAACTCAAAGGTTTCCTAACATGGACAATAATTTCATCACTCACTTTTCAAA
>NVWF01000028.1 GCA_002746155.1 Gammaproteobacteria bacterium | reverse complement strand
TTCAATAGAGATAAATAAAAAAATATCCACCTTCTAAGAAGGTGGTTTTGATTTGCCCCTTGAAGGGGCTTGATGCCAGCCCTCTTAGAAGGCTGGCAGAATTATCCCGTGTTTGATTTAATTGCTAAAATTGCAGTCCATCTTGTCTTGACTCTTCCTTTTCTTGAAATTTGACATACTTACGTATGATTTCCTCATCAATTCCAACTGTATCTACACAATATCCTCTTGCCCAAAAATGATTGCCCCAGTAAGGCTTACTCTTCAAATATGGAAATTGGCGAAATATTTGGATCGCGGTTTTTCCTTTAACCATTCCTAGTAATTTCGATATCGATTCTTTCGGGGGCACTGATACTACTAAATGAACATGATCATTTTGAACATTAAGTTCAATTACCTCGCATTTCATCCGACCGCAATAAACATAAATCGTTTTGTATATTTCTGTTGCTATTTCACCATTTAATATCCGAAAGCGATATTTTGGCACCCAAACAATATGATATTTACAACACCATATAACGTGCGATAATCTGTTAAATCTACTCATGGTATTCCTCTCGTTAATGTTATTGGGATAACTTAACAAGAACTATCATGAGTAGATCCTTAAGACAACGGCTTAGCCCTTGTCCAAGCCACCGCCTTAGGCGGTGGATATACAAGACTGATTATATTTTGACTATCCTTAGTCCAGTTAATAGTTCCATTATGGTGATAACTTCCTTGGGTAACTTGTCTTGCTGTACCACCGGTAGTAGGTACGACATAAATATGGCTATAGCCCCTAGGCAAAAAACCTTGTGCATTACTTTTATAGTTCATTCTATCGATATACTTAGCAGTTCCTGCCCAGTCAGCACCCTTGGGCTTTTTAGGCATGTCTTTAAATATCGTCTTAGGGCTCTGAGGTGTTAACATTGAAAAAGCAATCCACTTGCCATCGGGTGACCAGGAAAGATTACCGGGAGAATGTTGTAAATCTGTAATTCGCGCAGTCTGACCAGTATCTAACCAACGGATATAAAGCTGGTTTTTTCCTTCAATAGCCGAGATATAGGCGAGCTTTTTTCCATTAGGTGAAAAGCGAGGCATCCTGTAACTTGCCTTACCTGAAAGCAATGGACGGTGATTATTACCATTAATATCAACTTGCCAAATATTAACTCTAGTACCATCCGTCATGATATCGAATGAACGACGTTCATAAACTACTGATTTGCCATCAACCGATATTTGAGGCGAGGCTGCATATTCTAGATTGAAGATGTCTTGGTAACTAAAAAGGTCCTTGTCTTCGTCTACTGAGGCGAAGGCATTGATAGTCGATGTGATACTAAAGATTGCTAGAAGTATTGCTTGTACTATTGAGAACAGCTGGGATGTTGGAGTTTTTATTAACCTGACTTCAAGTAACATTGTTATTTTCCTCTAAAGATTTAAATTGTACGCAGGTACACTTTAAAGGAGAATAAGTACAGGGTAAAGCATCAAGCTAGATTTTTAAGTAGTCTATTTAGTAAAACTAGCTTGTTTAGAAAGTGTTAGAGCTTACTTGCCTTAACTTTAGTTTCATAGAACTTCACAACGTCATCTGCCTTGTAATGCACTGCAAATTGATGAAGTGTTTTACCATTACAAGTTATACCGTCATAAACTCTTCGAATTTTAACTTTATTGCGCCTTAGCTTTTTCCTGATCTTACTTCGATCATTTGCTTTGGTATAATCACAAAGAGCTGTTGCAAGTAACAAAAAGCTATCGGAGTAAACCGGCTTTGTAGTCAATATCGGCGTTAAAAAAAGTGCCATAAATAATACGATTTTAAAAGTCTTCATTTTCAATTATCCTAATGGGTGGCTGAATTTGAAATAAGTATAAATTATTATAGTACCGTAACCTTTTTTCACAATAAACTATGGTACTAACGCACAGTTTAAAAGATAAACGGTAGCTATTGAATTTCAATCATTATAGAAACGACTGATTTTGCATAATATTGTAAGTCTTTATAATTAATGGATTTAATTATATTTAATTTATGATTAGAGCATCATCGTCATCATCGTCATTACTTTGACTCGCCCTGAGTACATTACGATATGTTTTAACTTGCTCTGCGATTGGATGGTCTGGGTAGTCTTCCAAGATTGTGCTTAGGCAGTCCATAGCATTTTCATCTTGATTAAAATTTTCAGCCATTAACTTTGCTGCTTGAAAGTATACTTTTGCCATTATTTCATCAGAGTCATGGATTGACATTAAGCTAACTAAGAAGTCTAGAGCAATCTTTCTACGGCTCATTTTGATTAAACTAAGGGCTATTAAATAAGTGTCCGATGTTAAATCTGGCCTCCAGTCGGGTATAAGTTCAACTGCCAACACAGCAACATGGACTGCTTCAGCTGGCTTATTTTGATGGATAAACCGTCTAACCAAATGCTTTGAAGCCCTGGCCAGTCGTTTTTTCTCATCCAGATCTACTAACAACTTTAGATAGAATCGATGTACATCCATCTCTGCCATGGGTTGTTCCATAGCAGTCTTTAATAAGTTAAGGGCATCATCATGGCGCAGCTCAGCAATGAGGATTTCAGCTTCCTTTACAGCTGCACTTTTTACCTTCTCTGATTTTTTACGTAATTGTTGATGACGTTGATGCTTATGTTTAGGCGCTATGGCAATGCCCAATTGTTGGTGATACTGAAATGTTGCATAACCTAACATGGCAAACCAAACAGTCCAGACATAAAGACTAATTTGCAAAGCGACCATTGTCACTACAAAATGACTGGCAAGCTGATATTGATACAAACCGAAAGATAATCCTATGGCAAATAGCCAACTTGTATAAAGTAGGATATAGGGAGTACCAATAGCAGAAATAATATAAATGATTCGTAGAGGGTTAATTGCAGAAAAAAAACGTTTCTCAAGGGCTAAAATAATAACTGAAGCTGGAAATCCTAGGCCATAGATTGTTAATAAAGTAACCGTAAACCAAGGTGTATCAATACTGAGAATTAACAGCGCAACAAACACCACTTGTAACAACAAACGGACTAAAAGAAATGGTTCTCCCTTATTCCAGATTTCTTGTATTGTGGGAGTATCTGTTCGCCCTTCACCTAAGAGATTGCTTAATTCAAACAGCATCATCAATAGCATTCCCAAATAAATCCCACCAAAAATTCCAGTAATTAATCCATATTTAGATAACAGTGAGCCTATAAGAACGAAAATAAAAGATGCTGAAAGGAGGCCTGAAGTCAGAGGTATGCGAAGAAAAGTCCCTGCTTCTTTCCAAAAACTTCTCACAACTAAGGATGTATTTGAAGAGACTAAATGTGCTCTACACAGAGTGCAGCGAGGAGATATTGTACGACTATCCTCAGGGACACAATTAATACAAAATCCAATATCACAGCTATGGCAGTAATAAGCAGCTGGTTGGCCTGGACAATATTTACAGCCCGTGGATGACATTATTCTTGAGCAAGTTTAACCAGGGCAGCAGCAGTTACTCTGTTGGTTGTCCAGCCTTCCATTTGAATAGCGCCTTGGGAAATATAGAAATCGATAGCGGGTTTATTCCAATCAAGCACAGCCCATTCTAATCGACCACAGCTTCTTTCTACTGTTATGGCAGCAAGTCGTTTCAGCAGAGCTTTGCCTATGCCTTGCCCTTGAAACTTATTCAATACATAGAGATCTTCTAGGTGAATACCTGCTTGTCCAAGAAAAGTAGAATAGTTATGAAAAAATAACGCAAACCCCGCAGCTTCATTATCATCTGTTTCAGCAATTAAAACCTCTGCATAGATCTTATCACCAAAAAGTGTGTCGAGTAACTGCTGCTCAGTTGCAACGGCTTCATGACTGAGTTTTTCATAATCAGCTAGATGACTAATAAAGTCCAAAATTTGTGGAACGTCATGTTCTGTTGCAAAGCGAATTTTCATAATTTACTCAATGTTATGGTTAGGATGCTTATGTATTAGTGTAAATTATTGGCAAACGTTAACTGTTTAAACTAACTATTTGCTTAACTTCGTCAAAGGTATCAAGTATTTCTTGCTCGGGTTCCTTGTCGAATTTACTAACGAGAACAATAGCAAAAGATGCGAATATAAAACCGGGTAGCAGTTCATATAATTCAAATATTCCGCCTGATAACTGTTTCCAAACCACAACCGTTATGGCACCTACTAGCATACCTGCTAAAGCTGCATTTTTGGTCATTTGACGGTAGAGCAATGAAAACAGTACCACAGGTCCGAATCCTGCTCCAAAGCCAGCCCAAGCATAACTAACTAGTGATAGAACTTTGCTGTTTGGATCCTGGGCTATCCATACTGCTAAGATAGCTATCAGTAACACAGACATTCTACCTGTTAATACCAGTTCTTTTTCAGATGCATGACGTCTGAAGAATTTTTTATAAAAATCTTCAGTTATGGTGCCAGAACAGATCAATAGTTGGGAATCAATCGTAGACATGATGGCTGCTAATATAGCGGCAAGCAGAAATCCTGATATCCAAGGATTGAATACAACTTGAGTAAGTAGAATAAATACAGCTTCAGAATTAGTCACTAATTTCGCAAGATCATCGGGTCTGTCATGGAAATAAGCAATACCTGCAAAACCCGTGAGCATGGCACCAAATAGGCTTATCATCATCCAGCTCATGCCTATTTTACGGGCAGTTGCTACACTCTTTACACTATCTATTGCCATAAACCTTACCAGTATATGGGGCTGTCCAAAGTATCCTAACCCCCAAGCTTGTAGAGATAGAAATCCTATCAACGTTAGCCCTTTTGTCCAATCACTGAGCAGGGGATCGACGCCTTCAATCACCTTTAATGTTGAACCAATTCCATCTAACTCATAGAGCACAACTAATGGCGCTACTATCAAGGCTAGCATCATTAAGATAGCTTGGAAAAAATCTGTCCAACAAACGGCTAAGAAGCCTCCGATGAAGGTGTAAGATACGATGACTACTGCACCTATTATTAGCGCATCTGTGTAGTCCATTCCAAAGGATGATTCAAATAAGGTTGCACCCGCTACCATGCCGGATGAGGTATAGAAGGTGAAAAAGATTAATATGATGAAGGCTGAGATGACTCTTAATAATTGTGATTTGTCTTTGAATCGATTTTCTAAATAGTCGGGTAAGGTTATTGAATCTCCCGCTACTTCGGTATACACCCTTAATCTAGGGGCATTGATTTTCCAATTTAAATAAGCGCCGATGACTAGGCCTAAGGCGATCCAGCCTTCACTTAACCCTCCAACATACATAGCGCCAGGTAATCCTAATAATAGCCAAGCACTCATGTCGGATGCACCTGCTGATAGGGCTGTTACTGCGCTACCTAGTTTTCTTCCGCCTAGGATGTAGTCGGATAAATTGTTGGTTAGTTTATAGGCGAAGATGCCTATTGCTAGCATGCCTACTAGGTAGATTATGAAGGTTATTAAGGTTGGAGTACTCATTGTCATCTTTTGATACCCTTTGTTATTGTTATAGATTTTGGATTGGTGCTTTGCTTCAGGTCGTCACTAGCATTTCCACAGGACGCCCGTGAATACGTCCCTGTAGGGCTTCGCTGCTGCATCCCTGCAGCAGAGACCTGTTGAAATGCTAGTGACAACCTGAAGCCTAGAAGAATAGTTGTAGAGCCTATATTTAAAAAATACTGACTCTTTTTAAGCGAAATAGGCTTTTAGGTATTCTTCGAAAGATAGCTCGTCGCTTTCTTCTATTTGCTTTTGTTTAATATGGGATTGTTTTGCTTCTTCGACGAAGCATTTTTTTACTGATTCTGTTAGCTCGGATTTTTTAAAGTAGTCGGCATGGCTTTTTGAGTAGTCCATGGCTAGGGCAAAGAAGCCGTCGCCTCGTTGCTTTATTTCATCGACTATTCTGCCTGAGAAGGTTTTTTCTGGGGCTTCAATCCAGCCTGATAATTTTTCTATTGTCTTGGCGTAGGTTTTAGTTTCTGATGATTTGTCTAGCAATTCGGCTACTAGTTTTAATTCTGAAAATAATTCATTCGCCCAGCGTACTCTTGAAATTTCTCGATTGTCGCGAATTAACCTTAGGCTTGGGTGCCTGCCGCTATCGACTACTCGTCGTTTGTTTTCTTGAATTTCTGCTTCTTCTCTTGCGGTTATTGCTGGACTAGATGTTAATAGGTTATGGATTAGCAGACAATCGACAAATTCACTTTGTTCTTGGCTGATGCCCTTTGGATCGAAGATATTCAGATCCAGTGCTCTTACTTCTACGTATTCTATACCGCCTCTTTGTAAAGCTTTGGTTGGGCGTTCGCCTGAGTTGGTTACTCGCTTTGGGCGTACGTTTGAATAATATTCATTTTCAATTTGTAATAGATTGCTATTAAGTTGCAGGTATCTGCCATCTTTTATTACACCGATTTTTTCATAAAGGGGCTCTGGAGTTTGAATGGCGCTTTCTAAGCCTTTTATATAACCATCGATACAATTGTAAGTGATATCCATGCTTCCCTGAGCATTGTTTGAATAGCCCAAATCACCTAGTCTCAAAGATGTGGCGTAAGGACCATAGACTGTGCCAGGTACTAGTTGATCAAGATGGCTTTTCTTGCCTTGAAGATAGGACTCACAGATGGCAGGTGAAGCTCCAAACAGATAGGGTATGATCCAACTGGTGCGTAAGAAATTTCGGATAAGCCCCATATACTGCTCTGAAATGCTGTCTTGCATATCATCATCTGAAAAACCATCTAGCTGTTGAAGATGCCTCCAAAAACTCATGGGTAGGGAAAAATTATAATGCACGCCAGCTATGGTTTGCATAAAGCGTCCATATCGATGACCTAGACCTCGTCGATAAACTTCCTTCATCTTGCCTGAGTTTGAACTGCCATATTTACCAATTGGAATACTTAATTCATCCGTCATGGCACAGGGCATACTCGCAACCCAAAGTAGTTCGTCTTCAGCGAGGTTTTGATAGACGTACTTATGAATGTTTTCTAATACTCTTAAAGGGCGGTTTGGTTCATCAAAAGCTGGTGTTATAAATTCTAGTAAGGCTTCTGAATAATCAGTGGTGATATAGGCATTTGTCAGAGCTGAACCTAAGGCATGAGGATGATCCTTTTGGCTTATTAAGCCATCGGGGCCCACCCTTAAACTTTCTTTTTCGATTCCTCTTCTAATACCTGTAAAGGTAGCTGAAATAGTTTGCTCTGAGAAATAAGCTAAACGCTTTTCAAATTGTTGATTCAACTGCTGCACTCCAAATGTTGTACTCTTAATTTAGTACTCTTAATTTTGTTTAGGCCACCCATACCCTGGCATTACGAAACATGCGCATCCAAGGTCCGTCTTCCTGCCAGTCATCCGGTGCCCAAGAGTTCTGAACCGTTCGATAAACTCTCTCAGGATGAGGCATCATAATGGTGACTCTACCATCTTCTGATGTCAGCCCACTCATTGCCTCGGCAGCTCCATTTGGATTACTAGGATACTGATTTGTTACATTACCATAATTATCAACATACCTAGCGACTACCAAACCTGAATTATCACAGGACATTTGATGGTCGTCATTAGCAAATTGTGCCCTACCCTCTCCATGAGCTATGGCGATGGGTAATTGTGAACCTGCCATGGATGTTAAGAATATGGAGGGTGATTCTTCGATTTCAACCATGCACACTCGGCCTTCAAATTGCTCAGAACGATTGCGTACAAAATGTGGCCAGTGATCTGTGCCCGGAATAAGAGATTTCAAATTTGATAACATCTGACAACCATTACAAATACCTAGGGTGAAGGTATCTGGACGATTGAAGAATTGTTCAAATTGGTCTCGTGCTTGCTGATTGTATAGAACCGATTTAGCCCAGCCTTCACCTGCACCTAACACATCACCGTAGGAAAATCCGCCGCAGGCAACTAGTCCTTTAAAGTTCAGGAGATCAACTTTACCTGTGATGATATCACTCATGTGGACATCGACTGTTTTAAAGCCAGCTCGATCAAAAGCTGCGGCCATTTCTAGCTGACCGTTAACACCCTGCTCTCTTAAAATAGCAACCGCAGGTCTAGTTGATTGAAGAAAATCCGCCGCTATATCCTCACTGGGATCAAAGGTTAACTTAGGGGTAATACCTGGGTTAGCCATATCTAGACGAGCAGCTTGCTCTTCTTTTGCACAGTCTGAGTTATCCCGTAGACTTTGCATATGGAAGGTTGTTTGAGACCAGATCTCACGTAATGTTTGACGGGAGTTTTGATAAATTTGTTCACCGTTTTGATGAATACTTAAATTATTATCATCACTCAAACCACCAATATTATGGACACAATCAGCTAGTCCCGCAGCTTTTAATTGTTCAACTATACTTTCAACATCAGAGGTTTTAACTTGTATCACTGCACCTAACTCTTCGTTAAATAACACAGCCTGACTATCATCACTCAAACTCGATAAATCAAGCTCAACACCAGCTGCTCCAGCAAACATCATTTCAACAACAGTCGCCAACAAACCACCGTCAGAACGATCATGATAAGCCAATAATTTATTGTCTGAGTTAAGTCGTTGAATGCTTTCAAAAAAGGCTTTTAATTTTGCAGGATCATCACAATCAGCTGGCACTTCACCCTGTTGTTTAAATACTTGAGCAAGTGCTGAGGCACCTAGTCGATTTTTACCACTGCCTAAATCAATGAGTAGTAAACTTGTTTCGCCACAAGCCCTTCTCAACTGAGGAGTCAGACTCTTTCTAACATCGGTCACCGGTGAAAAAGCCGTGATGATCAACGACAAGGGAGCTGTGACTGACTTATCAATGGTCTGTCCTTCAACGTCATCCTGCCAAGTGGAACGCATTGACATGGAGTCCTTGCCAACCGGTATACAAATACCTAAGGCTGGGCAAAGCTCCATACCAATAGCTTTTACCGCCTCATAAAGCCCTGCATCTTCACCTTCACTACCCGCTGCACACATCCAGTTGGCAGAGAGTTTGATGTCGCTGATGTCATTGATGGCTGCTGAGGCTATGTTAGTAATGGATTCGGCTACAGCCATTCTTGCTGAAGCAGCGTAATCTAATAATGCTATGGGAGTTCTCTCCCCCATGGCCATGGCTTCACCAGTGGTTGAGTTTAAAGTGACTGTTGTTACTGCACAATCTGCCACGGGTACTTGCCAAGGACCAACCATTTGATCCCTTGCTATCATGCCAGTGATAGACCTATCACCAATACTTACCAGAAAGGTCTTATCGGCAACTGCCGGTAATGATAATACCCTTTTAACCATCTCATTTAAGTCAGCATCAATAATAAGCGCTTTGGTTACTACCTTTCTTGAGGTCACATTTCGGTGCATTTTTGGTGGCTTACCAAACAACACATCCATGGGCATATCTATCGGTTTAGAATCAATAGGATCCTCAGAAATTACTGCAAAGTGGCTATCGGATAAACTTAAGTGGAGCTCTTTTGTTGCAACTCCTACAAGGGCATAAGGACAACGTTCACGCTTGCATATAGCTTCAAATTGCTGGAGATTTTTCTCAGCAATCGCCATCACATAGCGTTCCTGAGCTTCGTTACACCAAATTTCCACTGGAGCCATTCCAAACTCAGCATTGGGTACTTTACGCAGCTCAAATTGACCACCTCGTTTACCATCATGAACCAGTTCAGGTAAAGCGTTAGAAAGACCTCCAGCACCAACATCATGGATAAAATCAATGGGATTATTACTGCCCAGAGCCCAACATCTATCGATCACTTCCTGACATCGTCTTTCCATTTCAGGATTTTCTCTTTGCACTGAAGCAAAATCTAAATCCTCAGAGCTAGTTCCAGAAGTCATGCTAGACGCTGCGCCACCACCTAAACCAATCAACATGGCAGGCCCACCTAGAACAATTAATTTATGTCCAGGAGCAATCTCGCCTTTTTGAACATGCTCATCGCGAATGTTACCCATACCACCGGCAATCATAATAGGCTTGTGATAACCTCGAAGGTTATTTTCATCAGCCATGGCTTCGGTTTCTTCGTAAGTTCTAAAGTAGCCCGCTATGTTGGGACGACCAAATTCATTATTAAACGCAGCGCCACCTATGGGACCTTGGAGCATGATATCTAAGGCTGAAACAATCCGACTTGGTTTGCCATGTTCCGTTTCCCAAGGTTGTGGCAGTTGTGGAATCTTTAGGTTTGATACTGAATAACCACTCAAACCAGCTTTAGGTTTTGAACCACATCCTGTTGCACCCTCATCACGTATCTCACCACCAGAACCTGTGGCGGCACCTGGATAAGGTGAGATAGCCGTTGGATGATTATGAGTTTCAACTTTCATCAAGGTATGTACTGCTTCATGATGATAGCTATATTCATTACTGTCCGTTGATGGGAAGAATCTATCTTCCACTGGACCTGCCATCACGGCTGAATTGTCACTATAGGCTGATAAAGTCCCTTGAGGATTTAGTTTATGAGTATTTCTAATCATAGCAAACAGTGAAATGGGTTGATCTTGATCATCAATAGTCCAACTGGCATTAAATATTTTATGTCGACAATGTTCTGAGTTTGCTTGGGCAAACATCATTAATTCGACATCAGTGGGATTACGTTCTAATTTAATAAATTGTTCTACAAGATAATCGATTTCATCATCTGCAAGGGCAAGACCCCAATCTTGGTTAGCGCTACTAAGTGCCTTAGCACCATCATAAAGAATATCCACTGTCTTTAATTTTTTAGGCTTATGTTGAGAAAATAGAGCCTGTTCCACCTCTAAAGTTTCAAACACAGCTTCAGTCATTCTGTCGTAGAGTTTGGGCAGTATCAGTGTTTTTTGATGGCTATTTAATGGCTCACCAGTTTCGGTCTCAAGATGATAGGCGATACCGCGCTCTAATCTATTTACATTTGATAAACCACAGTTATGAGCTATGTCAGTTGCTTTCGAAGACCAGGGCGATATTGTGCCGGGTCTAGGCAATACTAAAACGATGTTTTCATGGTAAGGTTCTGATTCGCGACTAGGACCATAAACAAGTAATTGCTTAAGTACCGCCGTCTGATCTTCACAGAGGCTTTCCCCTAGGTCAGCGAAGTGTATAAATTGACCATAAACATCTGAAATTTCAGGTAATATTTCTTGGCATTGAGATAACAGACGGCGTCTACGAAAATGCGATAGAGAAGGTGCACCACGCAAGATTAGCATTCAGGTAAAACTCCAGAATTCAAGGGTATAAAGTTGACTGGATCATACCTGAGTAATGAGCATCCTGCCAGCTACCATGAACTTTGATCTTTGGAAATTAAGATCTTTCTTCATCCAAATATTTTCTGATTGTCTCCAGAAATGGTATTGCTTTGTTAAAGCTGCTTTGGCCAAATTCTTGCTCTAGTTGAATAATCAAAGGCGCTATGCTTACAGTTGACTGTTCAAGCATTAGTTTTCCTTTATCTGTCAAACTGACAAGCTTACCTCGTCCATCATTAGGATTTGCAATAACCTCAATTAGTTCTCTTTTCACCAGACGCTGCAAAGTATTGGTAATTGCCGCTTTGGTGACTTGTAAAGCGCTCGCCATTTGAGCAGGGCTCTGTTGTTTTCCCATTCTTGTTAAATGATTTAACACTGTGAAATGAGACATCTTTAAATCATCAGGTAACACTGACTGCAATTTTGTGGATGCGAGTTGTTGGATAATGCCAATTTCAGTAAAAAATTGAAATACTGTAGGGTCATTGAATATTTTGCTCATTAACTTCCGCTCAAGTGGTTTCTTCTTTGATTAACTCCTCATTCTAATAACCTCTGATTCTAGTAGACAAAGGCCATCGAGGAGAAGGTTGACTTTGCTCAGCATATCCCAATCGAGCTAACATTTGTACTCGCTCATGAGGTTTAATCGTGAGCAACTTATGTATTTGTTGATAATGGGATTCCATGGTGGAGTATTCTTGCAAAGCTTGGCTCATGGGTTGCATTTGTAAACCCTGCTCAGCGACTTTCAAGCTCAACTTCATGTAACTGCGACCTGCTGCAAGTTGATCTAATCGACTATTGTCCAGGGTGTTGATCCAAACAAAACCCATGGCCGTTGAGGTTTGCTCATCAGCCATATCAAGACCAACTTGAAATGATTGTGATTTGGGGTCAGCCAACTCCTTTTTACTTAATAGGCCAAGTAACTTTAAACTTTCAAGAAAGCCTCCACCAAGAGAAATACCGTCTGGTGAAGCTTCAATTTCTGAACGTCCTATGCGCATCAAATCAATACTTTCTTGAAAAGCTACTGGGTCAAGAAGTTCATCTTTTAAGGCATTTTTAGTAAGTTGTCTCAGAATTTCAAGACTAGGTTTTTCATTGGATAAATGAGTTGAATCAGAACTGATAATATTCTTTAAACCGATGGCAGTTATAGAAAGTCCTGTTTCTTCCACTTCCTTCACCTTAGTAATTTTAATGAGTGTTTCATTACTAATTAATTTTGAGAGATCATAAGCATTACGATTTGTATGACGATTTAAAACAAATTGAAACAAGGGATCTTCATTGATTAATACATCTTTATTTAATATCAGCCTTGCAATTGGACGATTATCTAATTTATCACCAGACACACCTTCAGGGAATAGGCTTAGTTCAGCACGATGACCAGTCTGGGTTGCCGCTTGTGAAAATAACTCCAGAAAAGCACCGAGACCAATCATAATTTGTCTACTAAAAGGATCTGTCTCAGCTAGCAAGCGAGTTAAATCACAATATAAAAGCACTTCCATGTCCGACTTAAAGTCTAGCAACCAAGGTTGACGATTATGTGGATTTGGCGCCAGAATAGCGTAGGAAAGAGCTCTCCTCATGGGGTCTGTATAAAGATTTCCAGCGGTTTTCCAAGGCAATAAAGCTTTAATTGGTGTACGACTACTTAAAAAAGCACCATAGGAAGTTGCTGCTACAATAACAGTTGTTGATCCAACTACTTTTAAAAACTGTCTTCTTTTCATAATTTTAATACCAAATTTAGTTTAGCGCCTAACTACTATATAGTTAAGCGTTAAACTAGTCAAGAATCTTAACTGTTGTTAGAACTTACTACAAAAATTATTATTATCGCGAATAACCCTAGTGCTGAGTTTGAATTTCAAAGCTTCAGTTGCCTCGATGCTTTTGAGAAAATCACCCATTCGTCGCCATACAACTCTAGTAATAAAGCCACTAACTTTTGTTTTGATGAAGTGGGATAAACACTTCTTGATGGATGAGCTAATTCAAGTGTATCAATAATATTGGAAGTGTCTTGTAAATACTCATTTTCAGGAGTTTTGACAATAGGGATAAATTTCACACCTGTTTTTGGTATGATAGTTTTTTACCCTTTATATTATTGTTATATGCTAATTAAATTGTAGGTTATACTCAATAGATATTTCATTTATGTCTTTAGAGGAAGTTGTCTAACCATTTGAAAACTATATGAATATTAAACAGGCGCTAATCATTTTAGCTGACAGGGACCATAAGTTTTCACTGAGAATTCTCTTCTCAGGACTTTTGCTTGTTATTTTTTCAATACTCTATTTTGGCATTAGCAAAACAAATTCCACCAGTCATATTGAACAAATTAAAAATAGAGGTACGCTTAACGTTATCACAAGAAGTAGCCCCACAACCTTTTATATCGGCTATCAAGGCCCTGAAGGTGTTGAATATCAACTCGCGAGTCGTTTTGCAGAGCATCTTGGTGTTGAGCTTGAAATAACCTCCGTGGATAGTATCAGTGATATCTTTATTGCTTTACAAACGGGTAAGGCTGATCTTGCAGCTGCAGGTCTATCAATAACACCTGAACGGGAGCTAAACTTTACTTTCTCTCCTGCCTATCAGGAAGTATCACAAAAGTTGGTCTTCAAACAGGGCAAACGATGGCCTAGAAATATTAATCAACTCAATGGCGAATTAAGAGTGATGGCGGGTAGTTCCCATGCACAAAAGTTACTTGATCTAAAACAGCATCATGCTGGATTAAGTTGGACAGAAACTGTTAATAACTCTAGTGAAGATCTACTAGCAAAAGTTCTCGATGAATCCATTGACTATACTATTTCAGATTCCAATGAACTTGCTCTTAATCGAAGGTTTTATCCTGAACTAGCCATTGGTTTTAGCATCGGTGAACCTGAGCAAATTGCCTGGGCCTTTAAAAAGAGTAATGATGAAGGTTTAAGAGCCGAAGCGATAAAATTTTTTGGTGAGTTTCGAAAATCGGGAGAATTAGCCCATTTGATGGAGCGACATTATGGCCATGTGGAAGATTTTGATTATGTAGGTACACGAGAATTTTTAGCTGCAGCCCAAACAAAATTGACAAAATATTTAGATACTTTCCATAAAGCAGCTGGAGATATGGATTGGCGTCTCCTTGCAGCCATCGGTTATCAAGAATCTCACTGGAACCCAAGGGCACGTTCACCCACGGGTGTTAGGGGGATAATGATGCTAACGCTCAATACAGCTAAACACATAGGTGTTAAAAATCGTTTGGATGCTGAGCAAAGTATCATGGGAGGGGCAAAATACTTTAAAATAGTCTTAAAAAGAATCCCTGCTCGCATTCCAGAACCTGATCGTACTTGGTTCGCTTTAGCATCCTATAATATCGGCTGGGGTCATGTTGAAGATGCACGAATACTTACGGAAAGACAAGGTGCTGATCCCGATCGATGGGTGGATGTTAAGGAGCGTCTTCCTCTCTTGCGACAGAGAAAATATTATAAACAAACTCGATACGGCTACGCTAGAGGAAATGAACCAGTACAATATGTTGATAACATACGTAGATACTATGAAACACTTCAATGGATAAGCGATGAAGTTGAATTAGAAGCCCAGTCATCAAAAACAATGCTTGCCGAACAATCCACGCCTGTAACTAAAGCACCTAAACAGGCCCCTCAAGATAAACCTGCTGTAGAAGAAGCCCAGACAGAAAATTAACACATTTCGATAACTTTCCATACGTGGAATGGACGCTTCATTTAAAGCTTCTCTGCTGGTAATTTTTCCACCGTTAATATAACGCATAACGTCAGGATCTTAATCAAGTTCAAACAACTGGAATTATTAACCTTCATTGGTTAGCCTTTTCTGCAAACCATTCCACCATCACTGTCTGCAGAGTGTGATCTTCTTTAAATAGTGGCCGTCCATGACCGGTTCCTTTATATGAAATCATTCTAGAGGCCGGACTCTTAGATTCAAGAAAGGCTTTATTGAGAGATTTATAGCTATTACTATCATCTTGGGCTGCAATAAATAATGCAGGGATATCACTCATGTTATTAAATATTTTTTGTGTATCGTCACTCATGCCCGATGAAAAAAAGATAAAACTAGTGGGTTTGTGTTTTTGAGCGAGTAACACCGCCTGAGTCCCACCACAACTTGTACCAACGAAAGAAATATTATCAGCACTGCCTAATTGTTTAACTAGATACTGATAAGCTATTTCCACATCACTCTCACGATGTCCACTGATCCCTAATTCATCGAGCATTTCGAAGTAATGTTTACGGCTAGTGGCTTTTTTACGAATATCACTTATGCTAAGACCCTTCACCTTACTCTGGCCAAAACCACGAAAATCTATACTCATGGAACTAATGCCAGAGCTTGCAAGTTGTTTGGCTAACGCTTCGTACATTGTCTTATCCGCATTACATTGATGGAGCATTAAAACACCCTTAGTAGAACTATTTGATGCGGATACAAATTCTCCAAAGATTGGAAAATCATCACTACCCTTTAAATTAACGGCTTCTGCATGGGTTAAAAGTGTTGAAATTGTTAGTAATCCTGTTAATAGTAACTTGCCTAGCATAGGTAATTCCTTATATTAATAAAACACAGTTTAGACTGATTTATGGGGGATTTTCGAGATATATATTTATATCATAATTTTATCTTCAGTTAATCAACAGCATTCAAGGTTAAAAGGAACAATAATCGGGACGGTATGATAAAATATCGGCAAAAATTGTAGTAGATAAGCAGAGGAAACATGAATTTTACAGGTACTGAGAATTATATCGCCACTGAAGAATTACAGATGGCGGTCAATGCAGCTAAAACACTTGAAAGACCTTTACTCATTAAGGGAGAACCAGGCACGGGAAAAACCATGCTTGCAGAGGAAGTTGCTGCTGCCCTTAACATGGAACTTATTCAGTGGCATATAAAATCTACCACTCGTGCCCATCAAGGACTTTATGAGTATGACGCCGTATCTAGACTCAGAGATTCTCAACTTGGTTCTCAACTTGGGAATGAAGAGGTTAATGACATAGCCAACTACATTAAAAAAGGCAAGCTTTGGGAAGCCTTTACCTCTGAAAAACAAGTGGTTTTATTGATTGATGAAATTGATAAGGCTGATATTGAATTTCCTAATGATCTGCTACTTGAACTGGATAAGATGGAATTTTTTGTTTATGAAACTGGCGAAACTATCAAGGCTCGGCATAGACCGATCATCATTATCACCAGCAATAATGAAAAGGAACTGCCCGATGCTTTTTTAAGACGCTGTTTTTTCCATTACATTAATTTTCCTGATCAGAAAACTATGGCCGCCATTATAAACGTCCACTATCCGAATATAAAAGCTAACTTGTTAAAAGAAGCTATGGATATTTTCTTCCAAATAAGGGATGTTCCTGGTCTTAAGAAAAAGCCCTCAACATCTGAGCTAATCGATTGGTTGAAATTGCTACTGGCAGATGATATTCCTGAGGATATTCTCAAAGGCCGGGATCATAGCAAAGCCATTCCACCTCTGTATGGAGCCCTGCTGAAAAATGAGCAGGATGTACATCGACTAGAAAAGCTTGCTTTCATGTTACGTCGCGAATCTTAAATCTAAGAACAAAATGTTAATTAATTTTTTCTATCTACTGCGTAAAATGGGCCTTGCTGTTTCAATTAAGGAACTGTTAATTTTACTCGAAGCTCTGCAACATCGATTAGCTTTTTGCAGTATTGATGATTTCTATTTATTGGCAAGGTTATGCTTGGTTAAGGATGAGAAATTCTTTGACCGTTATGACAAAGCCTTTGCAGCCTACTTTAAAGAGCTTGAAAATATCGATGATATTTTGGAATCTCTCATTCCCGAGGATTGGTTACGCTCGGAGTTTATGAAAAGCTTAAGTGAAGAAGAAAAAGCCAAGATCAACTCCCTTGGTGGACTAGAAAAATTATTAGAAACTTTTAAAGAACGCCTCAAAGAACAACAAGAACGCCACGCCGGAGGCAGCAAATGGATTGGCACCGGTGGTACATCACCCTTTGGGCATAGCGGTTATCATCCTGAAGGAATTAGAGTGGGTGGTGAAAGTAGAAATAAAAGAGCAACCAAGGTATGGGAAAAAAGAGTCTATAAAGATCTCGATGATAGTGTTGAACTTGGCACCCGTAATTTAAAGGTGGCATTAAGAAAATTACGGAAGTTTGCCCGTTCAGGAGCCATTGAAGAATTAGATCTGGATAATACCATCACTAGTACTGCAAAAAATGCTGGCTGGCTTGATATTAAAATGATTCCTGAAAGACATAATGCAATAAAAGTATTACTATTTTTTGATGTGGGCGGTTCTATGGATCCCTTTGTTAAAACCTGTGAAGAACTATTTTCCGCCTGTAAAACCGAATTTAAACATCTGGAATACTACTATTTTCATAACTTCATTTATGAAAGTGTTTGGAAAGATAATGTGCGGCGCTATACAGAAGATATTCCTTTAGAGGAAGTATTAAGGACCTACTCAAGTGATTACAAAGTTATCTTTATAGGAGATGCTTCCATGTCTCCCTATGAAATATCCCACCGGGGAGGCAGTGTTGAGCATATGAACGCAGAAGCAGGTTATGTATGGATGCAACGCTTGAAGGAAGTTTTTACTAAGGTCATCTGGCTTAATCCCGTGGAAGAAAAGTATTGGGAATATACGCAAAGCATTAGCATCGTTAAAGATTTAGTTGAAAACCATATGTATCCCCTGTCCCTCCAAGGACTTGAAGACGGAATTAAATCACTCAGCCACTAATAAGCTGCTGAAGGCGTAGATAGCCTAGTCTGTAATTCAAAAACAGGCGGATTTATCTGCAAATATTATAAAGTTTGTTCTTAACAAGGCACAGATATGAATAACGATAATTTAAAAGTAGGCTTGGCACAAATTGCACCCGTTTGGTTAGACAGGGAAGCTACTCTTCTAAAGGTAATTGATTATATTTACCAAGCTAAAAATGACCAAGTTGAACTGATGGCGTTTGGTGAAGCCTTGGTACCCGGTTATCCATTTTGGATTGAACTTACCCAAGGTGCTCGCTTTAATGCCCCTGATCAAAAAACGCTCCATGCTCACTATATGAAACAGGCTGTGCAACTAGAAAATGGTGATCTTGATGCTGTTTGCGCTGCAGTGAAAAGCACTGGTGTAGCCATTTATTTAGGAATAATAGAGAGAGCAAAAAACCGTGGTGGTCACAGTCTCTATTGCACAATGGTTTATATTAATCAGCTCGGTAAGATTTGTTCTGTACATCGTAAACTCGTACCAACCCATGATGAGCGCCTCACTTGGTCTCCAGGAGATGGTCACGGATTACAAGTTCATCAGCTCGGTGCCTTTACTTTGGGTGGACTAAATTGTTGGGAAAACTGGATGCCCTTAGCTCGCTCGGCTCTCTATGCTCAAGGCGAAGATCTACACGTGGCAATTTGGCCTGGATGTGATAGAAATACCTTAGACTTAACGCCTTTTATTGCCAAGGAAAGTCGCTCTTATGTTATGTCAGTATCCGGTTTAATGAGACCTTCTGACTTCCCTAACAACACACCTTATCTAGACGATATTTTGGCAGGGTGTAATACCGATTTTCTTTCAAATGGAGGTTCCTGCCTATGCGGTCCTGATGGCGAATGGTTAATTGAACCGCAAACTGGTCAAGAAGGGCTATACACCGCCATTATTGATCATGAAAAAGTCAGGCAGGAACGGCAGAACTTCGATCCTTCTGGTCACTACTCTCGTCCTGATGTAACCAAACTTGTTGTTGATCGACGTAGGCAATCAACAGTTGAATTTATTGATAAATGATAGGAAATCCCTATTTGGATCAGCAATTTATTTATAGGATCTTTTCCAGTTCTTCCTCACTGAGTTTAGTGACTCTTGCTATGACTGCTCGATCAAACTGCTCTTTATTTAAACGTTTAGCAATTTGGATTGTTTTCTTTTGTTCCCCAGCTTCTACATCAACAAACCTCACGAGGCGATAGTTTCTAGAAAATTCATTTTTTAAATTTTTCCACTTAAATTGCTCCGGATGTCTGAAATAGATGTAACTTTTTATACAAGCCAGTAAAAAAATTACCGATATTGGCACGTAGATAATTAAACTCCAATCTGCAAATCCCGTATCGATGAAATAGGTTAGCATTGCGCCGACAGATGGTGGGTGGTAAGCATCGAATAATCCAAACAGAAAAAGCGTTGCAACCAGCATGGTAAAAAACTTTAGGAAAATGAGTAGGGAATCATTATCTAATAGAGGGTCAATATAACGAGAGAAAAGTATGCCAAAACAGACCGAAATAAACATAGCAAAAGTATAGCTTAGGAATACTGAGCGAATAGAATTCGTGGGAGCTCCCGGTGCTACCATCAAGCCTAGGGAGGTTGAAGCTAGACTTGTTATGATCACAATGCCAGCAGGGTTTTGAAGATTAATTTCAAGAGAGATAAAAGCGACTACAATTGCGCAAAAAAATAACTCAGTCCAACGATTTTTATACATTGCCTGAATAGCCATTAAGGGTTCCTATTTAATTTTTTAGGTTTTAATTTTTTAGTTTTTTTTCTAGGCGCCGCCGTTTAAAAAAGTCACTCAATAATTTGGCAGCCTCTTTTGCCATCAATCCGTGTTCAACCTTTACTCGATGGTTTTTATCATTTGATGAGATGACATTAAACATACTACCACAAGCGCCTGTCTTTGCGTCCTTCGCTGCAAAAACTAGTCGTTCAATTCTACTATGGACTAGAGCACCGGCACACATAGCACAGGGTTCAAGTGTCACATAAAGGGTGGTTTTTGGGAGTCGATAGTTTAGATTCGCTTTGGCAGCTTGCCGAATAACAATGATTTCTGCATGGGAGGTTGGATCATTATCGCCTATTGGACTGTTATAACCTTCAGCAATAATTTTTCCGTCTTCTACTAAAACAGCACCTATGGGTACTTCACCGAGCCTCTCTGCTTGCCGCGCCAGTTCAAAGGCTCGATTCATAAATTGCTGATCACTTGCGGTGAAATCATTCATCTTAAAGGTTCAGTTTTGTTAATTATTCCCACTCGATGGTGGCAGGAGGTTTACTAGAAACATCATAGGTAACCCTAGAAATGCCATCCACTTCATTGATAATTCGGTTTGAACAGCGTTCGAGTAAATCATAGGGAAGATGCGCCCAACGTGCGGTCATAAAATCGACAGTTTCAACAGCCCGTAAGGCCACTACATAATCATATTTACGGGCATCGCCCATTACGCCAACTGAGCGAACTGGAAGAAATACCGTAAAAGCCTGACTGACCTTGTGATACCAATCGGCTGCATACAGCTCTTCAATGAAGATAGCATCAGCTTTTCGCAATAAATCTGCAAATTCTTTCTTCACCTCGCCTAAAATTCGTACCCCAAGTCCTGGTCCGGGGAAAGGGTGGCGATAAAGCATGTCATAAGCTAGACCTAACTCTAAACCGATTTTTCTTACTTCATCCTTAAATAATTCTTGCAAAGGTTCCACGAGTTTCAAAGTCATATCATCGGGTAGACCACCAACATTATGATGAGATTTGATCACATGGGCTTTACCCGTCTTGGCACCTGCCGATTCAATAATATCGGGATAAATGGTTCCTTGGGCAAGCCATTTAGCATTGGATAACTTATCCGCTTCTTCTTGAAAAATTTCAACGAATATTCGACCAATAATCTTTCGCTTAGCCTCAGGATCACTTTCCCCCTTAAGACCATGGAGAAAACGTTGTTCAGCATCAACTCTAATAACCTTGATGCCCATATGTTTGTTAAACATAGCCATAACCTGATCGCCTTCATCAAGTCGCAACAATCCATTGTCCACAAAAACACAGGTTAGCTTATCGCCAATAGCCTGTTGTAACAGGACAGCGGTAACCGAGGAATCAACACCACCAGAAAGACCGAGAATAACTTCATCATTGCCTACCTGCTGCTTAATTTTTGCGATAGCATCTGTGACAATATTTACCGAGTTCCAAGAATTAGAACAACCGCATATATCGTGGATAAACCGTTCAATGATTCTGCCACCCTGTTTTGTATGGGTAACTTCAGGATGAAACTGGATACCATAAAAGCGTCGACTGTCATCAGCCATACCAGCAAAAGGAGCACTGTCTGTGGAGGCTGTGGTTTCAAATCCATCCGGTATTGCAGTCACCTTATCACCATGACTCATCCAGACATCGAGCAGTGATTCTCCTTCATCGCTGCAGTCATCCTCAATATTGCTAAACAGTTCACTTTGGCCTTTAACAACAACACGGGCATAACCAAATTCGCGTTGATTAGATGTTTCAACAGAGCCACCTAATTGGGCAGCCATGGTTTGCATGCCATAGCAGATCCCTAGAACAGGAACACCAAGTTCAAAAACTAATGCATTAGCACGTGGAGTTCTTGATTCAGTGACAGATTCAGGCCCTCCTGATAAAATAATACCATCCGGTTTAAATTCCCTGAGCTTTTCAGCGGACATATCAAAGGCATGTAATTCGGAATAAACGCCAAACTCTCTTACTCTTCTCGCAATAAGTTGAGTAAACTGCGAACCAAAATCTAAAATCAATATTCGCTGAGCATGAATGTCTTCAGTCATTGTATTTAAACCTATTCATTAATTTCTGTAAAATTACTTAGAGCGATAGTTAGGAGCTTCTTTTGTGATACTCACATCATGAACATGGCTTTCGTTCATACCAGCAAAGGAAACACGTATAAATTCTGGCTTAGAACGATACTCTTCAATATTTGCACAGCCTGTTAATCCCATACTGGCTCTAAGCCCTCCCATCATCTGATGGACTATGGCTAACAAACTACCTTTATAAGGCACTCTTCCTTCCACGCCTTCAGGCACCAACTTATCGAGATCATTGGATGATTGGAAATAGCGATCACTTGAGCCTGTTTTCTGCGCCATGGCTCCAAGAGAACCCATGCCGCGGTATGATTTATAAGAACGACCTTGATAAAGCTCCACTTCACCCGGGGCTTCATCGGTTCCTGCAAGCATCGAACCCACCATCACACAGTGACCACCGGCCACTAAGGCTTTTGCCAGATCACCAGAGTATCGAATACCGCCRTCGGCTATGATTGGAACACCCGAACCTTTAATTCCACTCATGGCGTTATAGATCGCAGTAATCTGTGGAACACCGACACCCGTAACTATTCGAGTGGTACAAATTGAACCCGGACCTATACCAACCTTAACACCATCAGCACCAGCTTCTACTATAGCCTTTGCACCAGCAGCTGTTGCTATATTTCCACCAATAACTTGAATATGGGGATATTGTTTCTTGACCATGGCAATGCGTTCTAGAACACCTTTTGAGTGGCCGTGGGATGTATCAACCAAAATAAGATCCGAACCAGCTTCAACCAAAGCATCAACTCTATCGGAGGTTTCTGCACCAGTACCAACAGCTGCGCCAACTCTTAACTGCCCTTGAGCATCCTTAGTGGCTAAGGGTTTATCTTCAGCTTTTTTAATATCTTTTACAGTGATTAAGCCTCTTAAATGGAAATCATCATCAACAATTAAAACTCGTTCGATACGATGTTTATGCATTAAAGCAAGCACCCTATCAGCATCTTCACCTTCCTTAACAGTTACTAGCCGCTCCTTAGGAGTCATGACAGAGGTGACTGGCTGATCAAGATGGGTTTCAAATCGAACATCGCGACTTGYSANCKMTGNSYCWCGANYMGSTGNACCWKCNNYAACGGGAACACCTGATATTTTGTATTTTGAGGTAATTTCTTTTAATTCTCGGATAGTTGTAGTTGGTTGCACAGTGATAGGATGAGCAACAACCCCACTCTCATAATTTTTAACTTTTTTAACATTGGCAGCTTGTTGCTCAATGGTCATATTTTTATGGATAAAACCAAGACCACCCTCTTGAGCTAAAGCAATGGCTAAACGCGCTTCGGTAACCGTGTCCATTGCAGCAGAAACCAGAGGAATATTGAGCTCTATCTCTCTACTAATTCGAGTCTTTAAGCAAGCATCTTGGGGAAGCACAGTGGAATGTGCTGGAAGCAGAAGAACATCATCAAATGTAAGGGCTTCTTCGGTGATTCTCATAATTAGCCACCTAGTAACGTATCTGTAGAAAATGGGGTTCGAAAACCAATGGCGGATTATAACGACTTGTTTATGGAAGGACAAATCCCAAGCAGACTTTTTTGTACTATTTATTTGAAAATTAGCTTCTTAGGGCACTAACTGTCAATAAATCTCCTATAAGTTCAACTTTTAGCTATGCTAAACTGCCCTGCCTAAGGAGAAACTGCATGGCCGGCATTAAAACCATCGAACAACAGCAATATCAACGGAAGATCTACAATGTTAGTGAGCTGAACCGACGTTGTAAGCAAACCTTGGAGAGTCAGTTTTCAACCATCTGGTTAGAAGCTGAGATATCCAACCTTGCCATGCCCGCCTCTGGCCACTGGTATTTCAGCTTAAAAGATTCTAAAGCTCAAGTTCGCTGTGCCATGTTTAAAGGAAAAAATCGCGCTTGTAGAGTTCCCCCCGATGAAGGTATGAAAGTCCTAGTTCGAGCTAAGGTTAGCCTGTTCGAACCTAGAGGTGAATTTCAACTTATTGTCGAATATTTAGAACCAGCTGGAATTGGCCAACTGCTTCAGCAGTATGAAGAACTCAAGTCTAAGCTCGCCCTTGAAGGATTGTTTGATGAACAGAGCAAGCAGGAAATTTCTCACTGCTATCACACTATCGGAATCATAACCTCCTCAACCGGAGCTGCGATCCATGATGTTATTAGTGTCATCAGACGTCGTTACCCTCTGCAAAAGTTGATCATATATCCCTGCTTGGTTCAAGGGAATCAAGCCGCGGACCAAATAATCAATCAGATCATCCTTGCCAACCAACGTAATGAAGTCGAGCTTTTATTGCTTGTGAGAGGTGGTGGTTCCATGGAAGATCTTTGGTGTTTTAATAGTGAGCTTTTAGCTAGAACAATCCATCATAGCTGCCTACCTATCGTTACAGGTATAGGACATGAGGTGGATTTTACTATCGCTGATTATGTCGCTGACTTGCGAGCACCCACGCCATCAGCTGCGGCTGAAAGAACAACTCAAGATCAAAGAGAAGTGTCAGAACACCTTAATGCCTTAACCGTTTGGCAAATCAGTTTTATCGAGTTAAAACTACAGAATTTAAGCCAAAAGTTAGATTGGTTACAACGGCAATTACAAAGCCCAGAACGTCTTATAAAAAACCGTGAGCAGCAATTAGAATTACTCAAACAAAGGATGGTAACTTGTGTTCAGCAAAAGCTCAACCAGTCTCAAAATCTTTTACATACCAGTCACTTAAAGCTTAGTCACCTTGACCCAGGGGCTTTAATTCAAACAGCAATCGAAAGGCATCTTCAACTAAAAACAAGACTCATCCAAGCTATTGAGAAGAATCTATCCGCTAGTGTTAATCGATTTAGAGAGTTTTCTTTACTATTAGACAGTTTGAGCCCACTGGCCACCCTTGGACGGGGCTACTCCCTAACCAAAACCGCTGATGGCACACTAGTGAAAGATGTTACCCAGATTAAGATTGGGGATACTATATTTAGTACTTTGAAAAATGCTAGCTTGGAAAGCCAAGTAACCAAAGCAACTCAACTCAATGCTGATACAACTGTTCCCGTTCCACCTCAAGATGCATTAATTAATACTTAGGTAAGTTCTCTTTCAGATATCGCATCATATTACCGCCCATTACTTTTCGTATTTCAATCTCACTAAAGTTTGCTTTTAGCATTTCATCCGTTAACACAGCTAGTTCTGACACATCAAAGGGAGCGGCAATTGCACCATCATAATCAGAGCCAAGAGCGATATGATCAACGCCTAACAAGTCGATACCATAACGCATCGCTTTAACAATACCCTCTGGCGACGCATCACAAACAGCGGCATCCCAAAAGCCAATGCCAATAAGTCCTCCTGCCTGAGCGATTTTTTTCATTAAACTATCACTCAGGTTTCTAGCGGTGTCGCAGTTTCCTTTCAACCCAGTGTGACTAACTATTAAGGGCTTTTGTGTTATATCCATAACATCTTCAACCACTTGGACAGAGGAATGGGAGACATCGATCATAATATTTTTTTCCAAAAGTTTAACCACAACACTACGACCAAACTCACTTAACCCCTGCTGACTCTCTCCATGTAGAGAACCGCCTAATTTGTTATCAAAGAAGTGCTGTAAGCTCATCATGCGAAACCCTGCATCATAAAGCCTGTCAATATTCGCCAGTTTGCCATCAAGAGCATGGGAGCCTTCTGTACCTAAAATACCACCAACTATGTCATCTCCTTCAGCCCGCCTTGTTAACAGTGATTGCAGATCGTTTGAGTTAAGAATCAGTTTAAATTGCTCAGGATTGTTCTCTGCCAACTGCTGCATTTTTCCCGCCTGGTACAAGGCTCGTTCGGTTAAACTTGTCCAMCTTGCTATGGGCCAGGCTTGAATTACAATCAAGGGAGTAAGTCTGTCCTTAGCATCCGATGAATTTTTTTCATAATTCAACCCGTCAGGAACCTTAGTAAAAACGGTGAACATCTGAACAGCCATATTGCCTTCTCGCATACGCGGTAAGTCAAGATGACCTCTATCATTCCTGTTTAATAAATTGCGTTGCCAAAAGGCCGTATCAGCATGGAGATCACCAATGATAAGTGTCTTATGTAATTTTTGTGCTTCAGGAGAAAGCGTATAATCTTCATGGGCGATAAGCGTATTGATCTGTCCATCCATATAGGGAGGTATAATAAAGTGAGCCAAAATGGCTAATGCACTCAGTAGTAAACTTGTAAGAATTAGGATTCGTCTTGCTTTCATGGGTTTCTCTTATTATTTTTCTGGGTGATTACAAATGCAGGCATTAAAAACACCAAGCATAATACAATTTATAGATTATGAAAAATTGTATTTGGAAAATATGCTATTCTCTTTCTAGATAATAATGTTGATTTGAGTGAGCCTTCATTAAACCATGATAGAGTATAAACATGCAATCTAGCGTCATCCTGTCAAGAACTTGGACATCCTGCCCCAGCCAGCTTAGTAGCATTCGAAAGAATATTACTAAAGCCTGTAGATTAATGTCCTATTCAAAACAAGAAACTAATCTTATTGTACTTGCAATTGACGAAGCCTGTACCAATATAATGCGCTATGCCTATCATAATTGTACTGATGGAAATATTTTAGTAGAAGTGTCTAAAAAGGATAATCAAGCTGTCTTTAGACTGCATGATTATGCTAAAAAAGTATCTGAGGATTGTATCAAAATAAAACCATCGCCTTCTCTAAAACCTGGAGGACTTGGTTTAACACTCATCAATGAGGTGATGGACTCTGTGCATTTTGTCCATACTGATAACTGTGCAGGAAATATTTTAGAAATGAAAAAAGACATACCTAAGGAGAAACTCTAGCATGAGCTTCGAATGTTCAGAACATTTACACTATAAGTTACTTCATTTAACCGGCGAAGTTGACTTATCTAATTCATCTGAGGTCAGAACTTGTTTACTAGACATCCTGAATAATGGTCATTCTGTTGTTGTTAATTTTTCAGATCTCGATTACATCGATTCATCTGGCATAGCGACCCTGGTTGAAGGACTTAACATTGCCAAGAAAAGTAATCTAGAATTACTTATAGTTGCCGCTAACGGAGCCCCAAAACAAGTGCTTGAGCTCACCAGACTTGATCAGGTGTTTACCCTGATTGACTCAATCGATGAGATCACGGAGTAATAACTTGTCAAAACCTGATATGCCATTTATTCACGTAAAAAACATTAGTTCTTCTTACGGTGATCGAGTTGTATTGCGCAACATTAATTTGTCGATTAATGCTGGGGAAATTCTGGTCATCATGGGCGGCAGTGGCAGTGGAAAAAGTACCTTATTAAGAAACATGTTGGGCCTGAAGAAACCCTCCGAAGGTGAGATTTTATTCAATGACTTGAACATGTGTCTCGCTAATAAAGCCGATTTATTTAAATTAAGACGTTCCATGGGAGTCGCATTTCAGGGTGGCGCTTTACTCAGTTCTTTGTCTGTCGGCGACAATATCAAGTTACCCCTTAGACAACATACCGACTTGGATGAAAACACCATCAGTATTATGACCCGTCTAAAATTAGAATTAATGAATTTAGCCGGGTTTGAAGATTTAATGCCTTCGGAGTTATCAGGTGGCATGCTTAAACGGGCGGGTCTTGCTAGAGCAGTTATCATGGATCCTAAAATATTATTTTTTGATGAACCTTCAGCTGGTCTTGACCCTGTGACATCAGTGGAGCTCGATGAACTCATTTTAAAACTTAGAACGGCTATGAATATGACCATAGTAGTTGTGACCCATGAACTTGAAAGCGCCTTTACAATTGCCGATCGTATWGCYGTGTTATTTGAYGGWGAAWTRGTGATAACMGGYACAGTGGAYGAMATWAAAGCYTGYRCCGATGAAAGAGTSRTTAATCTWATTAATCGMMSYCCKAGAGAARWMCARMTKGAYGCMGAAAAATATCTTAAACGCTTAACAGAGGAAACCGTCTAGGATGTTTACTGCCATAGAAAATGTAGGGAAATCAGCAATTCTCACCATTGAAGAATTTGGTCGCATGACTCTATTTCTGATTAATGTAGTTATGAGTATTTTCGGTAAACCTTTCAGTGTTAAGGACTTGATTAAACAAATTGCCTTTATCGGCGCAAAATCAATGCCGATCATCCTCTTATCGGGCTTATTTACCGGTATGGTACTGGCGCTTCAATTTTATGATGCCTTGTCAAAGGTAGGTTCTTCAGCCTTAATGGGTTCAGCAGTTGCTACCAGTTTAATTCAAGAACTAGGCCCGGTGATGACAGCCTTAATGCTCATCGCAAGAATAGGTTCATCCACCTGCGCCGAGATAGCTATCATGCGTAGTGAGCAACAATTTGATGCCCTAACCTGTATGGCAATCAATCCTTATAGATATGTTATGGCACCTCGATTTATAGCTGCTATGATTTCTGTACCCCTGCTAACTGCCATTTATAATCTCGTGGGCATCTTAGGAGGATATATTGTAGGGGTGGTTTTTAAAGGATTAAACGGTGCTGCTTATTTGCAAACTGTCATTGATGCTATCACTTGGTCCGATCTTAAAATGAGTGTCGTTAAATCAATTTTATTTGCCGTTATCATTATTTGGATATCCATGGGCAAAGGTTTTTTCGTTCACTTTGAAAAAGGTGTATCAGGTGCCGAAGCAGTCAGTAGGGTGACAACTAAAGCAGTAGTCACCAGTGCTATCACCATGTTATTTGTTGACTATATCGCTAGTTCATTTTTGATTTAGGAGTTTTATCCAGTGAAAAAAATATCCGTTGAGTTTGTTGTTGGACTCTTTTTAATTATCGGACTCTCAGCAGCCACTTATTTATCTGTAGTCATTAGTGGTGTTGCTGCTTTTGATTCTGATAATTATCGTCTCATGGCTAAATTTGAAAACTCATCTGGTTTAAAGCGAGGTGCATCGATTGAAATCGCAGGCGTTAGAATTGGAAAAGTGGCTAGCATAGCACTTGACTCAGAAACCCAAGAATCTCTGGTGTGGTTAGAAATAGACAAGGGCGTTGAAGTTCAAGATGATGCCGTTGCTTCGATTAGAACAGCTGGCATTATTGGCGATAAATACATAAAGATTTCAGCCGGTGGTGGCGATATATTAACTGATGGTGATGAAATTATAGAAACTGAACCCTCCATCAGCATTGAAGAACTGGTAAGCAAATATATTTTCGATAGCTAATAGAAATCTTAACAAGGACTTACAGAATGAAGAAATTCTCTCTAGGCATTGCACTCATCCTATTGTTGCTTAGTGTGAGCTCCAAAGCCTATGCCAATAGCCCAACTGAGGCGCTAGAATTGACGGTGAACAAACTCATCGCCATTGCCCGAAATAAAGCCATTGATTCTAAGCAACAAAAAATTGAACTGCAGTCTGTCATTAATCTGGATGTAGACTTTGAAGCGGTTTCTAGACGGGTTGTAGTTAAACCTTGGAAAAAGTCGTCAGCCGATCAGAAATTACAGTTTAAAAAGTTATTTTCAAACATAGTTGTGAACACCTATTTTTCATTGTTAGAAAACTATTCTGATGAAGAAGTTGTTTATGTGAAGGAACAGCTTAAGGGTAAAAAATACGCTATTGTTGATACCCAAATATTATCTGATAATAAGAAAGTTCCCGTGCGCTATCGAATGATTAAGGCTGGTGATACTTGGAAAATATATGACTTTGTGCCTGAAGGTATTTCATTAGTTTCATCCTACAAAAAAAATTACGCTAGTATTTTAAAAAAACAAGGCATGGATGGCCTACTTAAAGAAATGATCAAAAAAGAACAGCAGCGTACTAAGGAACATTTAGCCAAGGAATAAGCATGCAATGAATTTACTCGTTAAGCTTAGCGGCGCTCAAACTTATGATAATCCCCTAGCTGTTTTACTCGAAGTTGTTGAGATGGAGATCCCAACTTTTAAGCTAGCTATGCTCAGTTCTCAAGGTCTCGAACAAGGCTTTTATCAAGTGACCGGATTTTGCAGTGAAGATTACTGCCCAATTTATACCGCTGAAGAGATGTTAAATACCAGTCCCAGTTTTGCAGTATTGAAGGGTGATTTTATTGAAAACTGGAAAACTAGCAGCTTACCTCAAAAAATATCTTGCGATGCTTGCCCTGAATTATTCCAAGGTGACTTAAGGTATTTTGGCGAAGCTATCGTTGTTCCTATTTGGATTAACGGCAAGGTAAATCGCTGGATAGTTCTTGTAGACTATCAATTGAATAACCTACATCTCGACTTAACAAAACTGTCCCTATTGTTAAACTATGCCTTAACCAATATTTTGCGTACTGAACAAAAGCGTCAATTGGATAAGGCTAGACTGTGGATCGACAAAGAACTACAGGAAATATCTCGTATCCAGTCACTACTACTACCCCAAGGCGGGCTAACCATTGAAGGCGTTCAAATTGCCTTTAAATTTAAAGCCTTTAAGGAAGCTGGTGGTGATTATCTTGATCTATTTCAACTGCCATCTATTGAATCAGATGAACTAGATTCTGAAGCAAATAATGTAGTTCGTTGGGGCGGTGTTATTGCAGATGTAACAGGTCATGGCCCAAGTGCAGCGGTTGAAGCTGCCATGCTAGATGCAATATTAAGAACTTTTCAAGCTAATAAACAAACGACTCCTGCAGAAGTTGTGGAGTATGTAAATAAAAATTTCTTTACCCGACGTGATCGTGGAAAATTTATAACGGCTATGTTTTTTTCCTACTCTAGTGATACGCAAATACTTCGTTACGTTTCAGCGGGGCATCCCAATGGTTTTATTAAAAGGGCTGGTGAAGTAATTGAGTTAGACAAATCTCTAGGTATCCCCATTGGAATTCTCCCAGATTATCAATGGCAAGACAAAGAGTTCAAAATGGAAGTTGGTGATATATTATTTATCTACTCAGATGTAGTGCTAGAAACTCGTAATCACTCGAATGAAGAGTTTGGTTTTCAACGATTAATAGCGATAATTCAGACCGCCCCGCCTTGCCCACATCAGTTAGTTGATCTTGTAGAGCAGGCTCTTTTAGACTTTGGTGGCTCAGAAGAATTAATGGATGATTTAACTCTCTCTGCCCTAATGCTGGAATAGTCTTTATAGATTAAAGTCGCCTATTTCTTCCTAGCAAGCCGCTCTTTCTTGTCCTTATATTGCTGAAGAGGTGTTTTATTTATTCGTTTACCTTTAAACGGATTAGCACCTTCCTTCCACTCAAACTTAATGGGTGTACCCACCAAATGTAGCTTCTTTCGATAAAAGCTATTCAAGTAACGAATATAAGAATCAGCCAATCGTTTTAACTGATTTCCATGGATCACTATCCTTGGAGGATTATGACCACCGGTATGAGCTAAACGCATTTTAATACGACGGCCTTTAACCAAAGGTGGTGGATGCTTAACCTGAGCCTCTTTTAACCATTCGGTTAGTTTTGTGGTATTCATTTTCACTCTGGAAGAACGATAGGCAGCGTCTACAGCAGCAAACAGATCGCCAACCCCAGTACCATGTAGTGCGGAAATATAAAACCACTCGGCAAAATCCACAAACATTAAACGACGTTTCATTTCATGTTTAATTTTCAGTCGAACATCTGCATCCATTCCATCCCATTTATTCACAGCAAGAACAAGAGATCGTCCTGAGTCCAGTATGTACCCAAGTAAGGACATATCCTGTTCCACAAGACCCTCACTGGCGTCTAAGAGCATGATCACCACATTCGCATCATCAATGGCTTGCAGGGTTTTTATCACTGAAAATTTTTCTACTGTTTCTGTTACTTTTCCACGACGCCTGACACCGGCTGTATCGATAAGAGTATATTGTTGTCCCCGTCGTTCCATTTCGATATAAATCGAATCTCGAGTTGTACCAGGCATATCATAAACGATGACCCTTTCCTCACCTAGCATACGATTTACAAGGGTAGATTTGCCAACATTAGGACGGCCAACTATGGCAAGTTTGATAGGCCTTTCTGAATCTTCATCAAGCTCATCTTCTATAATTTCTTCAACTGGAAATTTTTCTGAGACTTGTTGCATCAAAACCTGAACACCTCGACCATGGGCTGCGGCAATTCCATAGGGCTCACCGAATCCTAGACTATAAAAGTCAGAGATACTACTTACAGCATCTAAACCATCAATTTTGTTAACCACAAGGAAAGTTGGTTTGGCTAGGCTACGTAGGTGCTTAACAATTAATTCATCAGAAGGATGGATCCCTGCCCGGCCATCGACGATAAATAGAATAACGTCTGCCTCTTCCATGGCTAACAAAGATTGACCGGCCATGAGGGTGTCAATGCCCTCTTCATCTCCGCTAATACCGCCAGTATCGATTAATATACATTCACGTTCGTTTATATCAGCATGACCGTATTGACGATCACGTGTTAAGCCTGGCTCATTGGCGACCAAGGCATCTCTGCGTCTAGTAAGACGATTGAATAGGGTTGACTTACCTACATTAGGTCGTCCAACGAGGGCAATGACTGGTCGCATAACAAATTACTTCTTAACTTCTAATTAGGTAAATCAAAGGAATACAGACTACCATCTCGCGTGTAGATATACATCTTATCACCTACCACCACAGGATCAGCAACTATACCGTCTCCTCCGAGAGAATTTCTGGAAACCAACCTTCCATCTGCACGGTCAAACCAATGAAGATAGCCTTCATAATCACCGGCCACTAAATAATCACCAAAGGCAATTGAAGCAGTTAAACGGCGATCCACAAGAGATGATTGAGTCCAAAGTGTTCCACCCGTTCGACGATCTAGCGCTTTAACATTACTTCGAGAGTCGGYAWSACTKWTRAWTTSYMCKSTAATANWCMYSWKWWRRTRRKWRGRTRWKYYACSTKWMMAMWWYRCTGASSYWWYKYYRRYRWTAWWMKSTKKMWGATTGCCATTAAAAGTAACTGCGTAGACCACTTCACCAAATAGAAAGGGTGTAGCATCAGAATCAACCATTCGGTCTAATTCAGAGCTGCCCGATGGGTTTGCAACTCGCTTCTCCCAGATAGGGCGACCATTGGCTAAGACAAACGCCGCCACCTTACCATTTGAAAAGCCTGTTACTGCCACTCCCCTCTCAAGGCTAATTGAGCTAGTGCCTCTTATTGTTAGAGGCGGTACAGTTCGATCGTAGATCCAATCTCGTTCACCAGTTTTCGCATTCAAGGCAAACAATTTACCATCAATGGTTCGAACCACAACTTTACCACCACCTATTGCTGGCGCTGCTACAATTTCACTGGAAACCAGATTGCGCCACTTTTCTTCACCTGTGTTTGCATCAAGAACAATCACCTCAGCTTCAGTGCTTCCAACTACGACTATTCCTGAGGAGGCAGCTACACCACCAAATAATTCAGCCTCAAGGTTAGTACGCCAAATAACTTTACCTGTAACAACATCAAAAGCGGCAACTAATCCATCTTTATCAGCAGCTATAATTTTATCGTCATAGCTCACCGGTGATAATTTGTTATAAAATTCTCCAACACCGTTACCAACTTGAGCTGACCAGTTATATTTAACTGAGAAGCGTTTTGTTAGATCGGGCAAGGGTGCAGGTTGAAAAATAGCCTCTTCATCATCGCCACCAAACCAACTACAGCCTGAGACAAACAATAAATTTAAAACAATGATTATTAAACTTACTTTTTTCATTCTTTATCCTTACTTCGCGTCTGCTATTAAGGTTTCATCAGCAAGGTCAGTTAACAGCATTTCAAGACTTGGAGCTGAAGGTTCACCTGAGCCATGTTCTTTTGCAGCTGCATAAGCTTGACTAGCCTTGCCACGTTCACCTTTGGCTAACCAAACATCACCCCTTAATTTTTCATAGGAGCTGCGATATTCATCACCCACAACATCTGCAATTAGGATTAAGGCCTTCTCTCCTTCATTTTGAGCAATAAGGATGCGAACTAATCGAATACGTGCAATATGCTCAACTGTTGCGTGTTGTGCATTAGTCATGACATCTCTTAGGTGTTGGGCTGCTGTGCCTAAATCCTTCTGGTTGACGGCAAGCTTAGCAAGTTGCAGAGAAAGCAGGTTACTATAGATGCTATCTGGATTTTCTTTGTTAAAGGTTGACGCCGCACTAATAAAGCTTTCACTATCATTTTGCTCGGTCAACAACACCAGAACGGTTTCGAAAGCATCGGATGCTTCAGCGAAGGATTTCTCCTGTTGCTCTTCGTAATAAGGGTAACCAAAAATTCCCACTAGGCCTAATGCCAAACCAGCGAGAATAGCTAAACCATTATCTTTAAACCATTTTTTTATGGCTTCTACTTGTTGTTCTTCAGTTTCAAATTCCACTTAACTTTCCTTAAAAGTACTTTTTACTTAAATGAGTTAATCCATCAACTTGGTTTATAAATAATCATTTAGCCAAGCCGATAAGTCATCTATCGATAGTTGTATTTGTTCCCGTTGCTCTCTTAGGAACTTAACGGTGATATTGTTTTCTGCTAGTTCATCATCACCGAGTATTAAACAAAGGCTTGCGCCACTCTTGTCAGCCTTTTTCAACTGCTTCTTAAAATTTCCAGATCCGCAATGGGTGAGGATTTTCAACCCTGGGAGGATATTACGCAAGTCCTCAGCGAGTAAAAGTGCCTTTATTTCTGCTTTTTCACCCATTCTTGCCAGATAAACATCAATTTCATTCACAAAAGATGCGTTATCGGTAAATTCGGTCATCAATAAAACCAATCTTTCAATACCTATGGCAAATCCAACAGCGGTTGTTTCTTTTCCGCCTAACTGTTCTACCAAGCCATCATAGCGTCCACCACCGCAAACTGCGCCTTGGGATCCAAGAGAGTCTGTGATCCACTCAAATACAGTACGATTATAGTAGTCTAGGCCACGGACCAGTCTGCTATTCACTTTATATTCAATACCTGCCTGATCAAGTCGCAGGCAAAGTGCTTTGAAATGCAACTCTGATTGTTCATCGAGATTTTCAATTAACCTGGGTGCAGCTTCAATCAAGTCTTGCATAGCTGGATTTTTACTGTCTAATATTCTTAGTGGATTTGTTTCCAATCTTCGTAAACTGTCTTCATCTAGTTGTTTTTTATTAGCACTAAAATAATTAACTAACACGTCTTTATAATTTTGTCTGGCTTGTGAGTTACCCAGTGAATTAATTTCTAATCGCAGTAGATGATGAATACCAAGGTTTTTCCATATTCGGGCCGTCATCAAGATTAACTCAGCATCTATATCAGGACCAGCTAGTCCAAAGACCTCAGCTCCCATTTGATGGAATTGCCTATAGCGTCCTTTTTGAGGTCTCTCGTAGCGAAACAAAGGCCCCATATACCAAAGTCGTTGTTCTTGATTATATAACAGACCATGTTCAATACCTGCTCGAACACAACCTGCAGTGCATTCGGGTCGTAATGACAAGCTTTCACCATTACGATCATCAAAAGTGTACATCTCTTTTTCGATAATATCCGTTGATGCACCAATGGAACGGGCAAATAAGTTGGTCTGCTCAACGATGGGCATGCGAATTTCTTTATAGCCATAATTAGCCAATGTTTTTCTCAACTCAGCCTCTAGGTGTTGCCAAACCTTTGTTTGACTTGGGAGAATATCATTCATCCCTCTAATGGCTTTAATTGCTTTACTTGTATTCGACACTTACTTCTACTCTTCTATTCAATTTGTTTTACTGAGCTTTCATTTCTGAGCTTTCTTTTATTTAAACACAGGTCGCTCGCTCAGAGGTTTTTTACTGGGATTGCTGTTTTTAATTTTTCTTCTATTTGAGAGCGAATAGCCAATTCAAGCTTATCCACAAGGCTATCATTATTCAGTCGCTCCTGAAGTTCACCCTGAACATACAACAAACTTCTTTTACCACCAGTCAAGCCTATGTCAGCTGAAAAAGCTTCTCCTGGTCCATTCACCACACAGCCAATAACGGCAACATCTAAGGGTTCGAGAATATCTTCCAAYCGSRYTTCYAAYKCRTTGACGGTNTTAATSACATCAAACTSCTGYCKMGARCAMGAAGGACAGGCAATTAARTTAATRCCYCKMKRACGNAAKTNGCAGSGAYTTKARAATRTCAAAWCCSACTTTAATTTCTTCAACGGGATCAGCTGCCAGGGAAACTCTTATGGTGTCGCCAATACCTTCAGCTAGTAGCATACCCAGTCCAATAGCCGATTTCACCGACCCTGAACGCAGACCTCCTGCCTCGGTTATGCCAAGGTGTAGTGGCTGATCAATTTGAGAAGCTAACTGTCTGTAGGCGTGCACTGTCATAAACACATCAGACGCTTTTAAACTGATCTTATAATTATCAAAATTCAACTTATCAAGAATATCGATATGTCTGAATGCTGATTCGACAAGTGCTTCCGGAGTTGGTTCACCATATTTTTCTTGAATGTCCTTTTCAAGTGATCCGGCATTGACTCCAATTCTTATGGGTATGTTCTTATCCTTGGCCATGCTAACCACAGAACGAACTCTGGCTACCGATCCTATATTGCCTGGATTAATACGCAAGCAATCGACGCCTGTCTCCATGACCTTTAATGCTATACGATAATTAAAATGAATATCAGCAATTAGAGGCACTTCAACTCTTGCTCGGATTTTTGCAAAGGCCTCTGCCGCTTCATTAGTCGGCACAGAAACACGAACCATATCAGCTCCAGCACCAACTATCCGTTGAATTTGGTCTATCGTTGCCTCAACGTCACAGGTATCCGTATTCGTCATGCTTTGCACACTAATTGGTGAATCACCGCCCACGGGGACAGATCCAACATATATTTTTTTACTCACTCGTCGAGTTATTGAAGACTGATAATACATGACTTAATCTCGAGAAATTGAATTTAGGGTTGAAGGACTTTCACCCAAAGAGAAACGTGCAGTCTGACCAGCGGGGTAAATGGTTAAATCAACTAATTCATTGTTAAATTGCAAGCTCACTGCCCTTGGTTTACCAAGTACAACACGAATGGGAGGAACACCACTCACTGAGAATCTACGACCCGCTGACTTTAATCCTACCGCTAGCACTTCTTCATCGCTGTCAATTACCTGCACCCAGCAATCTTCTATAAAGCTAAATTCCAAGTCTGCATTTACTGGGCGGCTCTCAGGCTGGGCAAGCTCTTCTGTCACTACCTCTTGTTCCACCAGTTGGCTAGCTGAATCAGAATTATTGTCAGCCTTGTCATTTGACAATTCAGCCCTAGTGACTGGTTTGCTATTAAGATCGATCTCCTTGTCAGTCTTCTGAATAGGACTGGTTAGGATATTACTAGGGCTAGTAGGTTTTTTAGT
>NVWF01000027.1 GCA_002746155.1 Gammaproteobacteria bacterium | reverse complement strand
AAAAAAATTAATGACACGCATGGTCACGATATCGGTGATAAGGTATTAAAAGATTTTGCTTTGCGTGTTCCCACAAAAATAAGAACCTCTGATGTCCTTATTCGTTACGGTGGTGAAGAATTTGCTGTTTTGTTACCTGCAACGGATGATATTGGAGCATTACAAGTGGCGATAAAACTTGTAAGCGCCATTGCGCAACTAAAAATTGCCCATAGTGAATCAGACGTTGCAAACACAGTTACCATCAGTATTGGAGTAGCTGTTACTAGCAGTTTCGATGGGTTAACTCAAGAAGACCTTATAAAATCAGCAGATGAWKMYMTSTWTWWAGCAMMATCTTCNNNARSAWAYMWWYRSYKTTCAWCWWYWYSMWMWRYYRMAWMWRMMWMSCMGWRCWSMMWAWYMTSYATYKYSMWATRRWWSSKTATATACCCATCATCAWTCAAGATGCAGGATTTAACACCTGAAAATTATCATTAATTCTGCTTCCTAAAGTATCCCCTATCTCAGGGAGAGTTTGATTGAAAAATTCATCAATCTTATCTCGAAACTCTTTCGTTGTTGCAAAATATTGATTATCCCTAACATGCTCATTCATGACTTTCCAAAGCCTTTCAATCGGGTTCAAGTTTGGACTGTACGGCGGTAAATAGTAGAGTTTAATGTTGAGCTCCACAGCCTTTTCTTTTAAATCTTTAGCACGATGATACCCTGCACCATCTAAAATCAAATGAATGTCTTTTTTTGACGGATATTGCTCTCTAATTGTTTCAAAGAATTCTTGTATCGTTTCGCTATTAACTTTATCGTATCGGTTGACTATTGCAGAGCCAATATCATTTAAGTCAATCGCTCCAACGATGTTGAGTCGAGTTCGGCTACCAGTAGTTTCAATGCTTTTGTCATGACCCGTTTTAATCCAACCACTGCTGACTTTAGTCGCCTGTGTTGGGTGCATGGCATCGATGAATAGTATTGGCTCATCAACCACTTGCGCTTTTAATTTTGTATAGTATTCAATAAACTCAGCCTGTTTCTCAGGATCAAATTTATGTGGAACACCTTTTGGCTTTTTATAACTAAAGTCATGTTGATGAAGCCATTTATTCAGACCAGGTATACTAAATTTTATTTCATAAGTTGCCCAAATGTACTCAATAATTTCATAAGACGATTGGTAAGTCTTTTCCATTAAATGCTGAATAAGTTTTTCTGTTTGAATCCTTGACAAATAACTATTGGAACCACCATTTTCTGGTTTCAGTTTTTCTTTTTTAAGATAGTCATTAATATGCCTAACAATGCTTGTTTCATGAAGGCGAAGGGCTTGAGCTATCATGGGAGTTGACCAACCTTCCGAGCGCAATAAAACCGCTTTAATACGATCACGAACTCGACCATCACGTGTGTTGGCGTGAAGGTGTTCTAAATTAACTTGCTGTTCATTTGATAGGGTGATTTTCTGCATGTATTAATCATGATCTTCTTAAACCTAAAAATCAAGTATCTTCATTGATCACGGGTATATATCGTTTAAAATAAGGAAATTCATTCATGTCAAAACTACCCGAACGGTATCAGCGGTTATTTGAGATTGTTGGTGCATCCGCAGTGATTATTTCGTTACTATTAGTTGTGGTAGAACTAAATGAGAGTACTAAAGCGACAAGGGCTGCAACATCAAGTAGTGCTTCTCAAGCTATGATGCAGTGGTATATCGATGTAGGTGCCAATGCTGAAGCAACAGATGTGTTTTTACGGTTTGTACAAGATCCTGATGAGCTTACACCATCACAACGAGTGCAGGGCACTTTTATGCTACATGGTGCTTTATTAATTTTTCAGAACAGCTACGCTCTAGCAAAAGAGGGAGTGCTTGATGAGTCCACTCATCAAACAATTTTAGAGGCCGTAGTGCCAATAAAAGACTCCTTAGGGTTTCGACTGTATTGGGGGCAACGTAAGGGGTTCTTTACCCCTGAATTTCAGTCCTATATTGAAGAACTAAGAGAAGTTGACCGAACTGCATCACAAAAACTGTATGCACAAGAAAAGGTTGAATAAGGCAAAACTCCACAAAATTAAATGTAATCATCTGAAATTATCCAGCAAACTGTCAGGCTGTTAGCAGGCATGTAAATTTAGCTAAATACTTTAATTTGCAACCAGTGGTTGACAAAATAACAACCTGACTTGCTGGTCTGCAACCAGCAGAACTCTTATTCAAATCTGGTCAGAGTGTAAATTCGAACAAATCACAAATATCATTATTACCTGATGAAAGAGCTCCTCCAGTTGGTAGTTAGTTCAGCTAAGAATACGTGAGGTTATTCATATGCTATTTTGTTGGTAGGGATGGGTGAGTCAAATTTCTAAAAATAGCGAAAGAAGCACGAATATTGTAGATATTTTGTGGGAAATAGATTATTTTCAAACCTTGCTTGATGGAAAAATTGGTGAGACTTGGTAATTTTTAGATCTGGGAAGGACCGATATAGTGTTTTTCTTATACAATCAATAATGGTAACTTGGATACCGATTTAAGGAATGATTTTTAAACAATGGTTTTACACAAAAAACTACTACTTTCGTTATCGAACGATAAAATCGATTAAAACTGAATTTATCTTAACATTGGCTGCAATTATTAGAAACATGAAAAAAACAATAGTCATATTATTACTTACTTTCTCTTTTCAATTATATAGTCAAGAAAAGCTCAATGTCCTGATTCTACAAAATGAATATGCTCATGACGTCGATATAAAGACAAAAGTTTTTGAAGAAGTACTTAATAAAACAGGTAACTATTCTATTGATAAATTTTTCGTTAGAGAAAAAGAAGATTGGAATAAATTCAAATTGAGTTTTAAAGATTATGATTTAGTAATTTCCTCAAGACTTGGTAGAAATATGCCAGAAAATCTTAAAATAGATTTTAATAGCTATATAAAGGATGGCGGTAATTTAGTCATTACACATCAAGGAGTTGGGTCTTTTAATGATTGGCCTGAATTTCATAATATTATTGGATTAGGTTGGTATGACTCTGATTCTGGAGAGCATATTTTTTGGGATGATAAAACTGACAGTTTTATTAGAACACCAATTTATCATGGTGTTGGAGTTGGTCATGGAAAACAACATGAATTTGTAGTAACTATGAGAGATTCGGAACACCCTATTTCCAAAGATATTCCGATAGAATGGATGCAGTCAAAAGATGAGTTATATCATGGTTTGCGAGGACCAGCTGAAAATATCACAATTATTGCTACTGCATATTCAGATAAAAATACTTGGGGCTCTGGTGACCATGAACCAATTGCATGGACAACTAATTATGGAATAGGTAGAGTATTTGTAACTGTTCTCGGGCATGTTATGAAGGAAGAGTTCACAAATGTTATCAATGGAATAAATTCTTGCGAAAATAAAAATGAGGCTATATATTCTGTTGGCTTTCAAACGCTTTTCGCAAGAGGAGCAGAATGGGCTGCTACTGGAAAAGTGACTATTAAACTTCCTGATAATTTTCCTTCAAAAGTGGAACCAAGTTCTGTAGAACCAAATAAAGTTAAATGGAATAATTAAAAAACTATCCGGTATCAACTCAAGACACCATCTCATCGGGGCCCTTGCTTGTATTGAAGATCCTGCTGGAATAGAAAAGATACTCTATTTTCTAAGACTATAAAACAATGGGTAAATGAGACGCCCGTTTTGAGGTTTATCACCAAAACTCTCCCCGGCATTGTGGTAAAACCACGGGCGAAATAACACTAAACGATTAAACTTCATCGGTACATGAAATGTCTTTTGCCATTTTGTTTTATCATTAGTATCCTTGAGCATTAAATCATCCCAAAATTCCTGATAATGGTTAAATCCCATGGATGAAAGCTCGGCTTTGTCGAGAGGAGCATGCTCAGTATTAGTTGGAATATGTCGGAAAAAATCGGTACCGCCAGTACAATGTTCATTTTTCGTTAAGTAAAGAATTCCAGACCAATAGCTTTTATCGATATGAATATTCCCCTCTCCCTTTTCCCCCTTCAGAGCCAGTCTTGGTTTACAGTGGCTAAAGCCCTCTGTTGGCGTTAAAGGCTCACAGACTATTTCTTCAATCGTTTCATCTATCCCTTGAAGCATTATCCGCTTCTCAGAGTTTCGCCCTGGAAAGTAAGTTTTTGAAATTGGTTGAGGATAAGTGAGACTCAACGCTGCTTCTCTCAATTCGCCCGCATTTTCTAAAAAGTCATCAATTATTAGAAAGTTTAATTGCATATCTGCTTATTACCAGTTATTAGAGTATAGCTTAAGTATTGTTTAATTAAGTATAAAACAATCCTTCCCAGACATAAATTAAAAAATGAAAAAGTAAGTAAGTTCTCACACCTTAAAATACATCGCTGAACCAGCAATTGTCACTCACCCTGAATAGCCCGCCACACAGGGCTACAGGGTAGCTGTTGGGTTACTAAAAGTAACTAGTAACCATTACATAATCGAAAGAACATGAGATGTGCTTGTATAACATTTTCTTGTAATTGAGAACTATCCTAAATGTATCGTATTTGGTAGTACAATTTTTCTATTTCTTGTTTTGTACTTTTATGCAAGAGGAAATGTTGAGGATGTTTTTGGAGCGAAAAAAGCGTGCTTAAAAGGAAAGTGGGGGCTGTTAAGTTTGAAGAAATTCGAGGTGTTAGTTTAAGCAAGGGAAAGGGTGCTAGGTCCCATTTCGGGCAAATTAAAATCGATCTTGCAAGTGATATTCGTTACTTACAAGGTAAAGATATATGTTTTGGGCATACGAAAAAATTATGCTCAATTATAAAAGATATTGATAATATTTTGAGAAAAATCAAACTTTTCAATTGGAAAAATACAGTTTTGGAAGCGTTGGGCTTCGCAAAAATATTGCTTTCAACCTGCAATATTCCATTGGCTAATCTAAACTCGTAAAGTATTCGATCTGATTCTGAGCGACGATCTTCATATACACTGTGGCTTCCACAAAAAACTTCCTGTGCATAGTTTTCAATATGACATCGTTTTAAGTCAATTGATTGGTTAGATGCTGCCAGATACTGTGGGGTGAGTAGAGTGAGTACTGCTACAAAAAAGATAATTTAATTTTTAAAGCTCTTATTCAAATTGTTATTTGAAATGGTGAATTTGTTGATATAAGCTTTCTGCCATTTCCTGCAGGTTTTCACAGGACTGATTAGATTTCCCCAGACCAATGGATGTTTCTTCAATGACGTTGCGGATGCTGTGCATATTGCCTTGAATAATACCCGTTGAGGCTCTTTGCTCTTCTGTCATTTGATAAATTTGAGTATTGAGTTCGCAAATGTTATCCACCGCTTGATTGATATCATCCAGTGCCATGGCAGCAGATTGGGCTATAGAGATACTTTCTTCAGCACTTCTTTGACCATTCTCCATAACTTTTACTGCCTTTGAGGTAGCATCTTGTAGAGAGGTCACCATGGTTTGAATTTCTTCAGTTGAACCTTGGGTACGTTTCGCTAAGGTTCTAACTTCATCGGCAACCACTGCAAATCCTCGGCCTTGTTCTCCTGCTCTTGCAGCTTCAATGGCAGCATTTAGCGCTAGAAGATTTGTCTGGTCAGCTATGCCTCGGATCACATCAAGAATGTTGGTTATATCGTCACTGTGCCTAACCAGCTCGGTAATTTGAGTGGAAGCATTACTCACCTCAGAGGCTAATTCATTGATTGAAGAGGCCACTTGAGTAACCACTTTTCTGCCATTGCCTGCAAGTTTACTTGCTTCTTTGGCCGAGCTTGCTCCCGCTTTAGCGTTATCGTTAATATTTTCCAGTGAGCTCACCATAGCATCAGTAGCTGTTGCCATTTCGTCGGTTTCTTGTTTTTGCTGCTGGATTCCATTATTTGCTTCACTAGATAGATTACGCATGGTATTGCTATTTTCTTTGATGGCTTCAACAGCACTGGCAACTTCTTTTACGATTGACTGTTGGCTTTCTTGCATGGCATTAAAAGCTTCACCCATCGCGCCGATTTCATCATTAAATGTTACCGGAACTCTAATGGATAAATCACTACTGGCTTGCACTTCATTCATTGTTTGACTGATTGATATTATTGGACTTGCCACATGATTTATTAACAACTGGGATGCTAGCATGACCATAAATATTACACCTCCCAAGATGGCTAATAACATCATGGAAAAGGTCTCTGAACCATTGATTAATACAAAACTTGCTAGCAGGATACACATGCCTGTGAACGCTACGATATTAACTAACCAGAATTTATATTTTAGTTTTAAATTTCCTAGAAAACTCATTTCAATTTAACCTTTTTGGATGTAACTCTAATGAATGTATCGGCAGAATCGGGGAAATCTGCATCTTTACTGATATTAGTATCTACACTCTAGCTTATTTTGGGTAAAAGCCTAGGTTTGTTGTTTAAAACCTGTAGCCTTCTAGATTTGTGGTAAATTATGCGCTTTTCAGTTATTTCTCGATTAGTTGGTTGAAGCGGTTTTGTAGTTCTTCTAACATGAGATTGTTACAGGCGCCCGGTGATACTCTTTGTTCTAGGCTTTGTTCTGGGGTTCGGCTTTCTAGTTGGTTGTATTGTTCGCTTACTTGTTTGTAGGCTTCTCTGAATGGCATTCCCTTGGCGCTTAATTCTACGGCAAAATCTGTGGCGTACATGGGGGGATCGATGGCTGCCTTTAGGTTAGTCTTTTTGAAGCTTGTGCCTGCTATTAACAAGGGGAATAAATGCATGGTTTGAAGTGCTTTTGTTACGGCTCTTAGTAGTGGTCCTTTGGTGAATTGTAGGTCTCTTTGGTAGCCAGATGGTAGTGAGAGTAATGATTGTAGTTCTACCATGGCGGCTTGGATGGTGGCGTAGCTTGCTCTCATTAATTCCACTAGGTCTGGGTTTCTTTTGTTGGGCATGATTGAACTGCCGGTGGTCATTTCATCTGGTAGGCTGACGAAATCGAATTCTTGGGTTGTGAATAGTGAGAGGTCCCAGCAATATCTTCTTATGTCTAGTAGGCACTGGGAGAGTGAAAATAGTACGGCTAATTCAAACTTGCCTCTGCTGTTTTGGGTGTAAATGGGGTTAATTTGCATTCTTTCAAAGCCGAGTTCTTCGGTTGTTAGTTGTCTTGCTAGGGGCAGATTTACTCCGTAGCCTGCCGCTGTTCCTAGTGGATTGGCGTCAATTTGTTTTATTGTGGCTTGAAGTGATTGTAGGTTATCTATCATGGCTTCTGCGAAACCTGCGAACCAAAGTCCACAACTTGAGGGCACTGCTCTTTGCATGTGGGTGTAACCTGGCATAACATCAAGTTGGGTATTATGGGCTTGTTCTAAACAGCTTGATATGGCCTTTTTTGCCTCTACTACGGCTTGTTCTAGTGAGGCTTTTAGATAGAGTCTGGTGGCAACTGAAATTTGATCGTTTCTTGAACGACCTAAATGTACTTTTTTACCAAGCGTTCCCAGTTTTTCCACCAAGTAATATTCAATTGCTGAATGACAATCTTCAAAACGATGATCAAGAATGAATGACTTATCAGCTAAATCTTTCAGTAGTTGATCAAGTTGTTCGATTAGTTGAGTTGTTTCCTGCTCGTTTAATATTGCAATAGCTTGAAGACTTTTTACATGGGCCTTGCTTGCTTCAATATCATAGCCGATGAGTTGTTGATCTAAAATCACATCTTCCCCTGCCATGAATTCCATAATGGTTTTATCAACTGTCGCTGTGGTATTTTTTTGCCAAATGGGGGAACTCATTAACCTTCTCCTTTTGTACTTAGATGATCATTTGATTGAATCGCTAATAGCGGATCTAATCCTAAAGCGATATTAATATTTTGTAGGGCTTGGGAGGCGGCTCCCTTGAGTAAATTATCCAGACAATTAATGATGGTAGCTCTTTTGCCATCTGAACTAACCGTTATTCCGCCGATGACACTGATTGGTTTGTTAATAACTTGTTGAATTGTAGGTGTTTCTAACTGACACTCGACGAGTGGAAAATGTTGATAAAACTGATTATAGCTTTGCAGTAATCCTTCAACGGATTGAGGTTGTTTAAATTCAAGTTGCACCGTCATATTGATACCTCGAAAAAATTCTGCCACATGAGGTGAAAAACTGATGGCACTATTAAGTCTAGTTGTGACTTCTTTTTCGTGTAGATGGTCTACTAATTTATAACCAATTAAGTTGTCCTTGAGATTATCAGGATCATTAAAAGCTGAAGGTGTTGTACCTGCACCACTGAAGCCAGAAACACCAAAGCAATTAGCTGGCCTTGACAGTAAGTCCTGTATTGGCGCTATGACTAACTGCATGGCAGTAGCATAGCAGCCGGGATTACTTATCTTTATAAGTCCTAGATTATGAGCTGCTTCTAAGGCTTTATGATCAAGTTCTGGAAGACAGTAGATCCAATCTTTGTCTAATCGGACATCTAATCTATCGCCAAATCGGTAATCAGCAGATAAGTCGATAATAACCTTAGTGGTATTACTGAGTGTTATTTCCTCAACAAAGGGCTCTGCTAATCCATTGGGTAATGCTAGAACAACAATATCGGTTCCTCTCAAAGCAACTTCTTTTGCGCTTAAGGATGTAATGGTACAGTCATTCCTAGTATCAGTATGTCCATCAGTACTATTATCAAAACCTTTATCAAGAAGGCTACTCATCAATTGGCCTTTAAGCTGCCTTGAGCTAATCCAATCAATGTTAATTTGAGGGTGTGCTAAGAGAAGTCCAAGCAGTTCTTTGCCCACATAACCTCTTACTCCAACAATACCGAGGCTATAGATTTTATTATTACTGTTCATGAAATAAAGTCCTCTAGTTTAGGGTTGGTTTTTTTTTGGATGCAAAATCAACACAAGTTTGTATGAGCTGAAAATCGTCAATACCATACCAAAAGATATTCCAATCTTTGGTTTTATAGCAGCCTTCTGAGTTGCTGAAATAAAAACTATTGATAATATTTCCGGGTCTACAACGCCAAAAAAGTTTTGGATTATTTGCTTTCACAGTTTTCCACAAGGTTTTGCCTAAACCTTCTCCTTTGGCATCGTCGGCCACTACAAACTTGTCCAAATAAGCTAGGCCATTTTCTTTGCTAAGTTCTTTACTAATGATGGCAACTGCTCGATAGCAGCGAGTAATATAAGCTTCTTTAATGATGGTTTTAGAAAAGTAGTCACTGTCTAATGTTTTTGCAAAACTAGTCTCCATCAAGTGGGTTAGCCGTTGCTTGTCGAACTCGAATTTATTGTTTTCATTAAAGCTCAAGATCGATTCACCTTTTCTAATTAAGGTACCGGACCCCTTGTGGGTAAATAGTTCCTTTGATAGGTGTGAAGGTTTGGTAATTGAAACCGATGCTGTGGCAGGCAATTGATCTAAAATATCGGCTATCTGTTTGATCTTTAATTTCATGCCACTGTGTAACCAATCTCGAGACATTAAATGATCAAAATCGGTAACAAGATTTACCGATGAAATGATCTTGTCATGTTGATTGAGTAGACCTCCTGTGTTGGTTAAAAATATAATTTTGTAGGGTTTCAAGGCTATGGCTAGCTGGTTGGTTGCCATATCAGCATTGATATTTAAAGATTGTCCTGTCTCAGTCTCAGCTAAGGAAGATAAAATAGGAATAGCACCGCTATCAATGGCAGTATTGATGGGCTCGAGGTCAATAGCATTAACCTCACCCACATAACCCAGCTCTTTATTAGGAGATAAGGTAGCGCTAAAAACACCGGTGGTGATGGAAGAGGTCTTTACACCCATGGCCTGAAGACCATTGGCAAGTTTTTGATTTTGTTGGATGAAGGTTTTCTTAGCAATCTTAAGAACCTTGGCTGTTGTCACTCTTTGACCTGAAATAAACTCACTGGTGATACCAGCTTTTTCTAGATTTGCATTAAGCTGGGGTCCCGCACCGTGAACCACGATGGGAAAAAGACCAATGCTTTCGAGAAAGGCTAGGGATGAACAGAGGTTGTCTAAGTCATTTTCAAGAATAGCACCACCGACTTTTATTACTGCAAATCGAGACTGGCCAGCATTAACAAAACGCGTTAAGTACTGATCAATTTCCTTGGGATTAGCAAGATTTGAAAGCAACTGAATAATAGTTTCCTTGATCTTGGATTGATTATTATCATTGTTTAATGTTTGTAAATTGTTATTCATGAGCTTGTCCTGCTGCTAAATTATTCGTTGGATCAGATGTTTGTTGTAAAGTACTTTCTTGTAAGCTTATGATCTCTTGATACTTTTTCTCCACCAGTTCCAATTGTTCAAGCAACACCCATTCATCAGCTGTGTGGGCTTGGGCTATATCACCGGGACCATAAACTAAAGCAGTCATGCCTGCATTGGAAAATAAACTCGCCTCGGTCCAAAAATCTACGGCTTGTCCAAAGGCAAGATTGTTATTTTTTGCAAGCAACTCAGCCCTTCTGATCGCCTCCGCAAAATCTTGATTAGCTGAAGGTAGGGTAGGGCCATAAAATCCAGCAGTGATGGAGCAACTCGATAATTGCTGCAATTGTTCCAGTAAGACATCAGCATCCTGGCCGGGTAAAGGACGAAATCCTATGGCTAGTTCACAATCAGCCGCTATCATATTTGCCTTCACTCCCCCATCAATTTTTCCAATATTAAAAGGCAGGCCCGTCAAGGTGTCGAAGGCTTGGGTTTGTTGTTCGACCCATTCAAGGGCTGAAGAAATCCAATTTCCTGCCTTATGAATGGCATTATCTTTCATAGCTCTTTTGGCTGATCCGTGACCTGAGATACCGGTGAAGTTGACCTTAGCCGTTTGAATACCACGGTGGGCTAACACGGCCTTGGCTTGTGTTGGTTCCGAAACGATAACATCTTTAAACTCTGGATTTGAGTTAAGGAAATATTTTATCGCAGTACTCGAACCGTGTTCTTCATCGCTGGAAAATAATAGCGCAACATCTCCAGTGGTTTTTGCAACAGCTGAAAGCATGCAAGCAGAAGCACCTTTAATATCACAGGCTCCGAGACCTGTTGCCTTATCATCCTTGATCACTAATTCAAAGGGGTTAGATGACCAACCCTTGGCAACAGGAACAGTATCAATATGGAAATTGAATAAAAGCGATGGATTACCTCTTTTAGCCAAGAGGCTTAAACAACCATCACCAGCATCGAAAAAGGTAAATTCAAAGCCGGGTAAGTGGAGCTGTAAATAGTTGAATATCGCACTTTGGGAATCGATCTCTCTTGGTGGATTTTGAGTATCAAAACTCACCAAGGCAGTTAGATGCTCGAGTACTGTTTTTATATTGGCGGAACTCATCATTAGGCACCCTTATTGGAACTAGTTTCATCATCAAGACGTTGATTCGCTGCTAGGATGGATGATTTGCCAAATAACTTAATAAATCCCAGAGCTTCTTCAATGCTCCAGGATGCTGTCTGGGCATAAACGCTTTGCTTATCCCTGAGAATATTCTCTGATTCAACAGCCACGGCGTAAAGCTTTCCCTGACTAAGTTCTAGGGTGACGGTTCCACTAACCTGTTTTTGAGATGATTGCAGGAAGGCTTCGAGATCGTCCTTAAGAGGTTCGTAAAAGAATCCTTCATAAACAAGCTCGGTCCATTTTTCAGCAACAGTGGATTTAAAACGATTCTGGGCCTTGGACAAAACAGCTTGTTCAAGGGCTGTATGCGCCACGTTAATGGCTTCGAGGGCAGGCGCTTCAAAAACGATTCTGCCTTTTATGCCAATGGTGGTGTCGCCGGTATAAATATTTCTGCCTATGGAGTAGCTGCCCACCAGTTGATTCAATTCTTGCATCACAGTTTTTCCACTGTAATCATCATTAAGTTGTTGCCCATTGACGGCTGATAAATTACCTTGATGAAACTCAAGTTTTAACAAACTGGCAGCCTTGCAAGTAAGTTGACCAGAGCTGTCTGGTACCTGAGTCAATACAAAACTGGCAGCATCAGGTTGTAACCATAAATCTATTTCCGATCCTGATATGGTGGTCCCAAGAAGATTCTCATTGATGGAGTAGCTAGAAACTTTATCAGATACCGAGAAGCCTTTATCAAGTAGATATTGTTTCTCATATTCCCTCACCTCAGAAGTTTCCTGTTGAATCTCACGAATAGGGGAAATTATGTCATAGTCGCCTAGACAATGAACGGCTAGATCAAATCGAACTTGGTCATTTCCCATACCAGTACAGCCGTGGGCAAAATTTTTGTGTCCAGCCTCATCACAGAACTTCAGACAGGCTTCTACAATCAAATAACGATCAGAGCAAAGTAGTGGGTATTGATTCTGATACCAGTGACCACTCCATATAAGCGGAGTAATAACCCTTTCCCACAAGGCTTCAGCTATGTTCACTTCCTTATGTTCCACTGCGCCTAATTCAATTGCTCTTTGCTTGATTTGTTGTTTTTCTTCATCACTAACTCCACCAGAATCAACAAAGACGGTGGTGACTTCATAACCCTTGTCCATGAGATAGGGTACACAAAAGCTAGTATCCAAGCCTCCTGAAAAGGCGAGAACTACTTGATTGTTAGTTGATGATTGGCTTGTAGTTGTATTCATTTTCTATTTTCCATGATGTTTATTAAGGTAAATTTAGCTAATAGTTAAAATTAGTTGTTAATGATTAATGAGTTCACTCATTAGGGCCTTTTGCACGTAGAGCCGATTTTCTGCTTCATCAATCGCCATGCAGTAGTCTGCGTCCATGACAGCGTCAGTCGCTTTAATGTTTCTTCTTAGCGGTAAACAATGTGAGAAAAGTGCAGAGTTGGTTAGGGCCATTTTTTGTTCATCCACAATAAAGTGCTTCTGTTTGTCTCGAAAGGGCTTTTCGGCTTGCCAATTACCAAAATAGGGTAAGGCGCCCCAACTTTTGGCATAGACGATATCTGCATCCTTGTAGGCCTGTTCGATATCATGGGTTACTTGAAAACTGCCACCATAATCAGCGGCATTTTGTTTGGCGATATCCATATAGCGTTTATCTAATAGGTAATCTTCTGAGGGACATAGCAGAGTAACATCCATTCCAAACTTCGAAGCAATGAGTATGGATGAATTGGCAACAGCAGTATTTAAGGGTTTCGGATGATAGGTCCAAGTAAGCAGGTACTTTTTATTTTGGGGCTTACCCAYTTTTTCCTGAATTGCCTGCATATGGGCTAATTCCTGACAGGGATGGGTGATGGTTTCCATGTTAATGACGGGCACGGTTGAATATTTAGCAAAGGCTTTGATCACCTTGTCTTGTCTGTCATCCTGCCAATTTTGAAATTTTGGAAAGGCTCTAATGCAAATTAAATCACAGTAACGGGATAACACTTGGGCTGCTTCTATGACATGTTCTTCAGCAACTGAATCCATGGTGCTACCTAGGTCAAACTCTAAGGGCCATGCACTTTTGCCAGGCTCAAGTATGATGGCGTGACCACCCATTTGCCAAGCTCCCAACTCAAAAGATGTACGGGTCCTAAGGCTAGGATTGAAAAAAAGCATAGCCACACTTTTGCCTTTTAAGGAGTCACTGCTGGCCCCTTGTTTAAATTGCTTAGCCATATCGATGAGCTTTTGTAATTCATCCTGTGTCCAGTTAGCTGTGGTGATAAAGTGTTTCATTTGTTAAATCCTTGGGCATAAAAAAACCCGACTGTAAGGTCGGGTTTTAGAAAGTGTTTGTTTTTTACTTGTTTTAAACAGACACCATCAAATCCCGACCTCAAAGATACGGCGGCGACGGCGAATTATGTTAGACAGACCACTCACATCATTGCAAAAACTCTTTACAGTCAGTTGATGTTGGATATTAATGGTTAAGTTATTTTTCATTATTAAGTCTATTTTTAAACTAAATTTTTCGATTAAGTTTATGAATGTATTACTTCATGTAGCTCATTAAGCGTATTAGTAACATAGTTAATAATTCTGATGCAAGGAAAATAATTAAAGTTTGTTGTTTTAATTAGATGAATGGTCTGAGTTAAGGCTTTGTAGTATGAAATTAGCTAGTATAGGACTAGACTTTTTAATCATATCTCTGCCACCTTTTGGCCATAATTATGATTTAGTCTAGGTAAATGATATTGATAATTAGTTTTTTATAAGTAATGCTTATAAGTAATGTTTTATAAGTAATAAGTCCTAAAGGAAAACACATGAAGAGCCTCTTATTTTTTCCCTTCAAACTCTTAGCAATCATTGTGGGACAATTTAGCTGGAAGTCTCCCCTTTGGTTAAGCGCTATTTTTGGCCTTCGTAAAACACTCCCCTTGGTGTTTTGGTCTGGTATTTTGGCCCTAGTTCTTGCAGTGAGTAATTACTGGTATCAACAGACTCTCCCAAAACCTATCACCGTAACGGCTGTTATCGATGCGCCTTATTTGACGGATAATTATAAATATGCTGAGCCCAAGCATTTAAATATTCGCTTTGATTATGATTTTTCAAAGCTAAATGATGATCAACAACGACCTCAAGGTGACCCATCAGTCGCTCGAATTGATTTGGTTGATGATAATGTACCCGATGGAATAACTTTGTATCCGGCTATTAGAGGTAAGTGGTACTGGCTAGGTGATCGGCGCTTAGAGTTTATACCTGAGACTGATTGGCCAGCAGGACAGGATTACCAAGTTAAGTTTGATGCATCTATCTTCTCTGATAATACCCTGCTCTCTGAAGAGACTTATCAGTTTACAACACCCTCCCTAAAATTAGAGATTAGCCGTTTAGAGCTTTATCAAGATCCCCAGGATCCATCCATCAGACGGGTTGTCTCCACAATCATGTTTACTCATCCTGTGGATAAAGAGTCTTTTGAAAAGAGTGTTTCCATGGGCATGAGACCTTCTGAGTCTAGTCTTGTTGCTAAGTTAAAGCCCTATGACTTTAAGGTGACATATGATGATCTTCTGAGGGAGGCTTATCTCGTTTCCGAGCCTGTGAGTTTGCCTAAAGAATCCAATTACATGGCAGTCAAGGTGCTTAAGAATATAAAATCAATCCTAGGGGGGAGTCCATCAGCCAACTCGGTGGAACAAAAGCTGTTAATTCCTGATGTCTATAGCTACTTAAAAGTAAACTCAGTAAAAACAGAAATTGTAAGAAATAAACAAGGCCAGCCCGAACAGGTTTTATTTATCGAATTTACCGATGAAATAGATGAAATAGAGCTACTGGATAAATTATCTTTTTATAGTTTACCCACGCTGAAGGAGCCCTTAGGCAGAAAATATTGGAAGAGTCCTAGAAAAGTCAGCCTGGAAGTCTTAAGTGTGAGTAAAAAAGTTGATCTGAGGTTAATTCCAAATAAAAGACACTCTTCTAAACGGTTTAGTTTTAAATTTGATGCACCGATTAATCGTCATTTATATTTAAAAATAGATGAAGGTTTTAAGTCAGTTAATAATTTTGTACATAGTTCTTTTTATGATGATGTTTTAAAAGCACCTGCTTATCCCCGTGAAATTGATATAGCGGGTGACGGCTCGGTGTTGACCTATTCTGGCGAGCATAAGTTAAGTATCTTAAGTCGTGGTGTTTCAAGCATGCGTTATTCCATTGGTAAGCTTTTGCAAGGGCAGTTGTATCATCTTATTACCCAAACCTATGGCGATATGCAAAACCCAGAATTCTCCAACTGGAATCTAGACAAGGAAAACCTTTCTGAATTTGAAAGTAAATTTGTGGATATTAATGCCAAGCATCCTAAGATTGCCAGTTATTCTTCATTGGATTTAACTGAATATTTACCGAAAGAAAAAAATCGCTTTGGATTATTTTTTGTAAATATTCAGGGTTGGGATAGGAAAAATAATAAAGCTATTTATGCTGCTAGTGATTCTCGACTAATTCTAGTGACTGATCTGGGTATTATCGTTAAAAACAACTTAAATCAAAGTCATGAATTATTTGTCCAATCTATTCAATCTGGTGAACCCGTTGGTGGTGCAATAGTGGAATTACTTGGTGCCAATGGTGTTGCTGTGTTTAGTGGCAAAACCTCAGTATCTGGTCATGTTTCAATTCCAGTGACTCGAGATTTTAAACGAGAAAAAGCACCCACTGTGTATGTGGTAAAAACCGATAAAGATATTTCTTTTATTCCCTTTGATCGACATTCTAGGCAAATTAATTTATCGAGATTTGATATAGGTGGCGTGAGTGCTCGTCAAAGTAACAGCAAGGCATTAAATGCTTATTTGTTTAGTAACAGAGGTATATACAGACCCGGTGATGAAGTTAAGCTAGGTATTATTGTAAAGAAATTTGACCTGTCTAATATTGAAGGGATCCCACTTGAGATAGTGGTAAAGGGTCCTAGAAATAACGAGTTAAAAGTGACAAGGATTAAATTAACTGAAAAAGGATTTATCGATTATACCTATTTGAGTGAAGCAACATCTGATACAGGCCGTTATCAGGTGTCATTACATTTAGTGGGTGATAATAAATCTCGCGGCAGAAAAATGGGTAATGTTAATTTCAAGATAGAAGAATTTACTCCCGATACCATGAAGATTCAAAGCAAACTTGTTGAAGTTGCTGATAAGGGCTGGACCACTAAGTCTTCATTAGAGGTAGATGTGACTTTAAATAACTTGTTTGGTGTACCTGCCCAGAATAGAAAAATGATGGGCCGTCTAGTGATTAATCCAACAAAATTTTCTTTTAAAGCCTTTGATGATTTTTCCTTTACCAACCCTAAAGCTGATCCTGACAAACAATCATTAAGTTTCAATGAACAGCTTGAGCAACAACAAACCGATACCGAGGGTAAAAGTAAGTTTTTGTTAGATCTTGAGAGATTCAAAGAAGGTACCTATCAGTTAAGATTTATTGCTGAAGGGTTTGATCAAGCCGGTGGTCGAAGTGTGCTTGCTTCTAGCAATGCACTTATCTCACCTCTGAAAAATTTAATTGGTCACAAGGCAGATGGCAAACTAAATTATATAAAATCCAAGAGCAAACGGTCGATAGAATTTATCGCCATCGATAACCTGCTCAATAAAATTTCCCTCTCAGAGCTTCGATTTAAAAAAATAGAAATTCAGACAGTATCGACTCTCGTTAAAAATTACGATAGTACCTATTCTTATCAAACGATTAAAAAAGAAAAACAGCTCTCCGATGAGGCCTTTAGCCTTTCAGATTCTGGTTATAACTTTATCCTTGACACCAATCAACCGGGTGACTTTGCTGTTGAAATTTATGATGCTGATGAGCGACGCCTTTCAAGGGTTGACTATTCCATTGTAGGGTTAGGAAACCTTGCGGGAAAAATTGATAAAAATGCCGAGTTACAAGTTAAGTTAAATAAGGCAGATTATAAGGCAGGTGAAAGCATTGAACTGAGTATTAAAGCACCCTATTCAGGAGCCGGTCTGATCACCATTGAAACCTCTCGAGTACATAGCTATGTATGGTTTAAAACCACCACTGAGAGCAGTATTCAGACAATTCCTGTACCTGATGATATTGAAGGTTCTGCCTACGTTAATGTGACCTTTGTCAGAGATGTGGGTTCAAAGGAAATTTTTACTAGTCCCCTTAGTTATGCGGTTATGCCTTTTTCAATCGATAAGAGCAAAAGAACCATCGATGTTGAGCTATTTGTTGATGATTTGGTGAGGCCGGGTAAACCTATGGAAATAGGCTTTAAAACATCAAAGCAATCAAAGATAGCCGTGTTTGTGGTGGATGAGGGTATATTGCAAGTTGCTAGCTACCAAAAGCCTAATCCATTAGCACACTTTTTGAAAAAACGTGCTTTGGGTGTTGATACTATGCAAATACTTGATTTGATTCTCCCTGAGTTTGAATTGTTAAAAAGTCTCTCAGCGGCAGGTGGTGGAGCCGATAGATCTAGAGCTCTGGGAAAAAACATCAACCCCTTTACAAGAAAAACAGATAAACCTGCCGTTTTTTGGTCGGGTATTGTTGATGCCTCTAGTGAGAAGCAATCGGTAGCTTTTGATATACCGAATTCCTTTGCAGGCTCTTTAGTTGTGATGGCTGTGGCTGTGAGCGAAGATGCCATGGGTATTGCCAGTGAATCAACTATTGCCAGAGGCCCCTTTGTTATCTCACCCACCGTCTTAACCCAAGCTGCACCTGGAGATGAATTTAGTATCACAGTTGGAGTTGCTAATTTAATTGATGGTTCTGGCAACAAGGCTCCGGTAATTGTTGAGGTATCATCTTCAGAGCATTTAGAAATATTGGGTGCGAGTAAAACCACCTTAAACATCGATGAAGGTTCAGAAGCCAAGGCAAGTTTTAAGGTTAAGGTTAATCAGGCCTTGGGTGCTGCGGATTTGATCTTTAAAGCAAGTTACAAGGATGATAATTTAACACAAAGTGTGAGCTTAAGTGTCCGTCCAGCCATGCCATATTATTCCAGTTTCAAAGCGGGTTATTCAGAGGACTCTAAGGTTGAACTAAGCCCCACAAGAAAACTCTTTACTAACATGGCAGAGCAATTTATAACAGCCTCAGCTAGCCCTTTAGTCTTAGCCACAGGTCTATCTTCTTATCTTGAAGCATTTCCCCACGGCTGTACTGAGCAGGTGGTGAGTAAAGTCTTCCCCTTGGTGGGCTTGATGAGTCACCCAGCCTATGGTTCACAAGTCAAGGATGTGAAAATCCACTTTAATCAAGCCATCTCCAAGCTCCGTGAACGTCAAAGAGGTGATGGTGGCTTCGTATTTTGGCCTGGTGGTGATAGTACGGCTGATTACCCAACCATTTATGCCATGCACTTTTTAATTGAAGCTCGCTCCCTCGGCTTTCCTGTACCAAGGGATATGTTAAATAGGGGTAGAAGCTATTTACACCAATATGCCTCGAATAAATCAACAAGTCTTGCAACGGCTCGTAATAGAGCTAATGCAATCTATTTGTTAACTCGTCTTGGTGAAGTGACCACGAATTATCTTGTGGATCTCGAGGAGTATTTAATTGCCAAGCACAGTAAAACTTGGAAGAAAGATTTACTGTCTTCCTACATGGCTGCTACCTATAAACTGCTAAAGAAAGACACCGAAGCCAGTAGATTAATCACTGAGTATCAATTGAGGGACAGTGCAAAGGGATTGGGTGATTTTCACTCTGACTTGGCACTTGATGCCCAGTACATTTATCTGCTATCTAAGCATTTTGAATCTAAAGCTCGTAGTTTAGAGGGGGATGATTTACTGCAACTCACCGATAAAATATTTAAGGGACAGTACAATACAATTTCTGCGGCCTACAGTATTTTAGCCCTGGGTGCCTACAGTAAAATCACCTTAAAGGATGATTATAATGAAGCCATTACTTTTGCCTATGTCAATGCTTCAAACGTACAGCAAACCTTGCCGGCTATTTTGAAACCATTTATGACGACAAATTATCCTGTGAGCTCAGATAAACTGATTATTGAAGGTAGTAGCCCATTGTACTATTTAAATGTTCAGTCAGGTTTTGATCAAAATATCCCCGAAAAGGTTATCAAACAAGGCCTTGAGATTAGTCGAGATTTTGTCGATGAATCGGGTAACAAAGTCACAAGCTTTGAGCAGGGCAAAGAACTCACGGTACGTTTAAGAGTTCGCGCACTCGATAATAAATATTTAACCAATATTACCGTGGTAGATCTATTACCGGGAGGCTTTGAAGTGATCCGCAGTTCAATATCACGAACTGCCCGCGGATGGCGCGCTGATTATATGGATGTAAGGGAAGATAGAGTTGTATATTACGGTAGTTTTGATTCAAAGGTTCGCGAGCTTACCTACAGGGTTAAACTTACATCTGCAGGGGAGTTTGTGATACCACCTTCCTACGCAGAATCTATGTACGACCGTTCAATTCGCTCCATCTCTAAGGGAGGCACTTTTAAGGTTACTAAATCTCAATGAAAAGAAGGATCATAAAAGCAAGTTTCTCAAGTCTTCTGTTGGTCATGGCGATGATGTTGATCGCCTATTGGCTTGTACCAAAGCCTGAATTAGTAACCTTTACCACCTATTCAAAAGCATTTGTTGATAAGGACTCAAGCCTTTTAAGGATAACCCTCGCAAGGGATGAACGTTATCGTCTTTATACCCGACTCGATGGTATCTCAGATAAGTTAATCAAGGCCACGATCTTGTATGAAGATAATACTTATTATGACCATGGTGGAGTAAATCTTTCCGCCATTTTCAGAGCTTTTTGGACAACTTATGTTTCAGGTGGCCGTCGCATTGGTGCCTCAACCATTACCATGCAGGTGGCGAGATTAAGATGGCAAGTACCTTCAAATACCATAGCAGGAAAAATTCATCAAATTCTAAGGGCCATCCAGTTAAATCGCCACTATTCAAAACAGCAAATCCTAGAGGTTTATTTAAACCTTGCTCCCTACGGGCGAAATATTGAAGGAATAGGCGCTGCTAGCCTTATATATTTCAATAAAACCGCTGCTGAACTAAGCCTACCTGAAGCCTTAACCCTTTCTGTGATCCCTCAAAATCCCAATAAGCGAACACCTACCTCTAAATCTGGATTTGATGAGTTGCTTACAGCTCGGGCAAGCCTTTTTAGTCGTTGGATAGCTTTACATCCTGAAGATAAGGGGCAGGAAAAATTTCTAGATTTACCCTTAAGTGTAAGGGCTCCAGAAAAACTTCCCTTCAAAGCGCCACATTATATTAACTACTTATCTAATCAATTATCAGCTTGGGATTCTGGTTACATTAAGACTTCTCTTGATAGCAATAAACAATTACAGCTAGAGAAAATTCTAGCCGATTATATCGAAACAAAATCAAATATTGGTATGACAAATGCCTCAGCTTTATTGGTCAATTATAAAACTATGCAAATTGAATCTATGGTAGGTTCGGCTGACTTTTTTGATAAAACCATATCTGGTCAGGTCAATGGGACACTAGCAAAACGTTCACCTGGTTCTACCTTAAAACCCTTCGTCTATGGACTCGCACTAGATGAAGGCTTGATCCATCCCATGACCTTGATGAAGGATTCCCCGGTGCGCTTTGGCGGTTTTACACCAGAGAATTATGATAAGCAATTTTTAGGTCCCATCCTTGCTCGAGATGCTTTGATCCAAAGTAGAAATGTCCCAGCTGTAAATTTACAAGCGCAATTAAAGCAGCAATCATTTTATGACTTTTTAAAGAAGGCTGGTATTAGCAAACTTAAAGACGAGTCATTTTATGGATTAGCTTTAGCCCTAGGTGGTGGTGAGTTATCCATGTTAGAGATAGTTCAGTTATATGCCATGCTTGGTAATCAGGGACATTTTCAAAAAGCCTCAGGCTTTAAAGAGACCTTGCAAGATGAACCGAGACTTGATTTACTCAGCCCTGAGGCGAGTTATTTAATACTTAATATTCTAAAAAACAATCCTGCTCCTGATGCTCTTAATGAGCAATTTAAGGATAATTTATTAAGCAACAACAAAAATGATGTCGCCTGGAAAACAGGAACTTCCTGGGCCTTTCGAGATGCTTGGTCGGTTGGACTTTCAGGTGATTATGTCATAGCGGTTTGGGTTGGAAATTTTGATAATAAAGGTAATTCAGCCTTTATCGGTCGCTCTGCAGCAGGCCCATTGATGTTCTCAATAATTGATGCTGTAATCCCGAAACAATCCTGGTCAGCTGTAGATGATCTCTGGAGTGTAAATCTTAATGTGAAAAAAATCGCCATGTGTAGTAATACCGGCGACTTGCCCGGTAAGTACTGCCAAAATACAGAACAGTCTTGGTTTATCCCAGGAGTGTCCCCCATTAAGGTATCAACGGTTTATAGAGCAATACCCATCTTAAGAGGGTCTGGTAAAAGGGCCTGTTGGTACGACCCAAGTGTCTCGGATATAAAAGTATTCGAGTTTTGGCGCACAGATTTTTTGCACATTTTTAACCAAGCTGGGATATCTCTAAAGACACCACCTCCCTATGCTGAGCAATGTACTCTTGATCAAAAAAGTGCCAGTGGTATGGCCCCTGTTATTCATTCACCCCTGTCTACAATTGATTATGTTATTCAAACCGACGGTTCTTCTACTGATTCATTTAACAAGAATGAAGTGCCTTTGATGGCTATAGTTGATACTGATGTAAAGAAAATATTTTGGTTCATAGACGATGAGTTTATAGCTGAGTCCGATCCTAGAAAGCCGTTCTTCTGGAAAGCTATGGTAGGACAACATCGCATAAGAGTTGTCGATGACTCAGGAAGAGCCGTTAGTAAAAATTTCAAAGTGATAACAATAAATTAACACAATCAATCATTTGATTATGATGATTGTTATTGTTATAAATTAACTAATGAAGATCTTAGAGGAATGTCAGTGCAATCAATTATCTCAATTAATAATTTAAGCAAAACCTATGATTCTGGGTTTCATGCATTAGATTCTATTAATTTGCAAATTCAAAAAGGTGAAATATTTGCATTGCTTGGGCCAAATGGCGCAGGTAAAACGACTTTGATAAGTATTATTTGTGGCATAGTAAACCCTGGATCGGGTCAAGTTTTGGTTGATGGAAATGATATTATTTCAGATTTCAGAGCGGCACGTTCTAAAATTGGTTTAGTTCCTCAGGAACTAACAACCGAAGCTTTTGAAAGTGTTTTTGCCACGGTAACCTTTAGTCGGGGACTGTTTGGTAAATCTGCAAACCCTGCTTATATTGAAAAAATTCTTAGACAACTTTCACTTTGGGATAAACGCGATTCAAGAATGATGGATTTATCCGGTGGCATGAAGCGTCGTGTAATGATTGCAAAAGCCTTATCACATGAACCTGAAATATTATTTATGGATGAGCCTAGTGCGGGTGTTGATGTTGAATTGCGCCGCGATATGTGGAATATGATCCGTGACTTGAGAGATGGGGGAACAACCATCATTTTAACCACTCATTATATAGAAGAAGCTGAAGAAATGGCTGATCGTATTGGCATTATTTCCCAAGGTAAAATTATTTTAATTGAAGAAAAAAAATTGTTAATGCAAAAACTTGGCAAGCGTCAATTGACTTTAGTTTTGCAAACTCCAATTGATTCTATACCAGAACAACTCAGCCACCTTGCCCTCGAACTAATGAAAGATGGTCATGAGCTGCTATATAGTTTTGATACTCAGTCAGAGGATAGTGGCATCGCAAATCTAATGCAAAGTGTGGCATCACCCGTGCTATCCACCTCATTGTATTTTGTAGTATTTAGTTCTGCCATCGGCTCCAGAATGGGTGATATTGATGGAGTGAGTTATGGCGCTTTTATTATTCCTGGTTTGGTAATGCTTACCCTTCTCAGTGAGAGTATCTCCAATGCTTCCTTCGGAATATTTTTTCCTAAATATTCAGGAACAATTTACGAGATATTATCGGCGCCAATCTCCTCTGTGGAGATTGTTATCGGTTATGTGGGAGCTGCAGCGACTAAATCCATCGTACTTGGATTTTTAATATTAATAACCGCGCGATTTTTTGTAGATTATGAAATTGCGCACCCTTTCTGGATGACGGCTTTCCTAGTCTTGACCGCCGTTACCTTTAGTTTGTTTGGGTTCATCATTGGTATCTGGTCTGATAACTGGCAAAAGCTACAGGTAATACCGCTGATGGTTGTTACTCCCTTGGCCTTTCTTGGTGGAAGTTTTTATTCAATCAGTATGTTACCGCCAATCTGGCAAACAATTACCTTGTTTAACCCTGTAGTCTACTTAATTAGTGGTTTTCGTTGGAGCTTTTACGGTACTGCTGATGTGGATATCGGTATGAGTGTTGGCATGACATTGTTATTCATGAGCCTCTGTCTTGTCATCATCTGGTGGATATTTAAAACAGGTTATCGGTTAAGACAATAGCTCTTGAGTTGGAACGGGTATAGGTCATTTTATGATCCGACCATGGCTAAAATTAAATGTTGATGCTAGGAATTCCCGCTAGCATTTCTGATATGGGTTTAGTAATAGAGCGCAGTCTTGTTGTTGGTTTGATCTAAAACTAGAGGATCACAGGCGTTAGTTTGTGGTAATCTACTCTCAATAAAATAACCATCAACTTAGGAGTTTAACTATGAAGAAAGAAGTAATGATTGCATTAGCGGTAGCTACACTATTGCCAATGCACGCTAGTATAAAAGGAAATGGCAAAGATGCTCATGGAGCAGTATCGGATAAAGTTATATCTGAACAAAGAGCAATGCTTTCAACAAACACAAAAGGCAAAGGCTTTGGCCCTCAATCACCCCGTGATATTGATACAGTAACGGGTGAGAATACACGGCTATTTAGTACTGCACCTGTATCTTCTGACATGAACCTTTGCAATATTCATTTCCACAAGAACGCTGAGCATAAAGGTGGTGAGTTTACTAAATATGCAGGTAACGGCGATGGCCATGGCTTTCAAACGGGTTACAAATATTCAGGTAAATTGAATGTTTCAGAACTTAAGTCAACAGGAAATGAAATTTGCCCAAGCAAGTATGGCGCTCTTAATGTTGGAGATACTATTGAAGTTCATTATGTTCACTCAACAGCACAGGTAAAACCTGGTCCAACATTAGGTTCATGTTTAGATGAGTCGATTATGAACCCACAGTTACGCGTCGAAACTCAAGTTTATGTTCTTGTTAACGACAAGAAAGCGCTTGATTTTGGTAACTTGGCTAAACATGGAGAAGTCAATGGCTTACACCAAGCAATGAATATCCCTAGTAATATGGGTACGCCTGTTCAATACGCTGGGTCGACTACAGGACCTAGTTACAATGAAAAAGGATCTCCACTTCAGGTTTCATGGAGTGTGCGTCCAAAAGTAGCCAAAGTTAATATCGAGACTGTTGGTGACTGGTGTAAAGACAATGTTTTCAATGAAGATCATGCTCATGGTGTAAGAAACCTAGTGACAAACCCAGATCTTATGTCAAATATTGCTCATTAAGTTTAATCAGTAATTTTATATAGAAAGTTTTCAATAGGTGCTCACAATACAACTCCACTCGGTCAAGTTAAAGAACCACTGGGTGGCTTGTATTGTGACACTAGGCTGTTACTGAATCTGTTTCTTTATATCGTCCAAGCTAAGATGCCTAACATCCTTACCCTTAACTAAATAAACAATGTATTCACAGATGTTTTGGGAATGATCACCGATTCGCTCCAGTGCTCTTGCACACCAAGAAACATAAAGTGTATTTTTAATTTCCCGTGGGTCTTCCATCATTTTCATGATCAATAATCGCGATACCGTATCAAATTCTTGATTGACTAAAACGTCAGACTTGATAATACTAATCGCTTCGTCAACATCCATTCTGGCATAGGCGTTTAGGGAACGGTTGAGCATCTTCTTAACGATTTCACCGAGGTTTCTTAGCTCTAAGAAGTGATGATTCGCGCCAGCCTTATGGGAAAGATTTTGCGCGTTACGACCTAATTTTTCAGCCTCATCACCAATTCTTTCCAGATCAGTAATTGTCTTAATGATACTTACCATTAAGCGAAGGTCACTAGCGGCAGGTTGGCGGCGGGCTAGAATTTCCGTGCATTTTTCATCGATATCTAGTTCCATCTTATTTACGTCAGTATCTCGTTCTACCACCTGTTTACCCAGCTCACTATTAGCTTCAAGAAGTGCAGTTAAACCATCACTAACTTGTTGTTCAACTAGGCCCCCCATTTTTAAAACTTGGTTACGTACGTCTTCAAGTTCCTGGTTAAACTTTTTTGATATATGCTGAGTTAAATGCAATTTGTTATCCATCGTCTTAATCCTTTGTCTTGTTCTTTATCTATTGTCTCTAGGCATCTTACTAGCCAAATCGACCAGTAATATAATTTTCAGTTAACTTGTGTCTAGGGTTAGTAAATATTTGCGAAGTTTTTCCCATTTCTACCAGTTGCCCCATATGAAAGTAAGCGGTTGTCTGGGAGATTCTAGCTGCCTGTTGCATGGAGTGAGTTACTATTGCAATGGTGTACTTTTCTTTTAGTTCGTCAATTAGCTCTTCAATAACCGCTGTAGCAATTGGATCAAGGGAAGAGGCTGGTTCATCCATCAGAATTACTTCTGGGCTTACCGCTATTGATCGCGCAATACATAGTCGTTGCTGTTGGCCGCCAGATAAGCTAGTGCCAGGTGCATCTAAGCGGTCTTTTACTTCATTAAATAAACCGGCTTTTTGTAAACTGGTTATAACGATTTCATCAAGTTCAGCTTTATTTGAGGCTAAGCCGTGGATCTTGGGGCCGTAGGCAACGTTATCATAAATTGATTTAGGGAAAGGATTGGGTTTTTGAAACACCATACCTACCCTTGCTCTTAATAATACTGGGTCCATTGATTTAGCATAAATGTCTTCACCATCTAGGGTGAATGTACCCTCAATCCGACAAATTGGAATAGTATCATTCATACGATTCATACATCGCAAGAAGGTAGATTTACCACAACCTGATGGACCAATTAGAGCGGTGACTTGATGACGAGCTAGATCGATGCTGACATCATAAATAGCTTGTTTATCATCATAAAAAACATTCACATTGCGCATGGACATTTTCGCGTCCTTAGCAAAGCAGTTGCCTACCGTTCCATCTATTTTAGTGTCTTCAGAAACCAAACTCTCAGAAGATGACATGTCTAGCATAATAATTTACCTACTTTTCAAATTTATTTCGAAGTAATGCAGCCAGGGTATTCATTGTAAAAAGAAAACTTAATAATACAAGAATTGCTGCTGATGTTTTAGCAAGGAAAGTTCGTTCAGGACTGTCTGCCCAGAGAAAAATTTGAACGGGCATAACCGTTGCAGAATCTGTAATTGACGTTGGAATATCAACAATGAAAGCGACCATACCAATCATCAGCAGAGGTGCTGTTTCGCCAAGTGCTTGGGCCATTCCAATAATGGTTCCTGTGAGGATACCTGGCATTGCCATGGGTAAAACGTGACCAAAAGCTGTTTGCACTTTTGAAGCGCCTATTCCCATGGCTGCCTCTCGAATTGATGGAGGTACAGCTTTAATTGAGGCTCGGCTAGCAATAATAATTGTGGGTAGTGTCATTAGTGTGAGCACAATACCGCCAACTAAAGGTGCTGAGCGGGGCATACCAAACATGTTAATAATTACCGATAGACCCAAGAGACCAAAAATAATGGAAGGCACAGCTGCGAGGTTATTAATATTAATCTCGATAATGTCAGTCCACCTATTTTTAGGTGCAAACTCTTCTAAGTAAAGCGCTGCTGCAACACCTAGTGGAAAAGAGAAGGCTAGGGTAACTAACATAGTAAAGATAGTGCCGATTAAAGCGCCTTTAATACCTGCTAGTTCAGCTTCCCTTGAATCACCATTGGTGAAGAAATCGATATTGAATCTTTTTTCAACACGACCATCTTCAACCATTTGTTTCAACCAGATTGCCTGCTTAGCATTTAATCTAAATTCTGCCTCGCCTAGCTGTTTAACATCCTTGAGGTAAATATCCACATCATCATCAAAACGAAACCAGACTCTTGTTTGTCTATCTATAAGACTAGGAGTTGCCCTTAAGTTGTCCTTTAGGGTAAATTCGGCATTTGAACTGACCATCTGGGATAACTTTCTTTTATCGCTGCGTCCCGTGACTGATGGAAACATTTGATACAGTGAATTTTTTAATACCTTACGATAATTGGCTGACTTTAAATTACTTTCGCTAGTGTCCTCAATGGATAGCCAATTGGAATCATAGTTGATATCAAGAGCAACCCAATGTTGATGGAAAGCTGGAAGTGCCTTAGAAGTAATGTCTGCAATAAGCACAAACACCAGCATAAAACCGAAGAAGACGGCTAGGCGACCCAGCCACTTAAAACGAGTTTCTTTTTTGTGGCGCTTAGTTAAACTAGCAGCAACAACTTGAGTTACTTTATTAGAATCAATCATATTGTTCTCGATATTTTCTAACAACTTTTAAGGCGATAACGTTTAAAGCCAAAGTCGTTATGAATAACATAAGACCCAGAGCAAAAGCTGCTAGGGTTTTAGGACTATCAAACTCTTGGTCACCTGTAAGTAGCGTTACGATTTGAACGGTAACGGTGGTAACTGAATCCAGAGGGTTAGCTGTTAAATTTGCCGCCATACCTGCAGCCATGACCACTATCATAGTCTCTCCAATAGCACGGGACACGGCAAGTAAAACTGCACCAACTAGGCCGGGAATTGCTGCTGGCAAAAGTACATTTTTAATTGTCTCAGAGGGTGTTGCCCCCATGGCAAGAGAACCTTCTTTCAAAGAACTCGGCACTGCACTGATCGCATCTTCAGACAGAGATGAAACGAAGGGTATGATCATCACACCCATTACGAGACCAGCAGCTAGGGCACTTTCAGATGCAACGGTTAATCCTAACCAGTCACCTAAGTCCCTGATTAGTGGGGCTACGGTTAAGGCGGCAAAGAATCCATAAACTACAGTTGGTACTCCCGCTAGAATTTCTAACATGGGTTTAGCAATGGAGCGCATCCTTGCAGAAGCATATTGGGATAAATAAATAGCAATCATTAAACCAACGGGCACAGATAAAGACATGGCTATGGCACTAATTAACAGAGTACCTAAAAACAGTGGTACAGCGCCAAATGCTCCTGACCCAGCAACTTGATCGGTGCGCATAGCAATTTGAGGAGACCACTGGGTGCCAAACATAAATTCCCAAGGTGGCACTGAGCTAAAAAATTGAATCGACTCAAAGAGTACTGAAATAATAATACCGATGGTGGTGAGTAAGGCAATACCTGAACATACCCAGAGAATGGATGTGATAACTTTTTCAATTTTTTCTCGAGAACGAAAATTGACTGAAAATTTACTTAAAATAAACAAAACACTCGATACGGCAATTAATACTACAAAGCCTGCTTTTAACCAAGCAGCATTGCTAGTAAGTAGGCGTAAATGAGCAGCTGCCTGATACTGAATTAACTGTTCAGCTTCAACTGAATTAGTCAGTAGTTTTTCCGAATAAGCTAATAGTTGAATATTATTTAAGTACAAACTTAATTGATCGGTTGATAAATCAGCAACAAAAGCAGGTAGTTGGGCAATGAGTAGCGACTCTATGATGGGTGTTTCAAATATCCCCCAAACTAGCAAAAACAAAAGCGCCGGGATGCCGCACCAAAAAGCCGTCAATAGGCCAAATTGCCTTGGCAAGGAAGTGAGATGTTTGATGTTCGAGCGCCCACCCGCAACCTTGATAGCACGTTGAATAGCAAACCAATAGCTAAACAGAGCCAGAAAGGCGATGATGAACATCAATGTCGATGAATTCATTGTGAATGACCTTTTTTTCTATAAATCACTAACTAAAGCTCTAGCTTTTCTAATGATAAGACTGACTTTCTTACCGATTTAAGTTTATCTTCAGCAAGTGGGATTAAGCCTTTTTCACTAAGATATCCTTCTTCACCCATGGCTGCTTCAGATGTAAATTCTGATAAGAATTCAAGCATACCTGGGACAGTTCCAACGTGTGAGTTTTTAACATAGAAATAAAGAGGTCTTGATACTGGATAAGAGCCATCAGAAATTGCTTCAAAAGTTGGTGCAATACCATCAACCTTTGAACCCTGTAACTTGTCAGAGTTTTGGTCTAGGAAGCTAAAACCAAAGATTCCGAAAGCGTTAGGATTAGCTGTTAACTTCTGAACAATAAGATTATCATTTTCACCAGCCTCGATGTAAACATGATCTTCACGAACAGAGTGACAGATTGCTTTAAATTGACTTTTGTTTATCTTCTTTATCGCTGCAATCCAAGAATAAGCATTACAACCGCTTTCAAGAACAAGTTCAACAAAAGCGTCTCTAGTACCTGAGGTTGGAGGGGGACCTAACACTTCAATGTTAATAGCAGGAAGTGCAGGATTAATTTCTTGCCATGTTTTATAAGGATTAGCCACAAGTTTTTCTGAACCGTCTAGAGCAGGGACTTCTTTAGCTAAGGCTAAGAAAAGCTCTTTTCTAGAAACAGTCATTTGAGCAGAAGCTTTAGAGTTGGCAATAACGACTCCGTCATTTCCGATTAAAACTTCAGTGATATCAGTTACACCATTTTTCTGACATTTATCAAATTCAGTTTTTTTCATGCGACGTGAAGCGTTTGACATATCAGGCGAATCGATACCAGCGCTTGCACAAAATAATTTCATACCTCCGCCAGTACCTGTTGATTCAATTTTTGGTGTTTTAAAGTCTGTTGCTTTACCAAAGCGCTCGGCAACGATGGTTGAAAAAGGATAAAGAGTGGAGGAACCAACAACAGTGATGGTATCTCTTCCAGCTGCACCTAGTGTAAATGAGCCAATTAAAAGTATGGTAAGTAATACCTTTTTCATAACATGATCTCTCTTTTAAAATAATGAATTAAAATAATGAATTAAAATTTAAGGACTAAACCAACACCAAAGACGCTATCATCGTTGCCGGTAGCGCCCTCATCGCCTAGGGTCAGGTAAGTGTAGACAGTCATCTTTTTGCCTAGTTTATGATCCCAACCTAAGGAAACCTGTGAAGAGTATTTAACCCTTGAACTTACATCGGCTTCCCAAGCATCAGAATCGATAACTTGAAGTTTGAAGGAGTTAGCGCCTGAAATGTATTTAACACTAGCCATAACACCATCGCCATCTTGTCCATTGTTATCCGTAGTCTGATACATAAAACCTAAGCGCCAGTCAGTAATTTTGTATTGAGCAACAAATCGAGTGGTATCTACGCCTTCACCTTCAACATCAGTATCAAAAGAAATACCTAAATCAAGGTCGTCTATAACATATTCAAATGCGATGGATGTTCCATCAGCAATACCATCATTTATGCCGGTATCTTCACCAGGAATGAAAGCTGCTTTAGCCTTAAAGCCTGATATCTTAGGAGTGGTATATTGAATGATGTCGCTAGCACGTTTCTCAGCGTTAAAAGACGTCTTAATATCGCCTATTAAATTACCAAAAAGATCGATTCTTTTCTGGAGTACCTTAGTAGGCGTATTATGACGACCTAAAAAGACTTCACCGAATCCACCACGGATACCAACGATTTGGTCACGAGATTTAATATTGTCAGAACCAGAGTTATCAGCTACATCAACTGCCCATTCAAGTTGATAAAAAGCCTCGAAGCCGTCACCAGCACTGCCCTTACCCTTAACACCAATACGCGAAGCGTTACTGTTGAGTTCCCACTGTTCATCTCCGCCGTCTTCATCCACCTTGTCTAGAGTAAGGTTAAGCCTGCCGTATAAGTTAACCCAATCATCATCAGCAAAATAAATTACTGGATTGAGAGTCGCCGTTATAGCAAGAGTTAATAAACTATTCTTGAGAAGTTTCATTGTTGTTTCCTTTAGAAAAGTAGCAAAACTTATAAAGTATAATAGTAGTTATTTACGATAATATGGATGATAAGCTGCTTTTATTACAGCTATATGACAACTAGAAAACTATTTGATAATAGATGATTTGCAATCAAATAATCCGAGACAGAGGAAAACAAGCAGTAAAGGTGGAGCCTTCACCAAGTTGACTTTGCACATCTAAATAACCACCATAATTATCCAAAATATGCTTAACAATAGACAGACCTAGACCGGTGCCTTTAATCTTACGTTCTCGAGCAACATTAACTCGGAAGAATCGCTCAGTAAGTCGCATTAAATGCTCCTTAGCAATACCTTCCCCTGAATCAGAAACAGCAAAACAGGCTAAATCATCAGCATTTCTAGACCAGCAAATTTTGATAACTGCATCATCTTCAGAGTACTTGATAGCATTGCTTACTAAATTCTGACAAAGGCTGTAGAATTCTTGTTCATGTCCTAGCAGTTGTAGAGTCTCATCGATATTTAATTCAAAAATATGTTGTTGAGATGAGTTTGGATCTTCAAAGTCAGCAACAAGACGCCTAATTACACTGGCAACAGCAATGGTTTCACCCTTGGCTTTAGTTGAAGACTTCTCCTCTAGCTTGGATAAAGTCAATAGATTGTTTAATATTTTTTCCATACGCAGGGCTTGTTGCAGAGCATTATTTACGACTTTACCTGTGGTAGTTGGTAGTTCGTCATCGGAATCAAGAATTTCTAAATAACCGGAAATCACGGTTAGAGGAGTTCTCAATTCGTGTGAAGCATTTGCAACAAAAGCTTTACGTAGTTTTTGTATGGCGATACGTTGACTTACATCCCGAGCAATCAAAAGAGTCTTATGCTCACCGTATTGCAGCTTTGATATACTAAGGGTTTTCAATACATCAACAGGAGAAGGTATTTCAACTTCTGACTGTTCGCCATCAGAAAGTAATAGTGACTGAAGGGCTAAATCTCTGATGATATTATCAAGTGGGTGTCCTATATCTCGAATCACGTCGATGCCAAGAATTTCTTGGGAAGCTTTATTAGCCCATTCTATTTCTGATTTTTCATTAAGAACAATGGTTGCATCAGGCAAGGCTGACATAACAGCGTGATAGTGATTAGCGATGTTGGCTAAATGCTTTTTGCGATCCTTATTGGATTTTTGAGAGCGATAAAAATGCTGAACGATTAATGCCCAAACGCCACTGGTATCCGGAGCGCTTTTAACGGGAGCACCTCTTTTAATCCATTGTTCAAATGCTTTTAGCTGATAGAGATGCCAGCCAATATAAATGACACTATGAATGGCAAGGGATAAAAACCACAGCTCAGTGACTAGTCCAAATAAAACTGTTGAGACTAAGGTTATGATGAGCCTTGTATATTCAACTGACCAAGCACTATTCATTTAATAAAACTCAAGTTAGATCTTACCATCTGAAAACATATACCCCATTCCTCTGACTGTGACCAGATGGTGTTGTTTGCCATTTGGAGTAAGTATTTTTCTGAGCCGCAACATATGCACATCAACGGTTCTTTCTTCAAGATAAACACCCTGTCCCCAAACAAAATCCAGCAGTTGTGAGCGTGAATAGATCTTATTTTTGTGGGTTAGGAAAAACTTCAGTAAATTAAACTCTGTGCTACCAATTGGTAATCTTTGTCCATCGATATGCAGTTGGTGGGTGGCGAGATTAAGTTGAATACCCAGTAGCTCGAGACGTTGTTCATTTTTAGTGGGGGATGAGCGGCGTAGTAAAGCCTTAATTCTCGCTTGGAACTCACGTATTCCAACGGGCTTAGTCATATAGTCATCGGCACCGCTCTCAAGACCTCTCACCTTGTCCATTTCTTCAACCCGTGCGGTGAGCATCATGGTTGGGATATCTGAAAGTATTTCATCTTTCTTAAGCCGCTTTATAAACTCAATGCCAGACTCTCCTGGCATCATCCAATCAACAATAATAATGTCTGGTCGATTAGTTAATAAAATTTCACGGGCCTGTTTAGCACTGCCTGCTTCAAGCACCGTGTAATGATGATTTTCTAGTGAGTAGCGAAGCATTTCCCTGATAGGCTCTTCGTCTTCCACTAACAATACTTTTACGGGCATAAATCTGAACTCATTAATAAATAGCTAATCTGAAATTTTCTGTAAAGATACTAAACTTACAGAGCCTTTATTACAACTTAATGACAATAAAGTCTATTTAAAATACCACAACATATAGTGATCTAGATCAAAATATTGTACATATGTAGTTTACAGCCTGAAATAGACTCGTTACATTGACCTCTCTTAGCTAGAGCTTATCCAAGATAACCTCAAACTTAAAATAACATGATTTCTTATAAAAATATCACAAATTTAATTGTGAAGGGTTGGTTATGACAAGTACAAATACTAATATTGCTTTTAATGGAGTCAATAATAGTTCTCTTATGTTTCAAGAAGTTTGCCTCGATGTGCTGACAGAAAAATATGCTAAGGGTGAAGAAAAGTCACTCAATGGAAGCGACATGACAGAGGCTATCAGGGTCAGAGTTGCAAAATCACTTGCGGCGAATGAATTAAAACCTGATGATTTTGAAGCGAAGTTTCTTAAAGCATTACAGTCAGGCTTTATTCCAGCTGGCAGAATCAATTCTTCTGCTGGTACAAATATAAAAAATGCCACCTTGATCAACTGTTTTGTGCAACCTGTGGGAGATAGTATTTCATCAAAAACGGCTGGCAAGGCAAGTATCTATACCGCTCTTAATCATGCAGCTGAAACCATGCGTCGTGGTGGAGGTGTGGGCTATGATTTTTCATCCATTCGACCTAAGGGGGCTTTGGTTAAGGGTACTCAAAGTTATGCTTCAGGGCCTGTTAGTTATATGCACCTGTTTGATCAAAGCTGCTCCACAGTTGAATCCGCCGGTTCACGTCGTGGTGCCCAGATGGGTGTCTTGCGTATTGATCATCCTGATATAATGGAATTTATCTCAGTTAAGCAAACAGCTGAAACCTTAAGTAACTTTAATATTAGTGTTGGTATTACCGATGCTTTTATGAAGGCTTTGGATAAGCAGGAATTATTTGAATTAGTGCACAGGTCGCAGCCAGCAGTATTAGACTCCCCTAGTGATAATATCTATCAAAGAGGTGATGGTCTCTGGATTTATAAAAAAGTCGACTCCAGAGAGCTATGGAATTTGATCATGGAAAGTACCTACAGGGCCGCTGAGCCGGGAGTGCTTTTTATCGATAGTATTAATAAGGACAATAATCTCTATTATTGTGAAACTATTGAAGCGACTAATCCTTGTGGTGAAGTGCCTATACCAGACTATGGTTGTTGTTGTCTTGGTTCGATTAATTTAACAAAGTATGTATTAGAGCCTTTTACCCAAAATGCTAATTTTGATTTTAGCGCTTTCAGTTGGACGATATCTCAATCAATAAGAATGTTGGATAATGTGCTGGATGTGAGCTCATGGCCACTTAAACTGCAACAGAAAGAAGCACAAGATAAACGACGAATCGGTTTGGGATACACGGGATTGGGAGATGCCTTAATCGAATTAGGTCTTTGTTATGATAGTGATGATGGGCGAGAGTTTGCAGCAAAAATCACCTGTTTAATGCGCGACACTGCCTATATTGCATCCATTGAAATTGCCAAACAGAAAGGTGCATTTCCAAAATTTGATGCTGATAAATACTTACAAAGTAAATTTGTTCTACGCTTGCCAGAAACGATTCGAAAAGATATTAAACAATATGGCATCAGAAATTCTCATTTAATTTCTATCGCTCCAACAGGAACCATCTCGCTGGCTTTTGCAGATAATTGTTCTAATGGAATTGAACCAGCTTTTTCATGGTTTTACACCCGTAAGAAACGTTTAGCGGATGGATCGACCCGTGATTATCAGGTAGAAGATCATGCTTACAGGCTCTACTGTCATTTGGGTTATGATCCCCAAAACTTGCCACCAGCCTTTGTTTCAGCACTTGAAATAAGTGCTCGAGATCATTTGTTGATGCAAGCCGCAATACAACCTTATATCGATGCAAGTATTAGCAAGACGGTTAACGTTCCAGAGGATTACCCCTTTTCTCAGTTTAAAAATATTTATCAGGATGCTTGGAAATATGGACTTAAAGGTATAACAACCTATCGTCCTAATAATATCTTAGGCAGTGTGCTTTCCATTGAAAGCACTGATGAGCAGCCTCCTAAGCTCGATCAATTTTCTGCTGACAGAAAACTTCAAATTTCCACAACACCTGAAGTTGCACTGGCGTCATTACGCTGGCCCCATCGACCTCAATTTAAAGCTGGTAGTTCAGGAATATCCTATATGGTGGAAAATATTCAACAACGATTTGCGGTGTTTATTGGTCATATAGAAGGTGATGACAAAACTGCTTTTGAAGTTTGGATAAATGGAGCTGAGCAACCGAGAGGTTTAGCAGCCCTTGCTAAAACACTCTCAATGGACATGCGTGCAAGGGATCATTTATGGCTAAAATTGAAATTAGATTCCTTATGTAAAACTTCTGGAAGTCCTTTTAGTATGAACATGCCGCCAGAGGGAAATTTGATTAATGTTCCGGGTAATGTTGCTGCCCTAGCACGTTTGATACGCTATCGTTGTAAGGAACTTTCGGTGTTTGAACAGCCCAATGCCAAGACACCTTTAGTTGATGCCATGTTCAGTCTCAAGGAGCCCAAGTCGGATACGGACGGTACCTTGTCTTGGACTGTTGACATCAATAATGCAACTACTGGTGATGATTTTGCAATGTTTGTTAAAGAGTGTGTGTTACCAGATGGGGGACATCGTCCTTATAGCGTTTGGTTTTCTGGAACTTATCCCCTTGATTTTAATGGAATTACAAAATCTCTTAGTTTTGATATGCGAGTACTCGACGCAGCTTGGATAGGTAAAAAACTACGTGGATTAAAAGACTTCCCAGAAGCCCAAGGAGACTTTTTTGCTAAAGTACCTGGCTATCAAAAACAAGCTCTGCAACCTTCAACTATTGCCTATGTTGCTCGACTATTGATCCATCGTTACAAAATGCTGGGAGTCTTGGATGAGCAAGGATTTCCTATGAACCCCATGGGAATGATGCCAACAAAAGAATCTACTTGTGAAAATACTAATGTCGAGAATTTAGTCCTGGCAGGTAAAGTTTGTACTGAATGTTTAAATGCATCTGTTATACGACGAGACGGCTGTGACTTTTGTACTTCCTGTGGACAAGTCGGGGCTTGTGGATGACATTTATAATTAAGGAATAATCAAGGAAAAAGTATGGAGCTAGTTTGCCCAGCAGGTAATTATCAATCTTTAGTGAAGGCTATGGATAATGGCGCTACTGCTGTTTATATTGGTTTAAAAAATGAAACCAATGCTCGACATTTTTCGGGTCTGAACTTTTCGGATAAACAAATTACTAAGGCTATTGAATATGCCCATACCAGAGGCTGCAAAGTCTATTGTGCAATTAACACTTATCCAAGAGAGGCCAAGTGGAAAACCTGGACCTATTCTGTTGATCTGGTCATGGAACTTGGAATTGATACTCTAATTGTGGCGGATACGGGAGTGATGGATTATATTCGCCAACGCTCCGATGATTTTCCAATTCATTTATCCGTCCAGGCATCAGCGACTAATCTACAAGCCTTGAATTTTTACCATCAACACTTTGCAATTCGTAGGGCGGTACTACCTAGAGTATTATCCTTAGCGCAGGTGGCAAAACTTGCCAAAACATCACCTGTGGAAATAGAAGTTTTTGGATACGGTAGCCTTTGTATTATGGCTGAAGGTCGTTGTTACCTCTCTTCTTACATGACAGGTGAATCACCCAATACTCAAGGTGTTTGTTCTCCCGCTGCCTATGTTGAGTGGCAAAATAAAGGTGACATTTTGGAGTCTAGATTGAATGGTTTGTTAATTGATCGCTTTGGGGAAAATGAAAATGCAGGTTATCCAACACTTTGTAAGGGGCGCTTTAAGGTCAATGGAAAAATTGAACATGCACTAGAGGAGCCAACCAGCCTTAATACTATGAACATTTTGCCAGAGCTACTAAAGGCAAAGGTAGCAGCAATAAAAATCGAAGGTAGACAAAGAAGTCCTGCCTATGTGGCTAAGGTTACCAAAGCCTGGCGTGAGGCAATTGATAGGGCAAAACTGGGCTTAAAAGCATCTCAACAGGCTCAGGAAGAACTGGCAAGTCTGGCTGAAGGCAAGCAAACTACTATCGGCGCCTATGACCGTAGTTGGCAATAAGGAAATACTATGAAGATATCCGTTGCAGCCGTTCCTTATTATTGGTCTACTGAAAAATATAAACATTTTTATAAGGCTCTCGCTGAAACTTCAGTTGATATTGTTTATATCGGCGAAACTATTTGCTCAAAAAGACGCTCAATGAAGTTGAACGATTGGCTTGAGATAGCAACCATGTTATCTGAAGCAGGTAAAGAGGTTGTCTTGTCGACTTTAACCCTGTTAGAAGCTGACTCTGAGCTAAGTGTTTTGACTAAAATTTCTAAACAACAAAACTATCTCATTGAAGCAAACGATATGGCAGCTATTCAAATTGCCTCACAAAATAACAATAATTTTGTAGCAGGTTGTGCGATTAATATTTATAACAATCGTAGCTTAAAATTATTTAACAAAATTGGTATGAGCCGCTGGAGCATTCCTGTTGAATTAGGTAAAGAGGATTTGTTAGCCATGATCTCCACGGCAAAATCCCAAGGCATTGAGTTAGAATACCAGGTTTTTGGTCGTCTACCCTTGGCTTATTCTGCTCGCTGTTTTACTGCAAGACACCATCAGTTACCTAAGGACAATTGTCAATTTAAATGTCTTGAAGATGAACAAGGGATGTTAGTTAAAACCCAAGAGGATGAAATTTTTTCTCAAATCAATGGCATTCAAATCCAATCGGCTAAAGTCAATAATCTCTATGATTATCTCAATGATATTGAGGACTTGGGAATTGATATTTTGCGTTTGGTACCCCTAGGACATGAAGATACACTTGAAGCTGTGAGGCAATTTTCCAAAACTATTCGGGATAAAATGTCGCTACCCTTTGATGAACAATTATTACAGGAGGAATATGAGTTTTGTAATGGTTATTATTTTCAATTGGCGGGTATGGTAAATAGTCACTAATCAAACGTTTTGAAGAATTCGTGCTTGGTACTCAGATAATAGTTTCATCACAACTGAAGGAATAAGATCCTGATTAAATGTATCAATGGTATTTTTCATTTGATGGGCGAGTTCAGTATCTCCCGCGATTGTTAGCTGACGTTGAAAAAATAAAGTATCAGGATCGATCTCCTGTTGGATTAGACGGATTGCATTGATAGTATCAATTGACAGAGACGCTTGTGACTCAACAGGAAAGTTATTAAAATGAACACATCGAAGTTTGTTCTTGTCAAAACTCAGAGCTATAAAGATCTGTGCATCGGTTATTTCTAATTGAATTGCTCTTTGATTGCATATTAACATGCATCCCGATCACCTAATAACATTGATGCCGATCACCCAATAACATCCATCGCGATCACTCAATAACATTGATGCCGATCACTT
>NVWF01000004.1 GCA_002746155.1 Gammaproteobacteria bacterium | reverse complement strand
AAGATTGATGAATTTTTCAATCAAACTCTCCCTGAGATAGGGGATACTTTAGGAAGCAGAATTAATGATAATTTTCAGGTGTTAAATCCTGCATCTTGAATGATGATGGGTATAAAACATGGGCATAATTCCAAGAAAAATCATTCGGCGTTTTACTTTGCATAAGCGGTAAAGTGTTCAATCCCTTCATGTGTGGCAAGTCGATAAAAATTGATAAGAATAAATGGTCAAATCCGTTAGGGGCCAACCAGTCTGAATTTAATTCTTCTAGGGTAACTGAAAGTTCTAAATTTCCACCGGCTGACTTAATTAATACTTGATTTATATCCATCTGAGCATTAAAACCATCAGATTGTGGTTTTAGATACTTGCCATTAAAACCTTTATCGTCACCCTTAGGATCCTTGACCAGTTGGTTAAAAGTTGCTTGAGTGATTGTTGCTGTGTATTGCTGTTTACTAGTAACAAGATTTAGTTCTGGTGCGTATATTTCAAAATTATACTGGCTTTTGCCATAATCTCTAACCTTGAGCAAGGTTTTCCAATTACCCGAAGAATCAACATCTATCTTGGTGGCGTTTTCGACATTTCCATCAGTTACTAATAGTAGAGGACTGGTTATTTTACTTATAGATCCTGTAATTTGAGTATTCCTTAAAAGAGTCCAATTGTTGATGGTTTTATTAAGGATTAAACTATGTTTTTGTATAACCGGGCTTTCTTGCTCAGCCTTTTCTGCAATAAACACTAGGATGGAGTGCTTAGGTAAAACTACAGTTAACTGTCCTTGTTCATCGAGTGTGAGAGTTTTAGAAAAGTTTTCAGTCAACAGGCTCATTAATTTATATCCCTTGGTCAAACCGATTTGTAGGTTGCCAACAAGAGTTTCATGACTTGCACTATTAAACATGATAATGGCAGTGCTGCCTTTGTACTCTCTTTTATAAATCAAAGCGCCGGGACCGGTTTTATTGTCTTCTAAAATTGATCCTCATCAGATAAATAACCACCCTTAAACATGGAACGACGTGTTTGTTCAAAGACTTGTTCATCACCTTGATAGATAACTGGAATGCCAGGTACGGTCATTATCAAAGCATAGGCCTGTTTTAAGCTTGCTAGATTACTCTTAGCGAGAAATCGTTGTACATCGTGATTATCGACGAAATTAGCGACCATATAAGGATTTTTATAAATATTCATTTGGTTAGTTAATCGATATGAAAGATAACTAGTGGGGCGACCTTGGCTAAATACTCGACTTATTGCTTCGTATAAAGGAAATCCTATTACTGCATTTAACTCAGGTTTTGAGTCTGTTCCTTGAAAAGAGGCTATTTTCAGTTCAGCAGAATTGTCCATGGCAGCCGGTATCTCAAATATCTCACCGAAAATTGGAAATGAATGCCGGCCTGTTTTAGCGGCCGTTGCAAGAATGCCATTATCACTGTGAATAAAGTCATTAAGATAGTCGTGCTCAACAAACTTAGCCGTATCAAGTCTAAAGGCATCAACTCCAACTTCTTTTATCCAGTAGCCATAGGATTCTTTTAGCGTTTCTCTTACCAAATGATTTGATGTATTAAGATCGTTTAATCCGGCCAATTGATATAAGGCTTCCTGTATGGGATCATTGTAATCTTTAATTTCCGGAGTCCAATGATAGATATCAGCTTTTACGTGTTCAGCATTATTCCTGTCATTCAAGTTAAAAGGATACTGAGTTGGATTCTTACTAGGCAGATTACCCTCTAGATACTCAAAGTTGTGAGCGGTATTTTCAGGATCATAATTGCCCTTGTATTGATAGTAACGACCTACATGGTTGACAACAATGTCTTGGACTAGGTACATGCCTTTATTATGAAGGTTACTTGATAGGGCTTTATAAGTTTCTAGGCTGCCAAGATGTTCATCGACTTTCTTAAAATGCCTTGTCCAATATCCATGGTAACTGGTTAGACTAGAGCCATCGCTGAACCAAAGGTTGGCTACTGGAGGAGTGATCCACACAGCTGTGGCGCCTAAGTTTTGGATATAGTTCGTTTTATCAATGATTCCTTGTAGATTGTCACCATTAAAAAATAAATGATCTGATCTCGCCAATCAGGAAAGGGTACATTAAGTTTATATTCAGATGAATCTTCAAAAGCTTGTAAGTTTAGACTGAGGCAATAAATAACAGTAAAGACCGTAGTTTTAGTTAAAGTAAGTAGTGATTTCACAGGGTTAAATTTCTCTTATAAATTCATCGTGGCTAGGCATTTTATCCACGGTTCTATTGATTAGCGTCTTCAAGTTGGCCATTAATTCAGTAATTTGAGGTTCGGACAGGGAATCAACCAAAGGATGATAGTCATGGGGTGCTCCTCCTTGGCCAATCATTACTTGTTTCCAGGCGATTTCAGTAAATAGATCCTCCTGTTCTCTGAATACTTTTCCAGATTCCCGGAACAATTCCATCCTTTGAGCTAAGGTATCAGGCACCTCCATTTGCTGACACTGGCGCCAGAATTGCGTATCGTTTCTGTTGGTTAGCTTATAGTGCAGAATGATGAAGTCGCGAATACGTTCATATTCATTAGTTGATTGACGATTATATTCAGCAATTTCCTCATTTTTAATACCATTATGCGGAAAGAACTTGAGCAGGCGAATGGCTCCGGTTTGAATTAAATGGATGTTTGTAGATTCAAGTGGTTCAAAGAATCCACTGGCTAGACCTATACAAACCACATTACGATTCCACTGCTTACGGCGTCTACCTGTTCGATATCCAATAACTTTTGGCTCAGCTAGCGGCTTGCCTTCAATACTCGAAAGAATCTTTTCTTTTGCTTCATCATCGGTCATGTGTTTTGAGGAATAAACTAGGCCGTTGCCCGTTCTATGTTGTAGTGGAATTTGCCACTGCCAGCCATATTCATGGGCGATTGCGCGAGTGAAGGGTCGTATTTTATCAGTAGATTCGCTTGGTACCGCCACGGCTCTATTACAGGGAAGCCACTGGGACCAGTCGTCAAATCCAGTACTTAAGGTTTTTTCAATCAGAAGGGCAGCTAGTCCAGTACAATCGATAAAGAAATCACCCTTAACGGTAGCGCCTTCTTCTAAATCAACGCTCTCAATATAACCATTTTGAGGATCTTGGTTAACTTTAGTGATTAGGCCTTCGACTCGTTTTACACCTAGGTTTTCACTGAATTGTCGGAGGAATTTTGCATAAAGGGTTGCGTCAAAATGGTAAGCGTAAGAGATACCAGGTAAATTTGTGCCTTCAATGTTGTTTATTTTTGAAAACTTACCTGAAATGGCAGCTTGATAATTTAGAGAATAATCCCAGAAACTTGATTGATCACCCAGTTGTTGGCTCTTAGTCCAGAAGTGATGAAACTCACAGAAGGGGAAGTTCTTACCTATTTCACCAAAGGCGTGCATATAGCTATCGCCCTTATTACCCCAGTTTTCAAATTGAATACCGAGTTTTATGGTGGCCTTGGTAGCCTTCATAAAATCGCTCTCATTGATACCTAGGGCATTATTAAGACTAATAATTGGAGGAATAGTAGCTTCGCCGACGCCAATGATACCAATTTTATCGGATTCTATTAGGGTAATGTTTATAGATTTACCTAGTACTTTAGACAATAATGAAGCCGTTACCCAGCCAGCAGTTCCTCCGCCAACAACAACCACATTTTGTATTTTGCCATTGCTAGACTTTTCACTCTGATTATTCATAACTTCTCCAAAAATAATTTATTCTTCTATTATTCTATTTTAAAAATACTATATAAAAAAGCCCTTGCAATATTACATTACAAGGGCTTGTAATTGTAACTACTTCAAATTACATCTTGTAGCTAAAACCTAACAAGTAAGTGCTTCCATATTCTTGGTAATCACGAATTTGTAGAGGATTGTCGCCACTGAGAGCAGTGAAGGGTTCATCCGTTAAGTTTTGAACTTGGAAAGAGATTGATAATCCCTCAAGTGAGTCAAACCCACCTTCGGCAAAATCATAACCAATCTGTGCATCCCAAATTGTCTCACCAACAATAGCAACCTGATTAGTATCAAAACCTAGGCCATAAACGTCTCCACTGAAATCATCACGCTTACGCATGCTAGCACGAGCTGAGAAGCCATTCTTTTCATAGTAGAAGGTTAAGGTTTGAATGCTGTCAGAAAGACCTGGTAGCTGGTAATCATTGCCATTTAAGTCTTTAATGTCTGAGCTAATGCCAGTATGACTTGCAAGCACACCAAATCCATCGAGGCTTTCATGGATGATGTTAAGTGGAAGGGTTACAGATAACTCAAAACCTTTCAAGGTTCCACCGCCGCCATTGATTTGACCGTTACCAGTACCGATAGGGTTAGCTGGTACTAGGCCTGTAGCTGGGTCTTCAACGCCAGTTAAATCAACTTCATAAGTACCATTGAATATCCAAGATGTTAAATCTTTATAGAAAACAGCGACTGAAAAGTAACCTTCGTTACTGAAATAATTCTCATATGAAAGATCAATACCTGTAGCTTCTTTAGGTTCTAGACTTGGGTTACCACCACCTACACTCCAGTTATTTCCATTTGAATCGGGAATAAGGTTGTAAGAAACTCCAACGGATGCATTCATCTGGTCCATACGTGCGCGCGAGATAGTCTTTGCCGCGCCAAATCGTAGATATTGAGTATCATCTAATTGCAACGTCAAGTTTAAACTTGGTAAAAAGTTGTTATAACTATGACTAATATCAGTTGGCGAGGTAACTACTAGGCCGTTAATTAATTGTGAAGCAGATCCTTGTGAAGATTGATCAGTTTGAATATAACGGAAACCTGCAGCTCCTGTAAGTGGCAATCCAGCTACTTCAGTAGCAATACTTGCTGAGACAAAGGCAGAAGTGATTTCTTCCTGTACAGTCCAAGACTTGGTTGCATGCTGTAGTCCTGTCAGATTTTCAGATAGAAGGGTATAAAATCCATCTCTAATTAGAGCCATAGGATCATAAGCAATCATATTACCCATGCCAATGATGTCCATTGATACTGTACCTAATCGATACTGCTCTGGAACAACTAACATTCCTGGATTAGCGGGAAAAGAACTTAAGGTCATGTAGTAACCTTGAGAAGCTTTAGTCTTTTCACGTTCTTTGTAAGAAATGCCATAAGTAATTTCTGATATAACTTCGGAATTAATTTCCTGAGTTGCAGCAAATCTTAGGGCCGTTAGCTCATCATCAATACTAGGTGCGTTAATAAAACCGTCTTGACCTAAATTTTCTAATGGAGTTCCAGTGATACCCAAAGAATCGTTTAAAGCACTACTCCAACCCCAAGTAAGAGGTCCACCTAATTGAATGAGTGAATAGTCACTGTAATCTAGGTTATTAGTAAAGGTAGCACCAGCATTACCTGGTCTAAAGGTATAGCTAAGTGTGTCTGCAACTCCATTTGAATCACCACGACCAGTACCGGAGTAGCTTTCTAAACTGAATACATCACGTTCAACTGTTGAACGACTTGCATCAAAGTCTAAAGACCACTCTTCATTAACAGTCAAATTAGCGTTAAAGCCGAAGGATTGTAAATCAGCTTTACGTGTTTCAAAGTCGTTACGAACGACCACGCGTTGACCATCAGTAGTCGCTTGGGTAATAAAACCTGTAGCATCATCAACCGATTGGACAGTAATAGCACCTTGACCCCAAGCGAAGGGAATTTCAATACCACGTAGTCGCTTTGTATCAAGGAAATCAACATCAAGGGCGTCAAATGTAATGGCTAAATCGCTCGTTGGAGCATATTCAATAACAACCAGTAATGAATCACGTTCTAAGGTTGAGGAACGTACGAATGGCTTTGCACCTCCTAAAATTGAAAAGTCGGTTCCATTAACGTTAAAACCTGGATATCCCCAAGCATTCCAACGTTTTTCTTGGTTTGGAGAATCCATTTTAGAATAAGCGATGGCTACACCAAGTTTGTTATCATTAAATTGATCAAGGTAGAAGAAAGTACCGCGGTAACCTTGGTCATCTCCATCGGGATTTAGTTTTTCAAAACCGGTTTGTTCTAATTGCCCGTTAAATTGAAGAACTCTGCCGTCTTGAGCTAGAGGCTTAATCGTTTGCATGTCAATTGTACCGGCAATGCCGTCACTTTCTAGCATGGCGTTTGGCGTCTTATAAACTGTTACGCCGCTCATGATCTCAGAAGGGTAGAGGTCAAATTCTACGCCACGGTTATCACTGATGGAAACTTGTTCACGGCCATTGAAAGTGGTACCACTCTCATTTTCACCAAATCCGCGAATACTTACACGACTTGCACGACCGTCAAGACGTTGAGCTGCTAGACCTGGTAGTCGAGCAATTGATTCTGCAATAGAGGAATCAGGTAATTTACCAATATCTTCCGCTGAGATAGATTCAACTACACCACTTGCATAACGCTTGTTGTTAATTGATTCGATGAGACTTCCACGGAAGCCTGTCACTGTAACAACGTTTTCTTCCCCTTCTTCTTTTGCTTTTTTATCTTCAGCAGATGCTTCTTCTGCATAGGCTTGAGTGCTGAATGCTAATAAGCCGGTTGAAAGCATCGCAAGTGTTAACTTGTTGAGCTTAATGTTTAACATAAATGTTTCTCCCAGTGCTTCGATGGTTGTTTAAATTCTATTGTAGTATTTACAGTTTGTAACTGCCTATTTATTTTTCTTTAACTATAAATCGTTTTGACTATAAAAAGGCCATTCTTAATGTTGGCTGGCTAGTCTAATCATAAAGGGGATGTAAAGTGTTGAATATGCTCTGCATACGTATTCACTCGCATATTCAACAATGCATACGTATTCAAAGTCTTTAGTCATCTTAATATCATCATAGACCAGCAATTATTTAAAAAAATATGATTTCTTTATCAATACTAATGGTATCTACAGAATATCCTCATGCCCAAAAGTGATTACCAATAAGGGTCACTCTACAAATAAGGAAATTGACTAAATACTTGAATCACCATTATGCCTTTAACTATTCCTCTGCTTATTGTTACTGGAATAACTTAACAATAACGATCATGGGTGGATCCTTAAAACAACGGCTTAGGCGGCGGGTATACAAGAATTATTAGATGATTGACCTTTAATTGTACCTAAATCTAATGTGAATACGTATGCAAGCCCTGTTCATTGTTTATGCAAAGAATTAGGCTGTGTGTTAAACGTAATGGATCGTAAATAAGGTTATATAATGCTGTCAGTTAAAATTATAAATATCACAATTGTAACTCTTTTAACTACTGTATTAAGCGCCTGCGGTAGCGGTGGTGGAGACAGCACTCCGCCACCGCCACCTGTGCCAACGTCTTCAAATAATGCCCCATCTATTTCAGATTTTGCAGCCGAAGTAAGTACTTCAAACACTTTACGTTACACTTTTTCATGGGCTGTTTCCGATGCTGATAACGACAGTTTAACTTGCAGTTTAAGCTCAGGAGATGGAAGTAATGCCATTACTATTAATGACTGTGCTATTACAACCTCATCTACGATTGATTACAGTGTGGGAGGCGACTTTCAAGCTAGTCTCACAGTAACGGACCCAAGTAATGACTCAGTATCAAGTATAGTTGATATCACTGTTGAAGCCACTTCAAATGGATTACCTTTACCTTCAGTGTTTGCTGGTGAAAATCAGCTGATCATTTTTTATAACCGCCCTGACGGTGTTTACACCGATTGGGTACTTCATTTATGGAATAACACAGCTTGTGATTCTTATCTCAATGCAGATACTGAATGGCTGGTAGGTCAAGCTCAGAGTGGAATGGATGATAACTATGGCGCCTATTGGATAATTGACTTAAAACCTGGTTACGGTGACTGTGGGAACTTTATTGTTCATAAAGGCGATGAGAAAGATTTAGGTGGTCTTGATCAAAGAGCCGACTTAACAGGCGTACGAATGATCTGGACACTTCAAGGCATTTCCGATATTTATAGCGAAGCGACTGCTTATCCCTCTGGAACATTAATTGCTGATGTTGCAGCCCATTGGGCTAATGAAAATACCGTATTTTGGAATGCTGGTGGTAGTGCAAATGCTGATGTTGCTAAAGTTCGAATTTATAGTTCAGATGTTGATAATTTAGCTTATGATGGTGAAACCGGTATCCCAGGTAACAACTTTTTAGAATACTTGCCATCCTTGACCTCTGAACATCCAGCCGTGACACTTTCAATGCTGCGATATCAAAACCTTGCAGCCTTTTCTTCTACCTCAGCAGATATTGCAATCGCTAAGCAAATGCTAAAAGGAAAACTGCTAGCAATATCTTACGCAGATGATGACACTGTCATTGCAGCAACCTACGTGCAAACCCCTAGAATACTTGATGCCTTGTATGCACCAGCAAGTAATTCAAATCTAGGAGTAATTTATGCGAACAATGCCATTACCACTAACCTATGGGCACCAACTGCGACCTCTGTAACATTGAATATCTATAATGCAGCTAAAGTATTACAAAGCAGCAATGCTATGGTTGCTGATACCAATACTGGCGTTTGGTCATTTGATGCACCTGAGACCATGGATCGATTATTTTATCGTTTTGAACTAACTGTTTTTCATCATCAAAATACTCGTTTTGAAACAATTGAAGCAACCGATCCTTATAGCCTTTCTTTATCAACCAATGGTTCATATTCACAATTTGTTAATCTAGCTGATGACGATTTAAAACCTATTGGTTGGGATGCTCATATTGTGCCAGTTGTTGAGGAAATAGAAGATGCTGTTATCTATGAAGGGCATGTGCGAGACTTTAGTGTTAGAGATACCAGTACGTCAGAAGCTAACCGCGGCAAATATTTAGCATTCACTGAGCAAACCTCTGCTCCTGTTCTACATTTAACGTCCTTAGTAGATGCAGGTATGACGCATTTTCAATTGCTACCTGTCAATGATATTGCAAGTATCGGTGAAGATCCGACTAGTCGAATAAATCTTAACAACACAGTCAGTGAACTTTGTGCACAAAATAGTTCATCACCGGTTTGTGGTGTTGAAGATGGTAATGCAATTCTTGTGGATGTCTACGCAAGTTACGACCCCACAACAACTGATGCCCAAGCCCTTACACAATCTATGCGTAACTTAGATAGCTTTAATTGGGGTTATGACCCTGAGCATTTTACCACGCCCGATGGAAGTTATAGCTCAAACCCTGATGGCGCGGCTCGCATTTTAGAACTGCGCGCTTTGAATCAGTCGCTTCATGAAATGGGCTTACGGGTTATACTCGATGTTGTTTATAACCATACAAGTTCTTCCGGTCTGAATGAAAATTCAGTGCTCGATAAAGTCGTTCCTGGGTACTACCACCGTCGTGATTTAATGAGTGGTAATGTCGAAACTGCTACCTGTTGTCAAGATACAGCACCTGAGCATATGATGATGGATAAGCTAATGGTCGACTCTCTGCTGACTTGGACATCTGAATATAAGTTTGATGGATTCAGATTTGATATTATGGGTAATAACTCTAAAGAATCAATCTTAGCTGCAAGGGATGCGGTTCAGGCAATTGATCCTGATAATTATTTCTATGGAGAAGGTTGGACTCGAGCTGACCGTGGCTATGTTCAAGCTAGTCAAGTGAACATGGCAGGTTCAGAAGTGGGCACATTCAATGACCGACCAAGAGACATCATTCGTAATGCAGCTTTGTTTAAATCCACAGCTAGTTTAAATGAAATAGATATTATCCGATTAGGTCTGGCTGGCACTTTAGCTGATTATCAACTTCAGGATCAAAATGGCGTCATAAAAGCAGGTAGTACCTTTGGTCAATCATCTTATGCAAATGATCCTGCAGATATCATCAACTATGTTTCAAAACATGATGGCGATACCCTTTGGGACAGACTGCAATATAATCTTGAAGATGTTGCCACTATTGATGACAGAGTGCGTATACAAAATATCGCGGGTACATTACCTTTGGTAAGTCAAGGCATAAGCTTTTTTCAACTAGGTGGAGATTTATTACGCTCTAAATCAATGGATAGGAATTCCTATGATGCAGGTGATTGGTTCAACTATCTTGATTTTACCAAAATGACTAATAACTGGAATGTTGGCCTTCCTCTGGCTCAAGATAATGAAGGCTCTTGGTCTGCAATTGGTGAGATAATAAACAACACTAACACCTCAGCACAAGCAAGTGACATTGAATTTTCTTCAGATATTTTTAAAGAGTTCATTGCAATACGAGCTTCTTCAAAACTATTTAGATTAACAACTCTTGCTGACGTAACTGCCCGTCTTGGGTTCCATAATACAGGCATTGGTCAAACCAAAGGCTTGATTGTTATGAGTCTTGATGATGGAACTGGCCTGGTGGATCTTGATCCGGCAAATGATGCCATCGTTGTAGTAGTCAATGGTACAAGCAGTGAACAATCTCATAGCATTCTAACGGCGGCTGGATTTGAATTACATGCCAGTCAACAAGCCTCTGCTGATATTAGTGTACAAACCGCTTCTTTCCTTGCAAGTGCCAGTGAAGGTACCTTCACTGTTCCAGCTTTAACAACAGCGGTTTTTGTTAAACCACAGGGTGCAGATCAAGGAGACGGTTTAGCTGCTAATGCAACACTGGATGCGCCTGATCCTGCCCCGTTTGGTAGCACTACTGCCTATCTCAGAGGAACCATGAATAACTGGGGTGATAGTGGACTATCGTCTATTGATGAATTCACCTTTGAAGGAAATGGTGTCTATGCCTTAAATTATAGCCTTGCAGCTGCTACTTACACCTTCAAGATAGGCTCTTCAGACTGGACTGATATCGATCTTGGTTTTAACGAAGTTACCTTTGGCTTAGATTCAATTATGGCAACTGATGATGGCAGTGGAAATATCTCTATAACAATTGATGTTACAGGTAACTATAAATTTACATTAGACGCATCAAGCGCTACTCCCATATTAACCATAACGGCTCGAAATGAAACGGTTGATTGTACTGCTTTAGTAGACTCGGTTGATCCCATTCCATTTTCTATAACAGGTGGTGGTCAACTTTATGTAAGAGGTGATCATTCAGCTTGGAATGCCACTGAAGAATTTCGATTACATTACAAGGGTAACAACCAATATCAAGCTGTTGCAGCTTTTGATGGAGCAATGCAGTTTAAACTCGCATCAGATGATGGTAGCTGGACAACTCAACTTTGGGTTCGCGAAAGTAGTTCTAATACCATTGAAACTGCTAATTTGGAGCTTGGAGTTAATTATCGAATTGCTTATGAAAATGCGGGTACTGATAACAACTCTGCTAACTTAGCGGCTGGGAACTATAGTTTCCTACTGACGCTAGATAGTGCGGATCCTGCTACTGGATTTGATGTGGGTGATTTAGTGATACAACAATGTAACCCTTAACAGGATTTCTAAGCAGACTCTCTAAACAGGCTCTCATAACAAACTCTCGTAACAAAGAACCTTGGTTACGAGAGTTTGTGTCCCTCGATTTAGTTTAAGTGATAACGATTGATAATTTTTACAATTTTTAAGAGAAGATAATAATGAAAAAAAGAAATTCTCAATTTAGCTTCACTTATCTAATATTAACCTTCAGTCTTATTTTCCTAAATGCTTGCGCGGTTAAACCTGAAACCGTTGCTGTAGTTGAAAGCACTATAGCTAACAATATATCCCAACATTATGTCAGTCATAAGCTTGAAGATAATAAGCTTGTTATAATAACGAACAGGGGAAAAATTCAAGTTACCCCGTTACCCTCTGATTCGATTGAAGTATTTGTTTTGCAAGACGATGTTGAGCAGCTACCTTCATTTTCAAAATTAGAAACTCTTCAAGCTGTGCCTACAGAAATTCAAGAGACACTTACAACCATTAGCTTGCTAAACGGCCACTTAAAAGCCGTGGTCAATAAACATAACTTATCCATAGACTTTTATCGAGGTGTTGAGTTTTTAGTTCACCAAAGTGGATATTTTAGTGATACCACTAGACGTGGTTTTAATTTTAAGCTAAATGCTACAGAAAAAATCCTAGGGGGTGGGCAAAGAATTCTTGGAATGGATCGTCGAGGTCATAGGATGCCTCTCTATAATCGTGCTCACTATGGATATGAAACTGAATCCAATCAGATGAATTTCAGCCTGCCTATGGTGATGTCAAGTAAGAAATATAGCATTTTATTTGATAACTCTGCCAAGGGTTACCTAGATATAGGCAAGACGGAACAGAATACCTTGAGCTTTGAAGCAGTTGCAGGACGTACGGCCTATATCATCTTTACCGCTCAGAACTATCCTAAACTTATTAATAACTATGTAGATATTACTGGCAAACAACCATTACCACCCCGTTGGGCTTTCGGCAATTTCCTCTCCCGCTTTGGATATCGAACTGAAACAGAGGTACTTGATACTGTAAAAAAGACAATTAAAGCAGATTTCCCAGTGGATGCGATTATACTTGATCTCTATTGGTTTGGCCCTGACATAAAAGGCCATGTGGGTAATCTGGCTTGGGATAAAAAAGCCTTTCCTGAACATCAAAAAATGTTAGATACTCTCAATGAACAAGGCATTAAACCTATTATTATCACTGAACCATTTATTCTAAGCAATTCATTGAAATGGCAAGATGCAGTTGATAATAAGGTGTTGACTAAGCATCTTGATGGTAGTCCCTATACCTTTGATTTTTATTTCGGTAATACTGGGTTAATTGATGTATTTGATGAAAAGGCTCAAAGCTGGTTTTGGGATGTGTATGAGGACATATTTAATCAGGGTGTTGCAGGTACCTGGGGTGATTTAGGCGAACCCGAAGTGCATCCCGATGATTCATTACATTATTTATCATCAACAGGTCAGACTGTTCGTGCCGATGCCATTCATAATGTATATGGTCATCAATGGGCAAAACTGGTTTATGAAAATCAATTAAAATTGCAGCCTGAAAATCGTCCATTTATTCTTATGCGTTCGGGTTTTTCAGGCTCACAACGATATGGAATGATCCCCTGGACTGGTGATGTATCTCGTTCTTGGGGAGGTTTAAAACCTCAGGTTGAACTGAGTTTGCAAATGAGTCTATTTGGTATGGCCTATACACATTCCGATTTAGGTGGCTTTGCTGGTGGAGAGGTATTTGATAAGGAAATGTATATTCGCTGGTTAGAGTATGGCGTTTTCCAACCAATATATCGGCCCCACGCCCAGGATAATATCGCACCGGAACCTGTTTTTCATGATACCGAGACACAAGATATTATTCGTGAATATATTAAGCTACGTTATCGATTATTGCCCTATATTTATACCCTTGCTTATGAAAACTCCACCACAGGAATGCCTTTAATGCGTCCTGTTTTTTTTGAAGATGAAAATAATCTGAGTTTAATGGATATAAAAGATGCCTATTTATGGGGGGATAATTTCTTCATATCTCCCATAACTGACGCAGGACTAGTTAGCCAATCTGTCAAGCTACCCAAAGGTGTCTGGTTTGATTTTTGGGATGATACTCAATATCAAGGTGATCAGCTTGTAGATATACCTGTTAATCTAAGAAAAATACCTGTTTTAGTTAGAGCAGGTGCTTTTATACCAATGGTTGATGAAGTGAGAACAACGAGAGACTACTCAAGTCAGAAATTAACCTTACATTATTACAATGATGCAACTGTAACGGTCAGTAAAGGCTATATGTATGAAGATGATGGTAGTAGTTTTAATTCAATTGCAAATAAAGCCTATGAATTGATTAATTTTTCGGTAGAACAATCTGCTAATTCCTTCCGTCTTGAATTATCCAGAGAGGGTGAAGGCTACCAGGGGATGCCAAGTGTTAGGGCGATGAAAATAGTCTTGCACAATTGGATTACCAAGCCCACATCAGTTGCTTTTAATGATCAACAACAATCTTATGAATATGATGATAGGAAAAAACAGTTAACCATTTTAGTTAATTGGGACCATCAATTATCACAATTGAACATTAACTAAGCTGTTAACTAATTATCCATTTTCTATTAAGCCATTAAGTAAAGAGAATTTAGTCTATGAAATTTACCACTTTTACAAAACACCTTCTTCTTAGCTCACTTATGTTAGGGCTAGTTGCTTGCTCAACTCAGCAAGATGACGCTGAAAATACTCCAATTGAACCTTCAGCGACTATAACTGGAAAACCTGTAATTTATCAGGTATTGCCGCGAATATTTGGTAATCAAAATAGCACTAATAAAGCATGGGGAACCTTACAAGAAAACGGAGTAGGAAAATTTGATGACTTTACTGTTAAGGCGTTAACAGCCATTAAAGAATATGGCGTAACTCATATCTGGTACACAGGCATTCTTCACCATGATGTTATCACCGACTACACTGAATTTGGAATAAGCAATGATGACCCAGATGTAGTGAAAGGGCGAGCAGGCTCACCCTACGCTATTAAAGATTATTACAATGTTAATCCTGATTTAGCGGTTAATCCAGCAAATCGATTGAATGAATTCAAGTCACTTTTAGAGCGTAGCCATAAACAAAACCTAAAGGTTATAATCGATATAGTACCTAACCATATTGCTAGAAATTATCACTCAATTTCTAAACCAGAAGGTGTTGAAGATTTTGGTGAAACAGATGACACAAGCGTTGAATATAAAAGAGATAATAATTTTTACTATGTAGTGGGCGAAGCATTTCAAGTTCCTAAAGCGGATAATGGCTATTTACCCTTAGGCGGAGAAAGTCATCCGCTTGCCGATGGTAAATTTGAGGAAAATCCAGCTAAATGGACAGGTAATGGCTCACGAAAAGCCCAGCCTGATATCAATGATTGGTATGAAACTGTAAAACTGAATTTTGGTGTTAAGCCTGATGGAAGTTACGATTTTGATCGATTACCTACTTCTTTCAAGGATAAAAATGTAGCTGAACATTATCAATTTTGGATAGATAAGGATGTGCCTAGTTCTTGGAAAAAATTCCGAGATATAGTTTTATATTGGAGTGAAATGGGCGTTGATGGATTTCGCTATGATATGGCTGAAATGGTACCCGTTGAATTTTGGAGTTATCTAAACTCTAGCATTAAAAATCACAATCCCGAGGCTTTTATTATTGCAGAGGTTTATGATCCTAGCCGTTATAGAGACTTTATCTATTTAGGTAAAATGGACTATCTCTACGATAAAGTAGACTTTTATGATGGGTTGAAATTAATTATCCAAGGTAAAAAGCCAACATCAATTTTAAGCTCAATTATTGCTGCTATTTCAGACATTGATCAACATATGCTGCACTTCCTTGAGAATCATGATGAACAAAGAATTGCTAGCGTTGACTTTGCAGGTAGTGGAGAGCAAGGTAAACCTGCCATGGTGGTTTCAGCGCTTGCTGGTAAAGCGCCAACCATGTTGTTTTATGGTCAAGCCTTAGGTGAAGCAGGAGATGGCGATGCTGGTTTTGGAGATGAAACGCGTACCACTATTTATGATTATTGGGGAGTCGACAGTCTACAACGTTGGTCAAATAATGGCGCTTATGATGGTGCATTACTCACTGACAAGGAAAAGTCCTTAAGGCAGTTTTATATTAAGTTATTAAATTTCAGTAGCCACAGTAAAGCATTAAAGGGTGCCTTTGTAGATCTGCATAAATACAACACTGAATATACTGAACAGTATGATCAAAAGCTATTTTCATTTGCCAGAGGGTCAGGGGATGAAAAACTACTAGTGATAAGCAACTTTTCTGCTACAAAAAGCTATAAAATAGAATTTCAAATCAATAATAAACTAGTAAAACTCTGGGCACTAAAGGATGGGGATTATAAGTTAGAAGAGGTCCTAACAGGTAGTGAATCTGTGTTGACAGTTAAGCAGTCAATAGGCGTAATTTCAATGAGCCTAGAGCCACTGGACTCTAAAGTTTTTCGACTAAAATCAGTTGATTAAGAAGATGTTGAATCTAACAGTCCAAAAGTATTTGTTAGTCTTGCTTAGCTTTAGTTTATTTCAAGGCTGCAGCGAAACTGAGGTGCCAAAAAGAGCTAGCACAGTGTCTTCGAATGTAGAAGTTATTGCTCAAACATTCACCATCCCAGTTCTAAATCGTAAACGAAATCTACGAATTTATTTACCTCCAGATTATCATACCAGTGATAAACACTACTCCGTTATTTATATGCACGATGGGCAAAATTTATTTGATGATGTCACTTCTTATGTTGGTGAATGGAATGTTGATGAAACTTTGAATAAGCTGTTTGTAGAAAAAGGATTATCCATCATCGTAATCGGTATTGATAATGGTCAAGATAAACGCATGAATGAATTAAGTCCCTGGCCTAATTCAAAGTATGGAGCGGCAGAAGGTGAACATTATATGGAGTTTATAGTTAAGCTTGTTAAACCTTTTGTTGATAAAAACTACCGAACATTAAGTGATCAAAAGAATACCGCCATCATGGGAAGTTCAATGGGAGGGTTAATTTCACACTATGGGATATTTAACTATCCGGATACCTTTTCAAAAGCAGGAATTTATTCTCCATCTTATTGGTTTTCAGATGAGGTGTTTAAATTTTCTGATGCAAAAAAACTTCATAAGAACTCGAAACTATTTATACTTGTTGGCAGAAAAGAAGGGCCTGGGATGGTAAAGAATGTTAATAAAATGTCCAACCAGCTTATTACAAATGGATTGAACCTAGAACAGATCAAAACAAAGGTTGTGAAAGGTGGTGAGCACAATGAAAAATTATGGTCTTCAGAATTTTCTGAAACTATTCAATGGTTGTTTTCAGAACAACTTAAAAAAATAATTAAAAAATAGGAAAACAACATGCAAAAACCACAGTTAAATTTTTGGCAAATTTGGAACATGTGTTTTGGTTTTTTTGGCATCCAGTTTGGCTTCGCCTTACAGAACTCAAATGTCAGTCGGATATTTCAAACCTTGGGAGCCGACTATAATGATATGACAATTCTTTGGGTTGCAGCACCAATTACTGGTCTTTTAATTCAGCCTATCATTGGTTATTTTAGCGATAAAACCTGGGGAAGACTTGGCCGAAGACGTCCTTACTTTTTGTACGGTGCCATTTTCGCATCACTCTCTTTATTCATCATGCCAAATTCACCCACCCTCTGGATAGCTGCAGGTATGTTGTGGATTATGGATGCAATGATCAATGTATCTATGGAGCCTTTCAGAGCTTTTGTTGGCGATATGCTACCAAGAAAACAAAGGGCCATGGGTTATGCCATGCAAAGTTTCTTCATAGCCGTTGCTTCGGTTATAGCTTCATCAATGCCTTGGATGTTAAGTAACTGGTTTGATGTAAACAGCACTGCTGAACTTGGCGTAATTCCTGATACTGTTAGGTATTCATTTTATGCGGGTGGTGTGGTGTTTTTACTAGCGGTTGGCTGGACGGTGTTTTCAACCAAGGAATATTCACCTGAAGAATTAGAAGCCTTCGAAAAAGCTGAGCGTCTGCTAGATAATGCAGAAGAACCTAAGGAGGCAAATCGCAGCGTAAAACAGTTTTTCCAAGGTGGTGTTATTTGGTTGCTTGTAGGCGTTATCGGAACAATTCTTGTCATGCTGAATATAGAAGCACTGGATAAAAATCTTATATTACTGACCGGAGGATTAGTGTTTTTTGGACTTTGCCAAATTACCGCTGGTTTATTTGAAAAACCAACCCAAATGAATGCTTCAAAACGAAATGGCTTTTCATTGGTGATGGTTGATTTATTTAATATGCCTGAAACCATGAGACAGTTAGCTGTTGTTCAATTCTTCTCTTGGTTTGCTTTCTTTGCCATGTGGACTTCAACGACAACAGCCATAACTTCCCACCATTTTGGAACCTCAGATGTAAGTTCAGTGGCTTACAGTGAAGGGGCAGATTGGGTGGGTGTACTATTTTCAGCTTACAATCTTGCCTCAGTGCTAGCCGCCTTAACTATCCCCCTTGTGGTAAAAATGTTCAATTTACGTATTGCCCATATGATCAACCTAGTCTTAGGTGGATGTGGTTTTATCTCTTTTATATTTATAGACGATCCCGATTGGTTAATTGCTTCCATGGTGGGTATTGGATTTGCTTGGGCGTCAATTTTGTCCATACCTTATGCATTGTTATCTAATTCCGTACCTATGAAAAAGATGGGATTATTTATGGGGATATTTAATATCTTTATCGTGCTTCCTCAAATATTAGCAGCAAGCATACTAGGCTTTTTAGTGAGTAAGTTATTTGCTGGCGAGACAATTTACGCTCTAGTGATAGGTGGTTCGAGCATGTTGTTAGCGGCTGTTTTAACGCTTAGAGTTAAGCAACCTAAAGTTCTGTAACTAGCCTAATGAAAAATCAAAGGAATTATATATTAATGAAAAATGTTTTTAACAATCAGTTTACAAAATGTAGCCTGTTAGCGCTAATCTGTAGTTTACAATTTAGTTGTGGTCCAGAACCTAAAGAGCAGTATCAAACAAAACAACCTGAGACTTCCTATTATGGAACTCTTGAACCCTTTGCTAGTGAAGCTGTATATTTCCTGATGACGGATCGTTTCGTTGATGGTGACTCATCTAACAACTACCCGGATCAAGGAGGTGATTATCCATCCTACCGCTTAGCTATGGAAGCTGAAGATGGACGTAAGGCCTATGTGGGATATATGGGAGGAGATTTTAAAGGTGTACTTGATAACGCCAACTACATCAAAGAGATGGGATTCACTTCTATTTGGATAACACCCATAGTGGAACAACCTGATGAAGCTTTTTCAGGCGATGAGCCAATTACTTTTGGTGGTGCTTTTAAAGATGGTGGAAAGACGGGCTACCATGGCTACTGGGGAGTGAACTTTTTTAAAGTTGATGAACATCTTCCTTCAGAAAACTTATCCTTTAAACAATTAACTGAACAGCTTAGGGATAAATATCAACTTAAAACAGTACTAGATATTGTGCTTAATCATGGCTCTCCAGCCTTTTCAATGCCAAAACAGCAGGCTCGATATGGTCAAATATTTGATCAAAATGATCAATTGGTTGCCGATCATGATAATTTAGCACCTGAGGATCTCGATCTCAGTAAGCCTTTACACCAATTTTATAATAATAAAAGAGATTTGGTTAAGTTATCCGATCTCAATGCTGAAAATCCCGCTGTGTTAGATTACTTCGTTTCTGCTTATAGCCATTGGATAGAGCAGGGAGCTGATGCTTTCAGAATAGATACTGTTAAACATATGCCCCATAGTTTTTGGAAAAAATTCACTGATGCAATTACTCAAAAACATCCTGAATTTTTTATGTTTGCTGAGAGTTTTTCCTTTGACGCTGAGATTATTGCTCAACATACACAACCTGAAAATGGTGCTATCAGCGTGCTAGATTTCCCTAGCCAAAAAGCACTAACAAGTCTATTCGAAGATCCTAATAGTGATTATAAAGATCTACTACCTCATTTGTATCTAGAAGACGGCCCTTATCACAATTCTTATGAATTAATGTCATTTTATGATAATCATGATTTAAAAAGAATTAATGCGGATACTAATGGTTTCATCGATGCTCACAACTGGTTATTTACCGCAAGAGGCATACCAGTGGTTTATTATGGTTCTGAAATTGGTTTTATGAAAGGAACGAAGGAGCATGAGGGTAGCCGTAACTATTTAGGTCAGGACAAGATCAACAAAGCAAGCTCTAATCCAATTCATATTGCCTTAACAAGCGTTGCAAATATAAGAAAGTCTTCAATTGCTTTGCAAAAGGGTCTTCAAGTTAATGTCAAAATTGCAGCTCAGCAGGCAATTTTCTATCGTGTATTTGAACATCAAGGAGTTTATCAAACAGCTTTGGTTATACTTAATAAAGGCAATTTGCAAGCTAGTGTAGAGGTAGAAAAATATCTCAGTGCAGGAGAATGGAAAAAAGCCTTAACTGATGAAACAATAATAATCAGTTCAGGTGATTCATTGTTAGCGACACTAAAACCTCATAGTGCGAGCATCTGGCTTCTTAACTCAAAAAATACAAACCTTACTTTGAAAGCTCATTTGGATAACTTAATGAAATAGCTTCACTAGCTTCCACAAGAGCCGCGAATAACTAGTTTAGTCGGTAATAGGGCAGTTTGAACAGGTTTATCATTAATATCATTAAGTAGGGTTTCCACTAATAACTTTCCAGCAAGCTTTGTATCTTGTTGGATAGTTGTTAGGGGAGGTCTTATAAACTCTGCTAGAGGGATGTTGTCATAGCCTGTTACAGCTATATCATTTGGAATATCTATATTTATATTTCTTAGCGCTTTAATCACTCCAATGGCGATAGAGTCACTAGCACAAACGATGGCATCTACAGGAAGTTTTAAAGCCATTAACTCTTCTGCAGCTAGGTAGCCAGCTTGTTCAGTTGAGATGGAGTTAATCTGAAGTTCCTTGGTTATTTCTAGTCCAGCCGCTTTCAAAGCCTTGCAGCAACCTCTGTATCGATCAAAAAATTCAGGTGAGATAGAAGAAGCCTCACCGACAAAGGCGATATCTTTTCTTCCCAGAGATATGAGATGCTGTGTAATGGTTTCCCCACCATGAATATTGTCACAACCAATAGAGATCCCTGGTTGTCCTTCTTCATCTGCACCCCAGCGAACATAATGAGTGCCTTGGGATTCAAGTTGCTGAAGTTTCTCTTGGTAATCGGTGTAGTCTCCATAACCCAATAAAATAATACCATCTGCTTTACGGCAGTCTTCATACTCAGAGTGCCAGTTATTACTCATTTCTTGAAAAGAGACAAGCAAATCATATCCATTATCCGTACAGGCACGCATGATGCTACCTAGGATGGAGATAAAAAATGGATTTATTTGAGAATCATCACTGGTGGGATCTTGAAACAGGAGTAGGGCAATAGTACTACTGGTTTGTGAACTTAGGTTACTGGCATTCTTGTCAACGGTATAGTTTAGATCCTTAGCAATTTGCTGAATTTTTGTACGCGTTTTCTCATTAACTAAAGGACTATCTCTAAGTGCTCTTGAGACAGTGGATTGAGATACGCCTGCATAATAAGCAATATCAAAGGATGTCGCTTTACCTTTCACTGAAGACTCCTAGTTGCGTTTAATACTAGTGATTTGATGTTATATTTATAGATGGTTTTCAATATACATTAACTTTTACAATCTTCATAGCCTCCAAAAAACAATAAAACCTTCAAATTCACTTAAAACTTAAGCATTAATAGCTTTAAAGCCATAAAACACATCAATATCTTTTGACATGATGTAATTGACACCGGTATCATAGTGGCCTTGCATAAGCAAAATATTGTTTACACTTCAAACTCTGAGACACAAACAATGGTTTCACTTTCAAAATTTGACCCTTACATTGTTGCTGATATAGGGGGCACTAATTCAAGATTTGGTTTGGTGACCTCAATTGACAAAGCGCAGCAAAAGGTAGTTATTGAAAATCTAGTTACTTTTAAAAGTTCTGAGTTTTCAAGTTTAGAAGATGCTGTGCTTGGCTACAAAGAAAGTCTAAATAGTCTGGAAGTTAAGCAGGCTAGTTTGGCAGTTGCGGGTCCTGTTGTTGGGGATAAAATCAAGTTAACGAATTTAGATTGGAATTTTAGCATTTTAGAAACTAAACATAATTTAGATTTTAAAAACTTGATGATCATTAATGATTTTACAGCCTACGCCTGTTCAATTCAATATTTAGATAAGAGTTGTTTTCAAACAATACATAAGGGGATTGCTGTTGAAAATTATCCTCAGGCTGTTTTAGGCCCAGGTACAGGATTTGGTGTGGCGTTACTGATTAATCAAGCTGGAGCCATGAATGCCTTAGCGCTAGAAGGAGGGCATATGTCACTGGCGGCTAACACTCCACTTCAGGCTGCAATTAAAGAATTTATGTCAAGACGATTTAATTTTGTTTCCGTTGAGAGAGTTTTTTCTGGCCCAGGACTACGCTATCTCTATCAAGCACTAGCAGCTGTCGAGGGCAGCCAGACAAGAAACATTTCAACAGCGCAAATCAGCCAATATGCGCTTGATGGGAGTGATGAAATGTGTCAGAGAACGCTGAGTTTATTTTGTTCTTGGCTAGGCTCAATTATAGGTGACTTTGCCTTAACGCTCGGCGCAAGGGGAGGCATTTATTTAGGAGGAGGCATCCTACCAAGAATCGTAGATTTTCTCAGAGAAAGTGAATTTGAAGCTGCTTTTAAATCAAAAGGACAAATGAGCTATTATCTGGAAGAAATTCCTGTTCAACTTGTTACTAAGAGTAATACCGCTTTAATAGGAGCTGCAGCCTGGTTTGAGAACCATATTGGCGAAAGGATGTAATTAAGTGCAAAAAGCAACCATCAACAGTGTCGCAGCCTATGCTGGAGTGTCTAAAAAGACGGTTTCCCGTGTACTTAATAATGAACCAAATGTGAGTGTTAAAACGACGCAAAAGGTAAATGATGCCTTTAAAGCCTTAGCCTATAAACCTAGTCCCCAAGCCCGTGGATTAGCAAGTAATCAATCTTTTCTTATAGGCTTAATTTATGATAATCCGAATAAAGATTATATACATGAAATCCAAATGGGAGCTCTGAATGTTTGTAATGACGAAGGCTATCATCTAGTCATTCATCCAGCAGTTTTTAAAAGCGAAAATATCTTACAAAACCTTAAAGACTTTATCATTCAGTCGCAACTTGACGGATTAGTTCTTACACCACCATTTTCAGATATGCACTCCTTACTTGAGATATTGGAAAAGAATGATATAGCCCATGTCAGGATAGCTGCAACAGAGCAGATTTCAGACTCCATTTGTGTGATCAATAATGACCAAGAAGCATCCTATGAAATTACAGACTATATAATTTCACTGGGTCATCGAGATATTGGTTTTATAAAAGGACACCCAGAGCATAATGTTTCAGCCCAACGGTTTAAGGGGTTTGAACAAGCATTAATTGATCATGGTCTAGAGGTTAAGTCACAATATATCGAGCAAGGATACTTTGATTTTGTATCTGGCGTAAGCTGTGCCAATAAACTGTTGAATTTAGATAGCCCACCCACGGCTATTTTTGCCAGTAATGATTATATGGCTGCTGGTGTCTTGAAAGCTGCAAGTCTAAAAAAAATCAAAGTACCCGATGACTTATCCATCACAGGCTTTGATGATGTTGCCATCTCAAGATATCTTTGGCCCTCCATTACAACCATTCAACAACCGGTGAGACTAATGGCCAGCAAGGCCTTAGATATATTAATTAAACAAATAAGAAAACAGACCATTGAACAACCGCAAATTCAACTGGCTAGTCAGCTTCTTATTCGTGAATCCTGTGCTGAACTTTCAGCAAAGTGCTAAAAGGCAAGACAATGACTATTGAAAAGAAAATCAACCTCATTACTCAACGCATTATTGAAAAGAGTAAACAGACTAGAAATCGTTATCTGCAATCAGCCGATGATGCTGCTTCATCTAAGCCTACCAGATCAAGTCTAAGTTGTGGCAATTTAGCTCACGGTATGGCTGCATGTAATGCGACTGATAAGAAATTAATTGCAGAAGAAAAGGTTGCCAACCTTGCAATCATTACTTCCTATAATGATATGTTATCGGCTCATCAACCCTATGTGAACTATCCAGATTTGATCAAGGGTGTAGCTGCTCGCCATGGAGTTACTGCCCAAGTAGCGGGTGCCGTTCCAGCCATGTGTGATGGGGTTACACAAGGGCAAACTGGAATGGAACTATCACTATTTAGTCGTGACTTAATTGCCATGTCAGCTGCCATGTCCCTGTCGCATAATATGTTTGATGGTACGCTTTGTTTAGGTGTTTGTGATAAAATTGTTCCCGGACTACTAATTGGTTCCTTAAGTTTTGGTCATTTACCTACCGTTTTTTTACCTGCTGGACCTATGCCCACTGGTCAAGGTAATAATGAAAAAGCAAAAGTGAGACAAGCCTTTGCAGCTGGAGATATTGGCCGAAAAGAGTTATTAGCTTCAGAAAGTGCTTCCTATCATAGTGCCGGTACCTGTACTTTTTATGGCACAGCAAATTCAAATCAAATGTTGATGGAAATAATGGGTTTACATATCCCAGGTTCTTCATTTATACCACCCAATACACCCTTGCGTGATGCCTTAACCAGCTCAGCTGTGCAGATATTAATTGAACAACTAACCGGTAAAAGACAAGTAACTCCCTTGGCAGAAGTGATCAGTGAAAAAACTATTGTTAACGGCCTGGTCGGTTTGTTATCAACCGGTGGTTCTACCAATCATGCTATACATTTAATTGCCATAGCCAAGGCTGCAGGTATCATTCTTGATTGGCAGGATATGGCCGATTTGTCCGCCGCTGTCCCTTTGCTTTGTAGTATTTATCCAAATGGTAGTGCTGATATTAATCATTTTCAGGCAGCGGGTGGCATGGGTTTCTTGATGAGAGAACTCGCCCACTCGGGTTATATACATCAAGATGTCTTGACCATTATGGGTCAAGGACTTGATGCTTATTTTGAAGAACCTGAACTGGTTTCAAATTCAACAGCTGATATCTATCATTCAAATTCTATTGCTAGTTCTTCGAACTATAAAGTTAATTGGAAAGTTTGTCCCTTAGACAGTCTTGATGAATCGGTCGTACGTCCTTGCTCCCGTCCCTTTAGTGATGAAGGTGGGCTTAAATTATTAAAAGGCAACTTAGGTCGTTCAGTGATAAAGGTGTCTGCTGTGGCTAATCAACATCGATTAGTCGAAGCGCCGGCTGTGGTGTTTAATTCACAAGCTGAGTTCCAACAGAGTTTTGAAAATCAACAGTTGAACAAAAATTTTATAGCTGTGATTCGATTCCAAGGTCCTAAAACTAATGGCATGCCAGAATTGCACAAGCTGACTCCATTACTTGGCATATTACAGGATAAGGGGTTTAAGGTTGCAATAGTTACAGACGGCAGAATGTCTGGTGCATCAGGTAAAATTCCCGCAGCAATTCATCTGGTACCAGAGGCTAGTGATGGCGGAGTGATTGCCAGAATTTGTGATGGTGACCTAATTAAATTGGATGCTGTTAAAGGAGAGCTTGAGTTATTAGTATCTGCTGAGGAAATAGAAGCAAGACATCCACTATCATTCAGTGAGTTAGAGCAACAAGATAAAAGTTTAAGTAATACTCAAGGAGTTGGTAGAGAGTTATTCGAAGTATTTAGAAAAACTGTATCAACTGCAGAACAAGGGGCGACAATCTTTTGAGAATAATAATTGAGACAATTGGGGGTAATGCCAATGCAAGCATTTGATTTAGTAATCTTTGGCGGAACTGGTGATTTGTCCATGCGTAAATTACTTCCAGCCTTGTACAGAGCTCAGGCACAAGGTAGTGTTCCCGTTGGTTCAAAAATTATGGTATGCAGTCGTAAGCAAAAAGATTACGACCAGATGCAATCTATTATAGAAGAAAAATTGAAGAGCTTTCTTAAAACAGATGAGTTTGAAGTTAAACAATGGCAGAAGTTTTCAAAAATTCTTCAGCCAGTTTTATTAGATTTAACCGATCTTTCTAAGGGATGGGATAAGTTTGCAAGCTTATTTGAAGCAAAATCAGAAAGAGTAAGGCTTTTTTATCTAGCGGTTATTCCCTCAATTTATGGTAGCTGTTGTAAAAATCTATCTAAATTAAAATTAATAACTGAGAACTCTCGTCTTGTGGTCGAAAAGCCCTTAGGCTACGATTTAACTTCCGCAGAAGCCATTAATGAAACCATGGCTAAATATTTTAAAGAAGCACAAATCTACCGAATAGATCATTACCTTGGCAAAGAAACCGTTCAAAATTTACTAACCTTACGTTTTAGTAATTTCCTGTTTGAAAATATTTGGGATTCTAAGGCCATTGACCATATTCAAATAAGCATCAGTGAGCAGGTTGGTTTAGAGGGGCGAGCTGGATTTTATGATGATGTGGGTGCCATGAGAGATATGGTACAAAATCATCTATTGCAGTTGCTTTGTCTACTTGCAATTGACTCACCAAATCAACTTTCTTCAGAGGCAATACGACTAGAAAAAGTTAAGGTCTTAAAAGCCTTAAGACCACTTTTGGGCGATGATATTAATAAATCCACCGTTCGAGGACAGTATGTAAGTGGCCTTATTAATGATAAAAAAGTAACAGGCTATCTTGATGAATTAGATGATTATCAATCTAATACTGAAACATTTGTAGCGCTTAAAGTCTTTATTGATAGTTGGAGATGGGCAGGCGTCCCCTTTTATTTAAGAACTGGGAAAAGATTGAAAAAGCGCAGTGCAGAAATTGTGGTCCAGTTTAAATCTGTGACCCATAATGTCTACTCACAGAGTAATCAAAAACTTAAGCCAAATCAGTTAATTATCAAATTACAACCTGATGAAAAAATTCAATTACGCCTGATGGCAAATGATATCGGAGGCGGTACTAGCTCCTTAGAACCAATTCTGCTAAATCTAGACTTTGGTAACAATCAAAACCATCCTACTTCATCCTCTTATCAACGCTTGCTGTTAGATGCAATTAATGGCAACTCAACCTTGTTTATCCATAGAGATGAAGTGAAGGCAGCCTGGAAATGGGTAGATCCTATTATTGAGCACTGGAAAGCTAATGAAACATCTCCAGAGTTATACAGTGCTGGTTCTTGGGGTCCCTCAAAATCCAATGAAATATTTGAAAAAAAACATCAATATTGGCATGACGTAAACAAATAACAATATGCAGGAACTTATAATGACTACAAAGGTAATATGTTGCAATAGAGATGAGCTATATCAAGCAGTCACAGCGAGAGTAGCGGTGCTATTAAAAGATGCCGTTGATAATAATGCTAAGGCTGGCTTTATCGTACCGGGTGGTACCACACCAGCTCCCATTTTCGAACGACTTTCTACTCTGCCACTTGCATGGGATAAAATTTCAGTATCTGCATCAGATGAGCGTTGGATCGATGTAGACTCTGAATCGAGTAATGAATATCTGATCAAACACAGCTTACTTATCAATAAGGCAGAAGCGGCGACTTATGTTGGCTTAAAAAATGACGCTGATACAGCAACTGCTGGTCAGAAAAAGACAGAGAGAAACCTTAAAAATTTAGCATTGCCAGCCACTGTCACATTATTAGGCATGGGACCAGATGGTCATGTTGCCTCTCTATTTCCAGGTTGCCCTCAAATTGATGATGCTCTGGATCTGAATCAGAAAAAAACCTGTATTGCTATTGATGCTAGGGGTTGTACAGTAGCAGGTGAGTATACTGAAAGAATGAGTTTAACCTTGTCAGCGTTAATTAACAGTGATTTAATTATTTTGTTAATAACAGGTCAAGAAAAGCTAGATGTTATCAATCAAGCCATTCGTGAAAAAATGAATTCTAGCTTACCTGTAGCTAAAATATTGTCTCAGGGTAAAACCCCTGTTGAAGTCTACTGGGCTAAATAAAATACGATTTAAGAAATAACCTTAAGGTATGTGATTTATAATGAAAATAATTGAAATAATGACGTTGAGTCCTGTAATTCCCGTTATGGTAATTGACGATGTTGCGGATGCAATTCCCTTGGCAAAAGCCTTAGTAGAAGGTGGTTTAAAGGTCCTAGAGATAACCTTAAGGACAGGGGTAGCGATAGAGTCTATTAAAGCCATCAAAGCAGCTGTACCCAAGGCGATAGTAGGTTCAGGCACCGTGGTGAATTTTGATACTTTTAAAGCATCCCTTGCTGCCGGCGTAGATTTTATGGTTAGTCCAGGCATGTCTACTGAACTATTAAAAGCTTCAGTTTCAGAAAGTATCGAGATGCTACCAGGTTCAGCAACTGCAAGTGAGGCGATGAATTTATTGGATGCTGGCTTTCATTGCCAAAAGTTTTTTCCCGCAGAAGCTGCAGGTGGTGCAGCATACCTTAAATCACTTGCAGGTCCATTACCTCAGATCACCTTCTGTCCAACAGGTGGTATTTCCATGGCAAACGCTAGAAATTATTTAATGCTATCAAATGTAGCCTGTGTTGGTGGTAGTTGGATGTTAGATAAGCAATTAATCAGGGACAAAAACTGGCAGGAAATCACTCGTCTTAGTCGTGAAATTTGTAACCAACTTAAATAGACAACTCAACAAATAACCATGCAGGGTTTCAAATTCAGACATACTGACTTTATCGAAAATTCGAACGATTCGCTGTGATATCGATGAGTTTCACAGGCCGATTCAAAGTCTGACCACCATCCCGTCCAATGGGAACCCAGTCTAATCGTCCGCCGCCTATTGATGGGCGTATTGAAAATAAGTCGAATGGAATTTTCATGTAAAATCCTTTAGTAAAGCTGCCTTCTCCATAATCCTCAGCAGAAACATTGGTAATTGCAGCATAGGCACCAATAATCATCCCGCTATCAAAACGTTTAGCAAAGTCAAAAGTCACACCTCTATCCTTTGCGAGATATTGACCTATATTAAAAGTCAGCAACACATTGTCCAAGAAACCTGGCTGCCAATAGATATTTGCATGTCCAGTGAATGCTTCATAATCTATAAAACTGTAATTATCTTCAAATGATCGTTGCTTGACATAATTAAGATCCAGTCCAAATGCGAAATTACTATCAAGGGGTCTGTAGAGAATTTCCCCTCCTACACCACCAAACATGGTTTCTAGATAGCCACCATATAGCTGCCCATAAAGATTTGGAGCTAACCTCTCCTGAGATTGTAAATAAAGATTTTCCAGTGTTAGTCTACTGCGCGTAGCATATTCACGGACATAAGTACGAACTCTGGGCAGAGGAGTGTTCTGAGCATCAACTGTAAAGTTAAACTCATCAAAATTTTCAAATAAGGTTAACTTAACGTTACCTAATAATTTTAGATTATCATTAAATTTGTAACCACCGATCCCCAGAAGTCCCACCTGATACATATAGAATCTTTCGGGTGCGCCGATGCTTTGAATATAAAATGGTTCTAGACCTGATATAAATCCACTACGCTTTTTGGGTTTGAAATTTTCTAATGAATTTTCGGAGACCTCTCGTCGATCCCAACTTTCTGATGTATCTGATAGTAGATTTTCATATCGTGCTGCTGCTGCGAATTGTTCAGCATCAACCACCGTCTCTACCATAGGTAAGTTCTCAGCCAGTAACACTATCCTATAGGTCTTGATACTGTTTGGTAGTACGTCTACCAGTAGACGACCTATGCGATCAATTGCTTCCTTATCATCTCGATAGGCGATTTGATTACCATACAAGATCAACTCATCTTCCTGAAAATCAGAAGTTCGCACCACAAATCCTGCTTTAAGATATAAATCCTGAGCCAATTGGTTTTTATTAACTTGATGAAATTCAGTGTTTTTAGATTGAGCAGTTAATTGTAGCGGTGGTTCATCTATTTTTACCTGTTTTATGCTGTGCAGGTTCATCTGATAGCTGAACCCAAAACTCACGGTATTTCCGCGCAAATAACTCAGTGTGAAATCAAAATTCCCCCACTTATATACTGCTCCTATATTCCATTTACTATCCTGTGCTAAATTACCGGCTCTGTCATTACTGTAGTCATGCCCTTCATACTCCAGTTTTAATCCTAGTGGTTGCCAAGGAGTCTGATATTCAATACCACCAATGAGAGATGTTGGACCTTTAAAAAACTTGTTGTACTCTACTTGACCACCCTCACCAGAAACCCCAATTGGTCGTTCACAAAAACTACTGGATATTTTACACAATGGATTACTAATTTCATCGTCATCACCCAGTATTCCAAAACCAAGGCCGATATGAAAATCTAGGGGCCCAAATCTTTTACTGGCACCAATAAACTCACTTCCAAACAGTCCAGTGCCGCCAATATCACGAATTAAAACTGACATTTCGGGTAAATAATAGCTTTCTTCAAGCAACCTGAACTTAACATCTATGCCTTTATCTTTTAAAGTCTGGTTACCACTAAAATTCTCAAATTGACTGAACAATACGGTCCGTATATCTGTATAACGTATGGTTGATTCCAACCATGGAAAGAGTTGCAGGCTAACAGACCAAAACCTGTACTCATCAGTATCGAAATAATTAACGGATAAGTCGCCCTCTGATGACATACGTGCAGTAGGAACTTTGAGTAAACCAGTACCTCCTTGAATCATTTGTGAAACATTTTTAGTATTCAGTGGCGGAACAACATCATCGGCGTTAGATTGAATGCTCATCACTGATAAACAAGCCGTAACCCATAATAATAATTTCATGATGGATAGGTTTTGTCTAAGTAATTGTGAAGCCTTCATTGCGAGATCCGGTTGATTGCTAATTCAGCTATTTGTTGATTGAGCTCATCAAATTCAGTAGAAAATAAATTACTTATAAAGGGCACAAAAATACTGCTGCCAGGCATTAGTTCTATTGGTGTATTATTGAAATAAGCATATCCAGCTTTAATAATTTTACCATCAGGCTGAATAATATACAGTTCGCTCTTGTTAGCTGATGGTAGAAAATTTATTTTTTCTGCATAGTAATTTATTGAACTGCCACCCTTATGATTCATCTCAACAGGTGCATTCAATAATCCAAACAAGTCTATTGATTCAGTACGTTTTGAGAGATTGAGTAAATAACGACCTGCAGAAAATTTTGGATTTTTCGATGGGTTTATTTTGGCGAGATCAAAATCTATAGGAATTAAAACACGTTTTGCAAGTTGCCATTGACTGATTTGGTTTTTGATTTTCAATAAACCATCAGTTAAGGCTGAGTCCCCTGTATTTGAAGTAATTAACTGAGCTAGTTTTTCTAGCAAAGCGATACGGTGAGACTCCACACTTGTATCATTCAAATCATAGAGCCTAGAGGCAGGCCAATACCAGTTTTGTTTCAATCCTATAGGCTGCAAAACTTCAGCAAGACGAGGCAGGAAGCCATGATGATAATAAGCACCATTTAATTGCACAATAACTTTTGGCTTTTTACTAATAGACTTGGCTGATTCCTGTTCTTCTTCAGCCAGAATTATTGTGTTAGCAAAACCATTAAGTTGCACAAGAGTCAAGCACATTAATATAATTTTAAGTGAGTTAATTATCATACTCCTTCATCAGTATCATCGAGTGATCTTGCTATTCGACTGATGTAGACCATCTCAAAAACTTCAGATGAGGGAGAAAGCTGTTGTCGAGATTTAATCAGCTGATTGGTTTTTAAATCTATCCAATATTCATTCACAGAAATCGCTTGAGTCTGACTGAACTGAGAATAATTATGGTAACTGACATGTTCTGTTATATGGCGAGTGGTTAGCTCATGTCCGTAGTAAGTTAGTGTTTCTAAACCTGAGTTTTCGAATGTTGAATTGGCTTGATGACCATATTGACCCGTTTGCCAGTCAATCAATCGCTGCCATTGTTTACCATTTATTGTCTCTGAACCTTGTTTTAAGGGATCAGCTTCAAGATTGCTTAATGCTAGTAGATTATTTGGCAATCCCAAGGTACGTATAATCCTACCTTTTTCCATAATGAGCATTTTATTATCAGCGGATAGCCATTTATGTTGACCATTTTCTAGATAACCAAGTACCAAGGCTACTACTGTTCTTTCGCCGAGCTTAATGTAGAGTAGATCACTCTTTGACTGGCGCACCTTCTCAAAGGACAAATTCACGTCACCAGGGGTATCATATGCCAGTGAAAAATCGTCTATAAAAGTCTTAAATTTGCCACTGCAACCGGCTAATCCGAGAACGCATATCAATAGGTAAATTGAATGTTTCATATTTGTCTTTAAAAGAATTTAATTAGATATCATTGAGTGTTGATAGGGAGTGAAATAAAATCAGTATAAAGAAAAAGAGCAATCAAATGATTGCCCTTTATCTGTACTAGTTAGCTATTTGTTAACTAGCTTGGTAAATAAGTAGACGTAACGGGAACTACAATTGTTGTAGTTGACGTAGTAGTTCCAGAGCCAGTAACCGTAGTTACTATTTCAGTATCATAATTGAAGCAGACGCCTTGAATTAAATCATCACCTGCATTACAAGTTGGTGCTGGAGGAGCAGGTGGAACTGGTGAGTTAGTAGGACCTTTTGAACTACCACTTGCATTAGTAAATACAGCAGCTGTTACTCCTACCAAGATAGCACCCTCTACCATGCTGGAGCTCATTCCGCCAATAGCACCAGCGCTAGATCCACCAGCTTGCTCAGAGGCATTGATAACCAAGCTTAATGCCATGGCTGCAATCATTATTAATTTTTTCATTTGTTTTTCCTTGTGACAATAGTCCTTTTCAGTAATGCGCATAATAAACTATATTTATAATGAGCTCAACCGATTATGTCAGTCATTTGCTACTTTTAGCAATTATCCTGATATAAAAGAGTCTAGCATGATATTTAAGATCGTCAAACCACTAATCATCACAAAGGAGAAGTACGTTCGATATTCACACCTATGATAATTGAATCCAATTTTTATCTCTTCTGAGGCTCTGATAAATAAATTAAGAGTCTTTCTACAAATATTGCTTTGAAGCAAATAGATTTCGGCAGGTTTGATAAGCACCATCGGTCAACTCAAATACTTTTAGCAAATTATTATTTCACCGAAAATAGCTGAGATGTTATTATTGCCAACACTAAAAGATTGGTAATGATGGTAAATTAATATACCGTTATTTTCACCTTGCAAACTATTAACTAAGATATTGATATCAAAAGGAAATAATAATGATTCCACGTTCTGTATTTGAACCTGAACATGAACAATTTAGAGACAGTGTTCGAAAATTTTTTGAAGTCGAAGCGGTTCCATTTCATGAACAGTGGGAAAAAGATGGGCAAATCGATAGAGATCTTTGGCTTAAGGCTGGTAAATTAGGCTTATTAGTGCCAACAGCTGATGAGGTCTACGGAGGTGTTGCAGTAGACTTCAGATATAATGCTGTAGTGAGTGAGGAGGCAAGTCGTCTTGGACTGTCGGGGGTTGGTTTTTTCCTCCATTCAGATATCGCCGTTCCTTATCTTTTGAAAAATGGCAATGAAGCACAGAAGCAAAAATATATTGCCGGTTGTATAAGTGGTGAAACCATCGTTGCCATAGCCATGACTGAGCCCGGTACGGGTTCAGACCTTCAGGGTATAAAAACCACCGCAGTATTAGAGGGGGATGAGTATGTTATTAACGGTGCGAAAACCTTTATTACCTGTGGTTTGCAATCTGACTTGGTCATCGTTGTTTGTAGAACTGATCCAAATGCTGGTTCAAAAGGCTTGAGTCTTATATTGGTTGAAAGTGGAACAGAAGGCTTTAGTAAAGGCGCCAAGCTAGAAAAAATTGGTTTAAAAGCTCAGGATACATCAGAATTATTTTTCCAAGATGTTCGAGTACCCAAAGAAAACCTTTTGGGAGAAGAGGGCATGGGCTTTGTTTATCTGATGCGAGAACTACCACAAGAAAGATTAAGTATTGCCATAGCAGCAACGGCTTCAGCTGAATCTATCCTTGCTCAAACAGTTGACTACGTTAAGCAACGTAAAGCTTTTGGTAAGCCCATTGCAGCCTTCCAAAACAGTCAATTTGAATTAGCCGAATTAGATGCCAAAATCAGTTGTATGAGAGTGTTTATAGACAAATGCCTAGAGTTACTCATCAACAAAGAGCTCGATACGGTCACTGCATCAAAAGCTAAGATGCTTGCCACGGATCTGTCATTTGATGTGGCAAATCGATGTTTACAGCTTCATGGGGGTTATGGGTACATGTGGGAATATCCAGTGGCTAGAGCCTTTGCAGATACTAGAGTATTAAGTATTTACGGTGGCACCAATGAAATTATGAAACTCATAATAGGCCGCGAACTACTAGGCTGAAACATGCATCTTGAATGATGATGGGTATAGAAGGAATAAATAGTAATGAACATTTCAGGAAAAATAGCCGTAGTTACAGGTGGTGCTTCAGGCTTAGGTGAAGCAACAGTAAGAGCCTATCTTGATAAGGGTGCTAAGGTCGCCATTTTTGATATGGATGCTGGTCGCGGTGCAATGCTTGTGGATGAACTCGGTAGTGAGCAGCTTTCTTATCATAAGGTTGATGTCACCGATGAAAAAACAATAAAAACAGCCATTGCAGCTGTAATGAAAATGCACGGAGCCCTACATATTTGTAATAACTTTGCTGGCATAGCCGTAGGTATGAAAACCTTAGGTCGTGATGGCCCTCACTCTTTGGATCTGTATAAAAAAGTCGTTGAAGTTAACCTGATAGGCACCTTTAATGTGGCAAGACTTGTTGCTGAGCAGATGGCCTTAAATGAACCCTTCGATGACTTAGGTGGTCGAGGTGTCATCATAAATACGGCATCTGTGGCTGCCTTTGAAGGTCAAGTAGGACAAGTTGCCTATAGTTCAACTAAAGGTGGTATAGTTGGTATGACTCTACCCATGGCGCGAGATTTAGCTCAGCAGGGTATCCGAGTAAATACTATCGCTCCAGGGCTAATTCATACGCCTTTGTTTGATGGGTTTACTGATGAAGTAGTTGAGTCTCTATCGGCAGCTGTTGTGAACCCTAAAAGACTAGGCCGACCCTCAGAAGTCGCTCATCTTTCAGTGTTTATAGCTGAAAACGATTATGTTAACGGCGAATGTATTAGACTAGATGGTGCGATCCGCTTGCAACCTAGATGACTTGAGTAAAAATAGTTAACCTTCATAACACAGGAGAAAAATAATAATGAAACCCTGGCATAAAAATTACCCGGATACAGTTGGCCATGACATAGATACCAGCCAGTATCATTCCATGATCGATTTGTTCCATAAAACCGTAGAAACATTTCAAGATAAAACGGCCTATATCAGTTTTGAAAGTGAACTTACCTTTAATGAACTTGATACATTATCAAGAGACTTTGCTGCTTATTTACAAAATTTACTGGGCGTTAAAAAGGGTGATAGAGTGGCATTGATGTGTCCTAATGGCCTAGCTTTTGTAGTAGCCATGTGGGGCATTATTAGAGCTGGAGGAGTTCAGGTTAATGTTAACCCACTTTATACACCCCGAGAATTGAAGCATCAGTTAAAGGATGCCGATGTGGATACTATTATCATCTTTTCTGGTTCAACGGCTGTTCTCGCTGAAATAGTAAATGAGACTCCGGTTAAACATATTATTGTTGCTAAATTAGACGATTTTGTTAATAAGGGGATCCCCGATGGTGGTATTGATCAAAGACTGGAAAATACAAGATGGCTCAAAGATACATTAAATGAAGGAGAAACCTTAGATTTTGTACCTCCCGCTATTGAGCGAACTGATTTGATGTTCCTTCAATATACTGGTGGTACAACAGGCTTATCCAAAGGAGCGATGCTTACCCATGATAATATTATCGCCAATATACTCCAGGTCTTTGAGTTTAATAAGGCCACTCTAATTCTTGGAGAAGAGTTAGTTGTAACAGCCATTCCTCTATATCATATTTTCGCCTTAGTTGTTAATGGTATGTGTTTTTTCTCCATAGGTGCCAAGAATGTGCTCATAGCAAACCCTCGCGATATGCCCGCTTTTGTTAACACCTGGTCTAAATTACAAGTGTCGGTATTTACCGGAGTTAATACGCTTTTCAACGGTCTTTTACATACAGAAGGATTTGATCAAATTGATTTTTCAAAACTCCATATGTCCGTTGGAGGAGGCGCTCCCGTACAGCAAGCCGTTTCAGATAAATGGCAGAAGGTCACAGGAATGCGCATTAATGAAGGATATGGATTATCAGAAACATCACCAGTACTTACCCTCAATTACGATTCAGATGGTGTTTATGTACCAGGAATTGGTGTTCCTGTACCCTCAACGGATATTACTATTCGTGATGAGCAGGACAATATACTGGCTGATGGTGAAACCGGTGAACTTTGTGCAAAGGGTCCTCAGGTTATGCCTGGTTACTGGAATAATCCAGAGGCAACTGCTGAATCCATGACAGCTGATGGATTTTTTAAAACCGGTGATATTGCTTACCTCGATGAGCTAGGATTTTTTCATATCGTTGATCGCAAAAAAGATATGATCCTTGTTTCAGGATTCAATGTATATCCCAATGAAATTGAAGCTGAAGTAGCGCTGATGGAAGGTGTTCTTGAGGCTGCTTGTATCGGGGTGGATGATGAACATAGCGGTGAAGCAACAAAATTGTTTGTGGTGCTAACCGATAAATCAATAACTGAACAACAGGTTATCGATTTTTGCCGACTAGGCTTGTCCGCTTATAAAGTGCCAAAGCAAATCGTATTTCTCGATGAGTTACCAAAATCCACTGTTGGAAAAATATTGCGCCGGGAGTTAAGAGACTAGGATAAACTTGCTTTTTGTTGCCTTGCAAACCAAATAGCTAAGCCCTGACTGTTGAGCTTTATATCCATTGCTATCACCTTATCAATCGCTTCTCTGTTTAAGCTACAACCATGCTCTGAGAGGCGTTTGAGGGTGTAATTTGTTAGTAGGGGCTCTAAATCTTCTGCCGATTTTTCTCCCTCAGGCTGAGATTCAACCAGTTGGGCGTAATACTTAATTTGTTCTGCCAGCTTATCACTCAAGTCTCGATTTACCTCAATTCTGCCAAAATGGGTGAGATACATAAACCTTGGTTCATAGCTCATCATCATTTCGATGGATTCTAGTAGTTTTTGTGGTGTAAATTGCACCGGTGAAGAAGTGGGGAAAACAAACCGTTGCTTATTGGCATTCTCATCACAACCAGGGACTTCACGATCAAGGGGATCAGAGTCAAGGGCAGGGTAGCCAACGCCAAAGGTATCACCTGAAAACCAGCCTCGACTTGTTTCATCCCAGATACAAAAGTGATGATTAGCATGACCCGGTGTATCTCTAAACAGTAATTGACGATTTCCAAGTGTTAATACCTTGCCATCTTCCCCTAGGATAACTCGAGATTCTTCTATTGGTTTGATATCACCATACATCTTTTTAAAGAAAGCTTCACCATAGACAACCGTTGCACCCTTAATAAGTTTAGTGGGGTCTATCATATGTCTAGCACCCTTGGGATGGATGACTAGCTTCGCTTGGGGCAGGGCTTCCATAAGGCTACTGGCACCACCTGCATGATCGAGATGAACATGGGTTGGTATGATATAGCGAATGTTTTGCTTAGCAATTTTCCGGGCTTCTAAGAGTTTTAATATTCGATGTGTGGTTTCAAAATTGCCGGTTTCAATAATCGCAAATTCACCATCACCTTCAATTAAATAACAAGCAGCTATCCCCGAGCCCATAAAACCCGTGTCGATAACAGTAATTTTGAATTCTAAATCAGTGACCATTAATTATTATCAGCGACTTTATTATCGTCTTCTAATTCCTTTTCTGCATCCTTATCATAAGGTCTAATCTGAACTAGCACACCAAAAAGAGGATGATCAAAATAATGGATTTCTCCACTTCTTATGCGTCTACTTTGTACCATGGCGTACTTGTTAAGAATATCTCGCTGTATAATCGAAGTATCATAGTTTTCGTCTAAGAAATTATCACCTAACTGCCAGCCAAAGCCATCTTGAGAATTATCTTGCTCAGTATCTAGAGTATTCAGCAAGCGATCAGCAGCTAGACTCATTTCTAGGGCGCCTAATTGAATATCAACCTTGCCTGGAAGTCGTAAAATTAAGTCAGTTTCGAGGTGTAGATAACGTTTAACATAGAGCCGAATATTTCCATCAACTTCCCAAACGTCTTGATTGCGCTTATCAGATTGCTGCTGTTGGAGTTGGCTACAATCATTAAAGTATTGTAGGCGCTTTTGTTTATTGAGTTCATTGGAATCAAGTTGGATACCAGCTTCTTGAATGGTTAGAGTTGCCTCATCATCAGAAAAGCCATCAGAAAAGCCATCAGATAAACTAATAGCAGATATTGCTGATTCTTGTTCATCTTCCTCAGGGTTATAGCTAGCGATATCGACCCTAGCATCTCCTTGGGGATTGTAGGTATGTGAATAATTTTTACCGGCATATAGGCGAGTGGGTTTACTATTCTCCCTCGACTCAACAGGTTGTCGCCAAGTCATGTGCATCAAAGATCGAAAGCCGTGGCGACGTTTTAAAGTTGTTTCTAAATCATTTAACTGATTAAACTCTCTAGCTAAGATTTGAAAGGGTTTTTCTTCAATCATTGCTGACTCAACCAGCTTTGAATCAACTAGTTCTGAATCAACAAATACCTCTGGCTCTAGCAAATTGAAAGCTACCTTTTCCTTAACATCAAGAAGTTTGCCCTTCAGACATATCTGATTGAGTGCAACGAGAGAGGGGGAGAGGGTAATAAAATCTCTGCTGCCCTTGGTATCAATTAAGGAAAGTTGTTGATCCCAATTCTCAGCCTTGAGCCTAGTGACATTAGCTTGTTCAAAAACCAGTATCTCAATTTCAAACCAAGGACTTTCAATGGCATAGATTGATTGGCTGAGGCTATAACTTAGAGTAAGAAGTAGTAGGCTTGGGACTATTTTCATAGTGGTTAGTTTCAATCAATTTTCCAAGAAAATTATTCCACAATTGGAATACATTTATCATTTAACTATTTAATTACAAGTGACAAGTGTACAAGATCTTTCAGCTCAGTGCATTATTGCCTTAATCTCAATTTTTTCAATAACTCTCGAATAGCGTCTATTTTAGCATCTCTGTTTTCGAATATGCCTGTGAACGCTAATTTAGAAGCACCCTTCATTTGACAGTTAACACTATTATTTTGTAGCAGTTCAATTAAGGATAAGGGCTCAAGGGGTGCAGATTCTGCAAAGTCGATGCTACCTCGCTCATCTCCCACCTCGATTTTAGAAATACCATAGGCTGTGGCGATTACTTTTAGCTCGCTAATGGCAAATAAGTTCTTGCAAGGTTCGGGTAAGAGGCCAAAACGATCGATTAGCTCGATTTGTAAATCATCTAGTTCACGTTCCGATGCCGCATTAGCGATGCGTTTATAAAGAGATAACCTCATGCCCACATCATGGACATAGTCTTCAGGTATAAGCACAGGAATCTTTAAATCGATTTCGGACTGGGAAGCCAGACTTTGATGTAAACTGGGTTCACGGCCTTCTTTTAAAGCTGTTACAGCTTCTTCTAACATCTCCATGTAGAGGCTAAAACCAATGGTTTGAATTTGCCCACTCTGTTCATCACCTAGTAGTTCACCAGCGCCTCGAATTTCCATGTCTTGGGTTGCTAAGATGAAGCCTGAGCCAAGGTCGCCAAGAGAGGCGATAGCGTCTAATCGGGCAGCAGCATCCTTTGAGAGTTGCTTTGGAGGAGGGGTTAACATAAAGGCGTAGGCTTGGTGATGTGAGCGACCTACTCGACCCCTAAGTTGGTGCATCTGGGCCAAGCCAAGCTTATCTGCCCTTTCCATTATAATGGTATTGGCCGATGGAACATCAATGCCTGTTTCAATGATGGTCGAACAAACCAGTACATTAAATCGTTGATGATGGAAGTCTTGCATGATTTGCTCTAATCGTTTTTCAGGCATTTGACCATGGCCGACCTCAACCCTGGCCTCGGGTATCAGTTCTCTGAGCAGTTCGGCAGTTTTTTCTATGCTAGCAACCTCATTATGAAGAAAATAAACCTGACCGCCTCGTAATGTTTCTCGCATGATCGCTTCACGAATTAAGGGTTTAGAAAACTCTCTGACAAAGGTTTTAATTGCCAGACGTCTGGCCGGTGGGCTGGCAATGATTGATAAGTCTCTCATACCAGAAAGTGACATATTTAAGGTTCTTGGAATAGGGGTTGCTGTGAGGGTTAATATATCAACCTTGGTTCTAAGTGCCTTAAGCTTTTCTTTTTGTGTCACACCAAAGCGATGTTCTTCATCGATGACCACCAGACCTAAGTCGGGATAACTAATGGTTTTGCTGAGCAACTTATGGGTGCCAATTAAGATATCAACTTTACCCTTGGCCACTTCTTTTAGAATTTCAGTTTGTTGTTTAGCTGTTTTAAAACGAGAAATCATTTCCACTCGAATTGGCCAATCAGCAAACCTGTCACTAAAGCTATCGAAGTGTTGTTGAGCGAGTAGGGTGGTTGGAACTAGTATGGCTACCTGCTTAGTATTTTGTGTGACTACGTAAGCTGCGCGCATTGCTACTTCAGTTTTACCAAATCCCACATCACCACAAACTAATCGGTCCATGGGCTGTGGCGATTTTAAATCATTGATCACAGCATCAATGGCTAGTTGCTGATCATTAGTGGTTACATAGGGGAAGGCAGCAGAAAACTGTTGATACTCGTCTTTATTGACCCTATAGCGAAAGCCCTGTTCCGCTGCTCGTCTGGCATGGAGATCGAGTAATTCAGCAGCAACATCTCTAACCTTTTCAGCTGCCTTTTTACGAGACTTCTGCCAGGTTTCAGAGCCTAGTTTATGTAATGGTGCTGTTTGGCTGCCCGAGCCAGTATAGCGAGATACTAGATGAAGTAGATGCACTGGAACATATAATCTATCTCCACCAAAATACTCAAGGGTTAGGTATTCAGCGGCGAGATCACCGGTTGTTAAGGCTTGTAATCCTATATATCGACCAATACCCTGTTCAATATGTACCACGGGATCACCAGGTTTTAATTCTGCTAGATTGCGAATTATGGTGTCGGGATTAATAGTGGGTTGTTTTTTCTGTTGCTGTTGTCGTATTTGTTGATGACCAAATAATTGGTTCTCGCTAATCAAGGTCAACTTTATGTCCGGTAGTTGAAACCCCTGATCTAGACTAGCGACACAAATGCACAGTTGCTCCGATGATTCTAAAAATTCAGACCAACTGCCTAGTGTTTGAACAGTGATAGAATGACGGGATAACAAACTTATAATTGATTCTCGGCGTCCCGCTGAGTCGGCACAAATTAATATGCGATGGTCTTGATTAGCTAAATAATATTCAAACTTTTCTAAAGGCTGCTCTTTTTTATGATTAAGTTCTATGTCTGGACAGGCCAAGGCATTAATCAAAGGCTTTGTTGATTTTAGTTGTACTTCTACTCTTGGCCATTGTTTAAAAGCTGCAAAAATGTCTGCTGTGGATAAAAATATTGATTTTGGGGGCAGAATGGGACGACTAGAATCATATCGTCTTTGTTCATAGCGCTCTTCTATCTCTTGCCAAAATATTTCAGATTTTTGATGGAGTTGATCACTAAGATACAGTGCGCTCGATTTGGGTAAATAGTTAAATAGAGTATGTAAATGTTCATGGAAAAAAGCTAGATAATACTCGATTCCTGCGGGTTTTTCACCCTGACTCACTAGATGGTATAGTGAAGTTTTATCACTGGTATCAAAGTCACGCCGCCAATTTTGTCTAAAGCAACTGACACCTGCTTCATCAATAGGAAACTCCCTTGCTGGTAACATTTGAATGTTATCGACATTTTCTGCTGAACGTTGATTCTCAGGATCAAATTGTCGGATTGAATCAATTTCATCATCAAAAAAATCTAAGCGGTAGGGAACTGGACAACCCATTGGGAATAAATCTAACAGGGAACCACGCATGGCAAATTCACCATGCTCAAGCACCTGTTCAACATGACGGTAACCCGCCTTGACCAGTCTTTCACGCATCTTAATAGGATCTAGAGTGTCGCCTTTTTTAAGTACTAGACTGTGAAGTTGTAGATACTGTTTGGGCGCAAGGCGTTGAATCAGCGTGTTGATAGGAACAATTAAGATTCCCTTGTTAGTCTCTGGAAGTTTATAAAGCGTTAACAGACGATTAGAAATAATATCCTGATGGGGTGAAAAGAGATCATAGGGAAGTGTTTCCCAATCAGGTAAATTCAACAGAGTAAATTGTTGTTCAGAAAAAAAACGGATTTCTTGTTTTAGTCGATGCGCCTCAGGTGTGTCTGAAACAATAGCCACAATTAGACCATCATGGTTAAGGCATAACTCTGTCAGTGCTAGGGCATCACTGCTGCCATATTGCTTGCCACAAAAATGGGCTTTAGAGGTATTGTCAGAGTCAAATTCAGGTTTTGATGTAAGCAGCATTAGTAAATCATGACTTGATTAAAAAAGAAAAAGATTATACCTGAGGCGGCTAAGGAGATGTAGCCTTAAGTTACCGCTATTTTAAATAGACTTGCATAACCATAACTTAAGCTTCACTTTTWGRAAAAATTACTGGAGTAACTTAAGAGTCCGCCTTGTGGAGAACTGTATGAATAACAAGGTTGTATTCAAAATATACAGAGTAGCTATTATAACGCCAAATAGTGATCGGTGGCTCACCAATCGCATCTTTAATGCTTTCAGGAGCACCAAAATTTTCTTCGACAACTTCTCTAGTCATGCCTGATGCAGGGCGAGCTTTATGCATATCTCCCTGTTGACCAATAGGCACAGTCATTTCATCAGCAAGTAAACCGTTTGATAGGATCAGACAAAGACAGCCAATGGCTAAGCGATACATAATAATTCTCCGTTGTTGTTAATTTTTATACATACTATCAAAAACAAACCATTAAGGTAAGTAATTGTTTTATAAAAATTGCCGATATAATAAAAAATACTTGATTATTAACAGCTAGTTATAATCTCTTTATCATACTTTACTTTACTTTAGTAGTTGCTTTGCAGCATAGCAGCTAGTTGAATTTCAGAAGAAGAAACAGTTCTCATTTTGAAATTATTTATTCTGTCGCAGGTAATTAGATTGTAACTGAAGTACATGGCGAACCAGAGAGTCTCTATCGCTTTCGTTGATCAAAACATATTCTAATGCCAGATCATATTGTTGAGGATGAGTGTCTGGCATGGCTTCACAACGAACAACCTTTCCGTAAGCCAATATACCTGAGCAACTGGGATACAAAACCATGCTCACTCTGACAAATGAATCTAGAGCTAACTTCTCATTGCATACAAAACAGACACCACCCGCACTGAGGGTAACTGCCTGAGGTTTAATTTCATCATCAATGCCAAGAGTAACGATGTGACGAGCCAAGGCATCTATTTTGTTGTTAATAATTTTAAAATAGCGGCTAACATCAGGAGAGATATCTTGGATATTATGGAGTAGGGTAGAGCTGTCCATATCAATGCCATTGAGATGAGATATCAATTGAAATTCATTGGGTATTTCAGCTGCAAAGCTTTCGGCATCGGGAATATCATTGTCACAAACTGTGTAATGTAATCCTACGGTATCATTGATGCGATAAAAATCGCGACGTTCATCATGTGAAGTATCAGTCACTATGCAATCCTTGTTTGAATGTAAACCTAGTTCTAAATAAGTAATCAATAAAAAAACAAACTAATCCGAATATTTATTAACTAACAGTGTTAATATCGTCAATATTCATCTAAAAAGCAAACTATATTAAGGCATTTTATGCTTCGACCTGTTTCCCTCTTTGTAGGTTTACGTTATACAAGGGCTAAACGAAGAAATCATTTTATTTCATTTATTGCTCTCGCATCCATGATCGGTATTGCCTTAGGTGTGACAGTTCTAATTACTGTGCTATCGGTGATGAACGGTGCGCAACGTGAGTTGCAAACCCGTATTTTGGGTATGGCTCCCCATGTCATTATTACGGGTCAAGGGGGACGCATCGCCAATTGGCAAAGTGTCATAAAAGAAGTAACTCCCATGGAAGGTGTTGCTGCCGCAGCTCCTTATATCGCTACCCAAGGTATGATACGAACCCATGGTGTAAATCAATATGCCATGATACAAGGTGTTGATCCTAGCCTACAACAGTCGGTTTCAATCATCGATGAGCATATGCTTGTTGGCAGTTTACTTGACTTACAACCAGGGGAATTTGGCACTATTATCGGTAGTGGTATTGCTAGGCGACTTAATGTCTTTCCGGGTGATAAAATTACCATGCTTGCCTTGGAAGGTACTACAGCTACTCCTGCTGGTATTAGTCCTCGTATGAAACGATTTACAGTGGTTGGTATTTTTGAAGTTAAGGCTGAAGTTGATTCGAACCTTGTGGTTATTCACCTAGAGGATGCTGCTAAACTATTAAGATTTAATCAACAGGTCTCAGGTATCCGACTGAAAGCTGTGGATGTTTTACAATCAGCAAGCTTGGCCCATAAAGTTTCTCAAAACCTTACTATGCCTCATTTTACCAGTGACTGGAGCCGTACTCACGGCAGTTTGTTTAGAGCTATTCAAATGGAAAAAACCATGATGTTTATTCTGCTTTCTTTTATTATAGCAGTGGCTGCTTTTAACATTGTCTCAACACTCGTTATGGTGGTAACAGACAAACAAGCAGATATAGCAATACTTAGAACCTTAGGCGCTTCACCTGCCACCATCATGGGTATATTTATGATACAGGGCGGTTTGAATGGCTTCTTTGGTACGGTGATTGGTTTAATTGGCGGTGTGACGTTATCCCTCACCTTAACTGACTTTGTAGCCTGGATAGAAAGCAGCTTTGGAGTAGCAATCATGCCGGGTGATGTTTATTTTGTCAGTTTTCTACCCACTCATCTAGTAATAAATGATGTTGTAAACGTGGCTGCTTCAGCCTTTCTAATGAGCCTTCTGGCAACACTATATCCAGCTTGGAGAGCAGCAAGTTTGAAACCTGCTGAGGCACTTCGATATGAATAAATTCAATGAAAATATTATTATAGAATGTAATCAACTTGAAAAAATTTATGACGACGGTGCTAATAAAGTACAGGTATTAAAAGCATTGGATTTGAAAGTCTATGAAGGTGAAGTCCTCTCTATCATTGGCCAATCTGGCTCAGGAAAAAGTACACTTTTGCATTTATTAGGAGCACTTGACGAACCCTCATCTGGAACGGTTAATATTCAAGGCGTAGATATTCACCAGTTAAGTGCTAAAAAACAAGGTGATTTTAGAAATAAATATTTAGGATTTGTTTATCAGTTCCACCATTTGTTGCCTGAATTTACTGCCCTAGAAAATGTCGCCATGCCGCTTTTAATTCGAGGTAACTCTTCTTCAGAGGCTTCTAGCAAGGCATTGGAATTGATTGATAGGGTTGGATTAGCCCATCGACATACACACAAACCTGGTGAGTTATCTGGAGGTGAACGGCAACGTATAGCCCTTGCACGCGCTTTGGTTACAGAACCAACGTGTGTTTTTGCAGATGAACCGACTGGAAACCTTGATCAAGAAACAGCAGATGAAACCTATGCTTTAATGCTTGAATTAAATAAGTCTTTGAATACAAGCTTTATAATAGTGACCCACGACATGCAATTAGCAAGTCAAATGGATCGCACCTTAAAGCTAACGCATGGATTGCTTGAAGAAGTGAATAGTTGAGAAAATTCCCTGTAAGTTGGTTAAGGATTAGCTTGTTTATTTAGTCGTTGTAACCTTCGGTTATTCCACTTATTAACCATCACAAAACGCCAGATCAATCGCATGCCAAAATAACCTATTAAAGAGCTAACAATTGCAGCCATAAGGCAACCAAAGAGAAAGGGTTGCCATATATGTAAAAGTGACTCAGAAAGCCAAGTCCAACTCAACTCAAAGCTAAACTCATTGGTAGGTGTACCCAATAACCAAGCGCCAAGTAAATAACAGCCATAAAACATTGGCGGCATAGTAATTGGATTACTTAACCACACCATGACTACTGAAACAGGTAAGTTCACATGAAAAAAAATTGCCCCTGCCGCTGCAAGTACCATTTGAAAGGGTACAGGAATAAAAGCGCAAAATAATCCAACTGCTACAGCGCCTGAAATTGAACGACGGTTTAAATGCCAGAGGTTTGGGTTGTGTAATAATTCACCAAAAAAGCTCAAATGCTTATGCTCTTTAAGTTTAGCAGGATCTGGTGATATTCTTTTAATGWATCGTCTAGGCATAGAGTAATTATACCCAATTGATAGGGTAACTCACAACCTCTGGTGGTAATTTCCTACTTTGTTAGATGACAAATTCAGCTTATTATTTATAACAGGATTTCATAAAATTTATAGATGAATTACAAGCTTTTACTTGGCAATAAATTACGCTTTTTATTTTCAAAATCTCTGGCTGATATGCAGAACTTTTATGTTTATGCCTTTCTTGTTGGAAATTGTCTAGTCTGGTATGGCTCCACAAGAGATATTTGGCAAGTGTTTTGGCTAATTCCCCTTGTCCCATTACTCTTGTATTTGAAAACAACAAGACTAGTCGCCTTCGTGTTACTTGGTATTCTTTATGCTGAATATGAAGTTTATGAGCAACTAGCATGGCAATTTCCTGAGAGTCACCTTGCAGATAATCATTTGCTTACAGGACAACTAGAAGGTCTACCTGAACACAGGGGAGAGATCACTCGATTTCGTTTTAAAGTTAACAGCATCAATCATCAGGCCATAGGCTCACATGGTACCATTTATTTTAGACTGGCCTGTTATCGCGCCTGCCCAAACTTTAGGGCCGATCAGCATTGGCAACTTTTAGTCAGACTAAAGCCCCCTAACGGTTATGCAAATCCCCAGGGCTTTGATTATGAGAAGTGGTTATACACTAGGGAGATTAAGGCCACTGGATATATTGTCCCATCAAATAAAAATAAGCTGCTAAAAACCACCCGAGATGCAGACAGTATAAGAGAGATAATTCGAGATTATATTGTTAAATCTGTTAGTGAAAACACTATTGCTGACTCTCTAGAGTTAGACACTAAGGGAGCAATCCTAGCCTTAGCTCTTGGTGACAAAAGCTATCTCAAGGATAGCCAACAACAATTACTTACAAGTAATGGCTTGTCACATTTAATGGCTATTTCAGGTCTGCATATCGGCTTGTCGGTAATCCCTGGTTTTATTCTGGCAGGATTTTTTTGGCGTCGAGTTGCTTATGTTCAAAGGTTTAACCGAATAGCTTTTCAGTGGGGCTGTTGCCTAGTACCTGCTATTTGCTATACAGCCTTATCGGGTTTTGGAGTGCCTGCCATCCGCTCTTTATTAATGATCATGGTTTTTGCCATAACTCAAATTACCCGCTCTTCTTTTAGTGTGCATTCACGTTTTGGTATCGCTCTTTGGCTTATCTTGCTTGTAGAACCCCTTGCGCCGCTGCAAATATCCTTCTGGTTATCCTTTGTAGCAACGGCTATTTTATTGTTGTTGAGCAAGTTAAACACTTCAGGCAATGCATTGATTAGTCTAATGCGCCTTCAATCACAACTTTTTTTATTGTTGATGCCTGTGCAATTGTTAATTTTTGGTTCTTTATCTTTGATTAGCCCAGTTATAAATATAGTTGCCATCCCCTTTGTTTCATTAATATTGTTGCCCTTAATACTTGTTTTAGTTGCTCTGATATTAATTTCAGAGATGTTTATTACAATTCCGGGCATTGAGTATTTGTTGTTATTAGTCGAACAACTTGTACATCTCTTTTGGCAATGCTTATTGTTTATTAAGCCTTTGACCCAGGCAAGTCAATATTTTGCATCTCAAGTGAGTTATTTGGTTTTGCTGATCTATCCATTAGTGTTTTTGCTGTTAGTGGCAATAAATATGCGTATAAAATTGTTACTTATATTTATTTTTTACCTCTTCCAGATACCCTTTAACAAATCAAGGGCTACTGATTTTAGAATGTTGGTATTAGATGTGGGGCAGGGGCTGTCAGTTACTCTTGAGTATGATAATAAAGTACTTATTTACGATACGGCCTATGGTTCTAAAGATTTTAACGTTACTCCCATGACTCTACAGCCTTGGCTCAAGTCTCTAAATTACCCTGCAATTGAGCTTATGTTTATTAGCCATAATGATGCTGATCATTCAGGTGGTTTAGGCGAAATATTAAACAGTTGGCAAGTTGATGAGTTGGTTGTAGGGCCAGATGTCCAGTTAGTAGCTGACAGTAAGTTTACTCCTCGATTAACCAATACTTGTTATCAAAATCAGTTTTGGCAATGGAAAGATTTATCCATTCGTTCATTATTACCACTAAAACATGAAGATACTTTACTGCAAGGCAATGATAGCTCCTGTGTGGTGTTGATACAGCTAAATGGCCTAAGCATTTTATTAACCGGGGATATTGAGACTAAGGCTGAACAAATATTTCTTAGGCAATATCCTAATTTAACTATAAATATCCTACTGGTTCCTCACCATGGTAGTAAAACATCATCCACTGGGCCTTTCGTAAAACAGCTGAAACCTGATCTGGGTATTATTAGTAGCGGTTATCTAAATCGCTTCAATTTGCCCTCAGAAATTGTTATGAAACGATATCAAGTTAATGGTGTCGAAATGTTCAACACAGCTAACTCAGGTGCTGTGGAGATCACCCTAGATAGTTTTGGAAAGCCAATAATTAAACAATGGCGTTTAGATAATAGGAATCTATGGAGAAGGCATTGATTAATTTAGTTTTATCTGTGTTAAAGTAGCGAAAAAAATAATATGCAGATACAATCGAAATAGCAGCAATAATTATCCTGATTTATTCATTACAGTAGTTTAACTTAAAGGAATCAATAAAAGTGTTAGAACTGATTCAAGCAGGTGGTTGGGTGATGCTAGCCATTATCCTTTGTTCAATAGTTGCAACAGGCATTGTTATTGAACGATTTTGGACTTTGAGAAGCTCACGGGTAGCTCCTCGTCATTTATTGGCTCAAGTTTGGAACTGGGTTAAAAACAATCAACTTAATAAAACCAACCTTCAAAACTTAAAGTTATCCTCGCCACTGGGTGAGATTTTAGCTATGGGGTTAGTTAATCATCATTATGGTCGAGAAACTATGAAGGAGTCTATCGAGGAAACTGGTCGAAAGGTAGTTATCGAGTTAGAAAAGTATCTAAACACTCTCGGTACGGTAGCTCATATTGCTCCCTTATTAGGATTACTGGGTACTGTGCTTGGTATGATCAAGGTATTCACGGTTATTACAATGCAGGGTGTAGGCAATGCTGGAGCTCTTGCAGAAGGAATATCTGAGGCACTGCTCACGACTGCCGCTGGTTTATCCGTAGCCATACCAGCCTTGATATTTCACCGTTATTTTGAACGGCGTATCGAAGAGTTTGTTATTGGTATGGAACAAGAAGCCTTAAAAATGGTAGAAGTTTTCCATGGTGAGCGTGAAGTCATCAGTAAGTAGGCGGTAATCACTTTGCAACTTAATAACAAACATAAGAAAGAACTGATTGTTAATATCACACCTTTAATTGATGTGGTTTTTCTGTTGTTGATTTTTTTTATGGTTTCAACCAGTTTTACTCGGGAAACCCAGATAGAACTTGAACTACCAAAAGCCACAGGTGATCAACTTGAGGTTGCAAACAACGTTGTTGAAGTATCCATTGATGCAGAAGGTAATTTTTATGTGAATAAAAAACCTCTGATCAATTCCCAACTTACCACCCTGCGTCGTGCCATCTTAAAGCAATCGGAAGGGGACACTAGTATTCCACTAATCATTAGTGCCGATGCTAAGGCTCCCTATCAAGCCGTGGTAACTGCCATGGACGCTGCAGGTCAAGAAGGTTTTAGCAACCTGAAAATGGCGACTAGGCGTCCAGCCGATGACTAATGGCTTAGCGGCTACCTCAGCTACTCAAACTTATAGGCGATTACTTTCTTATATTCTTCCATACTGGAAAGCCTTCATACTTGCTGTTCTTTGCAATACTGTATATGGTTTTGTTGATGTACAACTTGTAAGTGCTCTTAAGCCGTTACTTGATGAGGGTCTCTATGCAAAAAATGCTGAATTTCTAGCCGCTGCTCCCCTCTTTGTCATAGTGGCCTTGGCTCTGAGAGGCACCTTTGGCTTTATTGCTGCTTATTGCATGTCTTGGATCGGTAACAACATGATCATGTCTATGCGTAAAGAGTTATTTAATCAATATTTAGCCCTACCGGCGCAATTTTTTGATAATAATAAAAGTGGTGAATTGATTTCAAAGCTTACCTTTAATACTGAACAATTAAATCGATCCACCACCGAGGCTATAACCGTCCTAGTTAGGAGTCTGGCTATTATTATCTTTGCCCTTTGGAGTATGTTTACAACCAGTTGGCAGTTAACGCYAATATTTTTAATCACAGCACCCTTGATAGCCATTTTAGTTAGATTTACAACCAGTCGATTTCGCTTAACGAGTAAGCGCATACAAATAGCTATGGGAGATATTACTCAAATAACCCAGGAGTCGGTTGAGTCTTTTCAAGCTATAAAAATTTACGGTGGACAAGAGCATGAACGTAGCAAGTTTGCCGAGGTGAATAATCGAAATAGACGCCAAGCTATGAAAATGGAGATCACAAAAGCCATTAGTATACCTGTTATCCAGTTATTGGCTGGAGTAGGTTTAGCCCTGGTGCTACATTTTGCCGTGACAAAAGTTGTGCAAGGCACTTTAACCACAGGTGAATTTGTAACAATGATTGGCATGATGATGCTGATATTAAAACCACTCAAGTCTTTAGCCGGAGTTAACGTGCTCTTCCAGAGAGGTATCGCTGCTGCTGAAAGTGTTTTCCATACATTAGATCAATCACGAGAAAAAGATGAAGGTGATTTAGCGATTAATAACGCCTCGGGTAATATTGTAATTAAAGATGTAAATTTCAGTTATGTGACTGGTTCCAGACCGGCTTTAAAAAATATTAATATTGATATAAAAGCGGGTAAATCTATTGCATTGGTAGGACGATCGGGAAGTGGTAAATCCACACTGGCTAATATGCTACTACGCTTTTACAATGTTGATTCAGGCTCTATTTCATTAGATGGCAATAACATCGAAGACTATTTACTTGCAGATTATCGTCAGCAGATTGCCTATGTCTCTCAAGACGTTACTTTGTTTAACGACTCAATTTCTAACAATATCGCCTATGGCAAGTTGGGAAAAGCCACTGAAACAGACATCATTGATGCTGCAAAAAAAGCTCATGCATGGGAATTCATCTCTGAAATGCCCGATGGCCTAAACACCCAGATAGGTGAAAAAGGCATGTTGTTATCAGGCGGTCAAAGACAACGACTTGCCATAGCTCGTGCAATTTTAAAGGATGCACCGATTCTAATACTAGATGAGGCAACCTCAGCGCTTGATACGGAATCCGAGAAGTATATCCAGCAAGCAATGAATAGTGTAATGCATAATCGTACTACGGTTGTTGTAGCCCACAGGTTATCCACCATTGAAAATGCCGATCTAATTTTGGTCATGGATCAGGGACAAATTGTTGAGTCTGGTTCCCATGCTGAGCTGCTTGCGCTCAATGGTATCTATGCAGGATTACACTTAATGCAATTCAAGGATTAATCAGCCATGAATTGGTTGATCAACTTCTGGTATAGTAAAAACAATGCCTTCTCTTTGCTGCTCTTACCCTTTCATTTAGTAATCTATTGTCTGGTATATTTAAGACAGTTGGCCTATAGGGTTAATCTATTAAAAAGCACTAAGATTAATGTGCCAGTGATCATCGTTGGCAATATTACCCTGGGTGGAACAGGTAAATCACCCGTGGTAATTCATCTTGCTGAAAGATTATCTGCATCAGGTTATAAAATAGGAGTTTTGAGCCGAGGTTATGGCGGCGCTTCATCAAACTATCCCTTAGAAGTGACAAGAAATTCCCTACCAGATGAAGTGGGTGATGAGCCCTTAATGATAAAAAATCGTTTAGATGCTTCTGTGGTTGTTGATCCTATAAGAGCAAGGGGTGCGAACTATTTAGTTGAACATTGTGCAAGTGACTTAATTATTTGTGATGATGGTTTACAGCATTATGCTTTGCAAAGAGATATGGAAATTCTGGTTCTGGATGAAACAAGAGGAGTGGGTAATGGGTTACTCATCCCCTTTGGTCCTTTGCGGGAGTCTGTGGGTCGTTTAAAAAGCGTTGACGCTATTGTTTTAAATGGCTCAATTAATAAGTCACTCGATAAAAACACCTTCGCTTTGACGATTAAAAGTGACTGTTTTGTATCAGTGAAAGATTCAAACAAACATCTTGATGTTGAACAATTCAAGCAAATGATTCATGCTAAACAACTAGATATGGTTGCTGCTATTGGTAATCCTAAACGCTTTTTCGACCAACTAGGCGAACTTGGATTAGCAGGAAGACAACATCAATACATTGATCATCACACCTTTATAAGTGACGATTTTAAAGCCATGAATTCAATTATCATTATGACTGAAAAAGATGCTGTAAAATGTGCTGCTTTTGCCACTGAAGACATGTGGTATTTAAAAGTTGATGGTCAGATACAACCATCTCTGGTTGATTATTGCCTAAGCTTATTAGAAAAGAAGGGTGCCTAAAATGCAACGAATCGCCATTATCCCAGCGCGCTATGCTTCTAGTCGATTACCGGGTAAACCTTTATTAGACATAGCTGGTAAACCCATGTTACTTCGAGTGTATGAGCAGGCTAAAAAATCTAATCTAGACCGAGTCATTATCGCCACGGATGATCAAAGGATATTAGATAGAATGACTGAATTGGGCTGTGATGTTTGCATGACCTCATCTGAGCATCAGTCTGGAACGGATAGACTTGCTGAAGTTGCAGATAAACTGTCACTAGAAGCTGATGATATAGTAGTTAATGTGCAGGGAGATGAGCCGTTAATTCCACCGGTAATTATTGATCAGGTAGCGGACTTATTAAATGAAAATCCTATGGCAAAAATGTCAACCTTATCAACTAGGATAGAGGATGATGCTTTGTTATCTAACCCTAATGTTGTGAAGGTTATTTGCAATGCTCGCGGGGAGGCTATCTACTTTTCTAGATCTTGTATTCCTTTTCAACGAGATCAAATTACAGAAATGATATTTCCATATCAAAGACATATCGGCATTTATGCTTATCGGGCTGCTTTTTTGAAGGAANTTAGTCAGTGGCAAGCCTGTGATATAGAGAAATTAGAATCACTGGAACAACTTAGGGTGCTCTGGCAGGGTGAAACCATTCAGATTGCAGAAGCGTTAGTGGTACCGGCTGAAGGTGTTGATACAGCGGATGATTTGGATAAAATAAGAGCGTTTATAACTAGTAGCTCAGACACTGACAATGTTAACCTTTAATTTCTTCTTCGAATAATTCATACCAAAGATAAATATAATTCCATTTTAAGCTACTCATTAAAGCTTCAGTAGCTATTCAATAAGTTAAATAGTTGTTAGCATGAACATATATTGGCAATAAATTAGCTTGTTCAAAGCAAGAGGAGTTTCTGCAGATCATCATGAAACCAATAAAAGTAATGTTTGTCTGTATGGGTAATATTTGTCGTTCACCCACTGCCCATGGTATTTTTCAAAATTTGCTTGATGAAGCAAAGTTATCTAGTCAAATATTAGTCGAATCATCAGGTACAACGGGCTACCACTCAGGCGAATCTCCTGATCATAGAGCTTGTTCCACAGCAATCCAGGCAGGGGTTAATCTTTCTAGCTTAAGGGCTCAACAGATAACCTCTAAAGATTATCTGGAACAGGCCTATATTTTAGCAATGGATTGCACAAATCTAAGTAATTTACTTTGCCAATGTCCTGATGAGTATAAAGAAAAAATCAGGTTATTATTGGACTATCATCCAGATAAGTTTCTAACTGAGGTGCCTGATCCCTATTATGGCGGGGATAAGGGGTTTGAAAAGGTATTTGAAATGCTACAGGTTGCTTGTGTAGAGTTACTTACTAAGATTAAACAAAATCATCAGCTTTAAATAAAAAGGGCTTGAATAGTTAATTCAAGCCCTTTTTATTATGTCCAAATGATTAATCTTCTTTTGAAGGCTTTTGTTGAACAGGTTTTGGAGCCGCAGCTGGTGCTGTAGCAGCGGCTTGTACAGGAGCTACAACTGGCTTAACTACTGATTTAGCTACTTCTGTTGCAACAGGTTGTTTTTTAACCTGTGGCTTCTTAGCAACAGCTGCAGGTTTTGGCGCCGCGGTTGGTGCTGAAGCTGGAGCTGTTGCTGGCGCATTTGTTTGGCTTTGCACGACGGGCTTAGGTGCTTTTTTAATGCTCTCTTTCTTGGCAACAGGTTTCTTATCGCTGACCGATGCAGGCTTTGCTGCAACAACTGTAGGAGCAACTGCTGGAGCTTTAGGTGCTACCGCTTCAGCCGTCGTTGCTTTCTGAGCACTCTGTTTTTTAGGTTTTACAGCTTCCTCATTAGTTACAAACACTTCTTTTGGAGCCGCTGGAGTCGCCTTATCTTGAGAGGGTGCCTTATCTTCCTGAGGCTGTTCTGATTGACTTTCATCTTTAGTTGCAGATGGCCTACGAGTTCTTCTTCTAGCAGGATGTCTAGATGACTTTCTTTCAGGACGTTCTGCTGAACTAGTATCATCAGCTTTAGTCGCTGTTACTTTATCTACAGTGGGCGCTTCTTGTACAACAGGTGTGTTCTGGGCTTCAGTAACAACATCAGATTCTTTATTTTGACGTCTTTGAGCACGTGGCTTTCTCTGAGGTCTAGGCTTTCTAGCGGGTGCAGTCTTTTCCTCAGTCGTTGCACTCACGTCTGTTTGGTTGTCAGGCTTATTTTGCTGCTGTTTTTGATGTCTGCTTTGTGGCTTATTAGCGGTATTTTTGCCCTGCTGTTTTCTATTTTGTTGATTAGGATTTTGACCTTGGCTCTGCTTCTGGTTTTTACTTTCAGTCTGAGCCTGTTCTTGTCGGTTATTCCTATTTTGTTGATTCCTGTTGTTTTGGTTCCTATTTTGTTGATTCTGATTCTTACCACGATACCTAGGATTACGGCCACGACCACGTTGCTGATTTTGGCGGCTACGAGTCTGCTGTTGTTTCGGTTTCTTTTTACCAAATCCAAAGAATTGTAAAACTTTGTCAATCAGACCAGGTTCATTAGATTTATTCTGAGCGTTAGCTGCAGGTTTTTTCTTTGCGACTACCGGCATCTGAGCAGCTGGAGCTACCAATGAAACCGCTGGCGTATCCACTGAAGTTCTTACCTTTTCACTTTCACTCGCTATCGTGCTATCAAACTCAGGTTGAATAGCCATCTCATAACTAACGGTATCAGATTCTTCACCAGTCCTCAGTCGTCTTACTTCATAGTGAGGAGTTTGCATGTACGGATTTGGTACAACAATCACACGAGTGTTTTGTCGCTTTTCTAAACGTTGAATAGTTCTACGCTTTTCGTTCAATAAAAAGGTAGCAACCTCAACGGGAAGAATGCACTCAATCTGGCCTGTGCTCTCTTTCATAGATTCATCTTCAATTAAACGAAGAATAGATAGGGCCAATGACTCAATGTTTCTGATATTTCCAACACCACTACAACGAGGACAGACAATGTTGCTATATTCGGCTAAAGAAGGTCTTAGGCGTTGGCGTGACATCTCTAATAGACCAAAGCGTGTGATACGGCCAACTTGAATTCTCGCCCGATCATGCTTTAGTGCTTCTCTAAGAACATTTTCGACTTCCCGTTGATTTCTTGAATGATGCATGTCAATAAAATCAATAACAATAAGACCACCAATATCTCTTAATCTCAATTGGCGAGCTATTTCTTGTGCTGCTTCGATGTTGGTATTTCTAGCAGTATCTTCAATGTCACTGCCTTTGGTAGCTTTAGAGGAGTTAATGTCTATTGATATCAAGGCTTCAGTGGGATCAATAACAACACTACCACCAGAGGGCAGACGAACTTCACGCTGAAAGGCGCTTTCTATCTGAGCTTCAATTTGATAGCGATTGAATAGGGGAATCTCATCTTTATAAAGTTTTATATGATTTACAAAATCAGGTCTAACTAACTGAACATGCTTTTTAGCTCTGTCATAGGCTTCTTGAGTATCAATTAATATTTCACCAACGTCTGGGCGAAGATAATCACGTATAGCACGAATGACAACATCACTTTCTTGATGAATTAGGAAGGGTGCTGAACGATCTGAGGCAGCTTTTTTGATAGCGCTCCATAATTGTTCGAGCACTGACATGTCCCACTGTAATTCTTCAGCAACTCGACCAACACCCGCTGTACGGATAATTAACCCCATGCCATTTGGTACTTTGACACTGTCTAGTGTTGCTCTAAGCTCAGTGCGTTCTTCGCCTTCAATTCGACGGGAAATGCCACCTGCTCTAGGGTTGTTTGGCATGAGAACCAGATAACTACCTGCTAAACTGATGAAAGTCGTTAAGGCTGCTCCCTTATTGCCCCTTTCTTCCTTTTCAATTTGAACAATGATTTCCTGACCTTCTTTGATAACGTCCTTAATATTCGGGCGTCCCTTAACTTGATAGCCAGCTGGAAAATATTCCCTTGCTATCTCCTTAACGGGTAAGAAGCCATGCCTGTCAGCACCATAGTCGATAAAAGCAGCTTCTAAAGAAGGCTCTACTCGAGTGATTCGACCTTTATAAATATTGGCCTTTTTTTGTTCTCTACCTGGTACTTCAATATCAAGGTCGTAGAGTTTTTGTCCATCGACCATTCCAACGCGCAGCTCTTCAGTCTGGGTTGCATTTACTAACATTCTTTTCATTTTGTTTACTCAGTCTTGTGGTGACTGGTAATAGTGAGGGGAGAAGTGAGTGATAATTATAACAACAGATATAGCTCAAATATTTTTAAGATATTGTTTTGTTTTTACCATGTTATTAAATCATCATTTGAATCAATAAGTTAAATCATTTTGTTAATGTATATTCTGTAGTGACAATCAGACTTCCCTGAGGATCATTTCAATAACTAGTTTGATCTAATTTAATGTTTGATTGCCATTTAAGCAATCATTTAAATTCAGTTCTTTGACCAGCTTAAGCTGGAACTTCACCCTGTGTCAGCTATTGTCAGTCACAGTGGTTACATTATATTCTGATAGTTTAATAATACTTTTCTATATTAAATCTAGAATTAAACTATCGTTTGTAAAATTAGTCTTTAGTCCGAAAATATGTTGTTTATAAAAAAACTATGAAACTTCTCTAAATATCTTCGAGTAGCATTTAATATTTTGGGACTCTTAGTGAATAATGACCATCTGGTCTTTATTTCAGGGCACACTATAACAGCATCAGCTTGATGCAGCAATTTACTTTTGACAGATTATTTATTCTTTCACAATAGCAGATTAAAAAATGCTAGTATCTGCGCCATGACTGATACTGAAATACGACATACTAAAGTTCAAAAACTATTCATTGACGATGATCAGGCTGGACAACGCATAGATAACTTCCTTCTTAACTACTTAAAAAATGTTCCAAAAACTCGTGTTTACAAAATGCTTCGAAAGGGAGAAGTGAGAATAAATGGTGGGCGAATTAAGCCACCCTATCGCCTTAAAGATGGTGATCAGGTAAGAGTACCTCCAGTTCATCAGAAAAAGCGGCAAGAAGGGCCATCGGCTTCGTTAAACGATGTGAAACGTCTTGAAAATTTTATTGTTTACGAGAGTGACAGATTAATTGTACTCAATAAACCATCTGGCATAGCAGTTCATGGAGGTTCTGGACTTAGTTTTGGTGTAATAGAAGCCATGCGCAGTTTAAGACCAGAGCAAAAATACCTAGAACTGGTACATCGACTTGATCGAGAAACATCAGGATGCCTGCTTATTGCAAAACGCCGAAGTACTTTGCGTTATTTACATTTACAACTTCGAGAGCGGCAAATTAATAAAACTTATCATGCGATCGTAGCAGGCCTTTGGCCAAAAGAGCTTAAAAAGGTTAATTATCCTTTAGAAAAATCTGTTTTAAAATCAGGTGAACGCATCTCTATTGTTTCAGAACAAGGTAAACCCTCTTTAACAAGGTATAAATTGTTAGATTCATTTCAAGAGGTAAGCTTAATTGAAGCCAGCCCTTCTACTGGACGAACGCATCAGATAAGAGTGCATTGTGCAGCATCTGGGCATGTGATTTGCGGTGATAGACGTTACGACATCGAAAGTCACTCACCTTTTAATGAAAGATTATTTCTCCATGCTCAATCTATTGAATTTAAAGAAACGCCTGAATCTGAACCGCTTATTATATCTGCTGAAGTTGATTCGATATGGCAAAAAAGGCTTCAATCACTCGAAAGTAAAAACCTCTGATTAGATAATATTGCGCTCTCAATTTTGAGTTGAATAACACAGATAACTTCATGAAATTCCTAAAGTTGCTAATTGAATAATATATTTGTAGTGTTTTACTTGCACTATCTAATTCCTTAACTAGACTCCATTTGAGATGAATGATTTCTATCACTCAGAAGCAATGAAACTGACAATAAGTTCTAAGTCTATTTTGCTACCTGTGGTAATCTTTTATATAATAAGTTCATCTACATTTTTATAGCAGTTAAAATTTGTAGTAGTTTAAAATGTCGAATCATAATAATCACCATTATATCCTTATGCACTTTAATATCAGAAGTGCCTACACGTATTAATCGAGGTTGGAGTTTTCATGAAAGCTAAAATAATGAGTTTGTTCAAATCCAATAAAAAAGTGGTTGATGAGTTAACTGCAAAGTTAGATGCAATTAATAAAACTCAGGCAGTTATTGAGTTTAATATGGACGGTACTATCATAACTGCAAATGATAATTTTTGTCAGACAATGGGATATGAACTGAATGAGATACAAGGCCAGCACCACAGTATTTTTGCTGAGGAATCGTTCAAGGTTAGTAATGAATACAAACAGTTTTGGGAAAAACTGAATAGTGGTGTGTATGAAACGGCTGAATATAAAAGAATTGGTAAAGGCGGCAAAGAGGTTTGGATCAATGCTTCTTATAACCCTATTTTCGATCTAAATGGAAAACCTTATAAAGTTGTGAAATATGCAACTGATGTAACTGATCAAAAATTGCAAGCAGTTAAAAATTATCGCACAACCAGTGCACTGGATGTCTGCCAGGCTAACGTGATGATGGCTGATGCGGATTTGAAAATTATTTATTTGAATAATGCAGTAAAAACCATGTTAAAGAAGCGTGAGAACGAAATAAGGCAAGTTCTTCCAAGTTTTAGTGTCGAAACTCTCATTGGAACTAATATTGATGATTTCCACAAGAAACCGGAACATCAAAGAGGCATGTTAAACAAATTAACCTCTACATATAAAACATCAATTGAAGTCGCTAGTATGACCTTTACACTAACTGCAACCCCCGTGGTTAATGAGCAGGGAGAACGTCTCGGAACTGTGGTTGAATGGGCAGATAGAACAGATGAACTGGCCATCGAAGTTGAGATTGGTGAGCTTGTCAAGGGAGCAGTTGAGGGAGACCTTAGTAGAAGAATTGATATTTCTGATAAATCAGGATTCTTTGAAGTCCTTGGAAATGGATTAAATGACCTCGTTAATGTTGCAGAAGATGTTGTTATTAATACAGCGGATGTATTGGAAGCCATGTCCCGTGGAGATTTAACGAAATCCATCGAAGCAGATTATAAAGGTACCTTTGGAAAGTTAAAAAATGATGCCAATGCTACCGTTAATAAATTAACTGAAATCATTACTGAAATTCGTTCATCGGCATCTTCCGTTGCAAGTGGTGCTCAGGAAATTAGTGGTGGAAACCTTGATCTTAGTCAGAGGACTGAACAGCAAGCCAGTTCACTTGAAGAAACAGCAGCTAGTATGGAAGAAATGACAGCATCGGTGCGACTCAGTGCTGATAATGCCAAGAGTGCTTCGGGGCTTGCTGAAGAAGCCCAGAAGACGGCAGAGTCAGGTGGTGAAGTTGTTGGCAGAGCAGTTGAAGCCATGTCAGCAATTAACGACTCGAGTAATAAGATCTCAGATATTATTGGTGTTATTGATGAGATTGCTTTCCAGACAAATCTCTTGGCTTTAAACGCAGCAGTAGAAGCGGCAAGAGCTGGTGAACAGGGTAGGGGATTTGCTGTTGTGGCTGCTGAGGTGAGAAATCTTGCACAACGATCTGCCGGAGCGGCTAAGGAGATTAAAGAATTAATCAGAGATAGTGTTGCCAAAGTAGAAGATGGAAGTAAACTGGTTAATGAGTCTGGTGATACCTTAAGAGAAATTGTTAATGCAGTACAACAAGTTAATTCTATAATTGCTGAAATCAGCTCATCAGCTCGGGAACAATCAGACGGCATTGATCAAGTAAATACAGCCATCACTCAGATGGATGAAGCGACACAACAAAACGCTGCACTAGTAGAAGAAGCATCAGCGGCTTCTGAGAATATGGCCGAACAGGCAGGTTTAATGAATGAGTTAATGGATTTCTTCACCACCGACTCTTCAGCAGTTGCACAGGTTGTACATACGCCCATTGAAGCTAAAGCTGATACGACAAAAGTGAATACGTTTAACACTAAAAAAGTAGTGACACAAGAAAATAGTGAAGGCTGGGAAGAGTTCTAGGTTCTTACATTAGGGTTACACACTAGGTAGGAAGTAATGATTAGTAGAGATTCGAACAAAGGATTAAAATGTCAAAGAGAAGCACCTTAAGTTTACCTGAGCGTTTGGATATTAGTGAAGCTGAATCACTAAGGGAAAGAATGAATAAAGCATTAGAAAAAGATGCCGAGGCCTACGATATTAAAGCTGATAAGGTAACACGGGCAGACTCAGCAGGTTTACAACTTCTTCTCAGCTTTAGTGGTGCAGTGAGTAAGCTGGGTAAAGAGATGAAGATAACTCATCCTAGCGATGAATTTTTAGCAGCCGCAGAACTTTTAGGAGTAACTGAACTGTTAGACACTAGGAAAGTAAATTCAGGGAGTATTAAATGACAAAAATATTAGCTGTTGATGACTCTGCATCCATGAGGCAAATGGTTTCATTTACACTCAGTGGTGCCGGTTATGAGGTAACTGATGCCTGTGATGGCCAACAAGCTTTAGATGCAGCAAAAAGTCAGCAATTTGACGTGGTGGTATCCGATGTAAATATGCCTGTGATGGATGGTATAACCTTAATAAAAGAATTGCGAAAGCTGCCTCAATACAGATCCACACCGTTATTATTATTGACCACCGAATCTTCTGGAACTAAAAAAATGGAAGGCAAACAAGCGGGGGCCACAGGATGGATTGTAAAACCATTTAACCCTGAACAACTTTTAAAAACTATCAAGCGAGTTATCTAGTAACAGGCGATTAAATATGACTATCGATCTCAGTCAGTTTCATCAAGTTTTCTATGACGAAAGTTTTGAAGGCTTAGATACCATGGAAGAACTATTGCTATCACTCAGTGATGGCAATGCTGACAATGAATCAGTAAATACTATTTTTCGTTCGGCTCACTCCATTAAAGGCGGCAGCGCAACCTTTGGTTTTATGGCTGTAGCCGAATTTACGCACATTCTTGAGTCTCTCCTAGATGAAATGCGTGAAGGGGAACGAGAAGTTACTACTGAAGCCATCACCCTTCTACTTGAGTCTGTCGATTGCATGCGTGAAATGCTCAATGAATTACAAGCAGGTGAAAAATGTGATGATGCCCAGGCTAAGATACTTGGTCAAAAATTTCAAGCCATGCTTGATGATGAACCCAGCCTAGAAACAAAACACCAAACAGTTGATGAAAACACTACAAAAGCAGAAGTCGAGTTGTCGGATCAATGGAAAATAATCTTTAAACCTCAAACCCATATATTGGGTAACGGCAATGAACCCTTAAGAATGTTTAGAGAGTTATCAACTTTAGGAGAGTGTAAAGTTTCCCTAAACGAATCTTCAATCCCAAAATGGGACGAATATGAAACTGAAGATCTCTATTTGGAATGGAAAATAGATCTCAAAGCTGAGATCATTGAACAGGATATTATTGAAGTATTTGAGTGGGTGATGGATGAGTGCGAACTCACTATTAGTAATATTACCACTAGTGAAGACCATAAACCCGCAGCGGATAAGGCTGACGTTGTTAAAATATCTGAAAAAACAGTACAGGCTAACGTCGAATTATCTAGTTCCACCGAGGTGGTTAAACAAGTAAAGCCCAAGAAGGAAGTGAATAAAACTGCTTCTTCAATTAGAGTCGGAATTGAAAAGGTCGACAGTCTAATTAATCTTGTAGGTGAATTGGTTATCACTCAATCTATGTTAAGTCAGGTAGGTAGTGATTTTCAAATGGATCAGCTTGAAACCCTTCGCTTAGGGCTTGCCCAATTAGAACAAAATACCCGTGAAATGCAAGAAAGCGTCATGCAAATAAGGATGATGCCCATAAGCTTTGCTTTTAATCGATTCCCAAGAATGGTAAGAGATACAGCAATGCAACTAGAGAAGAAAATTGACTTGCAAATATCTGGTGAGACAACAGAATTAGACAAAACAGTGATGGAAAGAATCGGCGATCCCTTAGTTCACCTGGTGAGGAACTCCCTTGATCACGGTATAGAAAGCCCTGCGGAAAGAATCGCCAAGGACAAACCTGAAACAGGTACTATTAATCTTGATGCATTTCATCAGGGAGGCAATATTATCATAGAAATACAAGATGATGGCGCTGGCATTAATACTGATAAAGTGTTTCAAAAAGCTGTAGAAAAAGGCCTTGTTGCTGCTTCAGATGTGTTAACTGAAAATGAAATATTTAACCTGCTTTTTGAACCAGGTTTTTCAACAGCTGATATTGTCACTGATGTTTCCGGACGAGGTGTTGGCATGGATGTAGTGAAGAGGAATATTAACATCCTAGGTGGCTCTATCCTGGTGCATTCTGAAAAAGACGTAGGTTCTACCTTTAGCATTCGTTTACCACTTACTCTTGCTATTTTAGATGGTCAATTAATTCGTGTGGGTGATCAGATCTATGTGGTGCCCTTGATGTCAGTTATCGAGTCACTTCAAATCAAAGAAGAGTTATTAAGTTGTGTAGGTGGTGAGCTAGATTTATATCAATTAAGAGATGATTATGTACCCATCATTGATGTGGCTAAGGAATTTGGTTTTAATAATGAGAGTTTTGAAATTGAAGAGTCTCTATTAGTGGTAGTAGAAGGCGATAATCAACAAGTTGGTCTTTTAGTAGACGAATTACTTACGCAGCAACAGGTTGTGATAAAGAGTTTGGATGTTAACTATAAACCAATTCAAGGCATCTCCGGAGCAACTATTTTAGGTGATGGTCGAGTTGCTTTAATTTTAGATGTGGTGGGATTTATTCGACAAGCTAAACATGTCAATAAATCAGGCATAAAAACTACCAGTAATGCTGCTTAAGGATTTATAAATATGAGCGAAGCCCTACTAGAAGGTAACGAAGAACAGCTTAAGAATGAATATTCAGATGACCTCTCAAATAGCAGTAGTTTAGAAGAGCAATATCTGTCCTTTTCATTAGGCGAAGAAATTTATGCTGTGGATATCTTGAGTGTTCAGGAAATTCGTACTTGGGAAAAACCTACATTTCTTCCCCGTTCACCTGACTTTATGAAAGGCGTTTTAAACTTAAGAGGCACTATCGTTCCAGTTATTGACTTGCGTTTGAAGTTTAGAATATGCAAACCAGTTTATTGCGACACCACGGTGGTGATCATTTTGAGGTACGAAACTAACGATCAGATGAAAATTATGGGAATCGTTGTTGATGCCATGTCAGATGTCCTATTCATCGAAAAGGAGAACATTCGCAATGCACCTGAGTTTGGTGGTCGAGTAGACGCTGTTTATATCGATGGGTTAACCACTGTTAACGATGCAGTGGTTAGCTTATTAAATACAGGCGCTATCTTAAATATAGATGATATTAACCATTCAATTGTAGAAGCTAATTAATATGAATCCTATGAAGAGACGACTAGAGAACAAAGATAATATAGTCACAGAATCAAAGAGCGATCAGTATCTTAGCTTTATTATGGATTCTGAAGAATATGCGGTAGGTATCTTAAGTGTTCGTGAAATAAGAGGCTGGGAGAAGGTTACCCCAATCCCCAATACGCCAGATTATGTTAAGGGTTTYATCAACTTAAGAGGCATAGTTGTACCTATTATTGATTTAAGAGAACGTTTCAATCTTAAAACCGTAGAATATTGTGAAACCACCGTGGTTATTATTTTAAATACCACTGAAGAGAAGCATTGTAAAAATCTCGTTGGAATAATTGTAGATGCCGTTTCAGAAGTTTATGATATTGATAGAGATACCGTCCGCGAATCTCCTAATCTTGGTAGTAATATTGATACTAAGTTTATTAAGGGTATCGTTGATATCGATAATAAAATGGTCATTCTTACAGAAGTACAAACCTTATTGAATGTTGATGAAATTATGGATAACAAAACTGTAACGCAATAACATTTACTATTTAATTATAATATTGATTAAAATATTGAGTAAAAAAATTGACTAGATCAAAAGTATCACGAGAATTTCTATACACCCAAGAAGATTTTGAATATATCAAAAAATTAGTCCATGAAGAATCTGGCATCAATCTTTCTGATGCTAAACAGGACATGGTATATAGTCGATTAGCACGGAGAGTTAGAGCATTAAAGATAGCCGATTTTAAACAATATTGTAACTATCTCGACAGCCATCATCAGGATGAGCTAGTCCATGCTATTAATGCTATTACCACAAACCTAACGCACTTTTTCAGAGAAAATCACCATTTTGATTTGTTAAAGCAACAAATTATTCCTGAAATAGTTAAACAACAGCCCCGGGGAAAAAGAATACGTATTTGGTCAGCAGGTTGTTCAACGGGCGAAGAGCCTTATAGTATCGCTATTAGCTTAAAGGATGCATTACCCAATTATTCACAATGGGATTGTAAGATTCTTGCCACTGATCTTGATACCAATGTTATCGATACCTGTAATGCTGGTGTTTATGACAATAAACGAATTGAACCCATTGATGAGCGAAATGCTAAACGCTGGTTTAGTCCCCATCCTAGCCATGCTAACAGAGTCATCATAGACAATGAGCTGAAAAAAGATATCTCTTTTAAACAACTTAATTTGATCAATGATTGGCCAGTCAAGGGGCCATTTGATGTTATTTTCTGTCGCAATGTTGTTATCTACTTTGATAAACCGACCCAACAGAAATTATTTGCGCGATACTATGATTTGTTAGCACCTAGTGGTTATTTATTATTAGGCCATTCTGAGCAACTAGGTCAAATCCAAGAAAAATTTAACGCGTTGGGTAAAACGTCCTTTCAAAAAAAATAAGGTAAGCTAATTTGTGAGTGTTTATCAGAGAGACAATTTATCTAAATGTATTGAGGGATTTGAACATATAAATCGATATCATGATGTTAAAAAGGACATCAATACTGCTAAAATTTTACCCGGTGAATTTTATGTTAGTGCTAGAGGTGAGATGATATCAACAGTATTAGGGTCTTGTATTTCTGCCTGTATTAGGGATCCAGTGGCAGGCATAGGTGGTATGAACCATTTTATGTTGCCTATCGACAGACGTGCTAAATTGCGCGGCAATAGTTATGATCCAGGCATGGTAAGTCGCTATGGTGATTTTGCTATGGAAATGTTGATCAACTCAATTTTGAGAGCAGGTGGTAAACGAAAAAACCTTGAGGTAAAAGTTTTTGGTGGTGGTAAAGTAATTTCTCACATGTCGACAATCGATGTTGGAATGAAAAATATTGAATTCGTTCATCAATACTTAGAGTTTGAAGGATTGAAAGTTGTTGCAGAAGATGTGGGAAATATTTATCCCAGAAAAGTAAATTATTTTACTGATACAGGAAGGGTAATGATGAAAAAAATTATCACTGCTAATAATAATACTATTTCCAATCGTGAAGATAGCTACTACTCGAATATACTGGCTAAGCCAGAAAGTTCTGCGGAACTTGAAATGTTTAAATAAATTATAAACAAAAAGGAAATTGTTTTAAATGACAAACAAGATTAAAGTATTGATTGTTGATGATTCTGCGTTAATCAGGATGTTATTAACAAAAACGCTTTCAGAGTCACCAGATATCGAGGTTGTGGGGTCAGCTGAGGATCCTTTTGTGGCTAGAGAAATGATCAAGAAACTCAATCCAGATGTGCTTACCTTAGATATTGAAATGCCTAAAATGGATGGATTAACTTTTCTAAAAAATTTGATGCGCCTAAGACCAATGCCGGTGATTATGGTGTCTACCTTAACCAAAAAAGGTGCTAATGTTACTCTTAAAGCCTTAGAATATGGTGCTGTAGATTTTGTCGCTAAACCAGATTCTGATATTAGAGAAAATTTAATTGCCTATACTGGATTATTAGTTGAAAAAATTAAGACTGCTGCCAAGGCCAATGTATCTCATACGAATTTAGATACGACAAAACAAATCAGCAATGCAGTTGCGCGAAAGCCAACTAAGTTATCTAAAGTAGATATAATCACAGTAGGTGCTTCTACGGGTGGGACTGAGGCGATAAAAACGCTTATGATGTCCTTGCCAACTAATTTGCCACCCATTGTAATTGCACAGCATATACCACCTGTTTTCAGCACATCATTTGCTAAACGACTTAATGATAGTACTCAAATAACTGTGATTGAACCTACTGAAACAATGGAATTAAAATATGGACATGCTTATCTAGCTCCGGGTGATGACCATATGAAGATATTTCGTCGTGGTGGTAAGTTATATCTGAAGATAGAACGCACTGAACTCGTTAACCGTCATCGCCCATCGGTGGATGTGCTTTTTAATTCAGTAGAAGAAACCTGTGGTAAAAATGTTTTAGCTGTAATTCTAACGGGGATGGGTAATGATGGCGCTAAAGGCTTAAAAAAACTCAATGAAATTGGTGCTCATACTATTGCTCAGGATGAAGCAACTAGTGTAGTTTGGGGCATGCCTGGCTCTGCAGTCGCTTTAGGTGCTGCAAGTGAAGTCTTGTCTTTATCACGGATCCCGAAACGCTTACTCAGTTTAGTGTGACAGTATCATCAATTAGAGAAAGTATAATGAATATAAACATCATCTTTAGTAACGCTTTAGTTCTTTTACTCATCAGCATTATTCTCATTATGTTAGGGGGTAATCCCAACTGGCTTTATTTAACATTAAGCTTATCTATGATATTAGTAATATCTGCTTGGTGGACATCATCAGAATCATCAAAACCTGATGATGAAGATACTGCGCCGAGCAAATCTGAGGATACTACTGACTTTGATACTACCAAGGCTTTTATTAAATTATTAACGGCTTCATCCGTTGATATAAGAGCTTCAGTAGATGAAGTTAGAAGCTTAATTAATCAATCTACTGAAACGTTAAATTCCAGTTTTCAAGGTATGAGTCATTTATCCACTAATCAACAAGAACTTGTTAGTAAGTTGGCAGCAACTGTTTCAGATAAGCCAGAACATAATGATTCAGGTGAGCTGAGTATCAGTGCCTTTATAAACGAGACCAGTGATGCCATTTCTTTTTATATCAGTATCTTAATTGATGTGAGTAAAGACAGTATTCAAACAGTACACAGCATTGATAAAATGGTTGAGCAGATGGATGGTATATTCAAACGATTAGGTGATGTTAAAAAAATCGCTGATCAAACGAACTTGCTTGCGTTAAATGCTGCTATTGAAGCTGCTAGAGCAGGGGAAGCAGGTCGTGGATTCGCAGTTGTTGCAGATGAAGTTAGAACTTTATCGAAAAACTCTGAAGTATTTAATGAAGAAATAAAAAAACAAGTTGAACAAGCTATAGCAACGGTCACTGAAGCCCGTGAAGTGGTTAGCAAACTAGCTTCTTATGATATGAACAAGGCTATATCTTCAAAGGGAAATATTGATGATATGCTGAAAAGCTTAAGCGTATTTAATAAAACATTAGAAAGTGAGTTAAGTCAGTTTTCCTCTTCAACAGGCCAGCTCAACGAACATGTCAGTACGGCAATATTGGCACTTCAATCCGAAGATATAAATCGACAAAAGCTTGATCAATGTACTTCACAACTTGATGTATTATCTGAAGTCTCGCAGAAGTGTTCAGACTTAATTTGCCAGACTGAACAGGGACTGCTTAGTTCTCAAGAGGTAGCCCAGACTCTCAATGAATTATTTTTACAAGCGCAAAAAGACATTGATTCTAGACATGTCAGTACGGTTTATTCTACAACATCAGATACCAGTAAAGTTAGTGCTGGAGAAGTTGATTTATTTTAAATAAGGGGAAATAGTAAATGAGTATTACAACCAACTCAGGTTCGGATGGTCAACTAGTTATAAAAATTCTAGGACGCTTTGACTTTAGTGTACATCAAGACTTTAAAAATGCTTATGAAAGTTCTGAAAGCAAAAACAACAAATTCGAAGTTAACCTGTCAGGAACAAGTTATCTTGATAGTTCAGCTTTAGGTATGCTTTTACTATTAAGAGATTATGCTGGTGGAGATTCTTCTTCCATATCAATAACTAATGCTAGCGCAGATATAAAAAAGATTTTAACCATATCTAATTTTCAACAGTTATTTAAAATTGATTAAAGCTTAGAACTAATATTCATATGAGCGAAATTTTATGAAAATTCTCATTGCAGATGATAATAATATTGATCGATTAATTCTAAAGAAAATATTAGTTAAATCAGGTCATGAAGTTACCACAGCAGTCGATGGATTTGAAGCCGTAGAGCTATTCGAGCAAAGTGAGCCTGATATCGTTTTGTTAGATGCATTAATGCCTAACATGGATGGTTTTCAAGCCTGTGAAATTATCAAACAAAAGTCGGGTGACAAGTTAATCCCAATTATTTTCGTCACCTCCTTGACTGAAGCATCAGCCTTAGCGAGATGTCTTGAAGTAGGTGGTGATGACTTCCTAACTAAACCTTATAACCAAGTCATCCTAAAAGCGAAGTTAAAAGCTTTTGAGCGGATGAAAGTTTTATATGATGAAGTACTCGATCAACGTAATGAAATTCGATTGTATACCGACCATTTGGTTCAAGAGCAAGAAGTGGCAAAGCGTGTTTTTGATAACATAGCGCACAGTGGCAATCTAGAACAAACTAATATCCAACATATTTTATCACCCATGTCAGTATTTAATGGTGATTTACTACTATGTGCAATAACCCCAACGGGTAATACACACATAATGTTGGGTGACTTCACTGGGCACGGCTTACCAGCTGCTATTGCTGTGATGCCAGTGGCTGATATATTTTATGGTATGACGATTAAGGGTTTTAGCATTGCTGATATCATTGCTGAGATAAATAATCGACTAAACCGAATACTACCCATAGGGGTTTTCTGTTGTGCTACGGCCTGTGACATTAACTACCGTGATAAAAGTATCACTTTCTGGTCAGGTGGTTTACCCGATGGCTATATTATTAGACCTAATGTCGGTTTGGTACAAACAGTGATATCTAATCATTTACCCTTGGGTGTATTAAATTCAAACTCATTTTTACTGGACAGCAAGGTATTTAGGTTTGAAGAAGGTGATAAGTTATACCTCTTTTCTGATGGTATTCTCGAAGCAGAAGACCCCTCAGGTGATATGTTTGGTGATCAGAGGGTTCTCGAGCTACTTCAGTCAAAGACTGATGATAACAATGTATTTGAAAAACTCTTAGAAGAAGTTTCTTCCTTTTGTGAAACAGATGTTCAAAATGATGATTTAACCTTAATAGAATATACATTTAGCCAATCGGCCCTTGGCGAGAGAAGCCTAGAACATTCTGGTTTAAAAGATAAAATTAGACCTCTTGATTGGTCTATACAATATGAACTAAGGCCCGAAACACTGCGCAGCTTTGATGCCTTACCATTGGTATTACAAATACTGACAGAATGCCCAGGATTGAATCCTTATCGAGGTAGGGTGTTCACTATTTTGGCTGAACTTTATTCCAATGCTCTTGATCATGGTGTATTAGGGCTAGATTCTTTAATGAAAAGCTCAGCTGAAGGTTTTTCTGACTATTATAAATTGAGAAAATTAAAGTTAGATAAGCTTCAAACTGGCTATGTTCAAATAAAGATGGAGCATATACCTTCTGATATAGGTGGAGATCTGATCATTGATGTAATGGATAGTGGTAAGGGTTTTGACTGCACGACTGACAACTATTCAGGAAATGATTTTTCAGGAAGGGGAATAGAGCTTATTCGTTCCCTGTGTAAGTCTGTTGAATATTATGAAGGCGGTAGCCATGTTAAAGTGATCTTTCAATGGCAATACTAAGAGAAAAATCAATATCTTCGGAGTAAATTTATGACTTCTAGAATCAACAAGCAAATGATCGAAGAATTAAAGGACATCATGGAGGAAGACTTCCCACTACTCATTGACACTTTTATTACAGACTCAGATAAGCGACTCAATGATTTGCAGTTAGCTGTTTCGCAACAAAATGCTGTTAGCATTAGAGAACTTGCCCATGGATTCAAAGGTAGTAGTAGTAATCTAGGCGCTGAAAAGCTCGCTGAAATTAGTTTCTCACTGGAAACAATGGGCAGAACTGAACAGTTAGTAGCTGCTGAAAATACTTTAAAAGACTTAGCCGATGAATACAAAATTGTACATGAATACTTCAAATCACTTTAACCGTACTGAATAACTCCACTAAATAACTTCACTGAATAAGTTAACTTAATCTCGATTCTGGCATACACCTTGCTCTCTACTTAGTATATTTTTTGAATTATGTCTATTTAGAGAAGAAGGTAGCACTATGCTTCTAGAGTATTATTTAAGTTCTACAAAAACAGAATCCATATCTGATACTAAATCTGTGTCTAATAATCTAGCTAACCCATCTAGTAACTTAGCTTCAAAAAATGCTGAACAATTTAAAAATGTTTTAAATACTAGTTTAGACAACAGGGGTAAATATCATATAAAACAATATGATACGCCATACAGTGAAAGTGAATTATTATATGCAGTTCAACAGTGGGATAAACTATATTCTAAAAATAATGAAAATATTGAACTTAATCAACAAGTTAATTCTGAGCAATTTTTAGAAGTAGATAAAACCATTAACTTGGCTATAAATGCGAAAAACCAACAATTTGATAAGCAGTATCTTGTCGGTGATATGGTGCCAACGGATGGCAAAAAATTGCCGGAAACAGCTGCAAACAGCGCAATAACAGCAGCCATTGTAACGGGTGCAACTACTGAAAAGTCCATTAAGGATAGTGTCGTTCAGTCTACTTCTAGAGATAAGCCCATAACAATACCTTTATCTCCTACATCCAAGGAGGGCCTGGTTGTTACACCATCCCATAAGTTGATCGATGAAACTAAAGCAGGCGTTAATTTAGCTACGAAAGATAAACGTGTTATAACCGAGCAATCCTCGAACCAAAGATTAAATGTTGCTAAAACTAATGAGCTTAATCAAGGTCAGATTATTACAGCTACCAAGACTGACGTTAAGCCAACTACACAACTAACTGAATTACCTTCATTAACTAATWACACAATTAGAACATCAACTAAAACTGATAAACTGGCAGAAGCTCTAGTTCCTTTTAAGGATAATGCTATTAGATCTACACCTTCTCAAATTATAAATAAAGGCAAAACTACTGAAAGTACCGGCCTTTTACCACAAACGAGCAATTTATCAACGCTAGTTGAAAAATCCCAAGGCTCAAATGATAAAGCGTCGAATATAATAGCCGCCAATGAACAAAACAAAGCAAGTCTAGCTGCCGATAAGTCTATATTAAAAAGTTTTAATGTCCCTGCTGAGGTACTTAAAAATAACCAGTCCGCTGAACGACAGAAAACAGAATTTCTTAAAGCAGAATTGGAAAAACAATCGCCCAACCTCACTAATGGTTTACAACTCAAATCAAACACAGAAGCTTTGCTGTTAACAGCTAGAAGAGAAGATGCTCTCGCAGCGGTCATCTTGCCGAGTCAGAATTCCTCACCGACATTAGTTGCCCAACCATTGAATGTTGCGACGGCTGAATCACTAGCAATTCATACTCCCACTCAACTTACTACTCAACTTACAACTAAAGCCTCAGATGTAGCGCTGGCCGTTAGTGTTTCAACAAAGAAATGGAATCAAAAATTTGCTCAACACGTTAGTATGCTTGCTCTTAGAGGTACCAGTAATGCACATATTCGTTTAGATCCACCTGAACTTGGTCCCATGGCAATACGTATAAATCACACGGGTAGTGAGACTCAAATTCAATTTATGGTTACCAACCCTATTGCAAAAGAACTGGTGGATTCTGGCATGAATCGTTTAAGAGAAATGCTAGAACAACACGGTTTTGAAAATGTTAATGTGGATGTTAATGAATTTTCAAAAGAACGACAGCAATTGTCCGATAATGAGTTATTTAATAAAGAAACGGATGAAAAACTAGAAGAAATGAACAATGAAAACCAAGTCATTTCAGAAAAAGTTAAAAGTAATTCCCTTATCGACCTTTTTGTCTAAGCTAAAAACCCTTCTGTTAACAAAAATTTGACACTCCCTTGGGAGTCGTCGTCTATTTATCGTCAAATAAATGCCAGTTTGTTATTTCTTAATACCTGCTATATTCTAAGTGACTGTTTTATCTATTGATTATTGAGCTGGACAAGTCTGGCTTAATAATTGCTATTAACCTAAGTAATAAGAGAGAGAATATTATGGCTGATGAAGACTTATCACTAGATGACAAAGATGAAGATGCAACCGAAGGTTCAGAAGAAAATGCTTCCTCAGGTGGTAAAAAGAAACTTATTATTATCATTGCTGTTGCAGTGGTTTTATTAATTGGGGGTGGAGCTGCAGCATATTTTTTGATTTTTGCAGAATCGGATGAAGCAACAACACCGATCACTGAAGTTGATGGCATATCAGAAGAGGGCGTGGCTAAAGCTGTTGATAAGCCTCCCAAGAAAATAGTTGTTCCAGATAAAGGGGAAGCTATCTACATCAGTATTCCGGACCCTTTCCTTGTAAACATCAAATCAGGTAAGCGTTCTAGGATGATGCAAATTAAAGTTCAGTTTTTAGTAAGAAGTAATGAAGCTGAGGATCTGGTAAAGCAACATATGCCTTTAATCAGAAATGATATGTTAGATTTTTTCAGTTTAGCAGATGCTGATGAAGTAAGAACTCGAGAAGGTCGTAATGCTCTAAAGCAGGGCGCTCTTGAAACAGCCCAACAAGTTATGAAAGATCAGGTTGGTTACGAGGCCATCGAATTGGTGTTGTTTACCGGCTTTGTTGTTCAGTAATGTTAACTTAACACTTATGAATAGGTAATTTGAGTTTGAGTGATTTATTAAGCCAAGACGAAATTGATGCTTTACTCCATGGTGTGGATGATGGCGACATTGATCTTGAAGAAGATGAAGTAGCCTCTGGCGAAGCTAGAAACTATGACTTCAGTGCACAGGATCGAATTGTCAGGGGTAGAATGCCTACTCTTGAAATGGTCAATGAGCGCTTCGCTCGGCATTTGCGCATCAGTCTTTTTAACATGATGAGGAAAAGTGCGGAAATTTCTGTCAATGGCGTTCAAATGATTAAGTTTAGCGAATATGTTCATAGTTTATTCGTTCCAACGAGTTTAAATATGGTTCGCATCAGACCACTTAGAGGCACATCACTTTTTACCTTCGAAGCTAAGTTAGTTTTCGCCTTGGTTGATAACTTTTTTGGTGGTGATGGTCGCTACCATGCAAAGATTGAAGGTCGAGAATTTACGCCAACAGAGAGACGTATAGTCCAACTGCTTTTGAATCAAATTTTCATTGATCTTGCAGAAGCTTGGACACCTTTGTACAAAGTCAATTTTGAATACCTTGATTCGGAAGTAAACCCTGCCATGGCAACAATCGTCAGCCCCTCTGAAATTGTTGTTATATCTAGTTTTACCATTGAATTAGAAGGAGGCGGCGGTAATTTTCACGTCTGTATGCCTTATTCAATGCTTGAACCCATACGAGACAAGCTTGACGCCGGTATTCAAACTGATCGCGATGATGTCGATCATAGATGGCTACAATCCTTGCGGGAAGAAATTATGGCGGTAAAAACGCCAATTCAAGCAAATCTGATAGAAAAGCAGATAACGGTGAATGATATTTTAACCATGAAACAAGGCGACATCATACCCATTGAGATGCCTGAAAGTATTCTGGTGAAAGCAGGGGGATTACCTTCCTTTAGAGCTGAGTATGGCATTTCCAGAGGCCGCGCAGCTTTAAAAATTAAAGAATTAATCGATAGAACACATATTCTCGCCGGTATAGGAGAACAGAATGGCTGATGAAAATGACGTAAATGATGACAACCCCGAGGATCTTGGTGATGACTGGGGAAGTGCACTTTCAGAACAGGCTGAAGCAGAATCTAATGCGGCGCCTGTGAATGAATTAACTGATGATTCAACGGGTAAAAGTAACGATGAAAATATTGATGTCATACTCGACATTCCAGTTACCTTATCCTTAGAGGTTGGCACAACAGTTATCGCAATTCGTAATCTCTTGCAATTAAATCAAGGCTCTGTCATCGAACTAGATAGACTTGCTGGTGAACCACTGGATGTAAAAGTGAATAACACTTTGATTGCCCATGGTGAGGTTGTGGTGGTGAATGAGAAGTATGGAATACGCCTAACGGATGTGATGAGTCCCTCAGAGAGAATTAAGAAGTTAAAATAATGACCTTTCGAGCAACCAATTATTTGATAAAAACATTTTTACTGTTATTGCTTTTTCAGCCGTTTCAGTTATTTGCTGTAGGTCGCACACTGAAAGAATCCCCCATTGATTCGGAAGCATTTATTACAATGTTCGTTGGCTTGATTGCAGTGATAGGATTAATTTTTCTAGTGGCTGTTCTAAGTCGAAAAATGAAGCTTATGCATGCTTTTACAACGGGTTACCAGATTAAAAATTTGGCATCTCTGGCTCTTACAAATCGGGAGAAGGTGTGCTTAATAGAAATAGGTGGCAAGCAGGTGTTACTCGGCATTGCTCCTGGCAGAGTTAATCAACTCTATGTCTTTGACGAACTAATCGATATAGATTCAGACAATTCTAGTCAACAAAATAATGTGTTTTCCAAACACTTTAAAAAAGCCCTAGGTATGGCATCCAGTGATCAAGGGGCGAAAAAATGAGAGCAATTGTAACTATCATTCTAGTATTATTTCCATTGTTCAGCTCGGCCTTACTTGCTGCTGAGACTGGGATCCCAGCACTAACCATGACGTCTAGTGAAGATGGCACTCAAGAATATACTGTTACACTGCAAATTCTTTTCTTGATGTCTGCCCTGACAATTTTACCTTCTATGATCATCATGCTGACTTCTTTTACGCGTATCACAATCGTGCTAGGAATACTAAGAAGAGCAATTGGTTTACAACAAACACCCTCGAATCAAGTTCTGATGGGTTTAGCACTTTTTCTGACTTTTTTCACCATGGCGCCTGTTTTAGAGAAAATTCAGGAAGCTGCCATTGAACCTTATCTTGATCAGGGAATGCCTGCAATGGAAGCTGTAGCGAATGCTGAGATTCCACTTAGAGAGTTTATGTTTTCCCAAACTCGACTAACTGATTTAGAACTGTTTGTTCGTTTATATAAAAAACCTGTGCCTATTTTAGAAGAAGTACCTTTTTTGGTACTGGTACCTGCTTTTATCACCAGTGAATTAAAGACCGCTTTTCAAATAGGCTTTTTATTATTTATTCCATTTTTGGTTATCGATATGGTAATAGCCAGTATGTTAATGGCCATGGGTATGATGATGTTATCGCCTCTAGTAATTTCATTACCCTTTAAAATCATGCTGTTTGTTTTAGTTGATGGTTGGGCCCTTACCATGGGAACCATAGCCGCGAGCTTTGGGGTTTAGGTAGCGTCATGACACCTGAAGTCGTCATTGACATTTTCAGAGAAGCCCTAGGTATAGTAATAATGCTTGTTGTTGCCATTATTACACCGGGCTTAATCACCGGATTAATCGTTGCTGTTTTTCAAGCAGCAACCAGTATTAACGAACAAACACTTTCATTCTTACCACGTCTTATCGTAACTCTGGCTACTTTAAGCTACATAGGCAATTGGTTTTTTGGCACCATCGTAGACTTTTTTGAACGTTTGATGTTAAACATACCATCGTTGATTGGTTGATTCATGGACAGTCTAATAAACTTTGAATATGAAGCAGTGGAATCACTCTTAAGGTCATTTCTTTGGCCATTCTTTCGTATATCTGGCATGTTAATGTCCATGGTTATCATTGGTTCTTTTATTGTTTCAAGAGCTAAAAGAGTCGCTCTTGCATTTACCATCACTCTAGTGGTTGCTCCAGTATTACCCCCCATGCCAGTCGTTGAATTAATCAGTTTTGATGCTTTTATCATTACCATCAATCAATTGATTATTGGTATAGCAGTTGGTTTTGTAAGTAGACTAGTATTTGAAACTTTTATCGTAGGTGGGCAAATTATAGCCATGTCATCTGGATTAGGTTTTGCTCAAATTAATGATCCATCAAGTGGTGTAACCGTGCCTGCTGTTGGTCAATTTTTCTTAATGATGGCCACCTTGATATTTTTAGCAGTTGATGGTCATTTAATGATGTTCGAAATTATTATCCGCAGCTTTGATACCCTGCCTGTTTCTACAAAAAGTTTGCCTATGGAAAGCATCGCTGAACTAATAAGTTTTGCAGGCATGATGTTTTCTGCAGGGCTTATGATGGCACTGGCGGCTGTAATATCACTTCTTTTAGTTAATTTGGCCTTTGGAATCTTGACCAAAGTTGCTCCTACTTTAAATATATTTGTAATAGGCTTTCCCATAATCCTTACGTTTGGATTATTGATTTTGTGGTTCACAATTAGTGGATTCATGCCTCATTTTAATAAACAAATGCAACGTGGCCAAGAAACCATGTGTAACATAGTTTTGATGGAGTGTGGACATGGCTGAGAATGATGCAGGGGATCGCACGGAAGACCCCACGGCAAAAAAACGGCAAGACGCCCTGAAAAAAGGCCAAGTTGCCAGATCAAAAGAATTAAACTCTGCTGCACTACTCATAGCAGCAGGACTAGCATTTACTACTGTAGGTGCTTACAGCTCTTCAGGGATTATGTCAGTTCTAGGAGAGAGCTTTTCCATAAGTCGTGCTCATCTTTATGACACGACAATTATGTTGAAGCATCTAGGAACGGCTATAGAAAGCTCCTTTTTGTTTCTAACACCGATCTTTTTAATTTTTTACTTAACGGCTGCTATTTCACCGGTTTCAATTGGTGGGTTTAGTTTTAGCATGAAAGCTGCATCACCTAAAGCCAGTAACATGTCTCCAAAGAAAGGCTTTAAAAGAATGTTTGGACCCACTGCTGGAATGGAACTTGTTAAAAGCATTGGCAAATTTACCGTGGTTGGTGGTTTCGCTATTTTTTATCTCAGCGGTCGCTTTGGTGAATTCATGACATTGGGACATGGAGCTGTTCTAAGTGAGATTACCCGCGGTTTGGAAATTCTGGTGAATTCATTTTTGGTCATAGCGCTTTCGCTACTATTAATTGCTGCCATAGATGTACCGTTTCAACTTTGGAATCATAAACGCCAATTAAAAATGACTAAGCAAGAAGTAAAAGATGAACACAAGGATACTGAAGGAAGGCCAGAAGTAAAAGGGCGTATTAGACAAACACAAAGAGAATTGGCAAACAGAAGAATGATGGAAGCTGTTCCTGAAGCTGACGTGGTTATTACCAACCCAGAACATTTTTCTGTAGCTCTGAAATATGATGACAAGATGATTGCACCTGTGGTGGTTGCAAAAGGTACTGATGAAATAGCCCTTAAAATTAGACAAATCGCTAAGGCACACGAAGTACCAATGTTTGCAGCCCCACCACTGGCACGTGCAATCTTCTATAACACAAAATTAAATAGAGCGATCCCAGAAGGCTTATATCTTGCTGTTGCCCAGGTGCTGGCCTATGTTTTCCAACTTAAAGAATTTAGAAAAGGAAAAGGTAGAATGCCCGATGAAGTGGCAGATATATCGATTCCTACTGATTTAAAACGATAATATTGAGTGCTAAGAGGTTAGAGTTTCAATGGAATTTACGATAAACAATAAAACAAGTAAGATACCCCTGATCGGGTTAGGTACGCCAATTTTGCTGGTATTAATACTTGCAATGATGACATTACCCGTGCCTACAATTGTTTTGGATATATTATTTTCCTTCAATATTACCTTAGCGCTTATCGTTATACTTGTTACAGTCTACACCTCGAAACCTCTTGAATTTGCTGCTTTCCCAACAGTATTACTCATAGCAACTTTATTGCGTTTAGCACTAAATGTTGCCTCAACTCGTGTTGTACTTCTCAATGGCCACACGGGTCCTGGAGCTGCAGGTTCTGTGATCGAATCTTTTGGTGCTGTAGTGGTTGGAGGCAATTACGCTGTGGGTCTTGTGGTATTTGCGATTTTGGTAATCATTAACTTTGTGGTAGTTACAAAAGGTGCAGGTCGTATTTCTGAAGTAAGTGCAAGATTTACCCTTGATGCAATGCCCGGTAAACAAATGGCCATTGACGCTGATTTGAACGCAGGGTTATTAACTCAAGATGAAGCCAAGGCAAGACGACAAGAAGTATCAAGTGAAGCAGATTTCTATGGTGCTATGGATGGTGCAAGTAAGTTTGTTCGCGGAGACGCCATTGCTGGTTTGTTAATATTATTTATAAATATCATTGGCGGAATAGCCATCGGTATGACTCAACACGATTTAGATTTTGGTACAGCCATGCAGTACTACGCTCTGTTGACTATTGGAGATGGACTTGTAGCTCAAATTCCTGCTCTATTGTTATCAACAGCTGCTGCCATAATGGTGACCCGTCAGAATACCTCTGAGGATGTTGGTGAGCAGGTTATGTCACAATTATTCAGTAGCCCTAAAGCATTAACCGTGGCAGCCTCAGTGATTGGATTACTCGGGATCATACCTGGTATGCCTCACTTTGCATTTTTGACTATTGCTGTAGCTGCCGGAGCTGGAGCCTGGCATTTAAAGCAAAAGCAGGAAGAAGAAAAGCAACAACTAGTGGAAGATAACGCTAGTCCAACTACTACTAAGCCTGTGCAATCAGAAACCAAAGAGCTTAGTTGGGACGATGTACAGCCCGTTGATCCTGTAGGACTTGAAGTCGGCTATCGTCTTATACCTTTAGTCGATCAAGCTCAAGATGGCACTCTCATGGGAAGAATTAAAGGTGTTCGTAAAAAACTATCTCAAGAGTTAGGATTTTTGATGCCTTCTGTACACATAAGAGATAATTTAGATCTAGCACCGAATGCTTATAAAATAATGTTAATGGGGGTTACTGTAGGCGAGGCAGAAATCCATCCAGATAGAGATCTGGCAATTAACCCAGGTCAGGTTTTTGGAGAAGTACAAGGCATCAAAGGTAAGGACCCCGCCTTCGGTTTAGAAGCAGTTTGGATTGAAAAAAATATGAAGGACCAAGCTCAGTCTTTAGGTTATACAGTGGTTGATGCAAGTACGGTTGTTGCGACTCATTTAAGTCAAATACTACAAGAACATGCCCATGAATTGTTAGGTCATGAAGAAGTGGAGCAATTACTGAAAATGTTATCTCAATCGGCGCCTAAATTAGTAGAAAATCTGGTCCCTGAAACATTATCCTTAGGTGTGCTTGTTAAAGTGTTGCAGAATCTTTTACAAGAACATGTACCTATCAGAGATTTGCGAACTATCGCCGAAACTTTGGCAGAGTATGCTTCTCGTAGTCAAGATACCGGCGTTTTAACAGCTGCTGCTCGTATATCCTTAAGTCGCATGATTGTCCAGAACCTTAATGCTGGCGGGGATGAAATCAGTGTTATTACCTTAGAACCAACATTGGAACAAATATTGCTTCAATCAACTCAAGTGGGTGGCGACGAGTCTGTTGGCATTGAACCAGGTTTAGCTGAACGATTACAAAAATCCTTACAAGAAGTAGCTCAGCGACAGGAAATACGAGGTGAAACTCCTGTCTTACTTACAGCGCCAACCCTACGGGCAATGCTTGCGAGATTTGCGAGATTTGGAATACCAAATTTACACGTTTTATCCTATCAGGAAATCCCTGATTCTAAACAAGTTAAAATAATCGCTACGGTGGGTCAGTAATGATGAATCATTTACAAAACATCAATAAAAATATTGCAACAAGGGGAATCTTATGAAAATCAGACGCTTCTTTGCCAATGACATGAGAACGGCACTGAAACAGGTCAGTAATGAACTAGGACCTGATGCTGCAATTATGTCTACTCGTAAAACTAAAGGTGGTGTGGAGGTCGTTGCTGCTACCGATTACGAAGCTGCTATTACTCAACACAATCAGCAGCGTAAAAAGCAAGTTGAAACTAAGAGAGCTATTTCAGTTACCGTTGGCGACAAGCTCGACGTTTCAACCTTATCATCTACAAGTGTTCAAGCTGAACCTGTAAAAAAATCTGCGGTTGATATTGAATGGCATCAAGAGCCCGATTTAATGGCAATAAAGCAAGAAGTGGGTTTAATGAGAGAGCTACTGCAAGATCAACTTGGAGAATTAGCTTGGCATGATAAAAGTCGACGAAGCCCCATTCAAGCTGCCATCCTTAGAAAACTCATCAATATGGGTTTTACACCAAGCCTTTCTAATGACTTTGCAAAAACGATCACTGTTTTTGATGATTTTTCTACTGGTTGGCAACAATTAAAGAACAATATTTGTTATGCAATGCCTAGGACAGAAAATAGCATTCTCCAAAAAGGCGGAGTGGTTGCTTTAATAGGCACTACGGGAGTGGGAAAAACCACTACAATTGCAAAACTCGCTGCACGTTATGTACTAAAACATGGAGCTGATAGTGTTGCCCTAGTGACAACAGACAGCTACAGAGTAGCTGCCCATGAACAACTAAGGATATATGCTAACATCATGGGCATAAGCATGCGTGTTGCAGATGRTGCTGATTCCCTAGCTGTGATCCTTGATGAACTAGCCAACAAAAAATTAGTACTTATAGATACAGCTGGTATTAGCCAAAGAGATCAAAGATTAGCAGAACAAATGTCATGTTTAGTTAATTCTGGTAAATCTATTGATTGTTATCTGGTATTATCAACAACAGCTCAAACACGAGTCTTAGAGGATGCAATTAAAACCTTCAGCATGCTGCCTTTAGAAGGGACTATTCTGACTAAAATTGATGAGTCTGTTAGTCTTGGTGAGAGCTTGGATGCTGTTATAAGTGCTAAACTAAATATTGCTTATGTAACAAATGGACAGCGCGTTCCGGAAGATTTACATCTTGCAGATCCAGAGTCGCTTTTTGATAAAGCTGTGACCCTTGAGCATGATGACGCTGAAGATTGGGTGACGGCTATGAAGTTGAAAGGTTGACTTCAATTTATCTGCAATAGAGATTAGAAAAATAATGGAGACTATTATTCCAAATGTTCAAGCTAGTGGCCTACATAATATGAGTGCATTGAAGCCAGTTAAAGTGATATCTGTCAGCGGTGGCAAGGGTGGTGTTGGTAAATCCAATGTCACGATAAATATCGCCATAAGTCTTGCTAAGATGGGTAAGAAAGTAATGATCATGGATGCTGATTTAGGCCTAGCAAATATCGACATCATGCTAGGGCTTAGAGTAACTCAAAATTTATCACACGTGCTAAAAGGTGAGTGTGAGTTAGAAGACATCATTCTAGAGGGACCAGAGGGTATTAAGATTATCCCTGCCTCGTCGGGTACTAAGGAAATGGCCCAGTTGAGTGAAATGGAACATGTAGGACTTATCAGAGCTTTTGGAAGTCTCAGTTCGCAAATTGATGTGCTGATTGTAGACACGGCTGCGGGAATTGCTGATAACGTTATTAGTTTTGCCCAGGCATCACAAGACTTGCTTATGGTGATTTGTGATGAACCAACATCCATAACAGATGCCTATGCTTTAATGAAAATTTTGAGCATGGATCACGGAATATTTCGATTTAGAATTGTTGCAAATATGATTAGAAATCCAAAAGAGGGTCGTAATCTTTTTGCTAAATTAACCCGTGTAACCGATCAATTTTTGGACGTGGCACTCGATTATGTTGGTTCAATACCCTTTGACGAAAATGTTAGAAAATCAGTACGAAAGCAACAAGCTTTAGTGACTTTATATCCTAGCTCACCAGCCGCTGTTGCCATGAAGAAGCTTGCTACAAAGATTAATGAGTGGCCCGTACCAAGGACTGCTAAGGGGAATATTGAGTTTTTTATGGAACGACTAGTGCAAGGTGGAGTTTTAGATTGATAAATTTAACTATCAACAAGAGCTGAAATGAATGATTGGTGTAGCCATGTATAAAGATATGCAATCGTCGGATGACCTAGTCAAACGCTATGCGCCTCTTGTGCAGCGTATTGCCTATCATTTAAAATCACGCTTGCCTGATTCAGTGTTAATTGATGATCTATTACAATCTGGCATGATGGGCCTACTTGAGGCTTCGGGTAAGTTTAATGACTCGAAGGGTGCTAGTTTCGAAACCTATGCTGGTATTCGTATCCGAGGTGCCATGATTGATGATATCCGCAAGGGTGATTGGGTACCTCGCTCCGTTCATAAAAATGCGAGAGCTATTGCCTCAGCCATTACACAGATTGAACAATCTACAGGTCAAATAGCAACGGATCATGAAATTGCTGCCCGTTTAGATATTACTCTGGATAAATATCATTCCATTCTAAAAGATGCTGCTAATGGGCATATTTTTGCTTTTGATGAATTAGGTGTAACAGAAGACTATTTAGCTGACTCAACTCAAGGTGCAAATGAGCCTTATAAAGGCTTAAGAGATGAAAAATTTAAAGTTAGTCTAAAAAAGGCGATAGAAACCCTACCTGAACGAGAAAGACTAATATTAGCCCTATATTATGATGAAGAATTAAACTTAAAAGAAATCGGTGAAGTCATTGGTGTTAGTGAATCTAGAGTTAGCCAGATACACAGTCAGGCCATGGTGCGATTAAAAAGTCGAATGAATGACTGGTGAAGTATATACCCGTTCCACCTCAATATGCATGTTTCAGTGCTCAGCTAGGAAATTTGAACAAGGCACAACTTGCAGGAAATGACTAGTCCTTTTCAAAAGTTGTAACGCTGTGCAAGTTTTCTAGCTGAGCACCCGAAGGGCAAGCCTAGAAATATGCATCTTGAGGCGGAACGGGTATAGACATCTGCCATTTATGATATACAATCTAGTATAAGAATTTGCTATTTATTAACTGTTCAACAGATGGAGGTCAAATTGGACCCTAATATGAAGATACTTATTGTTGATGACTTTTCAACAATGAGACGGATCATAAAGAATTTACTTCGAGATCTTGGTTTTACAAATACAGCTGAAGCCGATGATGGCCAGACAGCTTTGCCCATGTTGCAAAGTGGTAACTTTGATTTTTTGGTAACTGATTGGAATATGCCAGGAATGGAGGGTATTGAACTGCTTAAAAGAGTTCGTGCGGACGAAAATTTAAAATCATTGCCCGTTTTACTTGTAACTGCTGAAGCCAAAAAAGAACAGATCGTCGAAGCCGCTCAAGCAGGTGTAAATGGCTATATTGTCAAACCTTTTACTTCAGGCACCCTGAAAGAAAAGATAGAGAAAATCTTCGAACGAATAGAAGGGTAAGATCACCTAGTTTATGAATGGGTTAAGAATGGATAAACAACAAACAATTAAGCAGGCGAAACTATTAATAGAGCACCTTGAAGCAGGAAATGAACAGCAAGCTAAATCCTGCTTAGACAGTCTAGCTACAATCAGTGAGTCAAATTTATTTAAAGAAATCGGCAAACTTACTCGAGATTTACATGATACCTTAAATAGTTTCCACCTAGACACGCGGCTCACTTCCCTTGCTACCCAAGACATTCCCGATGCTAAAGACCGCCTAGAATATGTTATGACACTTACCGCCGATGCTGCTAATACAACAATGGATGCAGTGGAAGAGGGGATATCCATATCAGATGATATTAAGAGTAAAGCAGCAGATCTTGATGAAGGTTGGCAGAAAGTTAGAAATAAACAACTAGATGGTGTTCAATTTAGAGCACTGTGCACCTTAACTGAAAAATTTATAACAAAAACAGCCAATGATTCAGTAAAGCTACATAGTTTATTAGAAGACGCTTTAATGGCACAGGGTTTTCAAGATCTCACAGGTCAGGTTATTAAAAGAGTTATTCAATTGGTCCATGAAGTGGAAGAAAGCCTTGTTGAAACGATTAAGATGTTTGGAGAAATGTCTGATTATCATGAGACTGTCAGTGGCACTGAAAAAGATCGAAAAGTTGAAGCTAGTGGACCAGCTATGAATGCTGATACTCGCGACGATGTTGTGAAGAGTCAAGACGAAGTTGATGATTTACTTTCAAGCCTAGGATTTTGAACAAGTTTTTAATCCAATTTATGTGCCATTAGTCAAAAACTAGGTAATCATTAAATAAATAGTTAGATCTGTCGTTAAATACAGTGTTAATTGAATTGATTGAAAATCAAATAGTTAGCTAAACCTACAAACGTTATTACTATTAAGCAAAGGGATTAAACAATGTCATTTGAGGCAGATGAAGAGCTATTAGAAGACTTTCTGATTGAAGCAGGAGAAATTCTCGAGCTGTTGTCTGAGCAATTGGTTGAGTTAGAAAATAATCCAGAGGATCAAAACCTACTTAATGCAATTTTTCGTGGATTTCATACCATTAAAGGTGGAGCAGGCTTTTTAAATCTTAAAACATTGGTTGAAGTAAGTCATGTTACTGAAAATGTTTTTGATTTACTTCGTAACAATGAACTCAACATGACTGCTGAACTCATGGATGTGATTTTGCAATCTCTTGACACGGTTAATGATATGTTTAATGTCATTAAAGAAGGTGAAGTTCCTGATAAAGCTGATGATGCTTTGTTAGCTAGTCTAGAACGTTACTGTAGCCCTGAGTCAGAAGAAGAAACAGAAGAAATCACAGAAGAAAATGCAGCTGCTGACGAAAAGTCTAAAGCCAGCGATTCAGATGAACTTAGTGATGATGACTTTGAAGCTTTACTTGATCAGATACATGGTGAAGGAGCTAGTCCATCTCAAACTAAAGCTAAAACTAAGACTAAGACTAAAACTAAAAGCACTGATTCTTCATCGGAAATGACAGATGATGATTTTGAGGCTTTACTTGATGAACTACATGGTACAGGTAACACACCAGGTGATAAGCCTGAAGCAGTTGATAAACCCAAGAAAGTTGTAGCTGGTAAGAAAGGCAAAGAAATCATGGTAGATGATGATTTTGATGCTCTGTTGGATGAAATACATGGCAAGGGAAAAGGTCCGACAGACACCAAATCTGAGCAACCAGTTGACAAGAAGAAACAAACTAAAGCAGCAAAATCGCCACCTAAGGCTAATAAAAAACCCGTAAAAGCTACTGAAAAGGTAGAAAAATCTAAACCAAAAGCTGCTGCAAAAAAAGCCAAACCCTCATCTGTGACTTCTGGCGAGACAACCGTTAGAGTCGATACGAAACGATTGGATGATATTATGAATCTAGTCGGTGAACTGGTATTGGTACGTAATCGAATGAGTATATTAACTCAACAATTTCACAATGAAGACTTATCGGCCTCAGCCCAAAACCTTGATTTAGTTACCGCATCTCTTCAGGGAGCGGTGATGAAAACACGAATGCAACCTATCAAAAAAGTGTTTGGAAGATTCCCAAGAGTTGTGCGCGATCTAGCGAGAAGTTTAAAAAAAGAAGTCTCATTAGTACTAAAGGGTGAGGACACAGATCTTGATAAGAATTTGGTAGAAGCCTTAGCAGATCCCCTAGTGCATCTAGTTAGAAACTCAGTGGATCATGGTGTTGAAATGCCAGACGTACGTGAAAAAGCGGGTAAAAACCGTTGTGGTGAAGTGCTCTTAGCTGCATCTCAAGAGGGGGATCATATCCTGCTAATTATCAAAGATGATGGTGCCGGTATGGAACCCGATCTACTAAGAGGAATAGCGGTTAAAAAGAATTTAATGGATGCAGAAGCTGCAGCAAGATTATCGGACAATGATTGCTTTAATCTTATTTTTGCACCGGGGTTTTCAACAAAAACAGAAATTTCAGCCGTCTCAGGTAGAGGTGTTGGAATGGATGTTGTAAAAACTAAAATTTCTCAACTCAACGGTATTGTGGATATTACTTCCGAGCGGGGTGTGGGAACTACTATAAGCATTAAGGTTCCTCTAACCTTAGCCATTATGCCAACTCTCATGGTGGTGGTAGGTGAACAGACATTTGCCTTACCCCTTGCCAGTGTCAATGAAATTTTTCATCTAGATTTGACAAAAACCAACGTGGTAGATGGTCAGCAAACAATCATTGTTAGGGAGAAGGCTATACCGCTGTTTTATCTCGAACATTGGCTCATTAAAGGTACTGATAGTTCTAAACGCAAAGACAAGGGTCATGTAGTTATCTATCAAGCGGGCACAAAGCGTGTAGGTTTTGTAGTGGATGCTTTGGTGGGACAAGAAGAGGTTGTAATTAAGGCTTTAGGTAAGCGATTACAGGGTACTCCAGGTATGTCTGGAGCTACAATTACCTCCGATGGTGGTATAGCATTAATTCTTGATGTGCCTAGTTTACTCGCTCATTACTCAGGTCATGGCTGATCCTGCCGATAACAWCCTTATGGAAAGCTAATTAGGGATAAAACTGTGGATAGGCTAAGTATATTTGGACTTCTTCTTGCTTTATTTGCCATTTTAGGTGGTCAATACATTGAAGGTGGAAGTGTAGTCACTTTAATGGATGGACCTGCAGCTGTGATTGTTCTTGGGGGCACTTTCGGTGCTGTTATGTTGCAATCCTCTTCAAAAATATTTCTCCTTGCAATGAAACTGAGTGTTTGGGTTTTTTATCCTCCGAAAAGCAAACTATTGCCTGGTCTTAGAAAAATAATCAATTGGAGCATTATTGCTCGAAAAGAAGGTTTGTTGGGACTTGAAGAAGCAGCGGACAGTGAACCGGATATCTTCGCAAAGAAAGCGCTCAACCTCCTCGTTGATGGAGGTGAGCCCGATGTCATACGGGCTTCCTTGACGGTTGACTTTCATACCAGAGAGAATGAAAATCTTAAGGCAGCTAAGGTTTTTGAAGCAATGGGGGGTTATGCTCCAACCATAGGAATCATTGGCGCGGTTATGGGGCWTATTCAAGTTATGAGTAACTTAAGTGATCCATCAAAACTAGGTCCTGGTATTGCGACTGCCTTCGTTGCTACCATCTACGGTGTTACCCTAGCAAATTTGGTTTTCTTACCTATTGCTAATAAAGTGAAGGATATAATCCTATCTCACTCCCATTATGAAGAAATGATTATCGAAGGTATTGTAGCTATAGCTGAAGGCGAAAACCCTCGAATGATTGAAAGCAAATTGACTGGCTTTGCCATAAGTAACTAAATATTCAATAGGTGAAACATGCGTCATAACTTGAACAAAGAATCGGAGAATACAGATCGTTGGTTAGTTTCATATGCTGACTTCATTACCTTGTTATTTGCGTTTTTTGTTGTTATGTACTCTGTCTCTCAAGTGAATGAAGGTAAATTTAAGATACTATCTGAAACACTTACTGATGCATTTCAACAACCTGAAAGAAGTTTACAACCTATTCAAATTGGAGAGGTCAATAAAACTGATACAGAAACCTCTGGAGAAAATACCTATCCAGAACCACAAGACTATATGGGAGAGCCTGCTACTGAAGAAACAGATGAAAGTTTTCAAGAGTTACGTAAGGACCTTACGGAAAGCCTAAAGGAGTTGATAGATGCGGATCTGGTAAAAATACATTCAAATCAAGACTGGCTAGTAGTACAAGTTGGAAGTGAAATGTTATTTGAGAGTGGTAGTGATCAACTCAACAATAATGCAAGACTATTTTTTAGAGACATTACAGATAACGAAGAAATTAAAAACTCAGTTCATGCCATCAAAATCCGTGGGTATACAGACAATAGACCCATAGTGACGTCGCGATTTTCATCAAATTGGGCCCTTTCATCTGCAAGGGCTGTAGCAGTGGTACAGTTATTTGAACAAAATGGTATAGCTCCAAACAGAATGACAGTAGAGGGATATGGACAACACCAGCCATTTGAAACAAACGATACACCTGAGGGAAGAAGTAGCAATCGATTAGTGGAGCTTGCCTTCTCACGCTACCCACCGGCAAGAAGTAAATTTGAACGGGAAAATGTAATACAAATTACTAATATTGCGATTGAAACTGAAACAAATAATGCTCCGGCGCGTATAAATTTAATTCGTACTGCAGATGGCACTCTTATTATTCGTGGTGTTAATAATGATGCCTCAACGGATGTTTCAGATGATAATACCAATGATAATACCAATGATAATTAATAATGATAGAACAATAATTATTGATCAAGAAAGGCCAATTGGATATTTTATAATAACACAATGAAAACCTGGGTAATCGCGAATCAAAAAGGTGGTGTAGGTAAAACTACTACTGCAGTATCCCTTGCAGGACTGTTAGCTGAGCAGGGCAAAAGGGTATTATTAGTTGATCTTGATCCACATGCCTCTGCAACCCATTATTTTGATCTAGAACCTGACGACATCAAATATAATTTATTTAATTGTTTTGTTGATGATAATTTAACATTACACTCTGTTCATAGGTGTATAACTCCTGCCGTATCCTTAAATATTGATTTGATTTCTGCCTCAATGGCTCTAGCTACTCTCGATAAGAGTTTTGGTGCACGACAGGGAATGGGCTTAAAATTAAAAAATATACTTTCAGAAATTCATCAAGAATATGATTATGCTATTATTGATTGTCCACCACTTTTGGGTGTTCTGATGATTAACGCCTTAGCAGCCTGTGAATATTTAATTGTACCTGTGCAGACTGAATTTCTTGCAATAAAAGGCCTTGAAAGAATGCTAAAAACCATTGAAATGGTTTATAATAAGGCCAGTGTGAAACCGCCTACTGTCGTTGTGCCAACCATGTTTGACCGTCGAACACGGGCTTCAATAGATTCCTTAAGGTATCTAAGAAGAAATTTTTCTGAAAATATTTGGCGCTCTGTTATTCCCATCGATACACGTTTTAGAGATGCAAGCCAAAAACATCAAACACCCTCTGATTTTAGTGCAAATTCAAGTGGTGTTAGTGCATATCGTCAACTACTTAAGGATATGCTTAAAGGGACGATAAATCGGTATGAAATACGCTTGGAGGCAGTTTGAAAGATAAATTTGGTAACAACTTAGCAGCAGATGCACTAGATGATTTCCTTAGTGTATTACTAGAATCAGATGAACTGATGGCCTGTGAACAAAAAAAAGAAAATTCAAAGCCGCTTTCAGGATCGAAGCTTTACCATCTCAATACCCATCCTTCTAGACAGGAAAAAAGCCTACGGACTAATTCGAAAAAGCGTCATGACTTTGAACGGGTAGAACGTTTATTAGATGATTTTAATAGACGTCAACAGGTGGTACTTCAACCACCTATATTACAGCCAGAACCATCCAATGATGATCTCTATAAAGATGAGCAAATACATGAAGTTAAACCACCTAACATCGAAGATACTTTAAGTAAAAATTCTGTTGAAGAGGATGAAAGTCAGCAACAAAATATAATCATTCCAGAGCAATTAGAATTAGTCCGAGAGGATTGGAGTCAGGAATCTTTTCAAACCTTACTCTTTGAGGTGGCAGGTTTACCCTTGGCTTTACCTTTGGTGAAATTAGGCGGCATACACCGAATCAAAGAGGATATTACACCATTATTTGGTAAGCCCGATTGGTTTTTGGGATTAACGCCAGGAATTGAAGGTAATATTAATGTGATCGATACTGCCCGTTGGGTGATGCCTGAAAAATGTACCCAACTAAAAGAGTCTAAACAGGATTATAAGTTTATCATTCTTTTAGGTGATAGTAATTGGGGACTAGCTTGCAACAATGTTCAAAACGCCATTCAATTAGATCCAGCCAATGTACGCTGGCGTGTATCATCGGGAAAAAGACCTTGGTTAGCAGGTATGTTGATTGAAGAAATGTGCGCACTATTAGATGTGGACACCCTCGTTTATTTATTAAATGAAAATTTTCCAAGATAAAATATCGATTTTATGCATAAAACCTAGTTTTCAGACTATAGTATAGGTAAGCTTTTAGACTCTAAATAACTTGGTATGAATTGTGCAGAATATTTACTGCGTAAGGCAAATAGTCAAATATTCGACATACATGACTAACAGGAACATAAGTAATGACTAGTAACCAATCGAATAATGATAAAGCAATGGCAAAAAGTGAAGCTGAAGATCCGATGTTACAATGGGTAACCTTCAGGTTATGCAATGAAACCTACGGCATAAATGTTATGCAGGTGAAAGAAGTTCTTCGCTACACTGAAATTGCTCCAGTACCAGGCGCTCCTGCCTTTGTACTTGGTATCATTAATCTGCGCGGAAGTGTTGTTACTGTAATTGACACCAATAACCGTTTTGGTTTATCTACTTCAGAAATTACCGATGACACTCGAATTGTGATCATTGAATCTGAAGATCAGGTAATAGGTATATTGGTTGAGAGTGTTGCTGAAGTTGTTTATCTTCGTCAGTCAGAGATTGAATCTGCTCCTAATGCAGGAACAGAAGAAAGTGCCAAGTTTATCCAAGGTGTATCCAATCATAATGGTGTGCTGCTTATTCTCGTTGATTTGAATAAGCTACTCAATGAAGATGAAAAGTCGGAGTTTGATTTTTAATATAACTTATTAAATCAGGCTTAACTATGATAATTATAACCCAAGTGTTACTGATATCACTTTCAGTGGGACTGTTGATTGCTGGCATACAATTGTATCGACTTCAGAATCAACTATCAGCACAGAGAAAATCATTTAAGAAAATCCATTCAGAATTAAATGCTAGTTCAAGCAGTTCAATTGGCCTTGGCAATCGTTTATTAAGTCTTGAAAAACAAATGAAAGAACTTAAAAGTCGACACCAAGATATGGTTTCCTTTGGCTCAGATGACCAGTACCAAAAGCGCACTTATAAACAGGCTAGTCAGTTAGCTTTGATGGGAGCGACTATCGATGAACTTAAACAAAGCTGTGAATTGAGTCATGGTGAAGCAGAATTGCTTTCACATATGAATCTGACCTCCTCTCACTAGTCCCTGCTAGACTTATTCTCAAGAACGGGAGGCGGCGTATAATCAGGTGGCTCAGGAGGCGTCCAATTGCTCGGTTCTTTACCCTCTAGGTAATAGGCAAAGGCAATAACTTCAGCTATTAATAGATAAAGTTCACGGGGTATTTCTGTCCCAATCTCTAAGGTTGATAACATTCTGGATAGCACAGGATCATCATGAAGATGAACATTATTTTCTTTAGCGATACGAACAATTTCTTCAGCGACATCATTTATGCCAGATGCAGTGATCTTGGGTGCAGACTTTCCGTCGTAATTTAGAGCAACAGCAGTATCTACCTTCTTATCATCAGTCATTATAATAAACCTTCGTCATCAGTCTTAGAAAATTGAAAACTTAACTCTTGGAGTTGAGCTTGTTCTACAGTGAGTTGTTCGTAGGAAATATCATTTTCAGAGAGCTTATTCTGCAAATAACTGAGTTCATCATCCACTAAATTAACGGTATTTTCATTTTCAGCAATAAATCTTATCTTGACAGCATTATTTTCCCAAGAAAGCATAGCCCTGATTTTACCTAGAGATCCTATGTCGAATTGCAACACAATGGACCAGCCTGGCTTCTTAGAAGATTCATCTTCATCCCTATTGGTATGTTGTTTGAGATAAAGGCTGAATATATCCAACTCTTTATTATTCATCACCGGCAATTCAAACAGCCACTGTTGGGCTGAGGTGTCAGGTCTTAAATTAGTTAGCTGATTTAACTGTGTTCTTGCTAAAGCAGATTGCGTATTTTTTAGCACCTCTTTGGTGATTAATTCAAGCTCAGCAATATTTATTTGTGATGATCTACCAGTTGAAARCYTCATTAAATTGGTACGAATAGTGTTTAATAAATTGCTTTTTAGTAGAGCCGAATTATCTAATGCTTGTTTCTGTGTAGCCTGTGTCTTATCGGTTGAACTAGTGCCCAGGCTTTTGGATTGATCTGATGTTGTTGGCACTGAGGTGTTGCTACTGGTTGAAGAAGTTTTTGTTGTTGCRGTACTTAATTTAGCAAGGTTATATAAGGCCGTTGCTAAAACACGATTTAAATTGGCTTTGTTGTCTTTGTGAATGGTGAGTTCAGGCGTAGGTTTTGAATTTGAGGTTATAGCTTTTTGATTATCCTGAAGTTTTGAAATTCGCTTTTCAAGAAATATACCAGATTGATGAATTGCCTTTTGTACATTCTTTGCGGTAGCTATATTGTCTTTTTGACTGATGTAGCGAAACATATCCTTCAAAGATTCTTTAAGACCAGATACAAGCTTTTCTACTTGTGAGCCAGTCTGAGTCCGTCTGGATGCCTTATTGTCAGCACTCCATTGATTCAATCTCTGTAGCTGAGTAAGTAAATTATTTAAGCTCTTAGTAAGAGGTTGTTGAACAACTAATTTTTTGATGTAGGTAGTTGTCATGATATCTGAGAGCAAGGGAAAACGTTCTTTATCAGGTAAACTAATAGGTATTTCAAACTTCATTGCTTCAAGGGATGCAACCCTTGAAGACTTTTTATTCGACTCAAGTTGATTGGCTGTTAGTTCTGGTTGAATAGCTGAAGATTGTATTGCAGATTGTGTTGAAGGCAGTGCCTGTTGATTGGTTGAAGACTGTATGGATTGCGTAGTTTGTATAGATCTTGGTTGACTAGGCGCGGCTTGTAGTGAGAAAGCTTGTACAGAGGAAGATTGTAGGTTTAATGAATTACTGTCTTTAGCACTAGTGCTTTTTGTTTTATCGCTAACGGTATTATCAATAACTGGCTGAATAGGCATTGAGTTCTTTTGAGCGTGATTCAGCCGGGTGCCTTGTGGAATTTCTATTGCTTCTGTTACAGCTGCTGCTATAGGTTTTACTTGATTTAATGGTAACTGGGCTAGGTCAGAAGTTTTATTTACAAGCTTCGTTGTGGACTCATTTTCTAGATTGGATTTTGTTAAATTTGAAGCTGGTAGAATATTGTTCATTAATTGTAAGAGTTTGCTAGCGTTGCTGTCAGGCTTTTGATCATTAGAGTTGATAAGGGCTTTATCTGACACTAATGAATGCTTAGTCGAGGGCAGGGCTAGATCAAGTTGAGATAAAGGTAATATTTGACTACCAGGAGATAGCCCAGTTTGTTTATTGCTCAATAATTGTAATTGTAGCGGATTTGTGAGGGAGATAACTTTTAACTTTACAGGCTGATTATCAACTAAATTCCACTGTTCAACTGTTTCACGAGGAATGGCAATCTTGTAATTTTCAGTAACCAGCCAAAAGGTATTATCCATAACAACTAACTGGGCTTTTAGAATTTGACCAAGTCGCAACATTTCAGCAAATTGGTCAGCCAGTTGAGATTGAACAGCAATGGCCGCCGAACTAGTTTGTATCTGATTATTTATGATCAGTATCTCTGACATGCTGTACTACTCTATTACTAGGAAATGAAGTTTAGCCTTATTGTTATTTAACGGCATATTCATTCTAATGTATAGAATTTTTATTATTCAAAAGAATAGAATTACCCAAATAAAGACTCTTGTTGTAACATTTTTAACTTTAATACCTCTTTGATGATAATGAAAAGATCTTTATAATTGAAACTTAAACCACCTATTAGTGAAATAAATCAACTATGAATAAATTACCAAACCTTTTTGGCAGCATTTTGATATTGATTTTATCTGGTTGTGCAACTTCAACTGATAATTATTCAGATCCTAATGATCCTTTCGAGTCTTTTAACCGCGCYTCTTACCGTTTCAATAAGGCAGTGGATAAAGTTATTCTTAAGCCTGTTACAAAGGGTTACGACGCTATTGCCCCTATGCCGGTTAAGGTAGGAGTCAGTAATTTCTTCTCCAATCTAGGTGAGATACCGACAATATTTAACGGTCTTTTACAAGGCAAAATTGCTGATGCCTTTAGTGATACAGGTAGGTTTTTAATTAATAGCACTCTTGGTCTTGCGGGAATTATGGATGTAGCAACTGATCTTGGTATTGAAGAAAATGATGAGGATTTCGGCCAAACGCTTGGTGCTTGGGGCTTCGATAGCGGTGCCTACATTATGCTACCACTTTTAGGACCAACCACAATCCGAGATAGCTTAGGGATTCCATTAGATGGCTACCTATCATTTTCTAGGTATGTGGATCATGTTCCAACCCGAAACACTCTTTATTTGGCTCGGATAGTTGATCTTCGTTACCGCTTATTACCAATCGATGGCCAACTAGAAGATGCCTTAGATGAATATACTTTCGTTAAAGATGCTTTTCTTATGCATAGAGAATATCAAGTCTATGATGGAGATCCTCCGGAAGATGAAGACTTTTATGATGAATACTGTGACGATGAAGATGAATGCGATGATGAGGTTATTGACTAACCCAATATACCCATAGCACCTTAAGTTGGAAATGGGCTTTAGACGTTATTTTTACCTAGGGTTGAGTAAAGCTTAACTGGTTATTCGATCAATTTTAGTGGAAATTATACTTTTACCATCTTCATTTTGATCAATTCTAATGACCGTAACTTTAGCTTCTAGAGGAGGAGTAACAGGTGTTATGGGTTGTAATTTAACATCAACCTTGTCACCCTCTGATAAAGTACCTTCTGTAGAAAATGAGAGACCACCACCGCTTAAATCCTTACCAATGCCTGACTGCCAGTCACCAGTATCAGCTATAGCATAGTCTACGGGAGCATTAATGAACATTCTGATAAAATCGCGCTTTTCAGCATAGTCTTGATCATCCAAACTCATAAGATTTCCTTATATAAGACAAACAGGGTGTTCCACTAGTCTATAGCATAGCAGGAAATTTAAAACTTATTAGACAGATGTTAAAAATAGTCGATTAAAACACAGACTTGTCATCAAACTAGTCTATTCTAAAGTGTATATACCCACCATCATTCAAGCTGCATATTTCAACATGACTAGGAACATGCATCTTGGTGGAACGGGTAAATGATCTAAGTTTTGCTGATTTTAGGAGTATTGGAGAGCTATGAATACCTCTGGTTATCAAAATATTGCGCAGTCAAAAATTTATCAGATTTTAGTCGTTGATGATGATGTGACTATTCTTGAAACAATGGATATTTATCTTTCGAGCAGTGGCTATGATGTGCATACAGCAAGTAGTGGTATCGAAGCGTTAAACTCTTTCAATCTGCATAAACCTGAATTAATACTGTGTGATTTACGACTTCCTGATATAGACGGTCTCGAACTGATTGAAATATTTAAGGATACTTCTCCAGAAACTCCCATCATAGCTTTCTCAGGTCTTGGCAAGATAAAAGACGTAGTAGAGGCAATAAGGAAGGGGGCAACAGATTATATAACTAAGCCAATCCTTGATTTTAAAACATTTGATGAGGCTATAGAGTCAGCTTTAGAGTGTCAATCGGGAGTAAATAATGTTATTGATGATAATACTGCGTATGACAAGCAAAAAAATTTAGAAAACAACGAACTGGTTAAAAATTTACATTACCTAACCAGTGATCCGATAACAGCCCGTCAATTTCAGTTACAATTACTACCTGCACCTGAAACATTTATCGGCAAGTACAAATTTCAGCATACCATCATCCCTTCAGCAAGTTTTGGCAATGTATTCCTTGACTACTTTCAGCTGGATAAGAATTACATCTGTTTTTATATAGCCGATATTTCAACTCTCAATGAAAATTCAGTGTTTGCAAATATCTTATTAAAAAGCTTAATCAATCAGCCATTACGAAGTTACAGAAATAGTGCAGATTCCACTATTATTAATCCATCAAAATTATTGACTTACCTCAACTCTGAATTATTGAAAAGTAACCTAGGTAAATGTATCAGTTTGTTTTATGGGGTGATTAGCCGCCATGATCAATCTCTGTCCTATTGTCTTGGTGGTTATAATCCTATTCCAATTGTGAGCTTAGGAAACACGGCAACTAGTTTACTAGAGGAGAGCTATCCAATTGGCCAGTTAGCATCGGCAGAATATGAACAACACTATTTGAAAATAGAGAATAATTTTACATTAGGGATGTTTTCTACGGGTTTTGTGGATGCATTAACTCATGGAAATAAATCAATTGTTACTCAGTCACTACAAGCGATTTGTAACGACGATGAAGTATCTGTTTCAGGTATTCTTAAACAACTTAGTTTGTCTTCTAAAAACTATTATCAAGATGATATGGTTGCGTTTTTAGTGCAATTCCAATAAAGGACTATCTTTCTAAGTGCTCGAATTTATTTGCTACACCTTCCCATTTTTCTGCATCTTCAGGGTGAGCTTTCATCTCTGTAATATTTGGCCAGATCTCAGCAAGCTCTTCATTTAGCGGCGTAAAGTGTTCCATGCCTTTTGGCACATCATCTTCCTCATAAATTGCATTCACAGGGCATTCTGGTTCACAAAGTGCACAGTCTATACATTCATCTGGATGAATAACTAAAAAATTGGGTCCTTCATAAAAACAATCCACCGGGCAAACTTCAACACAGTCAGTATATTTACACTTAATACAGTTATCGGTAACGACAAAAGTCATTGTATATCTCCTAGAGGTTGCTCAAGCAAGCTGCTATTTATCAAACTTAGCTCTTAGTGAATACAACAAGTCTAAAGCTTCGCGCGCCGTCATAGTATCCGGATCACATTGTCTTATCTTATCGCTGATACTTAAGGCTATCTGCTCAGAAATTTCGGGTGTTTCAGTTGCTTCAGTGTTAACTGAAGTTTTAACGCCCGCATGATACCCTTTCTGTTCAAGAGTTTCGAGTTTGTTTGCAGCTTTTTTAATGACTTCTGATGGCAATCCTGCAAGTCTGGCAACTTGTATGCCGTAACTCTTATCTGCTTGGCCAGGTCTTGCTTGATGAAGGAAGATAATTTCATCACCATACTCTTCAGCATCGAAATGAATGTTACTCACTCCTGCGATAGTTTCTTCGAGATGGGTGAGCTCAAAATAATGCGTAGCAAACAAGCATAGACTATGATTATTCGTTGCTAATGCCTCTGCACAAGCCCAGGCAAGAGCCATACCATCATAGGTTGAAGTGCCCCTGCCAATCTCATCAATAATCACTAAACTGGTTTCATTAGCTTGGTGTAAAATAGTTGCTGCTTCACTCATTTCAACCATGAAAGTAGAACGACCTGATGCAATATCATCACTTGCTCCAATGCGAGTAAAGATGCGGTCAATAGGGCCGAATTTGGCTTCAGTAGCAGGAATAGGGCAGCCACAATAGGCCATAAGAGTCAAAAGAGCCGTTTGCCTCATATAGGTCGACTTGCCACCCATATTAGGTCCAGTGATGATTTGTAAGTGATTTTTCTGATCGAGTTTAGTTCCATTGGGAACAAAATCAGCCACAAGGCTTTGTTCCACAACTGGATGACGTCCATTTGATATGTGGATACCGGTTTGCAACTGAAAGCTTGGCCTGACCACAGGGTTTTCATCTTGGTACTGTGCAAAACCAGTGAGTACATCAAGTCTAGATAGAGAGTGGGCTAAGGCTTGTAGATCGGTCAATTGAGTCTGGATACTTATTAATAACTTTTCATAAAGTTGTTTTTCCAGATACAAGGCTTCAGATGAACTGGCCAGGATTTTAGTTTCATATTGCTTTAACTCAGGAATGATAAAGCGCTCTACATTTTTTAAGGTCTGACGACGATTGTAGTGCAGTGGGACATTATCTGATTCACGGCGACTTATTTCAATGTAGTAACCATGTACTCGGTTGTAGCCTACTTTTAATGAATTTAAGCCAGTAGTTACTCGTTCACTTTCTTCCAGTTGCTTAAGAAAATTTGATGATTGATCTGTCAATTGCCGATATTCATCTAACTGCTCATTATAACCCTGTGCAATGACACCGCCATCGCGAATAAGCAGCGGTGGTGATTCGATTATTGCCTGCTGTAATAGCCTATGAAGATCTTCAAAGAGATTCAGACTCACCGATAATTTAGTTTTAAAAGATTTGCTAATATTATCAAGTTTCGAAACGAGAGAAGGCAGTATTTCCAAGGTATCTCTCAGACGACTTAAATCACGTGGCCTAGCAGTAAATAATGCTATACGGGATAGGATTCGTTCAATATCACTCACTTGATTTAACAATGACTGAATATCCATATAGGCTTCATTTGTTGCTAAACTTTCAACCGTATCTAAGCGGAGTCCTATGCGTGTAGTATCTGTTAAGGGTTGACTTAACCAGCGTTTTAACAATCGTGAACCCATGGCAGTCTGGCAATTATTTAAAACCGAGTAGAGAGTATGTTCTTCTCCACCACCTAAATTGCGATTAATTTCAAGGTTACGCCGACTGGCTGCATCTAATATTATGGTTTGTCTTACGTGTTCTCTCTTTAAGGTGTGAATATGGGGTAGGGCCATACGCTGGGTTAATTTTAAGTATTGAATAATCGCACCAGCAGCACTTTGGATAAGAGGTTGTTCGTCACATTCAGTGGCATGGAGATCATGGGTTGAGAATTGTTTACAAAGGTTTCTGTAAGCGGTATCAACATCGAATTCCCATTCGGGTCTAGTTGTATAGTGGTAGGGTGTTACACTTAATTCATCTCTGACTTCTTCAGAGCAAAGTATTTCTTTTGCCTGAAGCCTGTCAAGATCAGTGAGTAGAGAATCAAGATTTAAGTGCATGGTGGCTCTAAAATCCCCGCAACTTAAATTGATCCAAGCTAATGCCCAATTACCTGAAGAGTTCACTGAAACAGCCGCTAGAAGATTATCCGAGTGATTATCTAATAATGCTTCATCTGTTAAGGTTCCCGGTGTAAGAATGCGGGCAACTGCTCTTTCAACAGGCCCTTTAGAGGTTGCGGGATCGCCAATTTGCTCACAAATAGCCACACTGTGGCCCTGTTTAACTAGTTTAGCTAAATATTGTTCAGCCGCATGATAGGGCACACCGCACATGGGTATAGGATCACCATTCGCCTTGCCCCTTGCGGTAAGAGAAATGTCTAAATATCTTGAAGCTTTTACTGCATCATCAAAAAACATTTCATAGAAATCACCCATCCGGTAGAACAATAATAAGTCAGGATTTTCGGCTTTGATGCGTAAATATTGTTGCATCATAGGGGTGTGTGTCATTTCATCTGTCATTTAATTGGATTTTCTTAAAAGAACACCAGATTAGCAAAACATTAACACCTAGGGCAATAATTAATTTACAGTTTGATCGAAAAGCTTGTTCCTCAATCTGTGGTTATGATAACGTGTATGAATGTTTGTTAAACAATATAAAATCGGTGTATTAGCGTTCCTGTTAAGTTGGGTTTTTGCCCAATACTTAGTGCTGCATCACGAGCTTAGTGAAGAACATAATCAACAAACTGAGGCTCATTTTTGTATTACTCTCATATCCGATAAAGAAGATCAAATAACAAACTCGGTTAATTGCTTCTTGGTGCCTAACTTTGAAAATATCAAATGGTTTCAGGTTAGCACGCCAGTTAAGATCGTTTCCTATTACACTTTCCATGCTAGAGCCCCTCCAATCCTGATCTCTTAGTTTAATTAAATCTTGTTAAGTTAGATTAAATTAATTTTAATTTAATCGTTATTCAATTTTGCTCGCTATTTTACTTTTAAAGTAAAAGCGATGACTATTTACTATGAGAGATCAAACATGAAACAACAACTAAAAATCGCAGCCGCAATTGCCCTGCTTTGTCAGTCGTCGATTAACGCTAAAACCGTTCAACTAAAGATTGAAGACATCGACGGAAATCCAATCCCCGATAACATGTCTGACGATGAGCAGAACCCGCTGATTATCTCGTTAAAAGAGGAGCCTGGACATAAGATCGTCATCAACGCCCATCCACTGGAACACACTGCGCTTGATATGGCGACGCCAACTATTTTGCTTTCTGGAGAAGAATTAATCAGTAAACGCGCCGGAACTTTGGGCGAGATTTTGCGCTTAGAGCCGGGCATGAATATGTCTTCTTTTGGCCCTGCGGTTTCCCGCCCAATTATTCGCGGTTTAAGTGGCGGCAGAGTAAAAATCACCAATAATCAAATGATCGTTCAAGATGCCTCAACCATTAGTGCCGATCATGATGTTGGGTTAGAGCCACTTTTAGCTGAGCAAATTGAAGTAGTAAAGGGGCCCGCAACCTTGCTCTATGGTAGCGGCGCAATTGGTGGTGTGGTCAATGTAATGGATCGAAAAATAAACCCAAATGTAGAAGATGGGATTTCTGGCGGTATTGAAATTAGACTTGGCGACTCTTCCACTGGCGAGCAGTCCAGCGTTTTCACTTTAGACGGAGGAAGCCAAAGCTGGAATTGGCACCTTGACGGTTATGACTCAAGCACCAATGATTTACAAATACCGGGCTTCGCAGAATCAGCGATCCTTCGTCATCACGAAGAAGAAGAAGGTGAAGAACATGCCGAGGAAGAAGAGGTGTTTGGTGTGCTAGAAAATAGTGCGACTAGTACTCAAGGTGGAAGTATTGGTTCAACCTATATAACTGATAAAGGATACTGGGGTGTATCGGTAAACAGAATTGAAAAAAAATATGGAGTACCTGGCCATGCTCATCATGAAGAAGAACATCATAAAGAAGACACTGTGGTTATTGACATGTCTCAAACTCGATATGATTTTCAAACCAAACTCAACCAGCCTTTTAAAGGCATAGAGCAACTTTTTGTTGGCATAGCTTACACTGACTATCAGCATCAAGAACTTGAGGGCGTCGAACTAGGCACCCAGTTTAGCAACAAGGCTACCGAATTTAAGTCTTATATAAAACATTCCGAATGGCAATCCTGGTTAGGAGTATTTGGCGTACAATTGATCGATCGAGATTTCTCTGCCATTGGTGATGAGGCCGTCGTTGCACCGTCAAAGACTAAAAATACCGCCGTATTTTGGCTAGAAGAAAAAAGCCTTGGCGCGTTAAAATGGGAGCTAGGCGCAAGATTTGAAACTCAATCCATTGATACAGACCTAGGCGATAGTCGTTCCAATGACGGGTTTAGTTATTCTATCGGGAGTGTTTATTCAATCAGTAAGCACAATAAGCTGGCTTTCAATTTGTCACACGCAGTGCGTTTCCCTAATGCCGATGAATATTTCTCTAATGGGGCACATTTGGCAACTCAATCATTTGAGATTGGCAATCCTAATTTAAACAACGAAAGCTCAAACAATTTGGATTTTTCTTATCGATTTGAGACTGACAAGATAGCCGGCGAATTGAATATATTTTACAACCAATTCTCAGACTTTATTTTTGCTGAAACTGTTTTATTAACAGACTCATGTCTAACAACGGATGCCATTACTCATGCTCAACAATCGGAGTTGTTGCTGGTTTGTTACAAACAACAAGATGCCACTTATACCGGACTGGAATTACAGCTCGAAATTCCATTGGTGAGAGTTAACGGACATGAATTAAATCTTGATTTGTTTACTGATCTAGTCCGTGCTGAGCTAACAGATGGCGCTCATTTACCGAGGATCCCCGCTTCGAAAACGGGTGTTGTTTTAAACTATAGTTTTCAGGATTTTTCTGCGGATTTAACTTGGGTAAACTATCAAACACAAAATCGCACCGGTCAAAACGAATTAGCCACTAAAGGTTTTGAGTTGCTCGATCTTGAATTCTCCTATCGCATGGTCTTTAGCGAAAGTGATTTCTTTGTTTTTCTTAAAGGCAATAACTTACTGGATGAAGAAGCCAGAGATCACGGATCATTCATTAAAGATGTCGCGCCAAGAGTCGGTAGAAATATAGTTATAGGTATGAGATATACGTTCTAAAAAACAAAGACATCAAAAACAATGGCTTACGTTCTTTAAGGCAGTAAGCCACCGATCCAGTCATTAAGTTTGGCATAAAACCATTAATATTACGATATCGAGAGTGTTAATCTGTGAATATGGGACAGGGCCAGACACTGGGTTAATTTTAACTTGTAGAAGACAGGTAGCTTCATTAGACCACTACTATCTATTTTTATTATAAATAGTATGAGATATCAGTGTGTAGGGGTGTATAATTTACAAGACTCCAATTCTTAACAATTATATTCATAACCTTAACCTAAAAAGAAATTCACAATGGACAAAATTAGAAGTGCAAGTTTAATAACTGCCATAAAAACGCCCTATACGATTAAGGGAGAGATAGATTTAGACCGCTATGATTATTTAGTGGAACAACAAATTGCCGCTGGCATCGACGGTATTATAGTTGGAGGAACAACAGGGGAAGGGCACTTATTAAATTGGGAAGAGCATTTAATGCTCATAGCCCATTCGAGTAACTTGTATGGTGAGCAATTATTAATCGTGGGTAACTCAGGCTCTAACAACACCCGTGAAGCGATTAAAGCTACTGAGTATGGCTTTGCATCCGGTATGCATGCAGCCCTCCAAATCAATCCATATTATGGAAAAACCTCGGAAGCGGGTGTCTTAGCGCACCTGTCGAAAAACCTTGATATAGGACCAGCTTTTATCTATAACGTTCCTGGGCGCACAGGTCAGGATATACAAGCTAATATTATTCAAAATTTAGCGGAGCATGAAAACTTCATAGGCGTTAAAGAATGTGCCGGTAATGAAAGGATAGAGCAGTATGAGCGCTTGGGTATTGCCTGTTGGTCAGGTAATGATGATGAGTGTTTTATTGGCCGTCACAAGTATCAATCCCATGGCGTCATTTCAGTTACATCAAATATAATTCCCTCAATAATGAGGCAGTTAATGGATGATAATAATGCTGAGTTAGAGCAATCGGTACAGCAACTGATTTCTTGGTTGTTTTGTGAACCGAATCCCATCGCTATCAATACCGCTTTAATGATGACTCAGGCCATAGAACCAGTGTTTAGATTGCCTTACTTACCACTAAATATTCAACAAAGAAAAGTAGGGTTAGCCTTGTTAAAGGCTATAGATGTTCAAAACCTAGTCGGTGAAAGTCCTGTTCTACTTGAGGATGATGATTTTCAGGTGGTTGTTTAAGAATTTATTTAACTAGCTGCTTTTAGTCTCACGGACAACTCTGCCTGTTCGCTAAACATCTTTAGTTGTTTATAAGTGCTAGGCTTGCTGGGAGGAGCATTTGACCAATGTTTATACAGGGTCATGGATGAGGTAACTATTCGTTCTGCTGCGTCCCACTTGTGATAGCCACGTTTCTTGAAATCAGCACTTAAAGCCACCAGATTTGCAGCTTCCACTGATGTGACCCCCTTGAGGAATTGCTGCTTAAGTTCGTGATCAACAAATTGCCAATAGTCGATGAGTGCCTTTACGCCTTCAGTGTCAGTAAAGTAGCCATGTCCAGGTACAATAGTTTTAGGATTTAACTCAATAATTCTCTTTAAGGCGTCAATCCAGTTATCGGCAGTTCCTGCCCAAAGTACCGGTGTTCCTTGGATAAATAAAATGTCTCCGGAGAATAAAATTTCTTCCTTAGGAAGATATATCAAGGTGTCGCCATCAGTATGGGAAGACTGCATTTCATAGAGCACCAATTCATGGGGATCACCTTGAATAGTCATTTCCCTCTCAAAAGTAGTAGTTGCAGGTGTGATGGTGACATCTCGATAGTCATAGGAAGATAACATATGAGTAAACCATTGGCCGAAATGCTTACAGCGTGAGATCGGTATATGTTGCACTACCTCTGAAACCTTCTTAACCTTCTGTAAGATTTCTGGTTTGACATGATACATATTTTGTTGTGTCGCCCTCGAGGCGATGATTTCTCGATCAGCAAATAATTGATTGCCCCAACAATGATCACCATCGCCATGGGTATTAATCACTTTGTTGATAGGTTTTGAATTGATAATAGGGTCTAGGCGCTTGATTAAGGTTTTGGTTAAAGTAACATCCCAAGCTGTATCTATTAATATGGACTCAGTACGTCCCGTTATTAAGCCGTGATTACTTTCTCCCCAAGAGCCATTTGGAACCATCCATGAATAGATTCCTTCAGCTAACTCATACAAGCCTTCTGTAAAAATTGGAACTGCACCGGTACGAGTCAGTTGATTTTTAATGGGTAATATACACTTATACATTTTATCAATAACTCTCTTATTAAGTGGAGTCTAGTGTTTAGGTTGTTTTGAAAATGCTGCTATGTTTTCATTGGATAATGAGTATAATCGCTAGATTAATTCATCAGATTAAATTGAGCATCAAGTTGGTTAGAATTTACCATTAATACTTTATCTTAGCTAGTGAATTATTGTAGATTAATTGAACAAATAATGAGTGAATGTCAGGTAAAAAACCATGAATATAGATGATCCTACTCACGTCAACTTTTAACCACTGGACTTCATTGCAAAGCTTGCTGCATTGATGCCGAAACCGATGACTGCAGGATGAGGATGTAGAGTAACGCAGAAGCAGTTGCCGAGGGTTAACTTAACCCGTTTTCATGGAGCAAGCTTTTAAGAAGGCACTTTCTTACTTTAAAGTGTAGTAGCTCAGATAGGAATATAACCTGAATTTTCAAAGTATGTTGAATAGAAAATCTGCTTGTTAGAGGTTATTGCTGACCAAGAAATAAGAAACACATAGTATTTATTCTACTTTTACGCCACTGTTAACTGAAAAGTCACATGGTGCTTGGAATTATTAGCAAGTCACTTTGGGCTTTAAATATGGCAATTATCCAGCTGCAGAAAAGTACTAGAGTGAAGCGATTAGTATTCCGTTATTTACTCAAATGAGTGAGCAACAAATTGATGATGGGTATAGATATCAGTGCTGAGTTAATCAGTAGAAAGTAATTAACTCTTTTCAGGCACTGCATAAAGGACTGTTTCTAGCCAAGGGCTATTACTATGATGACCAATCTCAAAACGATAGTCTTCAAGTTCTTTAATGAGCATTTCAGGTATTTTTACGATTTGATCATTATTATGATAGATACTAATAGATAGTGATGGTCTGAAGCGCTTAATTGTACAAATAGCCCCTTCAATAAAATTTGGTTCAGCACCTTCTATATCAAGCTTAATTAAATCTAAACTATTGAGATTCACTTTTTTAGAATATTCATCAAGAGATATGGCATCTATTTTAGTGCCACTATTTGATATATGTCTCCGAGTAAAATTACGATCATTACTAAAGAATAAAGATTCAGTTTTATGCCATAAAGCTTGTACATTAATCTTAAATTGATTTTGGTATTTAGGATTTTTTATGATTCTATGCAAAGGCTTATCATTAGTTTGCGTTATTATTTCATTAAATCCTGGTTCAAAAGCGTGGAGTTGACCTTTTGAAGAAAGAAGAGGAAGTAGTTTTCTAGATATATCACCAAAACAAACACCACCTTCGACTATGGTTTGAAGCTTTTCTAACTCATGGTGTTCAAAATAATGCTGACTACAGTAATTATCTCCTAAACCATAATATTCGTTCATTAGAAGATAAAAGTTTTCATAGGTTTCTTGAATACTCTGTTTAATTACCTTTGATGTACGACATCTAATGAGTTCTCGATACAAATGTTTTGAGCGATGACTTGTCAATGCTATTTCAATAGCATCAGCTCGTTTTAGAATAGCTGTTTCATTATTCTGTGAAAGTAGATGGGCAAAAGGAAAGATAAGATGAATAGCATTAATTATTCTAGCTTTTATATTCATTAAGCGAAGTAGGTTTATAATTTCTCGTGCAAATTGATTGATAACTATAATCGTTATATTAGGTTGGTTTATTGCTGTCCAATGATCTTTATAATTATTTACTCTTCCTATATTTATCTTATAGGATGGGTAGGTTGTTAGGAAACCTGAAATAGGCGTGTCAGTTATTCGTTCAAGTTTTTTTGCAAATGCTTGACTAACTTCACCTGCACCAAACAAATAAACTTTACCTTCAATTTGTGGCAAAAGATCTTCAGTTAAAAAAGTACCAAAATAATTAATATCTATTTTTTTATCCATTTAGCTAACTACTGTTTATTGGTAATTTTTGATATTTATCTATATTAACAAATATGACTTGTTAATATAAAAATATTTTATGTTTATTAAATGCTTATATATCCTCAGTCAATGGATTTATCTATAAAGTATACTGGCTACTGGTCGAATTGTATTGTGCAACTAATTGAGCATAAAAATTAGTGATTAAGAAGATACTTTCTTACCTTAAAAGACAGAAAACTGCTCAGATAGGAATTGAACCTGAATTTTCATTGTTACCCGAGGATAGAGCACAACCACTTGGTGGCTTGTTTGCTTGAGAACAGTCAGGGTTATTAATGACATAACCATCCAATACTAATTCCTGGCAGGGTTAAGTTCATCTTTTTTCTAAAATTAGTAAAAAGATGAACAAATATCACACATTACTTCTCAAAATGTTAATTTTCAATGTATTTCGAACAGTAAATCTGCTTACTAGAGGTTATTGTTGACCAAAAATAAGAAAGAAACAACATAGTATTTTTACGGTTCCTACTCAAAGAACTGGCGTTCTTTTGATAAATACAATGTCTCCGGAGAATAAATTTTCCTCTTTGGGAAGGTATATCAAGGTATCATCAGTAAGGGCAGGCTCCATTTCAAAGTGCAGCATCTCATGGGGATAACATTGAATAGCCATTTCTTTATCAAAAGTAGTTAGTAGTAGGGGTGATGGTGACGTCTCGATAGTCATAGAAAGATAAAATATGATTGACTTCTCCCCCACCTAAAGAAAGGGCTTTTCGCGATAATCTGGTAAAAATTGGTACCGCACGGGTTCGGGACTGTTTGAAAATGATGCTATGTTTTCATTGGTTAATGAGTATAATCGCTAGATTAATTCATCAGATTAAATTGAGCATTAAGTTGGTTAGAATTTACCACTAATATTTAACCTTAGCTAGTGAATTATTGTAGATTAATTGAACAAATAATGAGTGAATGTCGGGTAAAAAATCATGAATTTAGAACTAGAAATAAATCAGCTAAGTACACAACTTATCAAGAGACGCTTATCAATTTGCACTGCTGAATCTTGTACGGGGGGCTTAATTGCTAAGTTATTTACCGATAAATCAGGTTCATCTGACTGGTTCGACTGCGCCTTTATTAGCTACACTAATGCCGCTAAACAGCTGATGCTAGGCGTCACAAAATCCACCTTAGAAAGCTCAGGTGCCGTGAGTCAACCTACGGTAATTGAGATGGCTGAAGGAGCGATTAATAAGAGTAACTCTAAAGTGTCTATAGCCATAAGTGGCGTGGCTGGGCCCGGTGGTGGAACAAAAGAAAAACCCGTTGGGATGGTTTGGATTTCTTGGGCAGGTAAGCACTATGAAACAGAAACCCAATGTTATTATTTTGATGGTGATCGAGATTCTATTCGATATCAAGCTGCCAGGGCAGCCATTAAGGGTGTTATAAAATATATTGTTAAAAACGCTTGATACTACTCATGCAAGTAGTATATGATTTATTCGCAATTAGCGAGCACTTTGATTTTTAATACTGAATGGGACTGCAAGGTTAGTATCAAATAACCTACTTTTATTTCAGACAAAATCACTTCAGGCTTTCACACAATTTTGCAAGACTAGACTTGTAATTATAACCATCGAATAATTTAAAAATTTTGGAGACTAAATCCCATGGACAACAACAAGAATAAAGCACTAGAAGCCGCTCTCAGTCAAATTGATCGTCAGTTTGGTAAAGGGTCAGTGATGAGAATGGGTGATACAGACGCTCTTTCTCGAGGTATCGATGTCATATCAACCGGTTCATTGGGACTTGATATTGCCCTCGGAATAGGCGGACTTCCAAAGGGTCGCGTTGTGGAAATATATGGTCCTGAGTCTTCGGGTAAGACAACCATGGCACTACAAGCTATATCTAGCTGCATGGCTAATGGTGGCACGGCTGCCTTTGTTGACGCTGAGCATGCCCTTGATCCAAGCTATGCTGAAAAACTTGGTATTAACATAGACGAGCTATTGGTTTCTCAACCTGATACTGGTGAACAAGCCCTAGAAATTACGGATATGTTAGTACGTTCAGGTGCAGTGGATATCATTGTTATTGACTCGGTTGCTGCTTTAACACCTAAGGCCGAAATTGAAGGTGATATGGGTGATTCACACATGGGACTGCAAGCTCGTTTAATGTCTCAAGCCTTGAGAAAAATAACCGGAAACATTAAACGTTCAAATTGTTTAGTTATTTTTATCAATCAGTTGCGCATGAAAATTGGTGTGATGTTTGGTAACCCTGAAACCACTACCGGTGGTAATGCTTTGAAATTTTACGCTTCCGTTAGACTGGATATCAGACGTATCGGTGCTGTAAAACAGGGCGATGAGATTGTTGGTAATGAGACTAGAGTTAAGGTTGTAAAGAATAAGGTAGCCCCTCCTTTTAAACAAGCTGAATTCCAAATCCTTTATGGTGAAGGAACAAGTGTTGAAGGTGAAATTATTGATTTGGGTGTTAAGCTTGGTTTTGTTGATAAGGCAGGTGCCTGGTACAGCTACAAGGGTGATCGCATCGGTCAGGGTAAGATGAATGTCATTAAACATTTTAAAGAAAACCCTGATATCTCTAATGAAATAGAGCAACGAATAAGAGAAGAATTATTAGCCAAGCCTGATACAAAAGATAACAAGGGCCCGATTTTAGAAAAAGTTAAGGCTTAACAAGGTAAGTTAGAGCCTTCTGTACTGCTTTGTATTGCTAGCGCAACTATCAACTTAGTAGTAAGCCATGACTGATATTGAAACCCTATTGAAAAGCAAACTGCAAAGTGAATTGAGAAGCAAATTGAGGAAGTCCATGATGGGTCTACTGGCTCGTCGTGAGCATTCTAGACTTGAGTTATATCAAAAAATGAAACTGCGCGACTTTGATTCAGAGCTTATCTATGCGAACCTAGATGAGTTTAAAGAAAATGATTGGCAATCCGATCAGCGTTATTCAAAAATGTTATTACGAAGTCGTATTGCTAAGTGCCATGGCCCAGTTAAGATAACCATGGAATTAAGAAATAAAGGCCTTGCTGACGAAATAATTCAAACTTGTATGTCACAGAATATTAATTGGTCTGATTTGGCTTTGAAAGCGTTAGAAAAGAAGTATTCTGTATCTCCTTCCGGTCAAAATGAAATAAATAAACGCTATCGATTCCTTTCACAGCGTGGCTTTACCAGTGAACAGATAAAATGGGCCTTCCCGAGACATAATTCACTGAAAAATTACTGATTATATTGATTGTTTTATTGTTGTGTTGCTCTGCCTAAACTATAATGGCTGATTAAATTCCATATTAACTTTTATCTTACATAGCATCTTAAAAGACCTAGAGAATTATGAGCATCAAAATAACATCACTTGAAGAAAGTAAACGAGGTTCTTGTCCAAAAGAATATGGCTTTGGTACTGTCTTTTCAGACCATATGTTCACTCAAGATTATGATCAGAAGCAGGGTTGGCACGATGCTGAAATTAATCCTTATCATAATTTAAGCCTAGATCCTACGGCGGCAGTTTTACATTACGGTCAGGAAATATTTGAAGGGCTAAAGGCTTATCATAGAGCTGATGGTCAAATAAACTTATTTCGTCCTGAGGCTAATTGCGAGCGCTTTAATTTATCAGCTAAACGTATGGTCATGCCAGCAGTTGATGTCAACCAACATCTGGAAGCTATGCATAAATTGATCAATCTTGATAAGAATTGGGTACCTAAAACTGCCAATGGCTCTTCTCTTTATATACGACCAACCATGATTGCAACTTCATCCAAAATTGGATTAGGAGCAGCTGCACAGTATAAACACTTCATTCTAACCATGCCTGCTGGTCCATATTTCGCTGGTGGTTTTAATCCAATCTCTGTTTATATCGCCGACACCTATCGCCGTGCTGTTGTGGGTGGAGTAGGCGAAGCTAAAACCGGTGGTAACTATGCAGCAAGCTTATTTATATCTGAAGAAGTCGCTAAGAAAGGGTATACACAGGTACTTTGGTTAGACGCTATTGAAGGACGTTATGTAGAAGAAGTTGGCGCTATGAATATCTGCTTTGTTTATGAAGGTAGTCGAATAGTCACGCCATCACTTAGTGGCAGTATCTTACGAGGTATTACTCGTGATTCTATCTTAAAACTTGCGCCGACTCTTGGCTATGACATGACAGAAGAACAGTTAGATATTCATCAAATCTTAAGTGATATAGCCTCTGGAAAGATAACGGAAGTCTTCGGTTGCGGTACAGCTGCGGTCATTTCACCTGTTGGCAAACTTTGCCTTAAGGGCAAAGTGTATGAAGTTAATGGTAATAAATCTGGACCTGTGTCCAAGCATTTATATGATCAGCTAACAGGCATTCAATACGGTACGGTAGAAGACGCTTTCGGTTGGACACAGTTACTAAAAAGCTAGGATTAGACACTCATTCTTAATTACAACCCCAATTAAAAACTCAATTACATATGAATAGCATGTCCTAAGGAAGCCATGGCAGCTTCCATTGAGGCTTCACCTAAAGTCGGATGTACATGAATGGTGTTTGCTAAGTCTTCAAGACAAGCTCCCATCTCAAGTGCTAAAGCAAACTGATTACTTAATTCAGCCACATGGGCGCCTACGGCCTGGATACCTATTATCAAATGATTATCTTTACGGGAAGTAATCCTTACAAAGCCGCCGTCACCACCAGCCTCCATAGCAAGGGCTTTACCAATTGCTGCAAAGGGGAATTTACCCACAAGAATTTCAATATTTTGTTCGCTTGCTTCGTCAGGCGTTAAGCCTACACTGACAATTTCAGGTTCAGTGAAACAAACTGCCGGAATAACGACTGGATCAAACTCTCTTTTTAATCCTGAGATGATTTCTGCAACCATTTCCCCTTGTGCCGATGCTTTATGGGCAAGCATCGGCTCACCCACTAAATCACCAATTGCCCAAACATTATTCATGGCAGTTTGGCATTGATTATTGATTTTCACAAAAGCTCCATTCATATCAATACACATGTTTTCTAGACCCCAACCTTCAGTATTAGGTCGTCGTCCAACGGTAACTAGAACTTTATCTCCCTGAAGGGTTTGAATTTCGCCTTGCTTATTTTGATAGGTCAAGGTGACCTTACCATCCTTGTCCTCTACGCCTTGGGCTTTAGCATTATAAATGGTGTTAATTCCATGTTTTTTTAACCAGGTTTTGATAGGGCGTGTCATTTCTTTATCATAAATTGGCAATAGACGGTCAAGACCTTCAATGAAAGTTACCTCAGAACCAAGTTTCCTATAGGCAATGCCCATTTCTAAACCAATATAACCAGCACCAATGATAATTAAATGTTTAGGTAATTCTTTCTGATCCAAGGCTTCAGTTGATGAGATGACATTTTCACTAAAAGGCAGAAAGGCTAGTTCAGTTGCCTTAGAACCATTGGCTAAAATGACATTTTCTGCCGTAATAGAGACTTCTCCATCAGCAGTTTGTACATGACAGGTCTTGGCATTTTTAAAGTTAGCCCAGCCTTTAATTTGTTTAACACCATGTTTCTTCAACAGGCCTTCAACACCACTACTTAAACGATCAACAATTGAATCTTTCCATTCAATCATTTTAGCTAGATTAAGCTCTGGGGCTGTAGTGACAGTAATGCCAAGTTTTCCATCACCCCTGTGAGAATTAATCTCTTCGAAACGAGTTGCAGCATGGATCAAAGCCTTAGAGGGGATACAACCTCGAACCAAACACGTTCCACCACTACGCTCACCTTCAACAATAATAGTATCTAAACCCAGTTGACCAGCTCTAATAGCTGCCACATAACCACCGGGACCTGCGCCAATAACTAAAACTTTACAAGACAGAGATTGCATATTAAAGATCCATAAATAGAGTAGCGGGAGATTCAAGCAGACTCTTAATTTGTTGTATAAACAGAGTTGCTTCCCAACCATCAATGATTCGATGATCAAAGGATGACGATAAATTCATTATATCCCGGGGTATAAAAGCCCCATCTTGCCAAACAGGTCGTTTAGTAATTTTATTGATGCCGACTATAGCAACTTCTGGTGCATTTATGACCGGTGTGGTAACTATGCCGCCCATGGGGCCAAGACTCGTGATAGTAATGGTTGAACCCGATAGTTCTTCTCTTTTAACTGATCCATCTCGACAAGCCATTGCCAGACGTTTAACTTCTGCCGCAGCTTGCCAGATATCCAAGGCTTCTGCATGTTTTACAACGGGCACAACTAAACCATTGTCAGTCTGGGTTGCAATACCAATATGGGCAGCAGCATATCGATGGACGATATTTTCAACGTCATCAAAGCGAGAACTCATCTCAGGATATACTTTAATAGCCTTCTCTAAAGCTTTGATAATAAAAGGTAATATTGTTAACTTTGGTTGATCGTCACGACGATTTTTATTAAGTTTTGCTCTTAATAGTTCAAGCTCAGTCACATCAACTTCTTCAACATAAGTAAAGTGGGGAAGTCTTTGCATGGTATCTTGCATTACCTTAGCAATTTTACGTCTAAGTCCGATTACTTTGATTTGTTCAATGGCAGTATTAGCAATACCTGTATGGCTGGGAGCTGCAGCCTTTGAAGAACCACCCGCTATGAAATTGTCTAGATCTTCATGGCTTATACGATTTGCTGGGCCGGTGCCCCTTACAAAATTTAAATCAATACCAGCATTACGCGCTCTTTGTCTAACTGCAGGTGGAGCGATTGGTTTTTCACCTTCAGGACGTGGAATACCAACTGTTGCAGCAACAGCTGTGGGAGTAGATGATATAGTGGGTGTTGTAACAGCCTGGGTAGTTTCAACTTTAGCCTCTAGTTTAACTTCTACTTTAGCAACATCTGCAACAGTCCTTGGCTGGGCTTCACTTATCTCGCCAGTATCATTGCCTTCGCCTTCAACCTGCAAACGAACAAGTTTTTCACCAACAGCGATCAGATCTCCAGCTTCTGAACCAAGCCAAGTGATTTCACCGTCAACAGGAGAGGGGATCTCCACCGTAGCCTTGTCTGTCATAACAACACAGATAATATCGTCTTCTTCGATACTATCACCAATATTCACAGGCCATTCAACGATTTCTACCTCAGCAATTCCTTCACCAATATCCGGTACATTAATTAAATAATTTCCCATGGTATTTATTTCCTTATTCATATCTTTTTAAAAGTTAGTTAGATTATTTATAAGTTAGTAGGACTAGGCTAGCATGACTTTTTTAAGTGCTTTACTAAGCCGAGCAGGACCTGGAAAATAATCCCATTCCTGAGCATGGGGATAAGGAGTATCCCAGCCTGTGACTCTAATAATTGGCGCTTCAAGATGATTGAAACAAAGCTCTTGTACAATACTGATAAGCTCAGCACCAAAGCCACAAGTGCGGGTTGCCTCATGCACCACAACACAACGTCCGGTTTTCTTCACTGATCGTTCGATAGCTTCTTCATCAAGGGGTAGTAGGCTCCTGAGATCGATAATCTCTGCGTCAATACCCGTTTCTTCAGTGGCAGCTAGTGCAACATGAACCATGGTGCCATAGGCAAGGATAGTCAAGTCTTCACCTTCTCTAGTTACAGCAGCCTTGCCTAGAGGTACCGTATAATGTCCATCGGGAACTTCACTTGCATCGTGATCAGACCAAGGGGTTACAGGTCTATCATGATGGCCATCAAATGGGCCATTGTAGAGACGTTTAGGTTCTAAAAATATAACGGGATCATCGTCTTCAATCGCTGAGATTAACATACCTTTAGCATCATAAGGGTTTGAGGGCATAACCGTCTTAAGACCTGCCACATGAGTAAATAAAGCTTCAGGACTTTGACTATGAGTCTGACCACCGTAAATACCACCACCACAGGGGGTACGAATGGTAATGGGAGAAGTAAATTCTCCAGTGGATCGATATCTTAGACGAGCGGCTTCTGAGGCAATTTGATCATAAGCAGGTAAGATGTAGTCAGCAAATTGGATTTCAGGAACTGGACGTAATCCATAAGCTCCCATGCCAACAGCTACGCCGATAATGCCTAATTCGCTGATGGGGGTATCAAATACACGTGATTTACCAAACTGTTCTTGCAAGCCTTCAGTAGCACGAAATACACCACCAAAGTAACCAACATCTTCTCCGAATACTACAACATTATCATCTTCAGTCATCTTCACTGCCATGGCGTCACGGATTGCTTCTAGCATGTTTTTTCGTTTTACTTCAGCCATTGTTAAACTCCCAATTCTTGACGTTGTTTTCTAAGATGTGCAGGCATTTCTTTATAAACATGATTGAACATCTCATCCACACCAGGAGCCTCGCCTTTACCTAAGGTACCATATGACTCTGCTTTTTTTGCAGCAGCTTTCACTTCGTTTTTTAATTCCTTTTCTAATAATTGATGTTTTTCTTCGTCCCAGATCCCAAGTTTAATCATATGCTCCTTAAGACGAATAATAGGATCTCCTAAGGGCCAAGCTTCGAATTCATCCTTAGGACGATACTTAGTTGGATCATCAGAAGTTGTGTGAGGACCAGCTCGGTATGTGAGCCACTCAATTATTGTTGGTCCAAGATTTCTTCGAGCTCTTTCTATAGCCCATTTCGACGCTGCATATACAGCAAGAAAGTCGTTGCCATCCACTCTAAGTGAAGGAATATTAAAACCATGACCACGACAAGCGAAGTTTGCAGCCTGACCACCAGCAAAGCCCTGAAAGGATGAAATGGCCCATTGGTTATTGACTATATTCAGTACTACAGGAGGTTTGTAGACAGAAGCGAATACCAAAGCAGCATGAAAATCACTTTCGGCTGTTGAACCATCACCTATCCAGGCAGAAGCGATTTTATCATCACCCTTAATAGCTGAAGCCATGGCCCAGCCCACTGCTTGAATATATTGAGTACCTAAGTTGCCTGAAATGGTGAAGAAGTCAGCATCTCTTTCTGAGTAAAGGGTAGGAAGTGAATGACCTTCAAGCTTGTCTTTCGAATTACTGTAAATTTGGTTAATCATCTTAACCAATGGAAAGTCTTGGGCAATTAATAGTCCCTGTTGGCGATAAGTTGGGAAACACATATCTCCTTTACTCAGTGCCATTTTTTGAGCACAAGAAATAGCTTCTTCACCTCTACACTGAGCATAGAATGATGTTTTGCCTTGACGTTGAGCCATATACATTCGGTCATCAAGGGCTTTGGTTTTCATCATTGCTGTTAAACCTTTGAGTAAGAACTCCTCGTCAAAGTCCATATTCCAAGGGCCAGTAGCCTTTCCATCAAAATCAAGCACTCTAACCAAACCAAAAGCTAAGTCGTGCATATCATTGGGTTTACTGTCAACTTCAGGCCTTCGTGTTTCACCGGCTTCAGGTACTTTTATATAATCAAAATTTGGAGTGTCACCAGGACGGGAATAGGGTTCAGGAACATGTAAACTTAGAGGAGTGCTATTGCTCATTAAAGAGCTCCTTATTAATTGTTGTCTGAATCAACTGAGAATAATCGTTGTTCAACACCATAAATACATAAATTTCTGTGCCATATCATAGCATAAGATTGACTATTCGATCCTACCAAAATCATGTTAAACTCAGGATAGTTTAACTGATTAAGCTAATAATTGAACAATATTTAGTTTAATCGACTAATAAATATAAAATTATTAATTTAATAAGGCATACAAATGAAGTTAGTTAATAGCGAGCATTTTACAGTAGACAGCATTGATATTCAGATACTCAATATATTACAAAATCATGGTGGCATATCTAATGCAGAGCTTGCAGAAAAAATATCCTTATCTCCCTCTCCCTGCTCTAGAAGGGTGAAATTGCTTGAGCAAGCAGGTTTTATTCGTGGGAAAGTTACCCTTCTTGATGCTAAAGCTGTTGGTTTACCGGTAAATGTATTCATACAAATAACCTTGAGTCGACAACGTAAAAACAATCTTGAGATGTTTGAAAAAAACATTAGAGACTGGCCTGAGATCATGGAATGTTATTTAATCACAGGTGATATTGATTATCTAATAAGAGTCGCAGTTCCCGATCTAGATGGATGCCATGAATTTTTAGATAAGCTTACTGCGCTAGATGGTATCAGTCATATCAAAAGTAGTTTCTCCTTGAAACAAATTTGTTATAAAACTGCCTTCCCACTTGATCATTTATAAAGCTGAAATTAAATGTTGCTACTTGATGAATTAATTGTGTCCCAGAGCCTTAGCATCAATTATAATAATGTCATTAAGATGCAGCCGACATTTACTCAACATCGCTAAACAGGTACTAAAATAACAATGAGCACTATCCCTTACATGACAACGAGTGAAATCCGTCAAAAATTTCTAAATTATTTTGCTAAAAACCAACATCAAATACTTAATTCAAGTTCTCTAGTACCTGGAAATGATCCGACGCTTTTATTTACCAATGCCGGTATGGTGCAGTTTAAAGATCTTTTTCTGGGTACTGAAAAAAGAGATTACCAAAGGGCAACCACATCACAACGTTGTGTTAGGGCCGGTGGCAAGCATAATGATTTGGATAATGTGGGTTATACAGCTCGTCACCATACCTTTTTTGAAATGCTTGGCAACTTTAGTTTTGGAGATTACTTTAAAGAACAGGCTATTCAGCTTGCTTGGGAGTTTCTAACAGTAGAGTTAGGACTTCCTAAGGAGAAGCTTTGGGTTACAGTCTATAAAGATGATCTTGAAGCAGAAAAAATTTGGTTTGATAAAATAGGTATAGACCAAAACAAGTTTTCAAGATTAGGAGAAAAAGACAACTTCTGGTCAATGGGTGATACTGGCCCCTGTGGACCTTGCTCGGAAATTTTCTTTGATCATGGTGAAGATGTTCCAGGCGGCCCTCCCGGTTCTCCCGATGAAGAGGGTGATCGTTATATAGAAATCTGGAATCTAGTCTTTATGCAGTTTGAACGCTCTGCAGACGGAAGCCAGACCAACTTACCGAATCCATCTATTGATACAGGTATGGGTCTTGAGCGAGTTGCAGCCATCATGCAGGGAGTTCATAGCAATTATCAAATTGACTTGTTTAGTAACCTTATTAATAGCATAACGACGATAACTGGTATTGAAAATAAAGGCCAAGCGTCCCTCAATGTCATAGCTGATCATATACGATCCTGCGCTTTCTTAATCTGTGATGGTGTCATTCCCTCGAATGAAGGTAGGGGCTATGTGCTTAGAAGAATCATTCGACGGGCCATTCGTCATGGACATAAACTTGGTGTTGCGGATGTATTCTTTTATAAACTAGTAGCAAGCCTTGTAAAAGAAATGGGCGAGGCCTACCCGGAACTGTTTAAACAACAAGCTACTATTGAGTTACTCCTAAAAAGAGAAGAGCAACAGTTTCTGAAAACCCTAGAGAAAGGACTAAAGATACTTGATCAGGCAGTTGAAGAGTTAGCTAGCAGTGAGCTTTCTGGTGATGTTGTTTTTAAACTTTATGATACTTATGGTTTCCCCTATGACTTAACTGCGGATATTGCCAGAGAGAGAGATTTGACTATTGATAGTCAGGGCTTTGAATCAGCCATGGATAATCAACGTCAAATGGCTCGGGCTGCCAGTAAGTTTGCGCTAGATGAAGGACAAAAGATTGATCTGGATGGTCATAGCGACTTTAGTGGATATGAAAATACGTCCGATGTGGGTAAGGTAACTTATCTTGCTACGGATTCATCACAAGAGGTTATTCAACAAGGCGATAAAGCCATTATTATCCTCAATAAAACGCCTTTTTATGCTGAGTCGGGTGGACAGGTTGGTGATACAGGGTTAATTAAATCAAGCAAGGGCGTTTTTAAAGTAACCGATACCCAGAAATCAGGTGAACATTTTGTACATACTGGGCAAGTTATCTCAGGCAGTTTTGAAATTAGTGATGAAGTTTCAACTGACATCAATGCTAAGCAGAGAAAGGCAATTACTGCAAATCATTCTGCCACTCATTTAATGCATGCAGCGCTGCAAAGCGTTTTAGGTGATCATGTTGCTCAGAAAGGTTCACTAGTTGATGCAAACAGGTTGCGTTTTGATTTTTCTCATCTAGACATGGTTACTAAACAAGAGTTACGTGAAATAGAGTTAGTTGTAAATCAACAAATTAGGGATAACCATGAAGTTACGACTAATATTATGACACCAGAAGAAGCGCAAAAAGATGGGGCAACGGCACTGTTCGGAGAAAAGTATGGTGATAAGGTTAGAGTTTTAACCATGGGAATATTTTCTAAAGAACTCTGTGGTGGCACTCACGTTTCTAGAACGGGTGACATAGGTTTATTTAGGATTACCTCCGAAACAGGTATTGCTGCGGGTGTAAGAAGAATTGAAGGGGTTGCTGGTGAAGCTGCTATCAAATGGACTTTAGAACAAGAATCATATTTAAATCAAGTTTCATTGTTGCTTAGAACTGATAGCATTCACACCTATGAAAAAGTTCAACAAGCGTTAAAACGCACAAGAAGTCTTGAGAAGGATATCGAAAAGTTAAATGCTAGATTAGCTTCAGGCAAAGGAAATGACTTAATGTCTTCTGCTAAAAGCTATGGTGATATATCAGTACTTATTACACGGCTTGATGATATAGAACCTAAAGCATTAAGGGATACGGTTGATCAACTAAAGAATAAATTACAAAAAGGTATTGTTGCAATTGCTACAACTAATAAAAGTAAGGTAAGCTTAATCGTCGGGGTAACAAAAGATCTAACTGACCGATTTAATGCAGGAAAACTAGTCAATCAATTAGCAGTTAAAGTTGGTGGCAAGGGTGGAGGAAGACCTGATATGGCTCAAGCAGGTGGAAACCAGCCTGAATATTTAGATGATGCGTTAAAAGAACTCAGACATTGGTTTGATGATGAGTTGGGATAGCTACTGTATCAACTACTCAATCATCAATTAACCGTCTAGGTTGACGTTTAAAGAAAGCTTAAATGCCTAGTTTGATTTTTAAGCACTTTTTTGTTGCCTCAGAGAAGAAAAACTGTAGAATGTCGTTTTTTTATAAAATGATAAATATTATCATTTTAGTATGTCAATCAAACAAAGTCAGCTATAGTTAAGTATGTAGTTTGATGGAATAAGAACGGATTTAAATCAAGGAGATTTACCATGCTAATCTTGACTCGTCGTGTTGGAGAAACTCTGATGATCGGAGATAACGTTACAGTTACTGTACTGGGCGTTAAAGGGAACCAAGTTCGAATTGGTGTTGCTGCACCTAAAGAAATATCAGTTCACAGGGAAGAAATCTACATAAGAATACAAGAAGAAAAAGAACAAAAGTCAGACGAAGTAAACGGTAACAATTGAGTTATTGAATCAACTTCTTATAGTCTATAAATAAATATGTTTAATCTTTAAACATATTATATATTTCTTAGAGTTAACCTACTTATTTCTGTTGCAATTTCTACTCAATGAGGTATATTGCTCGCCTGTTGTGGAGAGGTGGCCGAGTGGCTGAAGGCGTGCCCCTGCTAAGGGTATATAGGGGAAACTCTATCGAGGGTTCGAATCCCTCTCTCTCCGCCATTTAATCTGGCTCTACCCAATTAACGGGGGATGGCATTCATTAAACCCTATTGATAATTCCATTCCATCCACAATGAGCTAGTACTCTCATACGATAATTCTCAAAGTTTCTAAAACCATACGCTCTTCTAGACATCATTTCCATCTTGTTATGGAAGCCCTCAGTAATACCGTTTGTTTTACTAAAGCGCCACATAGCCACAATTGGTTCTAGCCATGAAGTTAATGTCTTCGCTAAAGTATGTAACGGACTCGCTTTAAGTTGCTCTATCAGCCTGATAAATTGAGGTAACTTTTTCCTTGCTCGGTTTCTATTGAGTGTCTTTAACAACATTAATCGGATTAACTTTTGTTTCACCACATAGAGTTGCTGCAAGACCGGAAACTCAGCTAAGTAATCCATAAGATTTGCATGCTGCTCATCGCGTAAATTCCATTGATGTCGACGCATCAAACTGAGCAGTCCTCGGTTTTTTCTGCCTTCGGGATCCTGTAGCTGCCAGACTTTCAAAAAGTGCTGGTTAATCAATCTCACCACATGAAAACGGTCGGCGACAATTGTGGCTTTGGGGAAGTAACGTCGGGCTATACTGCGATAGGTTACCGATAAATCCATGACAATGACTTTAACCTTGTCTTTTCCTTCAAGGTTACGTAGATAAGGTCGTAGAGACAATTCAGAGCGACCCAGTTTGACATCAAATACCTTGTGGTTCTTCAAATCAACCAAGGTGGTGGCATAGCCTTTTTTACGGGTGAAGAAGTGCTCATCGATACCCAATACTTGAGGACAGGGACGACTGGCAAGCTCCGAGACTCTCTGACGAATAAAGGACTGATACCATCTCTCAACAGTGGCTGGACTAATGCGGTGCGTCTGTGACAGTTTACGTTGGGTGACACCGCCATCATGAGCTTCAAAAACTTCCAGTCGAAAAGCTTCAGAGCTTCGAAATCGAGGTCGTATTCCTTCAAAGGGATGACGAAAATAACGATCACATTGCTGACAATGATACTTGGGGACTTTGAGATGCAGTGTCATCACTCGATTGCCGAGTCGGGTATGTTTTAGCGTGCGTTTGTGTGTTGCTTTTATCCTGACATTATCGTCATGGCAGTAGATGTAATTAGGCCTTCGTTTAGGCCTTGCAAAAACCTCAATGCCTTGATTGTGATAAACGTTCTCTACTTTTAGGCCAGGTATGCCTATAATGATTCCTGAGTGGGACATCGGTATTCTCCATTAAAATTAATCTTCGCAAATTTATTTTAACAAATACCGGTGTCCCCCGTTAACTATGTAGAGCCACAACCCTTACAAACGAACCTTGCTCCTCGAAATATCAGCATATTATCCCTTTTGTCTCGAATCGGAAATCAGAGGTTCGTTTTATGAAAATTCAATGGGTAAAGCGACAGCGTTGAAATGTGTGTCTTATTTGAAGAGTAGTTCTTGCTCTTGCCAATCGTGAGGAATATTCTTTTTGAGTCGTGCTAGGGTCATATCATGTGGAATATTTCCATTTGCAATTTTTTTCATTATTGATGGTGATAAAAAAGCAAGCTTGATAATGCCGGCTATGTAGCGCTGAGAAACATTTTCCTGTCTAGCGACTTCTTTCATAGATGATACTCTTCCGCTAATAAGAGCTTGGTTCCATTTCAATGCTTTTTGTAAGGCTTTTTGAATTGCATTTACCGAATTTGAATGCGGTTTAAGTATTTGTGCATAAGCTTTATTTTCTACGATGAGTTTGGTTTCAACACCACATCTTTTTAGTTGGACGGTAAGGTTAATGATATAAGGTTCACTTTCATGATGTTCTTTAGATTTAACATCGTTAGAAAATAGCTCTAGTAATCCTAGAGGATTTAACTGTATTTCAAGTTTAGTTGTTGATAGTAGTATTTTTTGATAATTATTTTAAAGTCTGGAAGTTTTGTATAAATAGACATGATTGCCATGTTTCTCTTATTCGGAGTGATTGATATAATACCTGTATCGACGACTACCTTTTGTGGCATGGGTTGGGGTCATTATTCGTATGAGTTTGATAACTTGACAATACCTTGTTGTCAGTTACAACATAAGCGTTTTGGGTGTAATTCTATACACATCAAATTCACAACCAGTATCGAAGTTTCCAGAGCAATTGACCAAGTACTTTTTTACTCCATACTATTGATTCAAACCTTTTGACTGTAACAACTTCTGATTTATCGACTAGCTGTCTAAACTTAGCTTCTGTGGTATTGATTGATGTTTGCTTTGTCATTATAAAATCCAGTTCTAGATCATGGAGGAAACTCCGGTGATTCAGGTTCGAGCTGCCCACCAGTAATAAATTGTCCAAAAGCATGGTTTTTGCATGAATAATTTGTTCATTATATTCATAAATTTTAATATCCACAGCCAATAGTTGTTGATAGTAGGTTGTACTGACGAGCGGAAAGAAAATAACATCTGTACGTCTAGAAATTAACAGCTTAACATCGACGCCTCTTTTACGTGCTTGTTTTAATGCTCTCAGTATCCTTTTAGAGGGTGCGAGATATGCATTAATAATCCAGATACGTGACTGGCATTTTGTTATCAGTTTAATCAATTCATTATTTTTCTGTCTTCTCAAAATAGGGTTGTTATTTGATCGAAATGGTAACTGAAAATAATCTGGGTGATAAGTAAGTTTTCTTTGCCAAACCTCATTAAAGTTATCCACCAAATAGGTAACTACAGTACCAGATACATTGACTCCACAATCTAGCCAGTTCGCTCCATGAGAGAGTTGGCTTAAATGGCTTCTGGAAATATTTAAACTACCACTCCAGGCACTATTGTTATCAATAACAAAGAGTTTCCTATGGTTACGTTTATTGACGCGAGATGTCAGATATAATAATTTTTCAAACCAACCAGTTGCTGCCTTTACTCCTTTATATAATGAGATGCGCCAGGGTAACGGGTGGAACACTTTTACTTCTATTCCTGAAGAATTTAATTTTTCAATGATATCTAAATTCCAAGAAAGAGAACCATAACCGTCGATACTGATTCGTATAGATAATTTACGTTCAGCGGCCTGTATAAGAGTATTGATAAATTTATTACCAAGTGTATCAAGTTCAAAAATGTAGCACTCAATTTCAATTGTTTTTTTAGCATTCTCAATTTCAAACAGTAATTCTTGATAGTAATTATCAGCATCGAAATATACCTTTTCCGACTGCCATGGAATTAAAGAATTAATAAAAGATGCTTGATGAGTCATTAGATTTATATTATCAATATTATATATAAACACAAGACAAAACGAAATTTTGAGTACACAGGTGTGGTACCTGTCAGCTTTCCGAGGATATGCCGTTTGTTTTTATTATAGATTCAATCTCAGCAATAGAGCAGATCTCTCTTATCAGCCGACCGTGTTAGCGAACAAGGAATACGTAAATTCAATTCAATAAAAAAGTACAACGACTTGTAAGTGAGTATACCCAAAACACTCGCTTCGCTCATAAGGAAAACTTTGCTGAGGCCTATAATTTATTTAATTTTTAATTTGTCAATATCTGTAGTACATAGATCGGAGTTATAGTTTCTTGGGTAGATAACTCCGTATTTTTTCTAAAGAGTCATGAGTAATATTTTTTGAAATTTGACCTTTAACCTTTTTATAAGTGGTTGTTGAAAGCTTTTTCCGTATTGAACCTAAAAACTCAGGAGCTGCAATTATATAAAGTGCATCAAACGGTCTTTTATTATCAGCCCTTTCAATCGCCTCTACAACCGAATGAGCAAATTGCTTGTGATGCTGGTGTTTTCTTTCATGATGCTCATTAACACCATGAGAAGAAGTACTACCTTTTCCATTATTTTGACGACCGCTTTTGTCAGATACAAGATCTTGGTCTCTTAAACGTACCGCTGTATCTAACAACGTTTCAATTTCAGTCAGGAGATTATTATCATGATGTGACTCAAGAATCCGTGCGCAGCTACTATTTGCAGTAATGATTAGAGTTCGGGACATTATTACTTCTCCTGTATTAGCATTAACTCAAACCTAAATGGTTGTAGAACCGTCGTTCTTTTGATTTCAGATAATCTTCTTTTCATATTTGTTTATCTCAAGTTAATAAATACCACACTTAATTATAAGCTACATTGATCTAAATCAGTCATGACCCGGTCAACATAATCTGCATGACCTGATAAGCCATTTATCACCTCAACTTTTGCTCCTGACTTGATTTTCCTAGAGTGTGCCGGAGAAGATAATACTCGGGTTTGTTTATATATTTGATCTGTATCAGTTCTTTTAATTTCATCACTAGTATATTGTTAGTTGTTGAGTTAAATTGATACTAGGAGTAAATTATCAATAAATTAACTTATGCTAGTATGCCTGAAAAGAAGTTGTCGATTTTTGAACGCTATTTAACAGTATGGGTTGTGCTTTGCATTGCTGGTGGAATATTTTTAGGAAAAATTGCACCGTGTGTTGCAGCTACTCTGAATGATTTTTGGGGCCTTTATTTAGAGATTTATTACCAGGCACAGAAATCCTACCGAATGGAGAAGAGGTGGAGTTGTGGAGAAGCTATGTTGCTATCAATTCGCTGATGATGCTTTTGCTTTATGGCCCATTAGGTAGCTTATTATTAAATGTGAATTCTATGCCAGTGCCTTGGGAAACTATGGTGCTTTCGGTTTCTGTTTATGTCGCCTTGCCATTGGTTGCGTTATGCAAAAAAACATCTTATATATTTGACCAAAATCAAACAAAAAGCGAATTAAATTAACCTAGCTGGAGCCTCTTGTGGATTATAAAGATTATTACAAAATAATGGGCGTCACTCGGGATAGCACTTCAAATGAAATTAAACGTGCTTATAAAAAACTGGCTAGAAAATATCATCCGGATGTGAGTAAAGAAGCTGACGCTGAAACCCGTTTTAAGGAGGTTGGTGAAGCTTATTCGGTGCTGAAAGACCCTGATAAGCGATCTGCGTATGACCAACTTGGTAGCGATTGGCAGTCAGGGCAAGATTTTAACCCACCGCCTGATTGGGATGCTGGGTTTGAATACAAAGGTGGTGGTTCTCCCGGAGCCAGTCATGCAGATTACAGTGATTTTTTTGAATCTTTATTTGGTAAAGGATTCGGCTCGGAGAATTCAGGGGGTCAATATCGAACTACTAATGCACGTGGTGAAGACCATCACGCCAAGGTATTGATAGATCTGGAAGATGCTTATAATGGCGTAACGAGCAGTATTACACTGAAGTCTTCAGAGCTGGATCAACAAGGACGTATAGTAAATAAGCAGCGTACTTTGAAAATCAAAATCCCGAAAGGTGTTAAACAAGGCCAACGTCTTCGGCTGTCCGGTCAAGGAGCCCCGGGTTTTGGTGGCTCTCCAGCGGGCGATCTCTATCTTGAAATGGCATTTAATTCCCACTCTATTTATCGCGTAGAGCAACACGATGTTTATCTAGATTTACCCATTACCCCCTGGGAAGCAGCACTGGGTGCAACTGTTAAAGTCCCGACACCTTCAGGCCCAGTGGATTTAAGTATTGCTCCAGCGACAAAAAATGGCCAGAAACTGCGTTTGAAAGCTCGGGGTATTCCTGCCAAATCACCTGGTGATCTGTATGTTGTGACTCAAATTATCCTGCCAGCAGCTGACACTGATGAAGCCAAAGCTTTTTACCTAAAAATGCAAGAGGAATTAGCCTTCAATCCTCGAAGTGAACTAGGAGTGTAACCGAATGAACGAAATTATATTGCACGGCGTGTTGCTCGATGAAGAGCTCGAACTCTCTTTTGATGAATTGTGTTACGCCTGTTCATGTTCTTCTGAATGGATAGTAGCCTTGGTTGAAGTAGGGGCGTTAGACCCGCTTAATTATCAACAACCTCTGCATGAAAATCAGGCCCATTGGAAATTTTCAGCCTATGGTCTGAAGCGAGCCCGCACTGCAATGAGGCTTCAGCGGGACCTAGGTGTTAATCAGGCAGGTGTTGCTCTTGCCTTGGATCTGCTAGAAGAGATTGAAACACTGGAGTCTAAATTACATCGGCTTAACAAGCCCCTTGCATAATTTATGGATTAATATTGAAACATACTACATCTCACTCCCAATCTGAACGTTCTGAACCGGTAAGGCCTGAAGTTGCAGCGGGATTACCTGGTGCTCCGTCAGCACTGCACAAGTATTTGCGTAAAACAGGGATCGACCCAGACAGATTATCCATCTTACATTTAGGCCGACCTCCTCATCTTCGAAAGTATCGAACTCCACCCTGGGTGATACGGATGGCAGTCGGGTATTTATTATGGATAGGATTATTTCTGGTCGACTTCTTTTCAATTGCTTTGCCTCACTACCTTGAAGCCGTCTTTTCACTTCTGGTAGGACTACTTATTATCCAAGTGGCTTGTCAGGTTCTGGTGACTGTCACTGAACGTTTTGCGGTACGAATGGGGTGGACAAGTTATGTGGCGGGGACAGCGTCTGAGATTCTTTCTACGTTGCCTGAATTTGTTGTCATTGCTTTCCTTGTGCCGGTTAGTCCTTTAATGGCCTTTATTGTTGCGATGATAACCATCTACAATAATGCATTGGTTTTTAGTATTTATTCTTACTTTCTGCCCAAAGACTGCAAGGGCAAATATCTTATGCCTAAACCCATTACAGATGCTGGTACGCAAGTGCTAATTGCCGGTGGGGCGCTGGGATTGGTGATGGGACTTGTGATGTTAATTCTTTCTTCAAAAGGACATCCAAAACATGCCTTTGAAGCTATAGATTTGGCAGTAATTGCATTTTTACTGCTGGCAATCTTTGTAGTGTATCTATATAAGTTGGTCAGAGATCTTGGAAAAGAGGAAGAAGAAGTCCAGATCACACTAAAATTAACTAATGATGAAATAGCAGAACGGCAACAAATGGCATTCAAAAATGTACAACGAAGCAGTCTTAGTCGGATCACTTTACTACTAGCCTTAGGTATTTTAGGGTCATTCTTAGGCGGCGAAAAGGTGGCTGTCTTTGCTTCATTGGCCATAGACGACATGGGACTGAGCGGGATTGTCGCGGCAATGATCCTTGCCGGTTTTGCTGGTATGAGTGAATACGTTATATTGTGGACGTCTCATCGTAAAAAAGAGTACGGAATAGCCTTGGCAAATGCCTTTGGTGGAATTGTGCAGTTAATGTTTTTGATTGTACCTTTTACCTTTATAGCCATCGCTTATTATCAAGCATTTGTTAATCCAAGCCATCCCGATTTACCGATATTGTTTTCGGTGCCCAATATTCTGCTAGTAATATTTCTTTTTCCTACCTTTCATGTCTTGGCGTCGCTATTGGAAAATGACCATACAATGGACATTCTTGACACCACAATAATGGTTGTCCTGGTGGCCTTGTTACTATTGCTTCTTGTGGTCTATGGGACAGTTCTTGGATAAGCTAGCTGACTCAATAATAATTTTATTATCAAGATAGTGACAACCCCTGGTAAGAAAAAGTAGCTTTTAATGTATCGAATCAACCCTGTAATAAACTGTTCTTTTATAGGGAATAACTTCATAATTATCTTCGAGGAATGTAACTAAATTTACTAATTGAGATACAGTCATAATATCATTGTAAACCCGCATAGTTGAACTACCATCCTCAGCCATTACTGTACCCTGATTGAGTCTTTTCAGTACTTTATGGGAAGGGTTTATGATTGATGTAACAAGTTCGCCATAGCTTTTTATAGTACTAACTGAACCTCCAAGTTTTACATGAGGAAGACTATTGTCATCACGTGGGAGCTGTTCAATGTCTGCTATCGAATGGCAGGTATTACATCCCAGTTCTACGAATGTAATTTTCCCAATAGAGGCATCACCCTCAGGTAGAGAAAAGCCTTTACCTGTATTTGGCTGAGGTTCACAACCAGCTAAAATGATTGCTAATCCGGCTAATAAAATATAAGAACGTTTCATGAGTATTCTCCTTCTAGAATTAACTTAGCTTAGCATTTCGATATTGTATCTGGATTGATCTAAATCAATACAATATTTAATCTAGTTTTATACATCAGATTTGACCTAAATCAACTAGGATAATCGATTAATAACTATTTCTCCAACTCATAAGGCCAACGGGTATATCCACCCCAATTCATCATCCGGGTATATCCTTCTTTTTCCAATTTTGAAATAACTATCTCTGCTCTTAATCCCACTCTATTGATTTCTAACTTAAGTTTTCATAAAGTAATCGTTGATTTATATGTCGCTATTTTCACATCATACAAAGTGTTTTGTCTTAAATGATCACGCATGGCTTCAAGGGCATTAGGATCACCATGAACCAATTGAATCGGCATAGTACTACGCAAAGATGACTGCTTAAGCCAATTCATAAGATCAACATAATCTGCATGACCTGATAACCCATTCATCACCTCAACTTTAGCTTTAATGCGAATCCATTGTCCGTGAATTTTCACATGATCTACACCATCAATCATTTTTGCTCCACGAGTGCCACCTGCTTGATAACCAGTGAATAGAACTCTAGTTCTATGATTAGAGAGAAGCCTCTTAAAATGATGTAATATTCGTCCACCTGTTGCCATACCACTACCTGCAATAATGATATGAGGATACTGCTGAGTTGTTATTGCCTTAGATTCTTCAACATCTCGAGTGTAGGTAGTAGCAGCTGACATTTTATCGAAATCTTGTTTATCAAGTCTGGTTTCATGTTGATATCGAGAATAAATATCAGACACACTAATCGCCATAGGACTATCGAGATAAATAGGGAGTCTAGGGATCCCATCCTCTTTCATTAAAGTGGCTAAAATATGTTGCAATGATTGAGCGCGGCCAACGGCAAAACTCGGTATTAACAAAACACCTCCATCTTTGATTGTTTCTTTAATAATATCGGCCAATTGTGTAAATGGGTCTGAATCTTCGTGACGACGATTACCATAGGTTGATTCAAGTAATAATAAATCCAATTCTGGTAAGGGCTCAGGTGGTTTCATAAATACATCATCAGAGCGACCTACGTCTCCTGAAAATCCTATTGTTTTTCCTTCGGCTTCAAGAATAATTGAAGCAGCCCCAAGAATATGCCCTGCACTTTGTAAGTGAGCTTTGATATCACCAATGCTAAATGTTTCTGAATAATCAACTGACTTAAATAACTCCATTGTTTTTTCTGCGGTGGCTGAATCATATAGAGGCTGAGGGTCAATATGTTTACTCAGTTTATATTTCTTGTAAAATCGAGTATCAGCTTCTTGAATATGACCACTATCCATGAGTAAAACTTTACATAACTCTTTTGTGGCATGATGAGTATAAATAGGGCCTCTATAGCCTTGTTTATATAAAACGGGTATATAACCTGAATGATCAAGGTGAGCATGGGTCAAAAATATCGCATCTAGTTTTGAAATATCAAAAGGCAATTCTTGTCTATTTCGTTCTCTAAGATTTTTATAACCTTGATATAATCCACAATCTATCAGTACAGTAGTTGAGTTTGTCTCAATCAAATATTTAGAACCGGTAACAGTTTCTGTACCACCTAAAAAAGTTATTTTCATCATGCAATCCTTGTTGATAAGAGGTGTTTTATTAACCTGTAGTGATGAACCATTGTTATCTGCTGTAGTAATATTATATTAGGAAAAAACCTAATAATACTATCTTAATTTATCGAATCAACCCTGTAATAAACTGTTCTTTTATAGGGAATAACTTCATAATTATCTTCGAGGAGTGTAACTAAATTTACTAATTGAGTTACAGTCATAATATCATTGTAAACCTGCATAGTTGAACTTCTATCCTCGGCCATTACAGTTTATAGTACTAACTGAATCTCCAAGTTTTACATGAGGAAGGCTATTATCATCACGTGGGGCTGTTCAATGTCTGCTATCGAATGGTAAGTATTACAGCTCAGTTCTATGAATGTAGTTTTCCCCCTAGAGGCATCACCTTCAGGTAGGGAAAAGCCTTTACCAGTATTTGGCTGAGGTTGACAACCAGCTAAAATGATTGCTAATCCGGCTAATAAAATATAAGAACGTTTCATGAGTATTCTCCTTCTAGAGTTAACTTAGCTTAGCATTTCTATACTTTATTTGGATTGATTTATATCTCTATAATATTTACTCCACCTATACGCGCTAGTTTGGTACTAAGTCAATCAGGGTAATTGACAAATAAATGTTTCTCTTTTAACTTAGATATTAAAGGCTTGTATCTATTGTTTGAAGTAATTCTAATGTCATCTAAATTACGTCGTACTATCGGACTGGCAGGATTAACTTTTTATGGCGTTGGCGCCATGGTGGGTGGTGGTATTTAGCCTTGTTAGGTAAAGTGACTGGAGAGGCGGGTATTTTTTCTCCCTGGGCTGTGTTGATTGCGGGAGAGTTAGTAATATTTAGCGTTTTAAGCTTTGCAGAATTATCGTCACGGCTTCCTTTCCGCGGCGGACCAGCCAAATACGTTACAGAAGCATTTAACTTAAGGAGTCTTGGTACGCAGTTTGGCCGGCTTTGATCCTCTCGTCTGGTCTGGCATATTGACAGGTAGTTTTGTAGTATTTTATGCTTTCATTGGTTTTGAGGATATGGTGACTTTAGCAGAAGAAGTAAAAAACAGTGTAATCAACCTACCAAAAGCAATTGTCATAAGCTTAGTGATTACCCTGTTCTCTATGTTGACATTGCTTTGGTAGCGGTAAGGAGTGGCAACTTATCCTTATTCGTAGAAAGCAATACACCGTTGGCCTATTTAGTAAGAGATTCATCTTGGTTAGATCCACAGGTTTTAATTTTGATTAGTCTGTTAGCCGGATTTAATGGGGCTCTGGTTCAAGTTATAATGGCTTCAAGGGTTTTTTATGGAATGAGTAACGATGGTTAGGCGCCCCATTTTTTTCACGAATTCATCTGAAAACTCAAACTGCGGTTTTAGCATTTGATTTCACTGCTTTTATCGTATACATTTTAGCGAGCTTATTTGATTTGATCATACTTGCAAAGCTAACTACTGGAATCATTTTGATTGTGTTTGCCAGAATGAATTATAAGTCTTATAAAAATAAAACAACAAGAGGTTAAGCATGTCGGGTTCAGGGTAAATGTTTTGGTTCCTGTTGTCGGCTTGTTTGCGTCATTGGGTTGTTTGTTATTCGTATGGATAAATTTATAGCATAATTAGAAGCTAATATCATACATGTACATTTTTTTAAATCATATGACTGATGAAGATATTGAAACCATGAGCCTTTATTTAAAATCAATGTCAGCATCTTCAGCAGAATTCTCAATAACTGAACTATTGAGCATCTAAAGATGGTATTATAGACTTTTAGTCAATTTAATGATTCTGTCTAAGTGTAGGTATTGTACATCTAGTAGGATTTGTATCATATAAGGAAGGAATCACTGTATTTTCCCGATTAGCAGGGTATTTTGAGACGAGTTCGCTGCAGACTTCATACACCGCCATTTCATGCTTATTCCATAAATGACCTAGGATTCTTTCGACATATCTAAATATAAGAGAACAAGTACAATCATACCAGGCAAACCTTGAACAACAGCACCCAGAATAGCACCTGTAGATAGGGCTAATACAACTGCTGCACCTAGTGCAAAGGTACAAATATAAGCCACCAGGGTAAATCCCATTACCTTATTATCTGTTTTGTTTAAGAATAGCCCTAAAAATATCCCAAGCGCCAAAAATAAATTATAAAAGCCTTGGTTGAAGAAAACTGTTTCCATTATTTGTGCTTGTGTAAGTATGTCTACGTCTAAACTGGCAGATTCGGACAAAATATTTTCATGAATATTAGGCTCAAGCCATAGTAAGCTTTCGGCCACAAAAAATAAAATATGAATAACAGCCGTAAGGAGAGCAAAACCCATTGTAGTCCGATTTATTATATACTTCTTGGATTCCATAAAACTCACTCACCTATAAATAGAATTAATACTAAGTTGTTTCTTATTTTGGGTCAATATGAATCGATATCCCTATGTATCAGCAAACACAGCTAACTAGCTCAATAATTATGGTTCGTCCCCATGACTTTGGATTCAATGAACAAACAGGTTTTGATAATGAATATCAACATAAACCTGCATCAGAAGTTGAGTATCTAAGCATTAAATCTAAAGCCTTAGCTGAATTTGAATCCATGGTTGAGTTACTCGATAAAAGTGGCGTTGAAGTACTTGTTCTAGATAAGCCTGAACAGTCTAGCACGCTGCCTGATGCGATATTTCCTAATAATTGGTTCTCCACAAGAGCCGATGGCAGTTTGTTTATTTATCCTATGAAAACGCCTAACAGGAGAGCAGAAGTACAAATTAAAAATTTAAAAATCCTTCTTAAGCAGCACAATTATTATCCAGAAAAGATTATCGATTTAAGGTTTGGCAAAACAGGGGAGTTTAATCCTGCCATGGAAGGAACGGGATCCTTAATATTTCATCATCCATCAGCAAACCTATTTGCAGCACTATCTGAACGTTGTAATGGCAAATCTCTTAACCTATTTGCTCGAACTTACGGCTACAATGTATTACCGTTTGAAAGCAAGAGTCGGGAGTGCAGCTCAATTTATCATAGCAATGTTTTAATGTCCTGTGGCGAGAAATTTGCCGTTATGACTGAAGAAGTGCTAGTTAAAAACTCTCAGGCATTCAATGCCATGGAAAAATTAACTAATCTTGTAAAAGATGTGATTATTATTACAGAGCAACAAATGGCGGAAAACTTCTGCGGTAATATATTACAATTAGAAGATAAAAAACAACAGCCTGTTATTGTTTTATCTGACTCTGCTTATAAAGGGTTCACTCGTTCACAAATTGTAACACTTGAGCAACATGGCACTCTGATTGTCTGTTCTATACCGACGATTGAATATGTAGGTGGTGGTAGCGCTCGCTGTATGCTTGCTGAAAATTTTCTAGTTAAAAGGACTTGACAATAGGGGACACATCATTGAGAATGCGCTCGCTTCGCGCCCGTAGCTCAGCTGGATAGAGTACCTGGCTACGAACCAGGCGGTCGGACGTTCGAATCGTTCCGGGCGCGCCATATGCAAATGAAAGCCTAGGCCTAATAGTTTTGATTATTGTCTAGGCTTTCATTTTTCAAGGATGAAAATGACATCTAATGATTCAGCATTTACTTTCCAAGGCTAACTCGTAAATATATTGAGTGGCTTAGGGAACAATTTAGGATTATAAAGGTCTTATCTCACATGCAACAAAATCTCCCTCTTACCATAGCAAAATTAAATGCAAACTTTGGCGAACAACATGCCAAAATTTATGAGTTGATCGCCCGAGAAGATCAGGTTATGAGTACCTATGCTTTAGAGTGCGCTTCTGAGATAGACAATGAAATCGTTGCCCTTTGTTTAGGCGATCTTGTGAGAGCCTCTTTCATTAAGATATATCAAAAACACGGACGTCGGCCTGCCTGGGAAGTTGTTAAGACCATTGCTAAAGCGTCCTAAGTCACATTTCTGATACTTACCAAGAAGATAGTTTGATTATTTTATTGATGCTGCTATCATTAATTAAGTTATTTATGTTTAAATTTTAGTTACTTATGATGCTTTTGTCGCAATCACTAAACGTGGAATTTATACAAGGGAGTAGTTAATGCCACTAGTTGATGTCATCAAGAATGAACTTGATAGTAAAAAGATACAGTATGAATTTATAGAAATTGATAAATCTTATTCTTTTTATCATGATGCTAAGCAACTTGGTATTCCCCTTGAAAATCTCGCCAGAGCAACTGTAATAGAAGCTCACGGAGAAAATCGTCTTTTGGTACTTCGTGCTGGCGATATGCTTGATTTTTCATCACTCAATACAATATACGGTAACAGCGTCAGTATAGCCTCCAATTATCAATCAAGACTTGAAGGTTGTGATCCCCAATGCAAAGTTCCATTACCAGAGCTACAATCCATGGAGATTGTAATCGATCAACGTATGTTAGAGGTTGATACTGTTTACTTTGATGCTGGAGTTCATGGTAGTTACCTTAAAATATCGGGCGAAGATTTTAAACAACTCCATAAAGAATCTACATTGGGTGAATTTTCTTGCCCAGCTGAAAAACTTTATCGAGTTAATTACAATGAAGAGCAGGATGGTAATTCATTAAACTCATTCACTCCGAAGAGAATTCAACAAAGGGTTGAAGAAACTTTTGATTTGCCAGCCATGCCAGCAATTGCACAGGAAGTAATGCGTATTCGCATCGACCCAAAAGCTGGCGCATCTGAGCTTGCGAAAATTGTTGCTCAAGATCCAAGTTTAGCTGCTCAAGTAATAAGCTGGGCTAGTTCGCCTTATTACGGATATCAAGGTAAAATTGATTCCATAGCAACGGCTATTAGTCGTGTACTTGGATTTGATCTTGTACTTAACCTAGCCTTAGGCATCTCTGTTGGTAAATCATTGAATGTCTCTACAGAAGGTCCCTTGGGCTTGAATGCTTACTGGAAACAATCTGTTTATAGTGCCACCTTATCTGAGAAGCTTTGTAGTTTTATTCGTGGTAAAACAAGGCCTCAAAGAGGCTTAGTCTACCTTTCTGGTTTGTTGCACAATATAGGTCAGTTGTTACTCGGTCATTTGTTTCCTCCACAGTTTTATCTGATCAACAAATATGTAGAAATGAACCCCCATATCCCAATTGCTAATATAGAGCGCTATTTACTGGGTATCTCACACGTTGAAGTTGGGGCTTGGTTAATGGAATCTTGGAATATGCCCGAGGAATTAATCACAGCAGTAAGATGGCATCATCATGATGATTATGAAGGCGAGCATGCTATCTACTCAAATATTGTCCTGTTGGCTAATCGTCTATTAAGACGTCTTGAAATAGGTGATGCAACTCAAATACTTTTACCTGAAAAAATCATGTCAATGGTAGGAATTGATGAACAAGATGCTTTTAAAGCCCTCGACCTCATAGTTGAAGATGAAACAGAACTCGATGCAATTGCACAACAAATGGTTGCATAAGCACTTTTATTCAATTTTTTTCATCTGATTCAGTTTCAGTTCAGATTCATACCTCTAAAATAGCCTTAATAACCTTAAGGAGATTTTATTATGAAAATTCTAGTGAGTATGATTACCGCCACACTAATCACCACAGCATTGGTCAGCACAACTAGTGCTGTTTTAGCAGAAGATAGCTTTCATTACGACTATGCAACTGTACTTCAATCTAAACCTGTATATCGCATCATCGAAATGACAAAACAAGAACGCCAATGTCGCCCTGAGGAAGTTGTTTATAAACAACGACAACGTAAATCATCAAATGGTTCCCTAGTAGGTGGCATATTAGGCGCAGCTGTCGGTCATGCTCTTGGACATAATAGTAAGCACCGCACGGGTGCAACTGTTGCAGGAGCTTTAGTGGGTGCATCCATCGCCAACAACACTAACAATAATATTTCATTCAATGAAAGGAGAGTGGTTGAAAGCCGTTGTCGTCTCGTTCCAACAACTTGGGAAGAAGAAAAAATCGTAGGTTACAAGGTAGTATATAGGTATAATGGAAGAACATTTGAGACACGATTACCCTTTGAACCAACTGATAGTTTGAAAATTAGAGTTGTTATGACACCCATTCAAGATTTTGAAGAACGATCGGACTAAAAGGAATATTTAATAATGCTCTATCGTTTAATACTTATATTATTGCTTCAATTTACCGTGGCAACAATGCAACCAGTTGAAGCTGCAAGCAATAAGTCAGAACAGGGTAATAAATCTAGGGTTATTAGCAAAAAGTCTGCCATTAATGTTGCAAAGAGTGAAGTTAGAGGTAAGGTATTATCAGCCAAAAAGATTAAAAGCAAGGGGCCTACAGTTTACCGAATAAAAATGCTAATTGGAGAAAGTCGAGTGAGAACGGTTTTTGTCGATGGCTTGACTGGTAAAGTCATTAGAATAAATTAAGGGTAAAGATGCGCGTTTTAGTCATTGAAGATGAACAAGCTCTTTGTGAGCAAATTGCCTCTGATTTAAAAAACTCTGGTTATACTGTTGATATTGCTTTTGATGGTGAAGAGGGGCTATATCTTGCGACGGAATATCCTTTCGATTTAATGATTATTGATTTGGGATTACCTAAAGTTTCCGGAATGAACATTATTGAAAGTTTAAGAGGTCAGGATATACATACCCCTATCTTGATTCTCACCGCTCGGGATCACTGGCAAGATAAGGTGAGTGGACTTTCTGCAGGTGCTGATGACTACTTGGCTAAACCTTTCCATCCTGAAGAATTACTGGCTAGGATTAATGCCCTAATACGTCGATCTGCTGGCCACTCAAGTCCAATTTTACGTCTGGGCCCCTTAACTCTTGATACACTTCAACAGGTTATACTTATTAACGATAAAGCCATTGATGTTACAGCTTACGAATATAGGCTGATGGAATATCTAGCGCATAATCCAAATAAAGTTGTCTCTAAAACTGAATTAACTGAACATCTGTATGAGCAGGATTATGATCGAGATAGTAATGTTATTGAAGTTTTTGTAGGTCGACTTCGAAGAAAACTTGATCCAGATGGGACTTTTAAACCTATAGAAACATTACGTGGTCGAGGATATCGTCTCAACAATTCATGGCAAAGTTAATGCCTTCCTCCCTTACTGGCCGATTATTTCTGGTATCCATGCTAGTTATTTTGTTGTTTTTACCCCTTGCAGGTTTGGTGCTTGAGCAAGCTTATAACAAAAGCATTGACCGCAGACTTCAAGAGCAATTAAAAATCCAAGCCTATGGGCTCATGGGACTTGCTGATGAACTCGAACCAGGGGTTCTTTGGCTACCAGAAGCGCTACCTGATGAACGATTTAATCAGCTGGGTAGTGGTCGATATGCAGAGGTAACCAATAGCCAAGGTAACTCAATTTGGCGATCACAATCTTCTTTGAATATTCAATTACCCAACCCTGTACCAAATGTATTTGGTGAAGTAAATATTGAAGATATTAATCCTCCAGGACAATTTGTTTTTAATCATATCAATCTAACAGATGAAGAGCTTATTGAAACAGTAAGAGTTACGGTAATATGGGAAGGACCACATGAAAGTGAACATATTTACACCTTTCTCATTGCTGAAAGTTTAGCGCCTTATTTAGCTGAAAAACAAATGTTTAGAGACACTTTGTTATTTTGGTTGGGTGGCTTAGGCCTGTTCTTGTTATTAGTTAATGCACTGGCATTAATTTGGGCCTTAAGACCGCTTAAAAAACTTGCTAATGAAATACAACAGATAGAAAAAGGCGATATTAAAACGCTTCAAACTGAGTATCCCACTGAACTTAATGAGGTTGCCAAAAATTTAAATCTGCTAATTAACCATGAACAACAACAAAGGGTTCGCTATCGAAATACCTTACAAGATTTGGCACATAGTTTAAAAACCCCCTTGAGTGTCATTCAAGCAAGCTTATCGAAGGTAGATAACCAAGAAACAAAAACGCTTTTTTCTGAACATATCACTAGAATGAATAAGATTATTAGCTACCAGCTTCAAAGAGCGGTAAGCGCTGGTACAAGCCCAATTAAACAAAAAGTTAATATTAAATCTAGTCTTGAAAAAGTTTTCACAGCCTTGAAAAAAGTATATGTAGAAAAGCAGATCAGCTTTGATAATCAAGTTGATGATACTTGTCTATTTTTCGGTGATGAGAATGATCTTTTAGAAATACTAGGTAATCTTTGTGATAATGCCTGTAAACACGGCCTATCAAAGGTAACTGTTATGTCTAGCAGCCTGGATTCTAAACAATCAATAGTCCTAATGATCATTGATGGTGGTAAGGGTATCCCTGAGAGTTTAAAAGAAGTTATTTTTCAAAGGGGTAAAAGGCTTGATGAAAATAATGAAGGTCAGGGGATTGGCCTTTCTGTTGTTAGTGATATCGTTGCCTCCTATAAGGGGAATATTGAAATTACAACAAATCAACAAAAAGAAAACGTCATTCGAGTCATTTTACCAGGCTCAATTTAAAGAAAAAAGCGCTACGATTATCGTAGCGCTTGCTGTCTTATATGAGTCGATGGGTCAGAGTCGAATCGACTCCGAGCCTGCAGAGATTAGTTTTCTTCAACTTCTTTTTTAACAACCTGATCAATCGTTATGAATTTCATTATTTTTTTATGATCGCCTTCAATTTTAAGCTTAAGTCTTTCTAAACCATTCTGATCATCATCCATGTTAATAACACGAATACTGACGTTGTTATCTCTAAAGGTAACTTTCTTATCAACGTTGTAAGAAGAAAGTACACCTTCAACCGCTTCAATCATTGCCGCTTTAACATCATCAGATAATCCATCAGCAACTAGGCTAACATCATTGTTCATTTTTAGATGTTGAGAGCGACCTATCATGGCACTTAGACCTTCTCTTGTTACTTGATGATTTGACAAGGAGGGTAAATGTAATTGATTGCCGTCTACAAATATCATTTTATTACCAGAAATGGACTTTATCGTTATGGTTTTACCGTCATCGGTGGTTATAACTTGATCTTCCCCATCTTCAACAACATCTAACATTGAGAAGTTGTAGTCTTTGCCATCAATAATGAGTTTTACCTGGGCATCTTCCTCACCATCTTTATTAATCATGATCTCAATCTTCTGCTCACTACCAAAACTGATTTCATGGGCTGTTTGTTTGTCATCAGCAGTAAGCGCTTTATCAGAAGCTGCTAGTAGCATTAATCCCACTGAAAGCATTATGTAACAATACCAAGTCTTATTCACAGTTATTCTCCTTTTTGTAAAATCCTGTATTGGATATTAGCAATTGATTTCTACATTGTTCTTCCTACATTCGAGAAGAATGCAATTGCTATGCCATACCTCAAAAGTCTACTTTCCTTGTCAAATGGAAGTAAATGGGTGGGATTTTCATTAATCGCTATCCTGATATAGGGATATTTGTCCTTATATCAGGATAAATGCCCAGTCAAAGGTCATGCTTTTCTAGACGATACAGAAATGCTTTATAGGGGAGGGAGAGTAACCTTGCAGCCTTTGCTCGATTGTTATCACTTAAGCTTAGAGCTTGATTTAAACAATCTCGTTCGTGGGCTTCCCAGGAGAATCCCTCCGTAGGTAATTTGAACTGACCTTCGGTGGTAGTCATTTTTGAGTTATAAACAGGAACATCTTCAATGGATATACAATCATCCTCAGCCAGTAACACAAGTCGTTCTATAATATTTCCAAGCTCTCGAACATTACCCGTCCAATAATTATTGATTAATTGAGTCATAACCTCTTTAGGAAATCTGGGTTCTCGGAGTTGGTGTCGTAGGGCAGAAGTCGTTGCAAAATGTTTAATTAGTGCTGGAATATCTTCTTTTCTTTCTCTCAAAGGAGGCATAACTAAGGGTACCACATTCAATCTAAAGAAAAGATCTTCTCTAAACTGACCCGCCAGGACTTCCTCTTCAAGGTTTCTATTTGTAGCTGCTATCACCCTTATATCAAGGGTATGTTCGTTGTTGCTACCTACTCGAGTGACGGTACCTTCTTGCAAAAGTCTTAACAATTTCCCTTGCAGTTGAGGGGGTAGTTCTCCCACTTCATCAAGAAAAATTGTGCCCTTATTTGCCGCCTCAAACTTACCGATTTTGAGTTTATTTGCACCTGTATAAGCACCTTTTTCTGAACCAAAAAATTCTGATTCTGCCAAGGTTTCTGGAATAGCCGCACAGTTCWCTGCAATAAATGGCATCTCAGAGCGATCAGAGAGTCTATGCAAAGCTCTTGCTGCTAATTCTTTACCAGTGCCACTTTCTCCACTAATTAAAACTGTCGCCTTAGTCGAGGCTAATTTTTCAATTTTTCGATATACTTTTTGCATTGATGGAGCACGACCAATCATTTCAACGAGACTTGTTTGTTCAGTGAGAGCCTGTCGTAATTGTTTGTTTTCAGATTTTAATTGCCTCGAAAGGCAGACTTTTTCAAGAGTAAATAGCAGGGTTTGTCGCTTATAGGGTTTGCTTAAATAGTCATCAGCACCCGCTCTAATTGCAGATATTGCATGTTCGATTGAACCGTGACCAGTGGCCATAACAAAGGCTTGTTCTGGATTGTTAGCGCGCAACTTTTCGAGTAGTTGTAATCCATCCATACCGGGAAGTTTCCAGTCTGAAAACACTAGATCAACGGCTTTCAATTGCTGAAGCTTTAATGCACTTTCTGCATCCTCAGCTGTAAAGACCAAATAGCCAGCATCAGCAATAATTTGTTCAACTATGTCTCTCTGATCAGGTTCATCTTCCACAACCAAAACGCTAATATTTTTTTGCCAGCCTTCCATTAAACTTTCCTATTCTTTGCAAGGGTAAGTAGAACTTTTGTACCAGTAGTGTCTGTATTCTCAAGACTTCGATCAGTGATTATAATATCCCCCTCATATCGATTGGTAATCAGACGATGTGCTATAAATAACCCCATGCCACTACCTCTTGCCTTGGTTGTTTGATGGGGTACAAACAGCTTATCTCTTATCTCGGTTGGAATTCCTTTGCCCTGATCAATTATTTCTATCTGTAGATGGGATTGGGATTCACTGAGATTAATTTCAATCTCTCCGCCCCTGGGTGATGCTTCAACCGCATTGATGATTATGGCGTGCAATATTGCCCGTATCTCGGCATCTACCCCTTCAATAACATTAGCACCTTGAGTGTTTACTTGAAATCTAATTTTCCGAGCTTCTAATTGGCTTGCTTCTAATTGAATGTCTTGGATAATAGCAACTAGCTCAATAGAGTGGCTCTGGGTATCTCCCGATAAGCTGAAGGTCATAAAAGATCTAATCCACTGATCCACCCGGCTAATTTGCCTTGATGCCGTATCAACTAAAGTACGTTTACGGTCTGAATTAAGATCATCTCGAGACAATTCTTCAACTGATAAACCTAAGGTATTTAAAGGATTTCGCATACTGTGGGCAAGTCCTCTGGCGATTTCACCTAACTCCTTGTAGTGATCATTTTCTCTTATAGTTGATTTTAATTGCTCAACTTCAGCTAACTGCTGCGACATTTTATTAAATGATTCCACCGTTGATTTGATCTCTCCGCTAATAAACTTACCTGTATGAGCAATGGTGGTGCCTAATTCCCCTGAAGCTACAGATTCAGCAGCCCTAGATAAATTTCTTAAAGGTGCACTCAGATGATGGGAAAAATAAGCCGCAACGATTAAACCTACAAGCAATATAATGAGTGAGCCTGTGAGCATTCTATTCTCAAGTCTTGCGACTGTTTCTAACATTTTATCCCTAGCTATTGGGATTGATTGGGTTCCAGTTGCAGTAATAATTTCTAGAAAATCATCTTCTACCTGATTATTTAATCTTATTTCCACAGCTGGTGGTCTGTACACAAATATTTCATTAGCAACAAGCGCTTCACCATTACTACTTAGTGTTTTAACTCTAATGCTTGTTTTGACGTTAACCCTTTGTTGCTTATGTAATCTTTTAGGATCAATTAACTGTACTTGTGGTTCATTCCACTGGAAATTACCAAATATGAAAAAAGAGCTAGTATCTCTTGCTACTGAAAAGGCCACCTGTCCAAGTTCTCTGGATACGTCGTTTGCAATGGAACGCATCATAAACCATTGACTAGCTAGCAGTATGGCTAGGGCAAGATCATTTAGATTGAACTAATTTACAGATTGAGGATCAGATCAGGAAACAATAACTCAAAGGTTTCCTAACATGGACAATAATTTCATCACTCACTTTTCAAAAATAGAAGATCCTAGAGAATCAAATAAACGCCACCAATTAATAGATATTTTATTTCTAGCGGTATGCTCTGTGCTATCAGGGGCAGAGGGTTGGGAAGATATAGAAGATTTCGGTCATGCAAAACTAACATGGTTAAGACGATACCTCCCCTTTAAAAACGGCATACCTACACATGATACGATAGCGCGTGTACTAAGTCGGATCAATCCAAGTTGTATTCAAAAGTGCTTTGTCAATTGGGTAAAAGATATCGCTAAACAAATAGATGCTGATGTCATAGCAATTGACGGTAAAGTCGCCAGAGGCAGCTTTACAACGAAAGATAGAAAGAATTCACTGCACATGGTCAGTGCATGGAGTTGTGGAAATGGATTAGTACTCGGTCAACACAAGGTAGATAACAAATCTAATGAAATTACAGCTATTCCAAAGCTTTTAGAGTTGTTAGACGTTARAGGTTGCGTATTAACGATGGACGCCATGGGGTGCCAACATAARATCACCAGTCAAATAATTGAAAAAGAAGYYGAYTATGTCATCTCTCTCAAAGGAAAYYAGGGKGTTTTAAACAAAGAGGTTCAAGCRTGGTTTCAAAAAAGCTGGCGAGAAAAATATCAAGGTATTGAACACTCAACCTATGAACAAACAGATGCAGGGCATGGTCGAATAGAAATTAGAAAGTGCCTACAATTGGAAATAAACACTAACTGGCTGACAAATGAAGAAAATTGGTCAAGTATTAAAACAGTTATCAGTCTTGAGGCCACACGTATAATCGGTGATAAGGAAACGACGGAAACGCGCTATTTTATTAGTTCTCTTGCGCTCGATGCACAAAGAGTGGGCCGTATCATTCGTAATCATTGGCAAGTTGAGAATAGTTTACACTGGACATTAGATATGACATTTAAGGAAGATGACTCACGCATTCGACGAGGCAATGGCGCAGAAGTGATGAATACATTTAGAAAGCTGGCTTTAAATATTGTGAGTAACGACAGTACTCGCAAAGCCAGCATGAAACGCAAACTGAAGATGGCGGCACTGGATGATGATTTCAGAGCTGAGTTACTTTTGGGAAAAAGCTAAATGCTCTTGCCCTAGCAGTATGGCTAGAAGTGCACCGAATAGTAAAAATACGTTACTTCGTAATGACATAGTAATTCCCGATTAACTTTCCATGGCAACATACTAGTCTAGATTGTTGATTTAGTTAAGTTGCATGACGTTTGTTTAACAAGATTAAAGCAATCTTAATGCCATATGTTAGAAGGATATTGGATTAAGGTTTATTGATTTTTGTAGACTAGGATATTGCTGTATCCTTCATCTGCCAGCTGTGAGGCTTGAAGTTGGCTCATAACACCCCTGTCACAATAGAGGAGGTAACGTCTATCTTTATCCAGTTCAGGTGCTTTTTTTGTGAGGGCGAAGAAGGGGATCTTTAGTATTTCATTATTGGTTAAGTGAAGGGGAGAGGCTTCTTCTTCATGGGCATGTCTTATGTCGATGATGATGTCGTCAACGGTTGGGATTTTTACTACCTCAACATCCTGAAGCGTCTTTACTGAATTTAGCACTTCGTCTATTTTTACTACTTCAGAGTCGCTCACTGCTTGATCCAATACAGTCATATCGAAGTTTGCTTCTTCGGCTTCTATTCGATCTTTTTTCGCGTGGGATGTTGGTCTGTCTGATATAACTCCACAGTATTCTGGCATGTGTTTAGCGAAATCTTCTGTGCCTATTTTTGCGGCTGTTTTAATGATGTCCAATTTATCCATAACGATTAATGGTCGAATAACTAAGTGTTCAGCCACCTCATCGATAATTGTTAGGTTAGGCAGCGTTTGACTTGATACTTGAGCTAGGCTTTCTCCTGTGACTAGGGCGCCTGCCTTCATTCTGGAAGCTACTTTGTTAGCTGCTCTTAGCATCATCCTTTTTAACACGACTCCCATTTGAGAGTGATGCACTTTGGTTAGAATTTCTTCCACTACATCTTCAAAGGGCACTGTGACAAATTTAACTCGGTGGGAATATGAATATTTTCTCCAGAGGTAATCTGCTACTTGTTTTACGCCTACTTCATGAGCTGCTCCACCTAAATTAAAAAAACAGAAATGCGTGCAATAACCACGTTTCATGGTCATATAGCTTGCAACACCTGAGTCGAAGCCTCCTGATAGTAGCGATAAAACAGAACCTTGAGTACCTAAGGGGAAACCACCTATACCTGGATGAATCTTTTCGATGAGATCAACCTGCTGATCTTTAATTGCGATGCGTACTGTAATATCAGGGGTATGGAGATCTACTGAGGTATCTTCCACCGCTCTTAGTAGGTATCCACCTAGTTCTTGCTCAGCCTGAAAGGACTTGAAGGGATGTTTACCACTGCGTTTAGCCCTTACACAAAAAGTACCACCTTTGATTAGGTGTGCATTGTGTTTAACCACTAACTTACCTAGATCATCTAGGGTTTCAAACTGATGACGTATGACTTCTTCAATTTTATCAATTCCAGGTGTGCAACCTAATCGCTCTATGATTTCTTTTCTTTGTTGTTCATTTGCCCCATCAATATTAACTTCAAGCTTGTCCCACATATTTCTAACACTGATTGTGGTATCAATATCTCGACAGGTATTTCGAATATTATTACAAAGTCGCATGGTCATGTTCTTACGCAATGAGCGACTTTTAATGATAATTTCAGGAAAAAGTTTGATGATTAGTTTCATAATAACTCTAGTTTTCAAGGCTTAAAAATGGTGCGGGATAATAACATGGACAGGTTTAGGATGCTTGATAAGTTTACTGACCTAGTTCTTGTCCAAGTAAGACTCTTGCTTGTTCAAGGCTTGCTAACTTCCTACCCGATGATTCAAAAGACCTTATGCTTTGTTCGATGAGTTGAGCATTGTCTCTAGCAATATCACCATTAGGTAGATAAAAACCGTTTTCAAAACCTATTCTCGCGTGAGTACCTAGCTCAACTGAACGCGCTAAGATTTGATTGCCATTGGCTCCAAAGGTACAGACCATTATGGGTATTTCAGTTGTTAATATAGACTTATATTGAGAAACTATTTCAAGGGTAGGGGCACTTTTAGTATAACGGCCGAGTACATATAACACTGAATGTCCACCTTCTGGAATAACGCCAGTTAATATCATATTTTGATAGCGTTCAAAGTCAGTTTCATCGTACAAGATGTATTGCAAAAGGCATCCCTTTGCAGTTAAACAATGTATAAACTCTTTAAAAGGTTCAATCTTGCCATCATCTGGGACAAGTTCTCTTAAAGCAACCGACACACAATCAGGCATGAGCTCCGTCATCAGCTGTATTTGTTCTGAACTGCTGTAAATCCCAGCAGCCTCACTGGTTACTTGAACAATCATTTCATCACCAACGGCTTCTTTTACTGCCTCAAGGGCTGGCAAATAATGCTGAGGTTGTATTGAATGCTTATTATTTGAGTCTCTAACGTGCAGATGGATCATTCTTGCTCCAGCTTCAAGACAAGCTAGTGCGGTTTGAGCAAGTTGTTGTGGGGTAAGTGGTAGCTCTGGGTGATCAGCTCGACTGTAACGGGCACCATTTGGAGCAACAGCTATTACCAATGGTTTGTCAGCACAAGTCACTTATAAGCCCTTTGTCACTTTTTCGATGACTAGGCTAATGATCCTTGCTATATCTTCAATTTGAGATTCGGTAATAATAAAGGCAGGTGCAAGCAATATATGATCACCCTGCTTGCCATCAATAGTGCCACCCATGGGATAACACATAAGTCCGTCTTCCATAGCCGTTGATTTTATTAACTTGTTTACTTTCAATTCAGCAGGAAAGGGTTCTTTTGTGATTTTATCGGCTACTAATTCTATGCCGATAAATAATCCTCTTCCACGTATATCGCCAAYATGAGGGTTAGAGTCCAAGCTTGAATGTAAGCAATTTAGCAGTTGCTTTCCCCGCTGATTAACATTTTCCATAAGCTGGTTATCTTGAATATATTGCAGGGTAGCTAATGAGCCTGCAACTGCTGTGGCATGACCCATAAAGGTATGACCATGTTGAAAAAAACCACTCGTTTGACGTATAACATCGGTGATGTAATCCTGACAAAGTAGGGCGCCAATAGCTTGATATCCTGCGCCCAAACCTTTTGCTGATGTGACCATGTCAGGGGCTATACCTTCCAGTTCATAGGCAAACATGGAGCCTGTTCTACCTATGCCACACATGATTTCATCTAAAATCAACATAACATCATATTGATCACAGATTTCTCTGATCCGCTTAAAATAACCCTTAACAGCAGGTACAGCACCTACAGTGGCACCAACCACCGTCTCAGCTATAAAAGCTGCGACATTTTCTGCTCCCAGTTCTAGTATTTTAGTTTCAAGTTCATTAGCTATTCTTTGTCCATAGTCGTAACTCGACTCACCTTCAGCTTTCAGTCGATATTCGTAGCAGGGAGAAATGAGATGACTGTCTCTTAACAATGGCTTAAAAGCTTTTTTACGCCATTCATTTCCACCGATACCTAGTACACCTAGGGTATTACCATGATAACTTTGTTCTCGAGCAATAAAGATACTTTTGGTGACCTCACCAGATTCAACATAATATTGGCGACAGAGTTTTAAAGCGGCTTCATTTGCCTCAGAACCACCTGAAAGAAAAAGAACTTTATCCATGCCTGGTGCTAGAGATGTGAGAAGATCTGCTAAATTTTCTAAAGCCTGTGTAGTAAAAAATGCTGAATGTGCATAGGCTACAGAGTGTAGTTGCTTATCTATTGCATCAATTACTGCTTGGTTAGTATGCCCAAGATTTGAGACAGCAGCACCTCCGCAGGCATCTAAATATCGTTTTCCCTGACTATCAATAATGTAGACCCCATCACAAGCAACAGCCTTGGTTGGTTGGCTTAGTAACGAGCGGTGAATTAAACTACTCAACAGAGTATTCCTTGAGTGTATTTATAATAATTTGAGCATAGCACTAGTAATCAATAGCACAAACAGTTTTAATTGCTTATTCATAATTCATCAAGCTAGGGGTCGGTGTCTGAGGGCTCCCCACGAAGTCAGGCTGTCTAAAGTTAGAGATAGCAAGGAGAGATTAGGTTGAATATCGAACCTCCAGACATCATACTGTTTTTATACATTTGGGCAGAGCTAGCAGTTGGTCTCTTTCGTGAACTGGGAAGTTGACAGGCCAAGCGTGCTTAATGCAATCTAACCAGGGCGTTATGTGTAATACAACTTCAACTAAGGGGGCAGTGTGAAGCCAATTGTAAAACAAAAATTTGACTCATACCCTGATGCTATTTCGACACTATTACTTAAAGTAAGAAGTTTAATCTTACTTGTTGCAAAAGAAGATAAAATCGAAGATCTTGAAGAGACCCTTAAATGGGGCGAACCAAGTTATGTAACTAAAAGTGGTAGCACAGTGCGGATTGACTGGAAGAAAAAATCACCAGAACGGTATTATATTTACTTTAATTGCAAAACACGCCTTGTTGATACTTTTAAAGAAATATACGGTGACACTTTCAATTACGAAGGAAATCGAGCTATTGTCCTTAAGACTGATAGTACAATTCCTGTGATGGAGTTAAAGCATTGCATTTCTTTATCTCTTCGTTATCATCAACTTAAACATCTACCATTACTAGGAAGTTAAATGGTTAACATCCATTATGGATTCATAGCCTTGGCCACTTCAGGCAAATCTTCCGCATTTGTATAATAATTAGGCTCTAGGCGCTTCATGGACCGTTGCTCATAAGCATAGGCATAACCAAGGATATCTGCATCGGTATTTTTACCACCAATGAAAGATAAACTCACTGAGATAGCCCGTACACCTCCCATGGGCACAGTGGCATGAGGGTAGCCAGCTCTTGCGGCAGCGGAACCATAGCCCGGCCAATTACTTGGCCATACATCACCATTCACCGGATCAACACGGGGTGCAATAGGGCCAGATGGAACGACGAGAAGTGCAACATTATTATCAAGGAGTAACTTATCGACGCCGTCTTCACGGCTAGCTTTTTGCACAAGCTGCACAGCCTTTTGATATTGTTTAGTTTCAAGGGAACTCATCGCCTCAGATGCAATAAATATACTTTGATCAAATAGCACTAATTCCACCTCAGCATTAGCTTCATTAAAAGCAATAAGCTCGGCAAGAGTGCGAGTTTTAACCTTCTCAGGTGATGTGGAAGCAAGGTAAGTATTGAGTCCGTCTTTAAATTCGTATTTCAACAGGTCATAGGCCATTTTACTGTAGTCATCAGGAGTGGAGGGACGGTCATTAATATCAACGAGTATTGCCCCTGCTGCTTCTAAGTCTTTTAGAGCAGTCTCAAAATGCTTTAAAATTGGACTAAAACTACCCTGGGCAAACCTGAGCACTCCCACACGAACACCTTTTAGCGCATCTTTTGTAAGTCCCGTGGTAAAGTGTTCTGCTGGTGTGAGTGGCGACATGGCATCCATCATCAACGCCGAACCCTTCACAGTTTTGGTCATAGGACCAGCGGTATCTTGCGAGACGGAAATAGGGATGATTAAATCCTGAGGTACAATTCCAACAGTTGGCTTAAAACCGACAATTCCATTTACACTAGACGGGCATATAATCGAACCATTAGTTTCGGTACCGATAGTTCCAGCAGCCAATGACGCTGCTGCTGCTGCACCAGAACCTGAGCTAGAACCACAAGGATTACGGTCAAGCATATGTGGGTTGCGCACCTGACCACCCAGTGCTGTCCAGCCGCTTAAAGAATCTTCAGAACGAAAGTTTGCCCATTGGCTAAGGTTCGTTTTTCCTAATATAATCGCACCCGCTTTGCGCAGACCAGCGACCAGAGGACTATCACGACCGGTAATATTATCCTTGAGCGCCAAGGCGCCTGCTGTAGTAGCCATGGGATCCTTGGTTTCAATATTATCTTTCAGCAAAATTGGCACACCATGAAGAGGCCCGATTTTCTCACCCGCAGCACGTTTGACATCAAGCGCTTTTGCGTCCTTGAGTGCATTGGGATTTATAGTAAGTACTGCCTGCAATGTCGGGCCACTTCTATCAACGGCATGAATGCGGTCCAAGTAGAGCTGTACCAGCGCCTCGGATGTAATCTCGCCCTTGTTCAAGGCATCAGCAATCTCCGGCAATGATTTGGCGAGAATGCCATCAGGCTGATAATTCGTTCTCTCAACAGAAACATTTTCCGTATTGTCCTTGGCCATTTCAGGTGAACAGCTCGCTAAAGCCAAACCTGTTGCGATGAGAACAGTTGTAAATTTTAATGCTTGATATTTCATTTAACTCTCCCAGAGTTTTTGGAATAATATACCTGCTACCAATGCCCATAATTTTCCATCGATACCCATGGCTCAATTACTTCTAGTCGCTCACCTACTTGTAATAACTCAATAGAAATATTATCAGGCGAGCGTATAAATGCCATGTGACCATCACGAGGAGGCCGATTAATAGTGACCCCAGCATCCATCAAGCCCTGACAAGTGTCATAAATATTATCTACAGCATAGGCAAGATGTCCAAAGTTTCGACCTTCATCATAGTCTTCAGTATCCCAGTTCCACGTGAGTTCTACTTGAGATGTGTCGTCCTTTGATACGGCCAAAAAAACCAAGGTGAACCTGCCCGCAGGCACTTCTTTTCTGCTGACTTCAATCAGACCTAATTTGTTGCAATAAAAGTCGAGAGACTCATCTAGATTCTTAACCCTAACCATAGTGTGTAAGTATTTCATCGTTAAATCATACCTTTATTATTTACAGATAGGATAACAGTTTTATTAGCTGATACAAACTAGGGTTTAGGGTTTGGGGTCGCTGAAATAAAAAAGGCTAGCGGTTATTAACCTGCTAGCCTTCGTCATAAATTTGGTGGTCGTTGTAGGGCTCGAACCTACGACCCTCGCCTTGTAAGGGCGATGCTCTCCCAGCTGAGCTAAACGACCAGTGCCGCGCATTCTAATGGTCTATTAGTTGGCGGTCAACATTTTTTTAAACTCTTTAAAGAAATAGTTAACTTAATGTCGAAGACTGGTAGAATAGCGCCCACTTTAAACCACTAAATTGATTCAATAATGACCGTCATTACACGTTTTGCTCCAAGTCCTACGGGATATCTTCATGTTGGTGGTGCTAGAACAGCACTTTTTAGTTGGCTTTATGCAAAAAAGACAAAGGGTGAATTCGTTCTTAGAATTGAAGATACTGATCGCGAGCGTTCTTCAGAAGCTTCAGTTCAAGCAATCCTAGATGGTATGAGTTGGCTCGGTCTTGATCACGATAGAGGGCCTATCTTTCAAACTGATCGATTTGATCGTTATGAGCAAGTTATCCAACAATTACTTGATGAGGGTAAGGCTTATCGCTGTTATCACAGCCAGCAAGAACTTGATGACATGCGTGAGCAACAAAAAGCTAAGGGAGACAATCCTCGCTACGATGGTAGCTGCCGAAATTTAAGTGCTTATCCAGAAGATAAACCCCATGTGATCCGTTTTAAAAATCCACTGGATGCTAGTGTGGTTATTGATGATCTGATTCGAGGCCACATAGAAATTAGTAATACTGAATTAGATGATTTAATCATAGCCCGTACTGATGGCACTCCAACCTATAACTTTACCGTTGTGGTAGATGATTTGGACATGGGAATAACCCATGTTATTAGAGGAGACGATCACATAAACAATACCCCTAAACAAATTAATATCCTCCATGCTCTTAATGCGCCTATTCCAAAATATGCTCATGTACCGATGATTCTGGGTGATGATGGTAAACGTCTATCTAAAAGACATGGTGCAGTAGGTGTTATGCAATATAGGGATGATGGTTATCTTCCACAAGCTCTTTTGAACTATTTGGTGCGACTTGGCTGGTCTAATGGCGATCGGGAAATCTTCAGTGTGGATGAGATGATTGATTTATTTTCCCTTGAAGCAATCAATAAAACGCCTTCTGCATTTAATACCAAGAAACTTAATTGGCTGAACCAGCACTATATGAAAACACTACCTGCAAGTGAAGTTGCAGTTCACCTTAATTGGCATCTAGTAGAGCAGGGCATTAATGCTACAAACAATGCTAAAAAATCGGCTGTTATAGAAGCTCTAATTCCTCTCTATGCTGAAAGAACTGAAACCTTAAAGCAATTAGCTTCACAAATTCGTTTTATGTTCGAGGACTTTAAAGAGTTTGATGTTAAAGCTGCTAAGAAACATCTTAAAATTACTGCAGGGGAGGCTTTGAGCACTTTAAAAGTGTCATTTGAATCTCTAGTTGATTGGAACGAAGCTTCCATTCAAAATGCCATAGATGAGACCATGACTAAACTTGATATAGGTATGGGGAAAATTGGCATGCCATTGCGTGTTGCCATTACTGGTTCTGGTCAGTCACCTGGGATGGATATATTATGTGCCTTACTCGGTAAAGAAGCTACACTTGCTCGATTGGATAAGGCGCTTTCGTTTATTGAGCAGCGTAAACTGCAAGCCGAGCAACGATAACGCTTTCTTAGCAGCGAGTATTTATTTCACTATTTTCCTATAAACTGCTCGGCCAATCATTCTCWCTTTAGTGTCCAGAGGTAGGCGTTTAATATTGGTTCCTACAACCCCGTCTGTGAAACAGGTTGACTTAGAGTAGTCTATATTCACATCGACGATGACTGTTTTCTTTTGTGCTGCTAAGTCGAAAGCTTCGCTGATTATCTCGCTGAGTTGTTGATTATTGTCTAGTGCTAGAAATTCACATCCAGTTGCTAGGGCTATTCCTTGCAGATTAACCGTTGCTATATCTGTACAGGTTGTTCTGTTGTAGGGACGCATTTGTGCTTGGGCTATTTGTGAGAGTTGACCATCACTGAATACAAAGTTTATTGTTGCTAGTTTATTATTTGTGGCGGTTGCTAACTCCATGGCTGTCATTAGAAAAGCTCCATCGCCAACAATGCTTACCACCTGTTTGTTTGGGTGTGAAAATTTTGCTCCTATTGCTGCAGGAGTTGCATAGCCCATACAGTTAAAGTCCGTTGGTGAGATCATTCCCCTTGGCGTATGAATTGGCATTAACTCTGCGGTTAAAAAGGTATGGTTGCCATCATCTACCACGACTATTGCTTCGTCATCTAACTGGCTTCTTAACTCTTCAAAGAAGTTTCCTGGATTAACCTTGTCTCCACTGTCATGTTTTGCCCACTCATTTTTATAGCTGAGCTTATCAGCGGATATTTTATTTGCTACTGAGCGGATATCGCGTTTTTCAAGTTGTTGTAGCAATTCTTTAAGTAGGGCTGTAGTGACTAGAGATGCATCACCCTCAAGGGAGATTTTTGCAGGATAATTGCGGTTGAACACCTGGGGATTTATATCTATATGGATTAAATTTTCAGGAACTGTTACGCCATAACTGCCTGTGGCTATTTCACCAAATCTTGTTCCTATGGCAATAAGGCAATCACAGTTTTTAAAAGCATTTCTTGCTGCTGGGACTGCGGAAGGTCCAAAACCAAATCCAGTATGCAGTGGATGATTGGCAGGGAAGCTGCTTAATCCTTGCAAAGTGGTTGCAACAGGGGCTGCAAGATGTTCCGCGATTGCTTTAACGTCTTTTGAGGCATCAACTGCACCCCAACCTACAAAAATGCCAGGCTGCTTGGATTTTTCTAATAGAGCAACAGCGTCCTTGATCTTTTGTAAATCCATATCCACTGTTAATTTATCAGCAGAAAACTTCGGCAAATTTTTAATATCACCTCTATCGAGTTGGATATTAACGGGGATTTCTACAAAAACGGGCCCAGGTTCTCCTTCGGTAGCTAGGGTGTAAGCTTCATAAAGTGTTGGAATAATGTCTTGGTGGGATTGTATTTTGTAGGTCTTTTTTGTAATGGGTTTTAATAGGGTATGTTGATCCATTTCGTGCAGCTGATAGCCATACTTAGAATCTGAGCGTATTCCACCCGCTATAACTAGCATGGGTATACCATCAAGAAAAGCTTCTCCAATGCCACTGGCTGCGTGAGTTACTCCTGCTGCTGGCACTATTAGCAAACAGCCAATATTATCGCTAACACGACCTATGGCATCCGCCATAAAAGCTCCACCACCTTCATGAGTAACTAACACTGGTTTGATTTTTTCAGAAGTATTTAACTCATCATAAAGTTCAGTATTATGTACACCTGGAATTCCAAAAGTATGACTAATGGGCAGTTGTTCTAGGGCGTACCGAGCAAGCCAAGCGCCTGTTTTTTTCATGTTATTCTCCTACTAGATAGAACGAGCAGCCTGCCTTGCAGTCAGGATGCATCCAGATAAAAAGGTACCTTCAAGTGAGCGTTTTCCATTTGTTCCACCGCCGCCGAAACCAGAGGCCTCGCCAATGGCGTAGAGACCTTTTATTGGTTGTTCTGCCATATTTAATACACGACAACTCAGATCTGTTTTAATACCACCTAGACACTTCCGTGTAATAAGGTTTAACTTTATAGCAATTAAGGGTGTGCCACCTTGAATAGGTTTAGGATAACAGGCTCTTAGCTTGTCTGTCCCCCATTTTCGTATTGACATTATCCGTCTTAATTGATCATCATTCCATAAAGATTCTTTTCTAGAAACTACTTGATCAAACCTGTCCAGAGTGTTCTTTAGGGCATCAAATGAAACGGGCGAATTAGGCGTCAAGTTATTCATCTTAGGGACTAGATCTTCTAGCTTATCCGCTTGAATAAAATGATCACTTTCACGCAACATCTTGTCAACTAGCTTTTTATTGCCTAACAAAACTTCTTTTAACATAGTTATAAATTGTCTGTCCCTGATCGCTGTATTATGTTCTGAACCAGAGATAGCAAGTTCTTTCAAGGCAATACGTCGATTCATAATTTGCCAGCTATGGGGAATTTGTAGTCGGTTGATTTGTCGACACATATGCATCGTATCGAAGGATGACACAAGGGGTTCAGGACCAATTCTATGGCCCTTATTATCTATCCAGATTGCTGAACGGGGTGGAATTAAGCTTAAGCCATGGTTTTCAAAATCAGCATTGGGATTTGGGATGCCAGCAGCATAATTCCACATGTTATGCATATTAGAAGTTTGACCACCTATGTCTTCAACACAATCATGCATTTTCCCATCATTGCTAGGATGTGTACCATTGAGCAAACCTGCTTGAGGCTCACCCCAGTCTTCAGGCCATTCTTGTCGTACTTTATCAAGGTTACCAGTAAATCCGCCCGATGCCACCACCACTGCTTCAGCGTAGTATTCAACCTCTTGATGCTGTTTGTTTGTAGCACAACAACCTATAATAGAATCAGCTGTTTTTATTAATTTTGTCGCCCTACATTGAAATTGATAAGTGAGCAAATTATTTTCATACTCGGCTAACTGTTTTATTAATTGAGTAACAAGTCTTAGGCTGGCGCCCCATAAAATATGATAACGGGGAAGGCTATTTCCTGGCGTGTAAAGCCCTCTTTCAACCCAATTAACAGCTGGTAAAAATTTCAAACCGAGGGACTTAACATATTCATAGATTTCGCTTATGGAATTTTCAGTATAATACTTAGCCCACTGCTTAGGCCAATGATCCTTCAGGCCAAATTCTGCAAAGCTACACCAATCATTAAAGGCTATCTCAGCACTATCTCTAATGCCTTTCGATTTTTGTTCGGGAGTGTCAATCAACGCCATACCACCAAAGGCCACACGGGCAAGACCGCCGGCTCTTTCCCTTGATTGAGCATCAAGGATAATCACTTTTTTACCCTGTCGCAGGCTTTCTAGAGCACAAACCAATCCAGATATTCCTGCACCTATAATGATAACATCAGCTTTATTTTTCATATTACTCATAATTACGTTAAATGCTTACGGTTACAACTGTTTTATGATTTAACCTCAGTTTGTTCCTGTATTTTCCTAGAGATCGGAGAAGTTGCCAATAATACTTGATTAGAAACGATTTTATTGTTGACAGTTTTGATAAGACTGCTAAAATGCGCCTCGCTTCCATCTGGTTAACTAATCAGCTTTAACTAATCAGGGAAAGCAATTGGGGCTATAGCTCAGCTGGGAGAGCGCTTGCATGGCATGCAAGAGGTCGACGGTTCGATCCCGTCTAGCTCCACCAGTTAGTAAAAGCTCCTTAGGTGCAAGCCTAAAAGAGTAGATGAAAGAATTGTGTCCCCATCGTCTAGAGGCCTAGGACTCTTGGTTTTCATCCAAGCAACAGGGGTTCGACTCCCCTTGGGGACACCACTTTCAGCAATATTTCAACAGGCAGATAACTCTAATCTGTTTCAGAAAAGCTGGTTATCGCTCATCTAACATACAAAAATGAAGTTATTTCACCTCAAAGTGAATTATTTCTAGAAGTTATATTGACATATGATTTTGCCATGGATAGAATTGCGCTCGCTTGGCAGACTTGCTAGCTAAAATCTCAGCGTCCCCATCGTCTAGAGGCCTAGGACTCCAGGTTTTCATCCTGGCAACAGGGGTTCGACTCCCCTTGGGGACGCCATTTTATAGCTATTTGTAGTCATATATAGGAATATATAGTTAAGCTTAGAAGTTTTTCCAAAGCTTGTTTCTTGTTGACACCTTACTTTCTGTATCTCTCATTTTGTTAATTTTCGAATACTTAGCCTTTTCAGCATCCATTGCTACTGATACTGGCTCTTTTTTTGAAGAAAGCGTGTTAAAAAATGCTGTAAATTCGCTTTCATAATCTGTTTTATAGACTTTCTTATCGATCATTTTAACGTTCCTTTAATAGTTATAATTAACCGGCTTTCCAGGCATCAAATCCACCTTGCAAAGATAAAATATTTGAGAAACCTAAATCAAGTAAGGATTCAGCGGCTAGGGCAGAACGTCCACCGGTTTTACAATATACAATAATTTCTGTTTCTAAGCCTGCTGTTTTACAATTTTTTAAAATTTCAAATTCAAGAACACCTCTAGGTATGTTGATGCTATTCTCAATTTTGCAATCCTCATGTTCATGACCTTCTCTTACATCAATAATTGTACAATTGCTTATATCTTTGCATTTGAATTGATCAATTGAAATTTCTACTATTTTAGCTTTGGCTTCTGCAACTCTTTCTAGTGGTGTTTTCATTTAGTTTTCCTAGATGGCTTATTTTCTGTTACTTAGGCTGTAATTATATATTATCTATTTACCTAGTTGTAGAGAAGGTGTCAATAATTATGAGATATTTGTGCTTTAAGCTGTCCATTTTGAATAAACTAAACTATTATTACTTGATAATTCATAGAGTTAGGTAATACCAACTTGCAAATAGTATTATGACCAAAAAGCTAACCCATCATTTAAAGATAACGAAAGAATTTCGAGCTAAAAACAGCCTAATTTGTTTTTATGTAGCACTTTGCTTATGTCTTTTTATACCAGGGACAATAATCGCTTTTTCAAATCTAACAGGTGAACAAGCAAGCTATCATGCCAATAAAGTTTCTAGTTTCAACCTTATTGCCATAGAAAATGGACTATCTGATAACAATATAAATAAAGTATTACAAGATCAGAGTGGCTTTATCTGGTTTGCCACTAAGCATGGTCTAAGCCGTTACGATGGTTTTAATATTAAAAGTTATTTTCATAGTTTATCTCGGCCTGATTCAATTTCATCAAACTCAGTTGAAACGATTTATCAAGACCATCAGGGAACAATTTGGGTTGGAACACTAAAAGGATTAAATCGACTAAATACACGTGAATCTGGATTTATACTGTATTATAGTAATCAGCAACAAGCCACCAGTCTATCGAACAACAACATTACGGCAATCAACCAAGATCAAGCGCATCGATTGTGGATAGGTACAGCAAACGGCATAAATTTGTTGATAGACGAGAAGCGGGGTAACTTTAAACATTATTTAGTTAAAGATGCTAAGTCTGAAGAATTCATTAAGATTAATTTTATAGAACCATATAATTCAACCATACTCGCAGGTACAACAAAAGGCTTGTATGAATATAACAAAGATAGCGACAGCTTTAACTTATATCCGTTCAAAAACACTCTACTAGTAAACTCTTATCACTTCATAACGTCCTTTGTTGATTCAAAAGAAACTATCTGGCTTGCCGTTAAAGATGTTGGAGTATTTTTTAAATCAAAAACTTCATCTGAATTTAAAAAATTCAATGTAGCCGAAACAAAAACAGCCGAAACAGAAATCGTTGGTGAACTTTCCACTAAAGATGTTTCTGCTATCTCTGAGGACAGTAATGGTAATATCTGGTTTGGTTCTAGTAAAGAAGGATTATTAATTTATTACCCTGAAATAAAGGTTCTCTCATCAATACAACTTAACATCAATTCTAAAAACTCAATACTACGGAAACCTAGCATCCAAAATATAATACAAGATGCATCAGGTTTAATGTGGGTTGGAACAGAATCCTATGGTGTCCTGCAATGGAGCCCAAAAACACTTCATGTCAAACATTACAATGAATTTGCTCTAGGTGTAGATAATATGTCCCTAGATGCGATGGTGTGGGATTTTCATGAAGATGATAAGGGCAATATTTGGATAGCATCATATGGCGGCATCAAGATATTCAATCCAAACACAGGTATAATTACGCCGATAAGTATAAAAAGAAGCGGGGAAAAAAGTGAGCCAGAGGTATATTCAATCACCCGTGAAAATGACCATTATTGGTTTGCAACAAATAATAGTTTAATACGTTATAAACCTAATATAGGTGTAATTGAGCGTATAACCATTGATGGAAACCCTGAATTTTCCTTACCTAAAAACACTTATATAAAAGGTGTGGCCTATTTAGATAATGTCTTGTACTTGGCTATAGAGGGACAGGACTTGTATGCATTTGATATCGTTAATCGAACCCATAAAAAAATAACATTAAAAGGAGAGGGGCTAGAGTCACCCTCGAGTAAATCGGCATTATCGGTTATAAAGTCCTTAGATGAGCAACTATGGATCCTCACTGCCGATGGACTCTTTAAGTACAACCCTATAGAAGATAAGATAGTGTTAGCAATTAGCGAAGGTATTAGTCAGCTAAGTAATAACTATATATCATCATTATTTGAAGAATCGGTTAATAGTATTTGGCTTGGTACTTCAGGTTATGGGATTAATCACCTATCTATTGAAGAAGACGGTAGTTATAAAGTTGACCAATTCCAGCAATACCCTGAATTAAGACATCAAATAGTTAATGGTCTTCTACTCGATAAAGAAACACCAGCAAATTTATGGATAAGTACTCATAGCGGAATATTTCAACTTAATAGAACTACAAATAGCATGCGTCACTTTACCGTGGAAGATGGAGTGCAGACCAGAGAATTTAATGAAGGTGCCTACTACCTAGATAAAGAGGGGCATATCTATTTTGGAGCAGTTAATGGCTTTATTCGCCTTAATCCTCTTAGGTTTACAACCAACACCTATGAACCTCCTTTAAGAATTATTCATTTTTCAGCTAGTTGTTCAATAGATACCTATCCTTGTGAGGAAAACTTTGCTATTAAAAATTTGAGTTTTAGCTGTGAGGGAACAGACTGTGCCAACAAAAAAATAAACCCTATGGCATTTCCCTACGAACTGGAACATCTAGAAATAACCTTTACTTCACTGGATTACACAAGCCCTCTAACTAATAAATATCGATACAGATTGTATGCTGATGATCTCTATAACAGTACAGCTGAAGATATAGACTGGGTTCACTTATTAAACAAAAATAGTATCGTATTTAATGAATTAAAAAGCAGTAATTACACCTTGGAAATTCAAGGCAGTAATAGTTCTGGATTATGGAGTAACCGTATAGCTCGTTTAGATTTCAGTGTAGCAACTCCCTGGTACAGAAATAAGTACATGTATCTGATTCAATTTATTGTCGTCTTATTTACAGTCTACCTCATAATAAGTAGACGTAGATTCAGGTATCAAGAAGAAAAGAGAGTAAGTCTGGTTATAAAGAAAAGCGAAGAGAGCTTTAAGTTTGCCCTCTGGGGTAGTGGTGATGAGTTATGGGAGTGGCTAATTCCTAGTGATCTATTGATTCGCACCAACCAAACAGTGAAGTATGCGAAGAGTCGTACTGAAGCTTCAAATACCATGAATGAATTTGTTGAATGTATCCATCCTGATGATAGAAAAGATACTGTTAAGTTAATCAGTGAGCATATTAGAGGTAAAAGCGTTTATTACGAATCCTTTTTCCGTGTCTTAAACACATCAGGCAACTATATTTGGGTTCTATCAAGAGGACGTGTTGTTGATAGAGATGAGAATAAAAAGGCCATACGAATTTTAGGGTCAATCAAAGATATTACCCTAATAAAAGCCACTGAAGACAAACTAAAACTCATCGCTAAAGCCTTTGAAACTACCATGGATGGTATAAGCATTTTAGATCCTAGTTTTAAGGCTGTACTAAATAACCATGCTTTTTATAAAATTACATCTCTAACTACAGCTGAAGCGATCAACAAGCAATATTTCTTCTCAGAAGAAAGTGAAAACCATGATAAGTTCCAACAAATTTTAATTACCCTACGTAATTTTGGTGAATGGGAGGGTGAACTTTGGGAAACTAGAGCTAATGGAGATAAATTCGCTATAGAGCTAAAAATCGATAAAGTTGTCGATGATAATCGACAGGTTAGTAATTACATTTGTATTTTTTCAGACATAACCTATCGTAAACGCTCAGAAGATGAATTACGGAAGTTGGCTAATTATGACTCTCTTACTCAATTGCCCAATCGTTCGCTATTTATCGATAGGCTCAACCAAGCCATAGCCTCTGCAAAAAGAAGTGAATCAAAATTTGCTTTATTATTTATCGATCTCGATCATTTCAAGACCATCAATGATTCCCTTGGTCATTCCATTGGTGATGAATTACTTCGTAAAGTAGCCCAGAGACTTACTCGATGTGTTAGAGATGCAGATACGGTAGCCCGTTTAGGTGGGGATGAATTTGTAATAATTCTCGAGAATATCCATAATGTAGATGAAGTTGGAGCCTGTGCAGATAAGATTATTCGGCGCATGCAAAAATCCATTGAAATATCTGGCACTGTATTAAAAACTAGCCCATCAATTGGTATAGGCATTTACCCTAATGATGGACTTGATCGAGAAACCTTAATTAAAAATTCAGATATCGCCATGTATTCAGCAAAACAAAATGGCCGGAATAATTATCAGTTCTTTACAGCTGACATGACTAGTTCTGCCGTTGAAAAGCTGAACATTCAAAACAAACTAATCGAGGCTATCGATAAAAACCAACTTGAACTCTATTATCAACCTAAAGTGTATTCTGACACAGGTGAACTAACGGGCTTTGAGGCACTTATTAGATGGATACATCCTGAAGATGGAATGATATCGCCAGCGGCATTCATTCCGGTTGCAGAGGAGTCAGGGTTGATTATCCCAATAGGTGAATGGGTTTTAGCTGAAGCTATAAGTCAGGCAAAAAAATGGTCTGAAATTAATGCCGATTGTTGTGCAATCGCAATAAACCTATCAGCAAGGCAATTTCAACAAGAGAATTTATCAGAAATCATAGCCGATCTACTCAACCAGTATGATCTTGATCCTAAGTATATAGAATTGGAAATTACTGAAGGCACCTTGATGTCTAATATGGAGCACGCCATTAGTACCTTAAATACTTTGCGTGACATGGGAATTTGTCTCTCCCTGGATGATTTTGGTACAGGTTACTCTTCCTTAAGTTACCTAAAACGTTTTCCCGTGAATAAACTTAAAGTTGACCAATCCTTTGTCAGAGATATTACCATTGATCCAGGTGATGCAAGTATCGTGGCATCCATTATTAGTCTTGCTCACAATCTTGGTTTAAAAGTGATTGCAGAGGGTTGTGAGACCCTAGAGCAATTAAGTTTCATTTGTTCCTATAACTGCGAAGAAGTGCAGGGCTATTTATTTTCACGGCCTTTACCTCGAGCTAAAGCAGAAGAAATTTTAAAGAAGGGTAAAATCATAATTGAACGCTAGTTATGCCTACTCAACCAACTTATCGAAGATACCCTAATCTAGAGTCAAGTATGAATATTCTGAAAAATCAGTTATTAGTAGAACACAACTTTTTAAAAGTAACCCAAGAAAACCCTAATGCGAGCGCTGGCCCTGAGAGAGCAGTTGTCAATAACTGTTCCATAACTCTTGTTGATACAGGCATTTTACTGATTGAACCTGAACAATCTGGTTCAATTGATATGGTGATATCTTCTGGGGTCCACGGAAATGAAACCGCACCTATTGAGATATGTAATCAACTGGTTAAAGAAATACTAGAAGGCCTTCTAGTTGTGAGAAACAGAGTGTTATTTATCATTGGGAACCCCCATGCCATGAATATTGGCAAAAGGTTCATCGATGAAAATTTGAATCGATTATTTTGCGCTAAGCACTTAGGAAAAAGTCATCCTGAAGCTAAAAGGGCGGCGGTACTTGAGAAGGCTGTTTCTGAGTTTTTTAAAGCGGGTGCCACCTCTAATGAGCGTTGTCACTTTGATCTCCATACCGCTATTAGAACCTCAAAATATGAAAAGTTTGCCRTTTATCCCTATCAAGACGGCCGTGGATGGAAAAAGAGTTATTTAAACTTCTTTAAAGACAGCGGTATTAACACTGTCTTACTTGCTCATCAGGCTGCAGGGACTTTTTCGTATTATTCAAGTCATGACTTTAATGCTAACGCTTTTACAGTTGAACTTGGGCAAGTGAAGGCTTTTGGTGAGAATGATATGGATAACTTTACTAAATTGATCAATAGTTTAACAAGTATCATTAAAGATGATTATTCATTTAGCTCTGAGTTTGATGCAAGTGATTTTAATTTGTTTCAAGTGGATGACGAGGTGATCAGGCATTCTGAAACAGAGTTCTCACTTAATATTAGTGCAGACTTATCAAATTTCACAGAATTCCCACTTGGCTTTCAGCTTACGACAGATGATAATGGCGGTTATAAAATTAAAACAGAGGGGCAAGCTATTGTTTTCCCTAATGCTAAGGTTCCTCCCGGGCAAAGAGTTGCATTAATAGTATCAAAATCAAACATTTAAAACATATAAGTAATGTAATATCTAGGCTATAATTCTAGATAGGAGTAGGTTTAATGAATAAAATAAAAGTTTCAATTATAGGTAGCGCTGGTTATGGTGCAGCTGAATTGCTTCGTCATTTATTGGTTAGAGACGATGTTGAGATTCATCACATCTCAAGTAAAGATTATATTGGTCAATCGGTAAGTCAGGTTCATCGAACACTTAATGGCTATGACGCTCTTTTACTTGAAGATATATCACCAAAACAATGTGCTACTGGAGCAGATATTGTGTTTCTTGCTATGCCACATATCACCACAGCCAAAGTAGCCATGGAACTGTTCGATTTAGAAGTAAGAATCATTGATTTATCAGGCGATTTTCGTCTGGAAAATTTAGAAGATTACATCCGTGACTATGCACCTGAACACCCTTGTTCAGAAAGGCTCGGAAGCTTTGTCTATGGCATGCCAGAACTATATAAAGAGCAGATAAAGACTGCCAAGCATGTAGCTAGTCCAGGCTGCTTTGCAACGGGAATTGCAATGGGATTACTGCCTCTTGCAGATGCCGGACTATTAGTAAATACCAATGTAAGAACAGTTGCCATGACAGGCTCGTCGGGGTCAGGCGTTAAACCTCAAGCAGGCACTCATCACGCCATAAGAGTAAATAACCTGAAAGCCTACAAAGCCTTGCACCATCAACATCGAGCAGAGATAGTTCAAACCTTATCAAATGCAGGTGCCAGTAATCTATCACTTGATTTTGTTCCCGTTTCTGCTCCTTTAGCCCGTGGAATACTCTCCATATCGCAACTAGACTTACCTGAAAATATGGATGAATCTGCAATTCAATCACTTTATGAAGATTATTATAAAAATCATAATTTAATAACCGTTATGAAAAATGGAGCTTCACCTGAAGTGGTAGCGGTGTCAGGTACTGCGCGGGTTGAGGTATCAATTAATGTTCGTATTGATGAGTTAACTGGTCAGAGAACGCTCTGTTGTAGCAGCGCTATTGATAATCTCATTAAAGGTGGAGCAGGGCAGGCAATACAGTGTTTTAACCTTATGACAGGGCAGGAAGCCCATTTCGGACTGGATGCACCAGGACTATGGCCATAAACAATGATGGGGATCAGAAATAAACCTCTTGTCGTAATCAAGATAGGTGGAGATGTATTACAGGATAAACATGAGAGACTAGGTTTAGCCTCGAATGTTAAAGATCTGCATAATCTAGGATGGGATATTATTATCCTTCATGGTGGTGGACCTCAAGTAAATGAGCTTCAAAAACATCATGGGTTAACACCTCTTAAAATCGCCGGTAGAAGAGTAACATCAAAGAAAGATTTGCAGGTAGTAAAGCAGGCTATAGCTGGAGAGGTCAATGTGGATCTTGTTTCATTACTGACAGCTTCAGGCTTACCTGCTTTCGGATGCCACGGTGCTTCGGGATTATTAATTGAAGCTTCGAAGCGGCCTCCCGTTATGATTACTGGACAAGGTGATAAGCTAATAGATTTTGGTGAAGTAGGGGACGTTTTATCCATCAATGAGAAACTATTATTTGGATTATTAGATTTAGGTCAAATTCCGGTTATTGCCACCCTTGGCATGAGCAACGACGGTCGAATTTTCAATATAAATGCTGATACAACCGTAGTTCAAATTGCTAAGTCAGTTAAAGCCAATCTACTGTTATTAATCACTCAAATTGGCGGGATCTATAAAGATATTGCTGATAGTGAAAGCTTGATAACCGACATTACTCCACATCAAGCAAAAGCACTTATCGAAAAGGGAATAATCCAAGACGGTATGATCCCAAAGGTTGAAGAAGCTATAAAACTCTTAGATGAAGGTGTTGAAACAATTGCTATAGCCGCAGCTAGGAGATTAGGGATATTCCAAGCATTAGCAAGCAATGAAAATTCCTTAAAAGCCACCAGAATACGCAAAGATTAAGCCGTTTTAATCGTTGTTTGATTGCTCAACAGAAAAATTAGACTAATTCCCCCTAAGGTTAAAAATATCATCCCACTGAGCAATAATGACTGCTGTATTGAATAGACATCAGCAATATAACCTAAAAAAGGTGCGGTTGATGAAAAAATAATCCTCGTAATAAAGCTCCTAATAGACATGACTGTAGCCCTCATTTCTGAAGGAATATTTCGATTCATATAGTCCTTAAGAACAGGGGTTGCTACCCCCCTTGTTATGTTAAAAACAAACAATACTAGAAGCCCTGCTAAATGAGTGGTACTGCCCATGATAAAATAGCCTAAGGTTATACATGATAAAAATACAATCAATAGCTTCTTAGAATCTATCATTTGCTCGATTTTATGGGCGTACAGAGACGGAATTGCTACAGCTATATTTAAAATAGCGCCTATTAAACCAAAATAAAAAGTACTGATAATGCCAAGTGACATAAAATAGGGCTGACTAAACCAAGCCATAGTCAGAGTAGCAGCTCCAATAATTGAAGAATAAAAAATAAAATGCCGTAGGGTTTTATTTTCTATCATGGCATAAATAACTATTTTCTTAATATTATTCCAGGGATTTACCACACTTCCTTTCAGTTTATGCTGGCTCGGTTCAACGAGCTGAGTAGCAGCAATAAAACCGATTAATGCGATACCTATTTGTATATAAAATGGCGTCCTCAAACTTATTTCAGCTAACAGCCCACCAAGTATAAACGCTAAGGCTTCAGCAAAATTTCCTAATGATATGGTGCGGCCTTCAATTTTTATGAACTCCTTTGATCTTTTTAAGGATAATAGTGTGTCATACATAATCGCCGTATCAGAACCTGATATAAAACTTTGTCCTATTCCAAGGCAAAGTGCGGCAGCTAAAAAACCTGCAAATGTATATGACATGGAATAGATGATCATGCCAATGACCCCACAAAAGGTGCCCATAATGAGAGCCTTACGACGTCCAAGCACATCTGCAACATAGCCAGAAGGTATTTCAATTGTTGCAATGGTAATAGAATAGATACTTTGGATAATCAGTAAATCTGAAATTGAAAGTCCATTTTCTGCATAAAATAACCAAATGATTGGCATAAATAGCATGAACCACTTTGACAGCTTAACAATGTAGAGTTTTACAATATTAGATTCAATATTAGAAGTCATACTGTTACTTTTAGGTAGTGACAAAGTGTCGCTTTGTAATATACCCTATAAAAACCTTATTTTTGATTTTTTATTATGAGATAGGGTAGATAGTTTAAGGTGATTTATCTTTGAAACCCTAGAGATATCTGATAATCTACTCATCTTAAGTTAAAGAACACTCTACTTACTTTAATACGTGATTAATACGGAAATGATTTTGATGGTTCGAAAATGCTTGTCATACCTACTAATAGCGATGATTGCACTGCAGTCTGTTGGCGCTATAGTGGCAGATGATCACCAACCTCATCAAGACGACAATCAACATCTTGAGTTTGACCATGAACATCCATCTAACACCGTCAATGAAACAGCGAATACCACTGAAGAGTCAACTTCTTATCCCGGTATAGAGTTCGATTGCCATCACTGCTGTCATTGTCATAACTTATCTCATTTTGCTGTCCTTCCTAGAGATGATAGCTCAAATTTGGCTTTGCTTTATCCAATGAGTGATGAATTTTACACTCAATATATTTCCAACTGGTACTCTCCAGAACTACGCCCTCCCATAGTTTAGTTATATCTTCCATTATATTTTTGTAGCCAAACACAACGTTTTGGCTTTCAAGCTATTTGGCTTTTGAATTACTTTCGAGTGTTTGAATTTGACTAGGACAAGATCCTAGGTCACTTGCCTTTGGCTATCTTAATATCCGATATTTAACAAGGAAAAACTATGAACAAGTATTTATTTAAATACTTCATTTTGGGGTGTTTATTTGTCCTGAGTTTATCAAGGGTCGCGTTTGCTGCGACACCGAGTTTAGAGTGGACGCTTTGGTTTCAGAATCAAATCCAACAGAATCCTGAAATCATTGCGGCCAGAGAAAAAATGAATGCCGCTTTTTCAACTGCAGAAGGTCGGCAAAACCCGCTTTATAATCCAGAGCTTGAAACCGAGTTTGAACGTGAAGGAGATAATGATAATTATAGCGTGGGACTCAGTCAAACAATCGATTGGTGGGATAAACGCGGTGTTCGGGCGCAACAAGCGGGTTATAGTCGCGCGGCTGCCCGTCAATCCTTTGAGTTTATTTTTCAACAGAAAACAGCGGAGTCATTGCAGGCATTAATTGAGTGGCAAGCTGCCCGACGACAATCGATATTGTCTCTGCAGCAGGAAAGCCAAATGGAAACCTTGATCTCTTTGATCACCGACCGCCAGCGTGCCGGAGATTTGAGCCAGCTGGACGCTGAGTTGGCGTTACTCAGTTTTTCACAAAAGTTGAACGCAACTGCCAATGCACAGGTTCGTTTGAGACAAAGCGAAGCGCGAGCGAACGAACTCCTACCGGGCTGGTCTTCTAAACAAGCTGAAATACCTTCTGAACTTTGGTCTATCAGTACTCTCAGAAGCAAAGCCGAAATGATAGATGAACATCCTGCTGTAACCGCAGCAAAGGCAGAATGGGAGGTGTTCGTAAAGTCTGCGAAGTTAGTGAAACTTGAATCAAAAGCTGAGCCTACCTTTGGTATTAATGCTGGGAAAACAGGTGTAGAAAACATTGTTTCTGTAACGTTTTCGATTCCGCTGAATGTTCGCAATAATTTTAGTGCCGAAGTTCGCGCAGCTAATCAAGAGGCGCTTTCTGCAGAAGCCAGTTATCGCGCAATTAGACGCAAACAAGAGTTTGCTATCGAATCCAGTCGAGCCACTTTAGATGAATATCAACAACGTTATAAACGATTGAATTCTCTATTAAAAGGGCGTGGTCAACGAAGTGAAAACTTATTAGATAAACAATGGTCCAGTGGTGACATGAGCACCACGGAATATTTGCTTGCTCTACAACAACGAGCAGAAGGTCTAGTGGCAGCGATTGAATTACAAACACAATTTCAATTAGCCCGTATTGACTGGCTATTTCAATCGGGACAGCTGGCTTTTATGTTAAAAAAATCATGAAGCACTTACAGTAAAAAAGAGCAGCAATCAGGAGCAGCAACATGCGCTCTAAGATCCTGCCCAATATAAACAAAATGGAAAAAACATTATGAATAATAAATTACAAACACTTTTAATTGCCAGCCTTATTTTTACACTGCCAATTACCAGTCAGTCGGCTGAAAAAGATGAGCACGCACATGAACATGATACCAAAGAGCAAGTCGAACAAGACGAGCACGATGATGAAGATACAGGTATAGAACTGTCGGATGAACAGTTACATCTAGCCGAAATAAAAACATCTGTTTTGCAGTATCAAGTGATGACTTATAACATTTATGCTCAAGGAGAAATAAAAGCGAATGACTATACCAGTTATTTAGTCTCACCTAGAGTGGACTCAGTGGTACTAAAACGCCATGTAGCCTTGGGAGATCATATTGAAATCAATCAACCATTAGTGACCTTATTTAGTGAGTCAATGGTTGAAGCACAAGCGAGCTATCGACTCGCTGCTTCAGAATGGACTCGAGTACAACAACTTGGGCGAAAATCAGTAGGAGGCAAACGATATATAGAAGCTCAAACCAATTATGAGGCTGACATGGGGAGATTATATGCCTTTGGTTTGTCCGACGCGGCCATTAAAACACTGGCAACCAGTTCTAAAAGATTAGGCGAATACATCTTGTACGCAAAAATTTCTGGCGCTGTATTATCAGATAACTTTCGTCAGGGTCAACGTGTTGAGTCGGGTGGCACATTATTTGAGTTGGCAGATGAAAATACCCTGTGGGTTGAGGCTAAATTAGCGCCTTCAATGGAGTTGGATTTACCTGAAAACTCTATAGCACAAGTAAAGGTAGTTCATAATACTTACCTAGCCACAGTCACTCAAAAAGCTCACACCATTGATCCAGTTACTCGCACACGTATTGTCCGTTTACTGGTGGAAAATAGCGATCATAAACTTCACCCTGGACTATTTGCTGATGTTTATTTTGTTTTTGAAACAGACGAAAAAGTATTAGCTGTACCTGAAGAGGCATTAATGCGTAGCTCTGATGGTGATTGGATGGTGTTCGTTGAGGAGCATGGAGAGTTTAAAGGTGTAGAGGTTGAACTGGGACGACAAGTTGGCGCATTACGTGAAATTCACGGATTGCCCGCAGGTACAAAACTTGTCACCAAAGGCGCTTTTTATGTTGCTTCAGAAATTGCTAAGGGCGGTTTTGACGCTCATAACCATTAATTAATAATTGGAGAATCAACACATGTTAAATCGTTTGATTGACTGGTCTGTCACTAACCGATTATTGGTTGTTATTACCTTGATTGCGTTAACGGCTACGGCCATTTTTACTATTCCGCGTTTGAATTTGGATGCATTTCCCGATGTAACAAACGTACAGGTTGCCATTAATACAGAAGCCCCAGGTTTAGCTGCGGAAGAAGTAGAGCAACTTATTACTTTCCCCATTGAAGCTGTAATGTATGCCTTACCTGATGTTGAAGAAGTACGTTCAATCTCAAAAACAGGTTTGTCAGGCATTACGGTGGTTTTTAAGGAGGGCACTGATATTTATTTTGCACGTCAATTAGTATTTGAGCGATTGCAGTCAGCAAAAGAATTGATCCCTGAAGGTGTTGGTACACCTGAAATTGGACCAAACACCTCAGGTTTGGGTCAGGTCTATCAGTATTTATTATTAGCTGATGAAGACTCAGGTTATGACAGCATGTCGCTTCGTAGTCTTAATGATTGGGTAGTAAAACTATTATTAATGCCAGTGGATGGCGTAACAGATGTCTTAGCTTTTGGCGGAAATGTTAAACAATATCAGGTCAATATTAACCCATCACGTTTACTCGCCTACCAATTGACACAAGCAGATATTGCCAAAGCACTGGCCGACAATAATGATAATGCCGGAGGCTGGTATTTGGATAGAGGTCAGGAGCAACTGGTTATTCGAGGCGTCGGTTGGTTAAGTAGTAATGAAAAAGGTTTAGAGGAATTAAAACAAATTCCTGTGAAAACAATTGCCGGTACTGTTGTCTACCTCGCTGATGTTGCTACGGTTGAGTTTGGTAGCGAAATTAGACAAGGCGCTGTCACTATGACTAAACGTGACGGTGTTAGTGGCAGTAAATTTTTAGGTGAAGTTGTTTCTGGAATTGTGTTAAAGCGTATGGGCGCAAATACCAAAGTGACTATCGATGGTATAAAGGAAAGGATCCCCCTTATTCAGCAAGCGCTACCTAAAGGGGTAACGTTTGAGCCCATTTATGATCAAGCCGATCTTATTGAAAAAGCTGTCAGCACGGTTGCTCAGGCATTGATTTTAGCATTTATCTTTATCGTTATTGTATTGGTGCTTTTCTTACTGAATGTACGGGCAGTTTTGCTGGTACTTATTTCTATTCCGCTTTCTGTTGGTATGGCATTAATGGTTATGTCTTACAATGGCCTGTCAGCGAATTTAATGTCGCTCGGTGGTTTAGCTGTTGCTATTGGTATGATGGTTGATGGCGCAGTGGTGATGATGGAAAATATTTTTAAACATCTTAGCCAACCTGATCGTCGTCACGAGTATGATAATGAGGGAACACATGACAGTGAAAATCCTTTTGATGTAGAAAAAGACAAGGACGTTGGTTTACGCATACAAATAGCCGCTCGAGAAGTTGCCAAGCCGGTATTTTTTGCTGTTACGATTATCATGGTAGTTTTCGCGCCTTTATTTAGCTTAGAAGGGGTGGAAGGCAAGCTATTTCAACCCATGGCGACTAGCATTATGATTGCTATGGTAGCGTCTTTAGCCGTATCGCTCATTGTCGTACCCGCCTTAGCCAGTTACCTTTTCCAACGAGGCTTTAAGGCACGAACAAGTCCTTTGGTTAGTGTATTAGAAAAGTTTTATCGTGGCAGTTTAACTAAAGCGATGAATGCCAAAAAAGTTGTTCTCATTGGTGCCGGAACCTTGCTTGTTGGTACGTTATTTTTAGTGCCAAATTTAGGCACTGAATTTGTGCCAGAGCTTGAAGAGGGAACTATCAATTTGCGGGTAACAATGGCGCCCTCTACTAGTTTAACTACAGCACTGTTTGTTGCCCCTAAATTGGAAAAAATATTGCTTGAGTTTCCTGAAGTTATCTATGCTACCAGTCGTATTGGCCGAGCAGAAATTGGCGGCGATCCAGAGCCCGTTAATAACATTGAAATCTATATCGGTCTAAAGCCAGTCGCAGAGTGGACAAATGTAAAATCACGCTATGAGCTACAGGGCTTGATGGAAAAAAAACTTGAACAATTTCCTGGCTTATTGCTGAATTTTTCTCAACCCATTGCAACTCGCGTTGATGAACTACTGTCGGGCGTTAAAGCACAGTTAGCAATAAAACTATTTGGTCCAGATCTCGATATCCTTGCTCAACAAGGTCAAGCCATAGTGAATGCTATTCAAGATGTTGATGGTGCAAGAGATGTTGCTATGGAGGCTATAGCGGGGGAGTCTCAGTTAGTTGTTAGACCTAATCGTCGTCAATTGTCTCGCTATGGTTTATCGGTAGGTGATGTCATGAGGTTAGTACGAAACGGTATCGGCGGCCAAGAAGTAGGGCAGGTGATTAATGGTAATGAGCGTTATGATATTTACCTACGTATAGCCAAAGAATATAGATCACAGCAGCAAACGATTGCTGATTTAAGGCTACAAGCACCAACAGGTGCATGGGTTCGTTTAGGTGATGTTGCCGATATCTCCATTGAATCTGGTCCACCTCAGGTACGCCGTGATGATGTTCAACGACGAGTCGTTATTCAAGCCAATGTACAAGGCCGGGATATGGGCAGCGTGGTAAACGATATTCGTACAGCGATTACAAATAAAGTAGATTTACCTGCAGGTTATTCAGTTGATATTGGCGGACAATTTGAGAATCAACAACGAGCACAACAACGACTTACTATTGTTGTACCACTTTCTATTGCCATTATTGCGCTATTATTATATTTTGCTTTTAACAGTGTTGGTCAAGCCATGCTGATTCTAGTTAATTTACCTTTAGCTATGATAGGCGGTGTTGTTGCCTTATATATTTCTGGTCAATACCTTTCTGTCCCAAGTTCAATTGGTTTTATTACCTTATTTGGTGTTGCGGTGCTTAATGGCGTAGTAATGGTTGAAGCCATCAATTTACGCATTCAAACAGGCAGAGAAAGCATTGCCGAAGCGGTATATGAAGGAGCAATATCAAGACTTCGTCCAGTATTGATGACTGCCATAACTTCCGCCCTTGGCTTAATACCCATCATCATGTCAAGCGGTGTTGGTTCTGAAATACAGCGACCATTAGCAACAGTCATTGTCGGTGGCTTGATTACTGCAACTTTCCTTACCTTATTTGTTTTACCTGTACTTTATGCTTGGTTCTCTAAAAGCCGGATTGAAGGAATGAGAAGATAATGTAGGTTCGTTAAAGTTAATGTAACATTCTGTTTTGCATAGGTATTCCGTAGTAGTTCTCTATGGAATACCTATTTATAGGAGGAAGCAATGTCCGATAATTTACGTCATCAATCAACTAGGCATTCCCCTAGTCATGGTCACAATCATATTCCTAAAGATATGTCTTCAAATCGTATCGGCTGGGCATTTATATTAAATTTTTGCTTTACTATTATCGAATTTATAGGCGGCTGGTTAACCAACAGCACAGCAATAATGGCCGATGCCGTACACGATTTAGGCGATACTTTATCTATTGGCCTAGCATGGGGATTAAACAAGCTCAGTAAGAAAAACTCAAATAAAACATTTTCTTACGGTTACCATCGTTTTTCATTACTTGGTGCACTAATTAACGGTGTTGTCTTAGTAGCAGGTTCAATTTGGGTGCTTACAATGTCATTTCCTCGTTTGTTATCACCAGTAATGCCCGATGCCCAAGGTATGCTGTTGTTAGCTATTTTAGGCGTAATTGTTAATGGTTATGCTGCCTACAAACTAAGTGAAGGAAAAACATTAAACGAACGCATCCTCAATTGGCATTTAATTGAAGACGTATTAGGGTGGGTAGCTGTTTTAATTGTTGCTATTGTTTTAATGTTTATTGATTTTCCAATACTAGACCCGATACTTTCAATCGGATTTACGTTATTTATTCTATTTAATGTCATTAAAAACCTCCGCACTGCAATACAATTGTTTTTGCAGGCAACGCCAGAGCAAGGACTTCAAGACTCAATAAAAACTCAATTATCAGCATTAAAGTTCATTGATGAGATTCATCATTTTCATCTCTGGTCTCTTGATGGCGAAAGGCATGTGCTTACTGCTCATTTAGTGTTAAGTCATTATTTTGATCAACAAGAGTATATTGCAATGAAAAATGAAATATCATCTCGACTTAGACCTTTTAACCTTGAACATACAACATTGGAATTTGAATTTGTAGACGAGATATGCAGAGACTCAATAGACAGTACACTTGGTTAACTCAACGACTATGGACTAAAAGTCCATAGGTTGCAGTCCACGGACTGAAAGTCCTATTCAAGAATAATATTTCCCTTATCTCCATTCGATGGATC
>NVWF01000026.1 GCA_002746155.1 Gammaproteobacteria bacterium | reverse complement strand
CAGGCCTTATAGGCTGAAAGCAACCTCTTTTTAATCAATATCCTACAATAACTTGTTTATCTATTGGTATTTTTGGAAAAAAGACATACCCAACCCTACCGCAAAATAGTATCTGATTGGACTTAAGTATTCTCAAGGAAACAAATTATTAAAGGGAGGAGCTCTTTCATCGGGTAGTAGTGAAATCTTTGATTTGCTTGAATCTGAGTTCTGGCCTGTATCCTGTCTTTTGAGATAGCACAGCAGATGATTTCTCAGAACACTTTTCTTCAGGAAGCTTTTTTGTTTTTCCTCGCTTTACAGGAGTAATCTTCTTCCGCCATTTACTATTTGGTGCAAATACTCCGTGAAAACGGGTTAGGTTAACCCTCGGTAACTGCTCCTGCGTTACTCTACCTCCTGCATCCATACAGTCGTCGGCTTGGGTATCAATGCTGCAAGCTTAGCAACAAAATCCAGAGGTTCAAATATCACATGAGTGGTTCCGTCACGATAAGGCGTCTTGAGTTGATAGCGGATATTACCATTGCTAAGAACTGACAAACGATTTTCTGATACAGCCGGACGAGAAATATACCGAGGTTAAGAATTTTAAATCACCGAGAGACTCTGTTTCCTATTATATACGATTGTTAAATAGCCATAAGCAATATACACAATTACGAAAAATTCGAGCTTCCTTAAGAGAATCATCAGCAACATTAACAGCAACTAAATTAACTAAGGGATTAGAGAAATATTCAGAAAGAGGTGACGATTATATTAAAGATTTAATTCAATTGATCCGATTTAATAAGCTGAATGAACGATATCCACTTTTAGTCATTTCAAACGCTGCACCTTAAATACAATTCGTGCGGAGAATAATGCCTCTAATCTCCGCATACTATGCTGAGAATACCCTTGATAATGCGGAGATTAGATGTCATAATTTCCGCACAAATTGCGGAGATTATACAATGTACCTATGGGAGAAACCCGATTGGCCTACTCTAACTTGGGACGGACGAAACCTGACCAAACTACTTGGGCATGTTTCAAGGGAGCAAGGACGGTTACTAGGTAAAATGGAGGCGCTAGGCTTTGACCTGCGAAGTGAAGCTCAGCTTCGCATCCTGACCGAGGATGTAATAAAAACGAATGAAATAGAGGGTGAAAAACTAGAACGTGATCAAGTTAGATCATCTATTGCGCGAAAGCTTGGCATGGATGTTAGCGGACTTGTTCCAGTCGACCGTAATGTTGATGGAGTAGTTGAAATGATGTTGGATGCAACGGTCAACTATTCCGAAGCTCTGACACAAGAGAGGTTGTTCGCGTGGCATGCATCACTATTTCCAACTGGCCGAAGTGGTATGAGTAAAATCAGGGCCGGAAACTGGCGTGATGATAGTAGTGGTCCGATGCAAATCGTCTCAGGACCAATTGGGCGGGAGAAAGTCCACTATGAAGCTCCATCTGCAAAGTGCCTACCTCAAGAAATGGCAAGGTTCTTAAGCTGGTTTGAACAGCCCGGAGAGCTAGATCCACTGTTCATCGCAGGACTTGCGCATTTGTGGTTTGTAACCATCCATCCATTTGACGACGGAAATGGTCGTATAGCCCGCGCCATTGCAGATATGTCGCTTGCCCGTTCAGAGAAAACAGGCCAGCGTTTCTACAGTATGTCTGCGCAAATCCGTCGCGAGAACAAGGATTACTACGATACATTAGAATGGACACAGAAAGGTGAACTTGATGTGACAGGGTGGCAGAACTGGTTCCTGAACTGTCTATTAAGTGCCATTGAGGGGGCTCAGGAAACACTCAGTGTTGTGCTTGATAAAGCAGGCTTCTGGGAACGCTTTGCGAAAGAGCCTTTAAATAAACGGCAGATAAAAATATTAAACAAATTATTGGATGGTTTTGAGGGCAAGCTGACAACTTCTAAATGGGCAAAGATGGCAAAGTGCTCACAAGATACCGCCTACCGCGACATCCTTAATCTCATCAATTTGGGCGCATTACAAAAAGATTCAGGTGGTGGGCGTAGCACGAGCTATTCATTAATCATTGAGAAAACAACAAGTGATTGAAAATAATGAAAAACCTACTAAGTCCATAAATCGCAGTATTTCTGTAGCACCCATGATGGATTGGACTGATCGTCATGACCGCTATTTTTTACGTAAAATCAGCAAACATGTCCTTCTTTATACTGAAATGGTTACAACGGGTGCGGTTATTCATGGTGATAGAGAGCGTCTAATTGGCTTTGATCCAGCTGAACAACCCTTAGCAATTCAGTTAGGTGGAAGTGATCCAGCAGATTTAGCAAAAAGCGCGATAATAGCTGAGCAATGGGGATATAGTGAAGTTAATCTTAATGTTGGCTGTCCAAGTGACCGTGTTCAGTCTGGAAAATTTGGCGCCTGTCTAATGGCTGAGCCTGAACTTGTTAGAGATTGTTTAAGCGCCATGGCAGAGGTGGTATCAATTCCTGTTACCGTTAAGACTCGAATAGGAATTGACAGGCAAGATACCTTTGATGAACTACATAAGTTTGTCTCTCTTGTTAAAGAGTCTGGTTGTAACGTTTTTATCATCCATGCAAGAAAAGCTTGGCTTGATGGATTAAGTCCAAAACAAAACCGTGATATTCCTCCCTTGTGTTATGACAGGGTTTATAAGATAAAGCAGCAATTTCCTGAGCTTGAAATTATCATCAATGGTGGTATTAAGTCCTTAGCAGAGTGTAAAGTCCATCTAGGACATGTTGATGGCGTGATGATAGGTCGAGAGGCTTACCATAACCCCTATTTATTGATTGATGTGGATGAACAGTTTTATCAGGACGATCATCAAAAGCCATCAAGGGATGAAATTATTCATTCTCTGTTCCCCTATATTGAGCAACACTTAAAGTCCGGCGGAAAGCTTGGTCAGATCTCACGCCATCTCCTCGGTTTATATCAGTCCCTGCCTGGAGCAAGATATTTCAGACGGGAAATTAGTGAGCAGGCTTATAAGCAAGGAGCCGGCATTGAAGTACTGGAAAAAGCCTTAGCTGCCATGCATGAGCAAAAGGAAATAATTCAAAATAGATTGGCGAAAATGACTAAAGATTCGTAATTGACTATTTCTTCCCTTCCTCTACAAAACACATCAAGTTATAAATAGTGTATTACAAACAATAAGATAGCTGTGTTTTTTATTTCTGGCACGAAATCTGTATATGTCATAAGTAACTACTAATATTAAGTACTAATCTTAAGTACCTACTAACCATAAGTATTTATTAACAGTCAAACTGCTAGCGCAGACATAAAACGAGAGGAAATTAAAATGGGAATATTCACACGGTTTGCAGACATCGTAAATTCAAACTTAAATTCAATGCTTGATAAGGCTGAAGATCCAGAAAAGATGTTGAAACTCATTATACAAGAAATGGAACAAACTCTAGTTGAAGTACGTTCATCTTCTGTAAAAACAATTGCAAATAAGAAAGAATTAAAGCGTCACATGATAGAAGTGGCTCGTAATATCACCCGCTGGACTGAGAAGGCTGAACTTGCTATTAGCAAGCAACGTGATGACTTAGCTAGAGCAGCATTAATTGAAAAACAAAACCTTCAAGACTCTTTCGATGCTCAGGAAAATGAACTTGTAGAACTTGAATCTTCACTTGCAAAGTTAAATGAAGATATCACTCAACTACAGGAAAAACTGACTGAGGCAAAAAGTAGACGTGCAGCAATGCAGTTACGTCACAAGACAGCGACCACTCGAATTAAAGTTAAACGCCAGTTGAATAACAAATCAATCGATGATGCATTTAGTAAATTTGAGCAATATGAACAAAAGATGGACCGCCTTGAAGCTGAAGTTGAGTCTTATGACTTAGGAAAAGGCCAGTCATTAAGTGACCAAATTGACCAGCTAGTCGTGGATGAGAAAATTGAAGAAGAGCTAGAGTCTCTTAAAGTTAAGTTCAAAAAAGCAAGTTAAACATTGCTCTTTAATGTAAATCAAAAGAAAAAATAGGAGCAGGTCATGAAATTTAACGATAGAGAGAAAGTGGTATCACGTGACAAGCTGTATAAGAATCAACGAAAAGCTAAATGCATGGGGGTTTGTGCAGGTCTTGCAGATTTCTTTGACACAGATAGACATTTAGTAAGAATCTTAACAATAGTATCAGCAATATTTTTTACTACTCCGACAATAATTCTTTATGTAATAGCAGGAATTATTTTGCCTAAAAGACCTGATTGGAGTTATCTGTAGATGGCAATTCAAGCAAATAGCCTAGAAAAAATAGTTACTAGAAATCGGATACTATTTTATTTGTTCTTAGCGTTAGCTTGCTACACCCTGGCGTCGCTATTTGCAGCAACCTATGCATTTATACTTTTTGTGGGAGTAGGCATGGTTGCTGAATTGCTTTTCTGGTTTAACCTTCTTGGTAATAAAACATTTAATATTAAGAAAACTAAAACCGAGTTGTGAAGCTATCATCAGTTTTCGAATTAATATTGTTAAATTAAGTGCTAAATTAAGTTCAAGTTACTCCTAAAATAATGGATAATCTTCTCTACTAGTTTAACAGGCACTTAATCCGGAGAGTACAAGCAATGGCACAAACCCCAATTGAAAATATTAATACTGATGCGTCCAGTTCTGCAGGAAGTATTGTACCTGAAGTAAAATCAGGGGTTGGGAAACTCATCTTAATTAGCACAATATTCATTTTACTCTTTGGCTATGCCATAACCGTCTATTGGAGCTTTGAGCCTGAACCTGTTGAAATATATAATGATAAGGCCTGGGTTAATGAAGCAGAGGGTAAAAGACGCATAACCGGCTATACGGTGGTTAATACACTTGCAGATGTCATAGAAGTCTTATTGGAAAAACCCGGTGGATTTTTAGGTAATGATATTATGCCACCCAGTGTATTTATGGATAATATGCCAGCTTTTGAATACGGTGTATTAATTCAAAGTCGTGATTTAACGAGAAGCTTAAGGAATTCTTTTTCTCGTTCTCAATCCCAATCATCTGAGCAAGAAGATTTAAAAAGTGCAGAGCCTAAAATGTATCTCGCCCACGGTACCTGGATGTTACCTAGTCCTGAAGGGGAGTATGCTGATGCAGTAAAAGCACTGCGTACATACCGTGATAAACTTTCAAATCCAAATAATCCTGAAACACAGTTTTATGCCCGTGCTGATAATTTAAGGGAATACCTCGGTGAAGTTTCTACTCGACTTGGTTCCTACTCTCAAAAGTTATCGGCAAGTGTTGGTCAAGAGCGGATCAATACCGATCTTGCAGGCGATAGTTCAGCTACTCAATCAACTAGCTCATCCTCTAGTCTAAAAGTTAAAACTCCTTGGTTTGAAATTGACGATATATTTTATGAAGCCAGGGGAGCTAGTTGGGCCTTAGCGCAATATCTAAGAGCAATCGAAGTAGATTTTGCTGAAGTTCTTGAAAAGAAAAATGCAGTGGCAAGTCTTAGGCAAATTATCAGAGAACTTGAAGCCACTCAGGAATCTATTTGGAGTCCAATGATCCTTAATGGTGGAGGTTTTGGATTTGTTGCTAATCACTCCCTAGTGATGGCATCCTACATTTCACGTGCAAATGCCGGTCTTATCGATTTAAGAGAACTTCTCTCTAGAGGTTAGCCTTTCAAACCTTTCTAGCCTAGCTGAAACATACATCTTGAATGATGATGGGTATATACAATGGGAGATATAAAAGCTATTTCCCATTGTAATCAACTTTGTTCTACTCAATTTTATCGTGCGCAACGCTTAAAAGGCTGGTTTGTTTTCTGTTTCGTTGTATCTTGCTATTGATTCGAGGATTTCAAGTTTTGCAGCGTCTACATCTTTCCAGCCTTCGATTTTAACCCATTTGGTTAACTCTAGGTCTTTGTAGTGTGCGAAAAAGTGAGTTATCTGATCACATAGCGTTTGGGATACTTGACTTAGGTTTTCTACGCCACGATAGTCGTAGCAAAGCCTGTCTGCAGGAACAGCGAGTATTTTAGCATCAGGACCTGATTCATCAGTCATCATTAGTACAGCTACTGGTCGGCAAGGGATTACAGAACCTGGGATGATTGGAAAGGGTGTAGGAACTAAAACATCAACCGGATCACCATCTTCAGACAAAGTGTGAGGAACATAGCCATAGTTACAAGGATAGTGCATGCAAGTAGACATAAAGCGGTCAACGAAAATAGCACCGGACTCTTTATCAACTTCATACTTTACCGGGTCAGAGTGAGCGGGAATTTCGATGATCACATTCACTTCATCAGGTATGTTTTTACCGGGTTTTACTATATTAAGACTCATAACAATTTCAACTTTGATCTAGGTTTAAAAGGGCGCACATTATATACCTAACTAAGAATTTGGCAATCCCTCATTTATAAACAATTTCACTATAAATTATGTTCAATATAATCAATAACTTAAGCATGGATGAATAGGCAGTAAAAATGCAACTATACAAGTCCTTCAGGGTTGTTTACACTCTGTAATGAAATGGGGAGATGATGCCAGTCATCTCTATAATAATAAAAATGAATAAATCTAAGGGGCACTCAGTCTAGTAGCGATTAAATTTACCTTATTCAGTCGTTCTTTATTGACAGGCACTTTTGATTTTTCAATTAAATAAGTGAGTAACCAATAATGTTAGATATGCTCTATCTACCACCAGCCCTTGGTGGTGCCGGACTAATTATAGCCTTTATTATTTATGGCATAGTACTTAAGTATCCCGCTGGTGAAGAAAAAGTTACCAAAATAGGTGACGCCATTCACTCAGGTGCCATGGTGTTTATGCACAGAGAATATAAAATGTTAGGAATATTCTCAGCTGTACTCATCATAGCTCTTTACTTTTCATTAGGTCAAAACACAACTATTGCGTTTATTGCAGGCGCTGTAACATCATCTCTCGCTGGGTATATTGGTATGTTTACTGCTACCAAAGCGAATGTGAGAACGACCACCGCTGCCCACAATGAAGGTGCATCAACTGCTTTAACTATTGCATTTTTTGGTGGTTCTATCATGGGGCTCTGTGTTGCTTCCCTAGGACTTCTTGGCTTAGGTTCTCTCTACTACTTTTTTGGTGGTGATCCCCAGACTGCTCATACTATTCATGGTTTTGGCATGGGTGCATCAACCGTTGCATTATTTTCCCGTGTAGGTGGTGGTATCTTTACCAAGAGTGCGGATGTTGGTGCTGACTTGGTTGGAAAGCTTGAAGCAGGAATTCCAGAAGATGATCCACGTAATCCTGGCGTTATTGCAGATAATGTTGGTGATAATGTTGGTGATGTTGCTGGAATGGGTTCTGATATCTTTGAATCCTACTGTGGCGCAATGATCGCTTGCTTAACCATCGCCTCAACCATGACAGTAACATCTCTTGGAGCTCAAAGTTCCTTGATGGCTCTGCCATTAGGACTGGCATCAGTAGGATTAATTTGTTCAGTGCTTGGTATTGTTGTCGTTAAAGCCATGTCTAGTAGTAGTCCTGAAGTGGCTCTACGTGCAGGCACTATTGGCTCTGCTGTGGTATTTGTCGCTGCTGCTTATTTCTTTATTGAGTCTGAAGGAATCAGCATCAATATTTGGTTTGCTGTTTTATCAGGTGCGGTGGGTGGTATTATCATTGGTCTTATTACTGAGTATTACACCTCTGCTGCACCTATTCGTAAGATTGCCAGAGCAGGCCAAACAGGCGCTGCAACAGTGATGATTACAGGTCTAGCAGTAGGCATGCAATCAGTGGTGTTACCTGTTCTAACTCTCTGCACTATTATCTTTGTTTCAACTACTTATGCTGGTTTATACGGTGTTGGTATTGCTGCAGTTGGCATGCTTGCCACAGTGGGTATAACCATGGCAATTGATGCCTATGGTCCCGTTGCAGATAATGCTGGTGGTATTGCTGAAATGGCAGGCCTAGGTAAAGAAACCCGTGAAATTACTGATTCTCTTGATGAGCTAGGTAATACAACGGCTGCAATCGGTAAAGGATTCGCAATTGGTGCGGCAGCTCTTGCTGCTCTTGCTATCATCGCTGCCTTTATTGAAGTGATGAAGGCTTCAAATCCGGACTTCTCACTACAACTTGATAACCCTATGGTTCTCATCGGTATGTTCATCGGTGGTCTGTTACCCTTTTTGATTGCTTCAATAACGATGACCGCGGTGGGTGATGCGGCCTTTGAAATGATCCATGAGATACGTCGACAGTTTAAAGAAATCCCTGGCCTTCTTGAAGGTACAGCGGAACCAGACACTGAAAAATGTATTGATATTGCAACCACTGCAGCTCTTAAAAAGATGATCCTTCCAGGTGTTATTGCCATAGGTTCTCCAGCAGTTGTTGGATTTGGATTAGGTGCTGAGTCTTTAGGCGGCATGTTAGGCGGAGCATTAATTTGCTGTGTACTGATGGCCCTTATGATGGCTAACGCTGGTGGAGCTTGGGACAATGCTAAAAAGTATGTTGAAAAGGGCAATCTAGGTGGTAAAGGTACTGATACTCACACGGCAGTAGTCGTTGGCGATACTGTAGGTGATCCTTTCAAGGATACCTCAGGTCCATCAATGAATATTTTGATCAATGTCATGGCGATTGTTAGTTTGGTTATAGCACCGCTGCTTTAAATTAGAAATAAGTATTAATAAAAACGGGAGCATTTGCTCCCGTTTTTATTGGATATTCAACGACAGTAAAATTAGACTTTATAGTCTTTCAGTTTCTTCTCAACTAAAACATTCTTAAGACGAACATACTGAGGTAAACCATTTTTGTAGGGAGGATAATCTTCTCCGACAATCAGGGGTTGTAAATAATTCCGACAGGCTTCGGTTATATGAAATCCATCTTTGCTGATAAATTTACGTGGCATCATCTTCTCAACATTTGCTACATCTTCAAGCCGTGCTTCACCGATAGTCCAACTGTATTTCTTGGTGGCCTTGCGAATGATCACAGGCATGGTGGCATTGTTACCTTTCAAGGCAAACTCAACAGCTGCCTTACCAAGTGCATAGGCCTGCTCAACATCAACAGCAGATGCAATATGCCTTGCGGCGCGTTGCAAGTAATCGGCAACAGCCCAGTGATATTTATAGCCATACTCATCTTTAATCATTTGGGCAACAACAGGTGCAACACCACCTAATTGTTTGTGACCAAAGGCATCAACTGTTCCAGACTCTGCTAGGAAAGTTCCATCCTTATAAGCAGCACCTTCTGACACAACAATAACGCAATAACCATATTTCTTCACAGTAGCATTTACTTTCTTTAAAAACTTGTCCTTATCAAAAGCTATCTCAGGAAATAATATAATATGGGGGGCCTCGCCTTCTTCTTCAGAAGCCAGACCACCTGCAGCTGCTATCCAGCCAGCATGTCGCCCCATGACTTCCATCACAAATACCTTAGTGGATGATTCACACATGGAAGCAACGTCAAATCCTGCTTCGAGAACTGAAACAGCTACGTACTTAGCCACTGAAGGAAACCCAGGGCAGTTATCAGTAATGGGTAAGTCATTATCAACGGTTTTAGGGATACCAATACAAGTAATGGGATAGTCCATAATTTCACTGATTTGAGAAATTTTATGGGCGGTATCCATGGAATCTCCACCACCATTATAAAAGAAGTATCGAATATTGTGGGCCTTAAACACTTCAATAAGGCGTTCGTATTCTGCTCGGTTTTCATCGATACCCTTTAACTTATAGCGACATGAGCCGAAGGCACCAGAAGGAGTGTGTCTTAATGCACTGATAGATTTTTTAGTGTCTTTACTGGTATCAATCAATTCTTCACGTAGAGCACCGATTATGCCATTTTTACCTGCATATACTTTAGCAATACGAAGTTTGTGCATCCTTGCTGTTTCAATTACACCGCAAGCAGAGGCGTTAATCACTGAGGTAACACCACCTGATTGGGCGTAAAAAGCATTTGCACGAATTGGTTTTCTGGATAAAGGCATTGATAAATCCTATTAAATTAGCAAAAGGGGTTTAGTGCAGAAAAGTTCTTAATGGATGATACTTGAAAACAGCTTTTCAAGCTATGCTGGTGACGGCTTAGAATATGATTGATTCACTATCAAATCTTAAACTGTTAAAATCATCTGATATTGTAGTACTTAATTGATTGGATAGACTTAATATATGCATATTCACCTACTTGGGATTTGTGGAACCTTTATGGGCGGTATCGCTCATATAGCACGACAGTTAGGTCATACTGTCTCGGGTTCCGATCAAAATGTTTATCCTCCTATGAGCAGCCAATTAGAATCTGAAGGTATAAAGCTTCATGAAGGTTATGATCCTGAGATCCTCAAACAGAAAAATGCTGATTTAATTGTGGTGGGAAATGCCATGTCCAGAGGTAACCCATCGGTAGAATATATTTTAGATAGGGGATTAGCCTATACCTCAGGACCTCAGTGGTTAGCAGATTATGTTTTAAAAGATAAGTGGGTACTGGCAGTAGCAGGTACTCATGGCAAGACTTCGACCGCTAGTATGATTGCCTGGATTTTAGAATACGCAAACATGCAACCGGGCTTTCTCATAGGAGGCATCCCAGAAAATTTTGGTCTCTCAGCACGTATCACTGAATCACCTTTCTTTGTGGTGGAGGCAGATGAGTACGATACGGCATTTTTTGATAAGCGTTCCAAATTTGTTCATTACCATCCGAGAACGGTTGTGCTTAATAATCTCGAATATGATCATGTGGATATTTTCCCATCCATCGAGTTTATCAAAACGCAATTTCATCATCTTGTGAGAATTATTCCCAGCAATGGATTAATCATTTTACCTGCCCAATATAAAGCGCTTGAGGATGTATTAGAGATGGGGTGCTGGACACCCTGTGAAACTCTTGGCAAGATACTTGGGCAAGGTGATTGGCAAACTGAAGTTGTTGCTGAAGATTACAGTGAATTTGAAGTTATGCTGCAGACTGATGACGGTTTAGAGCGTTATGGCAGCCTCTCATGGAAACTTATTGGTGAGCATAATATGATGAATGCACTAGCAGCTATTGCCTCGGCCAGACATGCAGGAGTGCCGGTAAAGGTTTCTCTTCAAGCTCTATCGTCTTTTAAAAGCGTCAAAAGGCGCCTGGAACTGAGGGGCGTGATAGGTGGTGTTTCAGTCTATGATGATTTTGCACATCATCCTACAGCCATTGCCACAACACTCGATGCGCTTCGTGCTAAGGTAGGTTCCAAGCGTATTATTGCTGTAACCGACTTGCGATCAAATACTATGCTCTCAGGTCTGCATAAAAATACTATACTGCCAGCTCTTGAAAAATCAGATATAAGCCTTATTCATAAGCCTCAGACTCGAGATTGGGAGCTGATTCCATTAGAGGAAAATACCTTTATTTATGAACAACCCTCCGAACTTTTGGCAGAGTTGCTAACTCTGATCAGACCTGATGATCAAGTGTTGATTATGAGTAATGGCGGCTTTGATGGCATCCATCAAAAACTGTTAGATGCCTTAACTGAAAAATTTGAAAATTAAAACCACCTAGGATCCTAATGACAACTAAAACAATCAGTCTTGCTATAACAGGAGCTTCAGGAGCTCCCTATGCTGCAAGATTATTATCTCTACTGAATCAACAAGGTTATTTAGTGCATCTAATGATCTCCGATGCTGCTCGAATCGTTATTGCTGCTGAGTTGGATCTGCAGCTTCCTGCAAATCCAGATAAGTTGTCATCTATAATTGCAAAACGTTTTGAGCTCGATCAGTCATTGATTAAGGTGTGGAGTAAGGAAAATTGGTTTTCACCCGTGGCAAGTGGTTCATCAGCACCCTCTAAAATGGTTATTTGTCCCTGTAGTACTGGAACTTTATCAGCGGTAGCAACTGGGGCCAGTAATAACTTGATTGAGCGGGCAGCAGATGTGGTGTTAAAAGAAAGAGGCACTTTAATTTTAGTGCCTAGGGAAACACCTTACTCCTTGATCCATCTTGAAAACATGGTGAGTTTAACAAGAGCAGGAGCAACAATATTACCAGCAAGTCCAGGGTTTTATAATCAACCTAAGAGTATTGATGAACTAATAGATTTTGTAATTACCAGAATATTAGATCATCTTAAAATAGACATAGAGCTAACCCCCCGCTGGGGATATGCCAATAAACAACAAAATGAGCAATAGCAATTTGTTGTGGAGAAAACTGTGCAAGCATTAATAATAGAGAATTTAAGCAAAGTGTATAAAAATAAAGTTGAAGCCCTAAAGAGCATCTCATTGACGGTGGAAGAAGGTGACTTTTTCGCATTACTTGGACCTAACGGTGCAGGCAAATCCACAGCCATTGGAATTATCTGCTCCCTAGTTAATAAGACCACTGGGACTGTGAAAGTTTTTGGCCATGACATTGATAAAAATTTAACTGAAGCGAAGCGAAATATCGGACTAGTACCTCAGGAATTTAATTTTAGTCAGTTTGAGAAGGTAATCGATATAGTAGTCAATCAAGCGGGCTATTATGGCATCAAACGCAAAGAGGCTGTAATCCGAGCTGAGGAAGTTCTGAGGCAACTTGCCTTATGGGATAAGAAAGACTCAATATCACGTGAATTATCCGGAGGGATGAAAAGACGTCTTATGATTGCTCGCGCTTTAATGCATAAGCCGAAATTGTTAATTCTTGATGAACCAACTGCAGGAGTTGATATTGAGATACGCCGCACAATGTGGGAGTTTTTACAACAACTGAATGAAGACGGAACAACGATTGTTTTAACCACTCACTATTTGGAAGAAGCAGAAAGCCTCTGTAGAAATATAGCGATCATCGATGAAGGTAAAATCATTATCGATACTGATATGAAAAGTATTATAGCCAAACTCGATGTTGAAACACTGGTTCTGGATACTTCAGATTTAACGAGTGAGCTTGATTCCCTGGGAGATTATAAATTTAAATTAAGGGATAAAAATTCCTTTGAAGTTGAAATTAAAAAAGGGCAGGGCGTCAATCAATTATTTTCATTGCTTGAAGAAAAAAATATCAAGGTATTGAGCTTGAGAAATAAATCTAATCGTCTAGAAGAACTATTCGTTAGATTGGTCGATAACAAGTCTAGTAAGGCAGAGCGAAATACAACAGATAACAGTGAGACAACAAACAATGTTTAGTCATCCTAATTATATTGCACTCTCGAGTATTGTACATAAAGAAATTCAACGCTACACACGGATCTGGGTGCAAACTTTATTACCGTCATCCATAACCATGACGCTGTACTTTGTTATTTTCGGTAGTTTAATCGGTGAAAGAATTGGAACCATGGATGGTTATAGTTATATGGAATTTATTGTTCCAGGATTAATTATGATGTCAGTGATAACCAACTCTTATTCGAATGTTGTTTCATCTTTTTTCAGCTCTAAATTTCAGCGATCAATTGAAGAAATGATGGTAGCACCTGTGCCGAACATTATCATTCTACTTGGTTATGTTGCAGGTGGTGTTAGTCGAGGAATCTTGACAGGAACTATTGTAACTATTGTCGCTTTATTTTTCATTGATATAGAAATTAGCAACCCATGGATAGTGATATTAGTTGTAATCCTAACGTCCCTGATGTTTTCATTAGCGGGCTTTGTGAATGCAGTATTTGCAAAATCATTTGATGACATATCCATAGTGCCGACTTTTATATTGACACCATTAACCTACTTAGGTGGCGTATTTTATTCAATATCGCTATTACCTGAATTTTGGCAGAAAGTATCAATGGCTAATCCGGTACTGTACATGGTAAACGCTTTCCGATATGGATTCTTAGGGAGTTCAGATATTAATATCTGGTTAGCAATATCATTAATAATATTTTTTATTATTTCATTGTCGGGATTTGCAATGTATTTATTGAATAAGGGTATTGGACTGAGAAGTTAAGATTGATCTGAAGAGTTAAACAAATAAATCTTGTTGCTCCTCAGGTGAGACTAATTTTTTTTTACTGATGCTCTTGGGTGGTATCAAACTATTATCCGAAAGTAATTTCCAGCGACATTGTCTTAATAAGAAAAAACGAACAAGAGTTTGAGTTACCTTCATGGGTAGTTTAATGTTATGGGATGAAAGTATTTTTCTAACCTCTTTCAAAATTGTCTTCCAGTTGATATTGATTCTTCTTCCCTGGGTACTACTGACTGTTGATGACTTAATGCTTTCAATAATCGCATCTTCTAGATGCCAAACAGCTGTTAGTAAATGATATCTAGTACCACTAACGGTTTCTTTCTCAAAGAGTAACTCAAAACATTTTAGTTTATTAACTGCTATGTTAAATTTTTTCCTCGCAGTAGGATCTTTCCCAGCTTTCATGCGTTTTTTAGTTGAACGATATAAAGGCTCTTTACCTGCACTTGCCCCTCGTCGGTTTGATAGCTCGTTGACGATTGATACTAGCCATGGATTTCTAATATTGAGTATTTTAAGTTTATTGAGAGTGGTTGATTTATTCATTTAAAGGATAAAAATAATGGGAGCTTGATAGGTAATATATAGTAACTAGTTCTGATCCGCCAGTTATAAACTTAGTAACAACCTAATTAAACCTGACCAATGCAATTCAATCTATCGTATTGATATTATTGATATTTTATAAATTTAAGGTGTTTGTTTGCATTATGAAGCAGAAAAATATTCTTAATATTTTTGATTTCGATTTGATTTGTTCTGATAAATTTCATAACCTAGTGATACATGTCTAATAATAAAACAGTCAAGGATGGCTCAAAATGACACGGAATAGTCAACTCATCATAAAATTTATCCTACTTCAACTATCGTTGTTGATGCTCAATTCAGAAGCATCTGCTGATGTCCTGAAACTGCGCCCAGAAAATTTCACACATTATACAATTGAAGATGGATTACCTCARWATAATATCCGCTGCATAGAAGAAGACCAATACGGAATATTATGGTTATGCACTGCTGACGGACTAGTAAGGTATGACGGGTATGATTTTGAGTCGATATCTGAAGGGGCTGACGGTAGCAGGATTTCTAATACTATTGTAAGGGCTATTCTAGCTGATGGGGATAGTTTGTGGATTGCAACAGAGAATGGTCTAAATGTATTTGATTTGAAACTTGGCACCTTTGAACAAATTAAATTACATACTAGTTCAAATGCTTCTGAGTATATTCAAAGTTTACTCAAAGTAAATAATGACTATTGGATTGGTACAACAAACGGAATTTACTTAATAAAGATTACTAATAATGGTAAAAAAAATATTAGTAAAATTATAGATGAAGTTAATGCCAGAGATATGTTACTGGTTGCTGACTCTGTAATTGTAGCTAATTACGGTACTAGTATAATTCAAATAAGTACTGTAACAAAATTAACAAAAAAAATTAAAAAATTTACAAGTGAATTTTCAAATAGAATATTACATTTAAATTTTAATAAAGGTAAATTATTCTTATCAACATATGGCAGTGGAGTAATAATTCTTGATGACGAATTAAATGTCGTTAGTCGATTAAAAACATGTGAATTAGAAAGTAACAATTGTATTTCAAGTAAGTATGTATTTTTTACAAAGCACTATAAAGGAAGGATATGGATTGGCTCATTTCAAGGTTTAACGGTATTAAATGAAAGAACATATGAAGTTGAAAATATGATATACATGACGAAATATATTAATAATAATTATATTACGGATAGTATAAAATCTATTTACTTTACACAAAAAAACATTTGGTTTGGACAACATCCTGGAGGATTTATTAAATATAGACTTGCACATAATGGAGTAGAAGTTTATTTATCTAATAGAAATAATAATGCAAAAACAGATAGAAGCGTTTACGCTATCGCAAAAAATGATATGCAAACATATGTTGCAACGTTTAATGGCCTTTTTTATGTCGATAAAGATAATATTGAGCTTAACACAGTTTCGGCTGTAAATGACTACTTAGTTGGTGTAAGCAAAAGAGTTTCGACATTATGTTTTTATGATGCTTATAATCTGTTTATAGGTACAGAAAATGGGATATACCTTTATGATACATTGGTTGAAAAGATATCAGTGTTTAAGCTATTAAATGCAGAGAATGACCAAAGAATAAGAGCACTTAATTGCAATAAAGATAGAACAATCGTTACAACAGAATCAGGGTATGTGTACAGGTATAGCAATAAAACAAACTCTTTTATTCTATTAAAAAACAATGAAGACATCGAAACAATTTATTCTATTGAAGATGATGGTTTACTCTATTTTTCAACTTATCGGGGAGTAATGATATTCAAGCTACAAGATGATGTGCTTACTAAAGTGAACTCAATATTGGACAATAAGCGTGTAGTAGTCAGCAAGCTTACAAATTCATACCTGATTATTGGAACAGTTGGTGACGGTTTGTATCGTTGGAATATAGATGATGGTTATCTTGAAAAAATCCCTCTAGATTATAACGTAATCGGAAACACAATATATGATATGTCAATCATTGATAATTTTATTTGGATATCAACTAATAATGGTATCGTTAAACTTAATTTAGATACCATGCAATACTTCCATTACATACAAGCACATGGACTTGGTGATAAGGAGTATAGTTTAAAGGGTTTACTTCATTCCAAAAAAGAAAATCTTTTACTTGCAGGTGGGTTAACTGGTTTGACAGTAATTAATTTATCAGAATTCGAAAAAAATCAATGGAGATCGAATCAAATAATTACAAAAGTTAGCGTAATGAATAATAAAGGTGTGGTTATTCGGAATTATTTTAATAATCCAAAAACAATAAACATTAATGAAGGAAACACTTTACTCTTTCAGTTAGGAAATAAAGATTCGTATATTCGATATAAATCGAATTTTAATTACCAAATAAAGAAGTTATTATCTGCAGTAACGACTAAATTAAGACCAAGTCAAAGAGAAATATCACTAGTTGATATATCAAGTAGTAATTTCGAAATGTCTATTGGTGACGGAAAAGCATATTCACTAATTGTGAATGTAACTCCATATCTATGGAAGCGCTGGTGGAGTTATTTGATATATTTCATAATACTAGTGTTCATTATTAGAGCTATTGTTCTACAGCAAAATTCTATAAGAGCGACGAAAAATAAACAGATACTTTCAGATAAAGAACTTGATTTAAAGCGTAAACAGCTAGCATCTTTGTCACATGAACTTAGAACTCCATTAAATGCGATAATTGGTATTACAGAGGCAACCTTAGATGCTGAATTGGATATTAAGCATATTAAGAGCTCTGCTCACCTTCTTCGTTCTTTAATTGATAATGCTTTAGATAGTATTTCACTAGAAATGAATACATCAATAAATTTAAGTAATAGTTCATTTTCTATTAACGATGTTATTTTAGATATAACTGAAATATTAAATTTATATATTGTGGCAAGTGAAATTAAAATCAGCATTATTATATGCGATGATGTGCCTGTAGATATAGTTTCAGACAAAGTTAGGGTCCAACAAATACTCTTAAATATAATTAAAAATGCTCTTAAGCATTCTGAAACAGCAACTGAAATTATAATTAGAGTATCATATATAAATAATATTTTAAAAACTTCAATAAAAGATAATGGGATAGGTATTAGCTTTGAGAACCAGAGTTTTATTTTTGATGTTTTTCATAAGATTGATAATAATAAATCTGGATTTGGCCTTGGATTGTACATATCAAAACTAATAAGTAATGCATTAGGTGGCAACCTAACACTAGATAGTGAACTCGGGAAGGGTTCAACCTTCACTTTGCTATTGCCAATAATACCAAAAGCTGTAGATAAACAAGATGTTGTATCAAATCATGTTATAGGCATGCGAAGAATTAGTAATCTATTAATACTTGAAGATGATCAATTGAATATTTATACATTAAATATTCAATTGAAAAAACTAAATTATGAAAGTTATTTAATAGTTTCTGATTATGATGCTTTTTGTGGTGAGGATGTTTTTAAGTATGACTGCATTGTTTTGGATTTGAACTTCGGGCATGAGAATATAAATGGAATAGATGTCGCGAAGTCATTAAAAGAAAAAAAATACTTAGGGCTGATTTATCTTTTAACGGCTGAATCCGACTTGATGGTTCAGGAAAAAGCTTCAAAATATGTCAATGGGTACATTGTAAAACCACTTTCGTTAAGAGCATTAGAAGAAATCTTATATTCTACAGATTGATATCAGAGGTCTTAATCAAAGAATCTAGATTTGACATGGCAATTAGAGATTGTTGATAACAGTCGTCAATAAGGTTTATTATTTTACTTTTGGTTTTATTTATTCCATAAGTTTTAAGATCTTTTTCAATTTTATTGACAAAATCTACTAGTTGCTCATACTCAAGTAGAATCAAACCCCCTTTAAGTTTATGTAATGATGCAATTGTATTTTTCTCATCGTTCTGTGTAAATATCAGCTTATAATCATTTATATTATTAATAAATATTAATAATAAGGCTTTGATGTCAGTTAAATTGTAACCCTCTTGTAGTAACTTTTGTATATTCATAAATTCTTCACAATATTAAGTTAAATAAAAATAAATAAACAAAAACAATTGCTTATAGTGCATTCTTTATGTAGATTATACTGTAACTATAGGATCATTGTACACAAAACAAGCAGAAAAATGTCTAAGTTATTGAAATTATTAATAATATTATATTTATTTTCTCCTTTGAATTTATATTCAATAGAAAGAAATAATATTCGTTTTAACAAACTCTCTTCATATGAGCAATCAAGCCCAAGCGCTGTAACTAAAGATAAATTTGGTTTTTTATGGATTGCAACTAGTGATGGCTTGTTTAAATTTGATGGATATAAGTACATAAAGTATCAGAACGATTCAAATGAGAGCAATACTATTAGTAGTGGCAGTATACGTTCATTATTATTAGATTCCAAAGGGCAGTTATGGGTAGCAACTACCAATGGAATAAATAAATATGACTATATAAATGATAATTTTCATCATTATGAGCTAGAAACAAAAGCTCAACAATTTGTTTATGAAATCTTTGAGACATCTGATCAGCGGATTTGGATTGCGACAGAAGATGGCGTTTTAAAATTGGATTCTAAATTAAATGAATTTAAATCATTTCGATATTTTAAGAATAGTGACGGTATAGATATACCAATAGCAGAAGCTAGAACATTCTATCAAGATAGTTATGATACTCTTTGGATTGGTACAATTAATAACGGTGTTTTAGAATATATATTTTCTGATGAAATCTTTGAGCAGAGAACTAAAAATAGCTACCCGAAATTAATAGTAGGAATTACAGAATACACGGAACAATATTTACTAGTAGGCAGTTACGAGACAGGATTACATTTAATCAACAAGCGCTCAGGGGCTGATAAGATAGATGCAGACGTGCTGCTTTCATTTCCTAAAATAAGAGTTAAAGATTTAATTAAAGATTCTAATGGAATGACTTGGATCGCCACTCAATCAAATGGTTTATTCACTTTAAAAAATAATAAATTCAATCATCTCAGACAAGATGACATTGACCCAATGTCAATTCCAGATAGCCAAATAAATAATATTTATGAAGATTCCGATAATAAAATATGGATAAGTACGCTTAACTCTATAACAATTCATACTCCAAGAAATTCTGATAGTATGATGAGTTATTTTATATCCAATGAATATAATGGTTTAAGTAGTAAAAATGTTTACGCTATCACTGAAGATCAAGTCGGTAATATTTACTTTGGCTCAAGACGCACTGGCATAGATGTTTTAAGCAAAGAGACGGGAATAATATCAAATATTGAAATTAAGAATGGAGATAAAGTAATTAGCCCAAGTGCTAATGCTCTTCTGTTTGTTAAGGATACATTATGGGTAGGAACATCAAATGGACTTGTTTATTCAAATGATTTAAATATTTTTCATAGTATAAAACAATTTTCTAATAAACAAATCATGTCTATAAAAAGCATTTCCAAAAACTTATTAATAGTTGTAACCACCAATAGTATATTTGTTGTTAATAGTGGTACTTTAGCCATAAATGAAATTTCCGAACGGTCAGGCATTGAAGCATTTAATATAGACAAATCTATATATGATGATTCTTTTTGGATCACAGTAATGGATTACGGCTTATTTCAAATATCCAACAAAGGAAAACTACTTCATACGATTTTGATGGAAGAATTTAATAACTCTAAAATTTTATCCTCATATAACATTTCTGAAAATTTTATATGGATAGGGTTTTATGATTCAGGTATGAAGTTATATGATCTAAAAAATAAAAAAATCATTAAAACCATTGATGAATCTTCAGGCCTACCAAGTAATAGAATATATACTATCAATAATGACACCCAGGGAAACTTATGGGTCTCAACTCAGAGAGGTATCTCAAAAATATATGCAACTTCATTAAATTCAGACTCAGATAAAATTAAAATTGACAATTTTAATGAGCTGGATGGTTTACAATCTATAGAATATAATTTTGGTTCTTTCTATAAGGATCATTTTGGTATATTTTATTATGGAGGGACTACTGGAGTTACTTCCTTTAACCCTTCAAGATTTAATAAATACCCCAAGCAACCATCTGTTTTATGGACAAAGCGGACACAAGAAGTTGAAGATGTCTTAATTAATTATTATACATTAGGAAATAAAAAACAGCCTTTATTTAAGGCTGATGAATTAGAACTCAGATATAATGATAAAGTTCATATTGAGTTTTCAACCACTGAATTGTTATCGTCAAAAAATGTATTATATCGAACTCGTTTAATTGGAGGTAGCGAAGATGGAAAATGGAAAATTGGTGATTATGATTACAGACGAAGAGACTTTTCGTTGTTACCGTCTGGCTCTTATAAATTTGAAGTAGAAGCATCACTTAATAATGGCTATGAATGGTCTGAGCCATTAATTCTAAATATAAATAAAGAAAGCCCACCTTGGAATAGATGGTGGGCATATTTTATATATTTAATTTTAATCATTTTGATATTTTCTTTTTTTGCACGTAAACAACTCGCTAAAAGCATAGAAAAACAAAAGGTTCAAAAATTAATTGCTGACAGTGAAGAGAGATTGAAATTAGCGCTTTGGGGTTCCCGTGATGAACTTTGGGATTGGAATTTAATCTCAGGAAAAATACATCGTTCCAATACTTGGGGAATTATTGACTTTCCTAAACGTGAGACTGATACGGATGGCAATAATGCCATTTTCCGAAATGTTCATCCCAAAGACTTACCTGTTGTTAGAGCTGCATTAGAAGATCACAAAAATGGTTATACTTCTCATTACGAAGCCACCTATCGAGTCAAGGATGTTAACGGTAAATGGATTTGGATTCTTGATAGAGGAAAAGTCGTTGAGCATGATGTTGATGGTCGTTCACTAAGAATGTCAGGAACTATCAGAAATATTACAGATATTAAAGATACTCAAGAACAATATGACTTAATCGCTAAGGCATTTGAGAATACTTCAGATGGCGTTTTTATTTTAGATAATAACTTCAACTATCAAGCAGCAAATAAAGCTTATGAAAAAATCACCGGTTTTAGTGCTGAAGATAGAATAGATAGACAGTTTTCTATTTCTTCAGCTAATACTCTTCAAAAAGAAATTCTGCAGCAAATAAGGCAATCCCTAATCCTAGATGGAAGTTGGCAGGGAGAACTAGATGATACTAGAAGCTCAGGTGAACTTTATACAATAGAGCTTAAATTTGATGCTGTGAAAGATCGTCTTGATGAGACTACACATTATGTAGGCGTTTTTTCTGATATTACTTTCAGAAAAAAGGCAGAAGAAGATCTACGTCGTATGGCTAATTATGACCAATTAACAGGTTTACCTAATCGTTCACTTTTTCAAGAGCGATTAAAACATGCAATTGCACTTAGCGAACGCTTGAACAAGCAATTAATCTTGCTATTTATTGATTTAGATAACTTCAAAGTTGTAAATGACTCCCTTGGCCATTCTATTGGAGATAAACTGCTAAGTAAGGCTGCTGAACGTATATCTGCTTGTGTGCGTGGTAATGACACTGTGGCGAGACTTGGAGGTGATGAGTATACGATATTACTTGAACAGGTTGAAAACGAATTAGTTGGTACAAAGGTTGCTGACAAGATCTTAGAGGCTCTTTCTAGGCCGTTTAGAATACAAGGGCATGAGCTAGTCATAGGATGTAGTATCGGAATAGCAACGTACCCTGATGATGGTACCGATGTCGAGTCATTACTCAGAAATGCTGACACTGCTATGTATTCAGCCAAGTATAAGGATAAAAATAATTATCAATTCTTTACAGAGTCCATGAATAAGAAAGCTAATAGACGCCTTGAAATGGAACATGAATTACGTAAAGCAATTCAATCTCGGGAAATCGAGGTATTTTACCAGCCTAAGGTATCAATTAGCACAGGTGAAATCATAGGTTGTGAAGCTTTAGCTAGATGGCATCATCCTGAGTTTGGTCATGTTAGTCCTGTAGACTTTATCCCTCTAGCCGAAGAGACGGGTTTGATTTATTCATTAGGTGAACATGTTTTATCAATTTCATGCTACGCAGCACAGCGATGGATAGAAAAATTTAAATTCAAAGGGCGTATTGCCGTTAATTTATCAGCCATGCAGTTTAGACAAACAGACTTACTCGATATTGTAAAAAACGTATTAGCAAAAACTAAGCTTAATGGAAGTTCCTTAGAACTCGAAATTACAGAGGGGATGCTTGTTCAAAATCAAGAGCAGACAATTGAAACTATGAATAGTCTTTGTGATATGAATATTCATTTGTCAATCGATGACTTTGGCACTGGCTATGCCTCACTTGCGCAGCTTAAGAAGTTTCCTATCAACATTTTGAAGATAGATAAGTCCTTCATTGATGATATTACCTTAAGTGATCGTGATGCTAATCTTGTTAAAGCTATCTTGAGCTTATCAAGCAATTTACAAATAGCTACGGTTGCAGAAGGGGTTGAAACCTTTGAGCAGCTCGATCTCTTAGGTTCTATGGGCTGTGATGTTATTCAAGGATATGTGTATAGCAAGGCCATTTCAGCTGAAGATTATGCCACTTTGCTGTCAAAAAATATAACACTGGATGATATAAGAAACGAAACGTCCAATAAAATATTAAAGTTTCCTGCTTAAATGACATAAAGCGTCAAATTTATGGCTATCACTTCATATAACGTCAAAACATAATGGTTTGAACTTCCTCTAAAGCTGCTATTTTGATTATGTTCCGAATTAGGGTTGGGGCATCAATTGAAATTTACTAAGGAGAAAAACATGATTGAATCATTTATAGCATTAATGGCCATTTTTGGCTTTGGTATTGGTGATGGAGAAAAGCCACAGGTTAAGACAAGTGACTTTTCTAATCAACAAATTATCAGAGCTATTGATAGTTTTGAACTTCGGGGATTAAATACTCTTGAAGCTCATAATGCCGAAGAATGGTTTGTATAATCTGATTATGCAAACTTAGGAAGAAGCTATCAGAGTTTACCCTTCCAGGTATGATAGCTTTTTTCTTTTATATCTTTATTAGTACTTTCAAACTATCCAATCATTCGTTATAGTCTTGCTTTATTTCAAGAGCAGCTGACTACACATGACAACTCATTCCAGTTTAGAAACATTAACTCATCAAATCTCCGCTATGTTAGACATGCAACATGCCATGAATAGTAAAGTCCATCCTGAGTGGTTTGAACAAGGCTTTCAGTGGTATAGAGCTATTTGGGTGGAGTGTGCTGAAATGCTTGATCATTATGGTTGGAAGTGGTGGAAACATCAGCAGCCAGACATGGATCAGGTTCAACTGGAGTTAGTCGATATTTTTCATTTTGGATTAAGCTGCAAAATTATTGAGAACTCTGATTTCCAAACTATTGCAACTGAGATGGCATCTGCCATGCAACGTCCAGCTCTTGGGGGGGATTTTAAAGAGACTTTAGAACTGCTTGCAGCTCATGCCTTAAACACTAAGCAGTTCGATGTAGCCTCTTTTGCAGGCTGTCTAGAGCAATGTGGTATGAGTGCTGATGCTCTCTATCGCAGCTATGTAGGTAAAAATAGTTTAAATTTCTTCAGACAAGACCACGGTTATAAAGATGGTACCTATTTAAAGGTTTGGAATGGACGTGAAGATAATGAATATCTTGTTGATATCATTAATCGATTAGACTCTTCAGCATCTGACTTTAAAGATCAGGTTTATAAGGCCTTAGAAGAAGCTTATCCGAAGTAATGAGTGTTTTTTCTCGAATATTTATAAGATAAGTGCATTCTTTAAATTTATTACTATACTTGAGGTAGTAAAACAATTTATGGGGTGCATAATGCTGAAAATACAACGATCTTTTCTTTTGCTGTTTATAACATCAATATTTTTAATTGCTTGTGATAATACACAATCACCTGACCCAGCAGTAAAGTCTGCTGAAACTCTAGAAAAACAAAAAGTCAGCGAACAAGTCACTCCTAAGAGTTGTGAATTAATAATGGGTTGGGAACCTTGGGCACCCTATCATTATCAAGAGTATGGTGAAAATGTTAAAGGTCTTGATATTGAAATGATGGGCATGATTACCGCTGAAACAGGTTGTAAAATTAGCTTTCAGAAAGGGGATTGGAAAGAATTACTTCAGCTTCTAAAGTCTGGTGAAATTGATATACTTACAGGCGCATCAATAAACGAGAAGCGAAAGAAATACGCTGTTTTTTCTGATGGTTATCGAACGGAATCATTTCAGTTATATGTTAGAGCCGGTGAAGCAACTAAATTTCAAGGTTATAACATGAAGGAATTAGTTAAAAATGGATTTCGTTTAGGTTTAACCATGGATTACATTTACAATGATGAAGTGAATAGTCTTCAAGATAATCCAGAAAATGCTGATAAAATAATTGCTGTTTCAACAGGCTTAATTAACTATTCAAAATTATCTGAAGGTGAGATTGACGGATTTTTAGAAGACCCTGTGGTTGGGAGTAGCTCCATTAGACGCCAAGGTCTTGAAGACCAGATTGAGCTTCATTCTTATATAATTAATACCGGCGATGTCCATGTTATGTTTAGTCAAGCATCAGTTAGTGAACAAACCATTCGTAGCTTTAATCAGGCTCTCGCTAAAATACGTTCTGACGGTAGACATAAGACTTTAATGGAAAAATATACAAAATGAATTATATGGAGTAGATGTGAGTACTTGCTAACTTGGCGTAACACCTAATTAGTAAGCAATAATAATAATGCCAAGTTTACAGCCTAATAGCACCATCCTAATTGATGGTAATGCTTATCTATATCGATTTTATCATGGCTCCGAACCTCGTTTTCGGGGTAATGGTGAGCCTACGCATGTGATCTACAGCTACATGATGTTTCTCAGAACGTGCCTGTTTAGATATAAGCCTGAAAGATTGATAGTCGTATTCGATGCCCCGGGTACCAACTTTAGGCATCAACTCTATGCTGCTTATAAAGCCCACAGACACACAATGCCTGATGACTTAAGAAGTCAGATTGAGCCTGTAAAGCGGGCCATTACACTGCTTGGGATTCCAGTGATTGAAATTCCAAATGTCGAAGCCGATGACAGTCTCGCTACTTTGGCACTTAATTATGCTAAGAAGGGAGATATGAACTATATATTTTCTCTTGATAAAGACTTGACTCAATTGATATCAGATAAGGTCCATATTGTTCATGATCGAAAAAAGTTAATTCTTGACGCTGACTTTATCAAAAACAAATATGGTGTATATCCTGATCAAATTATAGATCTTCTTGCCTTAACGGGAGATGACGCTGATAACATTCCAGGTGTTGAGGGTGTTGGGTTAAAAACAGCTGCAAAATTCCTCCAAACTTGGGGAACGCTTGAAAATATTATTGCTAATGCTCACTGGGTAAAAGGTAAAGTCGGGGATAATTTAAGAAAATCCATTGATAAGCTACTCTTAAGCAAACAATTAACTACGATTAAATTAGACGTTCCACTGTCACTTGGGCCTAATGAGGCTGAGTTAACTCCGGAAGATAAAGCAGGAATTAGAAAGTTCTGCGATGAGTATGAGTTCAAATGATTATTCCATATCAAGAGCTAAAGCAAGAAACGCTTCAAGCATTAGTTGAATCCTTTATCCTACGAGAGGGTACTGACTATGGTGATGATGAGATGAGCCTTGAGCATAAGTCTTCACAAATAATTGAGCAGATCAAATCAGGTAAAACGTTAATCGTTTACAGTGAATTACACGAAAGTTGTGATTTGGTCTCAGCAGCTCAGTTTCAAAAATAAAAGCTCTGCATAAATAAAAAATTCTGACTAATCCTGATAGTTTTGTTTTCATTATATTTTACCACGTTTACTTGAATCGGAGATTTGCAAAAAACTGTACTATACTTAAAACTACTAGTTGTATTAAGTTACTTTATTAAACCATTGTATTACGTTACTCTGCTCACAGATGTTATTGTATTTACTGATATATATTATAAGGCAATATCATGTTACCCGAATCAGTCAAGCTAATCGTTGATGGACAAAATGGCCCACTTAGTCATGAAGAACTTGTGTTAGGTGAAATAGATCAAGAGACCTTATATGTTAATCCTGAATTAGTACGACTTACCACGGAGTTACAATGTGCTTTAGATATTGTTCGAGGTGCAAAAACTATTGACGAAAGAAAAAAGGTTTATGAAATACTAATGAGTTTAGGAAAGTTCTCCTGATAAAACTCGCAGGTTATTTAGGCTCAGAAATTCAAATGAAATTAATGTTGAATGCTTATAGTTATATGAATATAAAAACAATTGTTGTCAGTTTTCTGTTTCTAATATCATTTGTATCCAGTCATGTTGATGGGGCTATTTATATCTGTCTAGACAACAAAGGCATCAAACATTATTCTGATAAAAAGTGCCCTATAAAGAAAACTGTAAAAACAGTAATAATCAAAGATTTAGGTAAGACTAGCATCCCAAATTCTATTTTAGAATTTACCCCAATTATTCAAAACGTTAAAGCTGCCTTAAGATTTATCAAAGAACTTATACCTGATAATGAGCTATACCAAACAGCATACGGATATACCTTGACGACTGAGAGATCTCATAATAATTATATTGCAACAAAACATAGATCCCATCCTAAAATTTATAGTCCCTTCGATCCCATCAAATTGGAACACATTGTAGCTGCAATAAGTCATGCTTGTAGAGCAGAAGCTAACATGACTATTTGTGGAGTAATTGAAAGTAATTATTGGCTTAGTGGTGAAGAGCAAATCTATTTAAAAAATCAAATACAAAAGGACATCCATCTAAGAGTCACAGCAATCGATAAAAATAAGTTGTGTGAAAAAGCTAAACTAGCAAGCCAGAGTGGTGTTATTAGCCGGAAGATGGTTGATAATTTCTGTTTAGAAAAATAGCTTATGGTTTTTACTCCCCAAAAAGAGAAAACAAAAAAACAAAAGCTTTTAAAACTAGCTGAAATAGCCTTTCATTTAGTGTTGATTATACTAATTCCTGTTATCTATTTGGAGATTACTACTGGTTTCGATAAATATGTTTTGCCCGATTTCATAACCTATGTTTATATGTATTGGATGCTTTATTTAATCATCGTACCTATTTTGTATAGCTTGTTTAAAAAGCACAAAAAATATAAACGGTTTCAACGCACAAAGAAAAGCTAGTTGACTAGCATCTTAGCTTTTATCCATCTTCTGTTCATCATTTCTATGATCCCTTGTTTTGACCAATTTCTAAATAACCGCCCTATTTTTTGAATTAACAATGGATTGTTTTTATTTACGGCAAAAGCTAGTTCATCTTTTGTTAGTGGCTTGTATAAACTTTGAAGATCCTTTGCATTAAGATCCCGTGCAAGCTGCCAAGAGGTCGGTGCATCATGGATAAGATAATGAATTTCATTATTTCTGAGGGCTGCGAAGGCTTGCTCGACATTGGAGTATTTTTTTATAGTGCCATCAGCAATTTCCTGCTCAACTAGCTTCTCTCCTGTACTATATCTAATGACACCGATGTTTTTATCCCCTCGATAGAGCTGGCCTCTGCCGCTGAGACGGATGATATTATCATACATGATAATTGCCATTTGAGATGAATGAAGATAAGTCGGTAGAAAGTGAATTTTGTGGGATAAGCTTGGTGTTACGTTTAAGCCATTCATTATTAAGTCCACTTTATTGGATTCAATGGCATTAATTAACTCGTTTTTGTTAAATTTAACAAACTCAAGCTCAAGCTTAAGTTCATTTGCTATAAGACGAGCATAATCAGCTTCTAGGCCTGCGTACTCGTTATTTTCAAGATAAAGTAGTGGAGCTGATCCTGGAACCACTCCAACCATTAGTACACCAGACTTAATTGTTAAGGCAGCTTGTAAAATTGATGCACAACAAATGAGATAAAAACCTAGACATCCTAACAAGAATCGCATAATTTCCTACTTAGTTAATCTTTTGATGATTTCTTACAGATATTATCAGAAGTCCATTTGTATGTATCTCTAAAGTTGCCATAATTATATACCCATCATCATTCAAGATGCATGTTTCAGTGTTCAGCTAGGAAGTTTGGACAAGGCACGACTTGCAGTAAATGACTAATACTGCACTTTCAAGCCTCGAATATGATAGCTTATAGCCTAGCTGAAACATGCATCTTGAATGATGATGGGTATAAAATGACTAGTCGCTCAAAATTTAAGCCTTCAACAGCACTTGCTGTGATCATTGCAAATATGATTGGCACAGGTGTGTTTACTAGCCTAGGATTTCAATTAATAGGGATACAATCAGGCTTTGTTATATTGATGCTTTGGATTATTGGCGGCATTACTGCTCTTTGTGGGGCCTTAACCTATGCAGAATTAGGTTCGGCCTTGCCAAGATCGGGAGGTGAATATAATTTTTTGTCGCATATTTATCACCCAGTAGCAGGGTTTACATCTGGCTGGATTTCATCGACCATTGGCTTTTCGGCTCCTACAGCTTTAGCCGCTATCACATTCGGCAGCTACTTATCTGCAGTTTTTCCTTTTTTATCGGCCCAGTACTTAGCGCTTGCTCTACTGGCGGTTATGACAATAGTTCATGGGAGTAGTCGCAAGAACAGCGGACAAATTCAGCAAATATTTACCCTATTAAAAATATTTTTAATCCTAGTCTTTTGCCTAGCAGGGCTTTTGCTTGTTGCTGAACCCCAACCGGTAAATTTTATGCCAATTGCTGGAGATAAGTCTCTGATATTGAGTAGTACTTTCGCTATTTCATTAATCTATGTCAGCTACGCCTACACTGGCTGGAACGCCGCAACCTACATAAGTAGTGAGCTAGAACATCCGCAAAAATCATTATCAACAATATTGTTATCCGGAACGGTCATAGTGACAATTTGTTATGTACTGCTAAATTATGTTTTTTTATACACAGCCCCTATTGATGAATTAGTAGGTAAAGTAGAAATTGGTGTGATCTCCGCTCAGCATGTTTTTGGTGATGGTGGAGCCATGATTATGGGAACAGTCTTGTCATTATTATTAATATCTACTGTAAGCGCTATGACCCTAGCTGGTCCGAGGGTGTTGCAAGTTATTGGTGAAGATTTCAAAGTCTTTGAAAAATTAGCTGTGACTAATGCAGATGGGGTGCCAACAAGAGCAATTTATTTTCAATCATCTATTGCAGCTATATTTGTGTTGACCTCTTCATTTGAATCCATCTTAGTGTTCTCAGGCTTTGCTTTGGCTTTAAATAGTTTTTTAGCTGTGGCAGGTATTTTTGTTTTACGCTACAAGCAACCGGAATTAGAAAGGCCCTATAAAACTTGGTTATACCCTTTACCACCATTAATTTACCTAGCTGTAACAGGTTGGACATTGAGCTACATATTAATTGAGAGACAGAAAGAGGCTGGAATGAGTCTTGGAATAATTGCTCTTGGAATAATATTTTATTATTTCACCACCCGTTCAACTTTACCCACATCTAAATAAAATTCTTTAACTAGGCAATTTTGTTTGCTAAACTATACCTTTATAGAAGTATAGCCGTCTAAACGGCCAGCAATATTATTCATTTAAATGCAAAAGTACAGCTTATGCCCATAAACATACCTGATAACCTACCTGCTATTGGAATTTTAGCAAATGAGAATATTTTCCTGATGCCTAAGTCAAAGGCTAGTCATCAGGATATTAGACCTTTGCGAATTCTAATGCTCAATTTAATGCCTAAGAAATCTGAAACTGAAACACATTTCTTACGCATGCTATCTAATAGCCCACTTCAAATTGAACTTGAGTTAATGAGGATAAATGATCACGATAGTAAAAATACACCTAAACAACATACCGATAGTTTTTACCGAACATTTAATGAGGTTAATCAGCAAAAATATGATGGGCTTATCATTACAGGAGCTCCCCTTGGTTTGATGACCTTTGAAGAAGTCACCTATTGGTCAGAGTTAAAAACAATCATGGATTGGAGCAAAACGAACGTTACCTCAACGATATTCGTTTGTTGGGCAGCCCTAGCTGCAGCTTGGCATTTCCATGGGATCAAGAAATATTGTAGAAAAGAAAAGCTATTCGGTGTTTTTGAACATCAGATCATTGAACCCAATAACCCTATTATGAGAGGGGCCGATGATTACTTCTGGGCGCCCCACTCAAGAAACGGCGAAATTAGGCGTGATGAAATAGCGGCAAATGCAAATTTACATATTATCGCAGATTCTGAAGAGGCAGGTCCTTATTTATTTATGACAAGTAATGGTAGACAAATATTTATCATGGGACACGCAGAATATGATCCTTGTTGTTTGGAAAATGAGTATTTTAGAGATCTGGAGGAAGGAGTGGATCCTAAATTACCACAAAACTATTTCCCAAATGATGATATTACTAATGATCCTATTGTTCGATGGAGAAGCCATGGCAATTTGGTGTTTACAAATTGGTTGAATTATTTTGTTTATCAGCAAACACCTTTTAGTATCGATAACATTAATCATCAATTTTGCAAGCCAACTAACCTCTCTTGAGTTATATCCAGCTTCACATCAAAAATGGCTGGTTTAATTTTCATTCTTGAATGATGATGGGTATATAGTGAATAATATTGACCAGTATTTGAATTGGTCTGGAATATAGGAGTAAAAAATGGGTAACATTCTATGGATAGCATCCTATCCTAAATCTGGTAACACTTGGATGAGAGCATTTATAAGTAATTATTTAAAAAATGCTCCTCAAGCTGTAGATATAAATTCTATTAATCAGTCTTTGATTTCAGAAGCATCTGCTCATCGTTACGCAGCCCATCTTCATTCTGATAAACAAACAACGGACCTTTCAATAGAAGAAATTTGTGCCATTCGGCAAAGAGTACATGCTGATATAGCTAGAGAAGCTAACGGTACTACCTTTGTTAAAACACATAATTTCCTTGGTAAGTACAAAGCTTATCCATTACATAATTCAGCAGTAACATCAGGAATGATATATATAGTCAGAAATCCTCTAGATGTGACAATATCAATGGCTAATTATTTTAACTACTCTATTGATGAAACCATTGGCTATATGGCTAACGCTATGACTGGAACTCCGAATGAGAGAGAAAATGTGCCACAAATTATTACATCTTGGTCTTTACATGTTGAAAGCTGGACCCAAAACCCTGAAAATCATCGATTAATTTTACGCTATGAAGATATGCTAGATGAGCCAAAGAAAGCTTTTAGAAAAGTTGAATCATTTCTTGGATTGAAGAAAGATCCAAAACGATTAAAGAAAGCGGTGAGTTTTTCTTCATTTAGTCAATTAAAAAGCCAAGAAAATAAACGTGGATTTGTTGAAAAACATGAAAATGCTCAAACTTTTTTCCGACAAGGTCAAAAAAACCAATGGAGAGAACATTTAACAGCTGAACAGATACAAAAAATAGTAGAGTTACATGCTGTGCAAATGGCCCGTTTTAAGTATATTCCTAAATAATTAAATGATATTGAGTGAACACATTTTTTTACATTTAGACAATACAATCCTTGCCTATACTAGTCATAACAGTTAGAATCCAGTCTGATATTGGGCTCTATAGCTCGGTTTATCTTATGATTCTGGATTTTTCGAAGATAACGGATAACCAGAGAAAGTAAAAAAATAACCTCCATAACAACCTGGGAGAAACACATTGAAAATTACAAACAAACATAACCCACTCGTAAAAGCGATACGAACAGCATTATTAGCGGGTGTTGCAGCTTCTTTAGTAGTAGCTCCAACAGCATTTGCTGCAGACGCAGATGATGAAGACGAAGCTGAAAATACAGTAACCGTTACTGGTTCTCGTATTAAGCGTTCTGATTTTGAAGGCGCATTGCCTGTAACAGTTATTGATCGTGACATGATTGAAATGTCAGGTGAAAGCAACGCTTCTGACTTCCTTCGTAACCTAACCTTTAACAGTGCTGGTTCTTTCCGTCCTCAGTCAGGTAGTTCAGCACAGGGTGTTTCGACTATCTCTCTTAGAGGTATTGGTGCAAGCCGTACTTTGGTACTTGTTGACGGTCGTCGTCTACCTAAGTCACCTTCTACTGGTTCAAGCCAAGATCTGAACACTATCCCACTAGGCGCAATTGAAAGAATCGAAATTCTTTCTGACGGTGCTTCAGCGGTATATGGTTCTGATGCTATGGGTGGTGTTGTAAACATTATCACTCGTCAAGATTTTGAAGGCGCAGAAATCACACTTGGTTCTTCTAGCGTAAGCATCCCTGCAAACGGTGGTGACAGAGAGCAAGGTAGTATCGTATTTGGTGCTGCAAGTAGTACTTCAAGCCTAATGGGTGGAGTATCTTGGAACAAGCGTGATATTATTTTTGCACGTGATTTCTACTTCAACCAAGGCGGTGCTTCTGTATACGGAAACAGCTATACAACAATTAATCCAAATGGTTCACCTAACTTTGATTGGCGATCAATTCCTGATGGCGCTGGCGGAACAGCTTGTGACTTCCCTGGAACTGCGTTCTTTACTCTAGGCGCACGTTGTGCTTTTGACTTTACTGAGGTAAGTGCTGATGAAGCATCTACAGGTAATACATCTCTTTGGTTAAAAGCTAGACATCAGTTTAATGATGATTGGGAAGTTTGGACAAATGCAACTATTTCTAAGTCTAGCTCGTTCGGTCGTTACGCTCCTGTACCAGATTCAAGCTACTTCTCAACAGCACTTCCAGGCGATAGCGTTAACAATCCAACCAATCCTAACGGTAATGTTTGGAATGGCATTGATACTGTTGGAGTACCAGTTCACTGGTGGCACCGTTTTGATGCTCTAGGTAACAGAGATAATAATGTTGACAATGAGTTATCTGATTTACAGACTGGTATAATAGGTACAGTAAATGATATTGATTTAGATTTTGGTATTCGTATTACTAAAAACATAACTAATTCTATTGGTCGTAACTATTTATTACGTTCTGCTGCAGCTGCAGCGATTACTAGTGGCGCATACGATTTACGCAACCCACACGCTACTGATCCTAATATTTTGAACGGTATGAAAGTTACTACTAGTCGTATCAGCCAATACAACCAAAATGAACTCTTCTTTACTGCGTCGTTTGATTTATTTGAAATGGATTCAGGTACTGCGCAAATGGCTGCTGGTGTAGAGTATCGTGAAGAAGATTACAATGACCAATATGATTCTCTTTCTGAAGCAGGTCAAGTGGGTGGTTCATCAGGTAATAGTGCTGGTGGTACGCGTGACGTAACAGCCTACTACTTTGAAGCATTATTGCCTGTCATGGAAAATCTTGAAATCAGCATTGCTGGTCGTCAAGATGATTACAGTGATTACGGTAGTGATTTTTCTCCAAAAATCTCAGCTAGATGGCAAGTAAATGATGAGTTAACTCTTCGTGCTTCTATTGGCCAAGGTTTCAGAGCCCCTACATTGGATATCCTAACTCAGCTAGATTCATTTTCTGCTGATAGTGTAAATGACCCTGTATCTTGTGTTAACCAAAATCAGCCACCGACTTGTATACTACAGATTAATGGTCTACGTACAGCTAATCCAGAACTAGGTGCTGAGCAGTCTGACCAGATCTCTGCAGGTCTTGCTTACCAGCCAACTGATTGGTTTAACCTCACACTTGATTATTATAGTATTGAGATTGAAGAAAGAATTCGTTTCTTCGACGCTCAAACGTTAATTAACCTAACTAATGCTGGCGATCCTATCCCTACAGGTTTGGGTGTAGAACGTACTGCAAACGGTTCGATTTTACGAATTGTTCAGGGTTTTGGTAACGAAGGTACGCTTGAAGTTTCAGGTGTGGATATTAATGCTGTATTCAACTACGAGCTATTTGGCGGACAGATGAGCCACAACGTTCAATTGTCTCATATGCTTTCTACATCACTTGATGGTGGTCGTGATTTAATTAAAGATCCAGGTACGCCAGAGCAACGTATGGGTATTGCTACTTCATACTCCTATGGCGACTTCAGTATTGGTTACAATCTTAATATGATTGGTAGTCAGTTTGATGACGTTACGGCTAATGGAACTGGTGGTGTTGATCGTACTGGTAATGTTCCAACTTGGATAACTCATGATGTTCAGTTTAATTACTTTACTCCTTGGCAGGGTAGACTGACAGTTGGCGTTAGAAATGCTGGCGAGAAGAGACCTCCTATCGGATTGGGTAATACTGGATCTAGAGATTATGACTTTACTCTTTATGATGCATACGGACGTATAACTTATGTTAAGTATACTCAAACGTTCTAGATAAGTAGTTTTATCTCTTAAAAGGCGTTCCTTAGCTTAGGAGCGCTTTTTTTTTTGCTTATAGAAATGTTATTGTTGCTTAAAAAAGCTAGGTCAATTTTGGCAATACTGTTTAAGTTGTTATAAATGAATAAAAATTTAACTCACTGGAGTAATTATTGGAAGGACGGGAATCTAACGTCATTGCCTCAGGACTTTCTTGAAAACTATGATGGTGAAATAGAGAAGTTTTGGAATAATACTTTTTCTAAAGTTCCTGTAAATGGGCAAGTGCTTGATCTTTGTACAGGAAATGGAGCGATTGCTCTTCTAGCAGTAGCCTACTCTGAAAATAATGAGGCTAACCTCAAGGTAACAGCTGTCGATGCAGCAAAGGTAAAAATTGCCAATCTTTCTATAAAACATGCCCATCTCAACGATTATTTTCAAAAAATAAATCTTATAAGTGACTGTAGAGTCGAAGAGATACAACTAGCTTCCAATAGCTTTGATATAATTACTAGCCAATACGGCATAGAGTACTGTGATTGGGAATTGTCAGCTAAGCAGGTTGCTCGTTTGCTTAAACCAGACGGTCAGCTTGTTTTTATCAGTCATGCAAACTCCACTGATATAATGACATATATGATTCAGGAACAGAACGAATACAATGCCATTAAAGAAGCTGGCTTATTTACAGCTTTGGCTCGTTATTTTGATAAAAATTCTAGTTATAAAGAAATGAATAGAGCTTTAAAGAAGACTCAAAAGGTGCTTATAAAAATATATCAACAAAACAAAAGTATCCTCTTAAAGGGGCTTCTTGATTTTTTACACTATATAGTCAGTGTTGATAAAAAAGTTTTTTTAGCAAATGAAAATAAAGTGCTGTCGTTTTATCATCAGCATTTATTTGCTTTTGCGCGTTTGGAGGATGTAATAGGTGTTTCCCTGAAAATTAAGCATTCACCTAATTGGTACTTGGCTTTTGAAAAGAGCGGACTTAAGCTTGAAGACTCTGGTGAAGTTCTCCAATCAGGTGTTCATAAGGCTGGAATTTATTACAAGTTTTTAAAGCCTAGCAAAACTTAGTGATAGGTTATTAAAAGGCCGATAAAGTGACTAATATGTTAATACGAATAAATCCAAAATTTATGATTCTGCAGAGAAACGGTCAATTTTTTGCGGGACGCTTGTCTACAGATACACCACCAATTCCACTTCAAGAAATTGATATTATTCTATTGTCCCTTTTTGAAAAGGGCAATGAATTGGAAAAAGCAAATCTTGAATTTAATTCAAACTCAATCGTTAAACATATCTATCCATCAATTCCTGAAAGCGCTTTTAATCAGCGAGCTGAACAGTTTATACAAAATGGTCTGTTAATTTCTGAAAGTGCTATTCAGATGAAGTCATCCTATAAAGTAATAGAGCCGACCATCATTGAAAGCCAAGATAATTTTCCTGTGGCTAATGAATCTTTACAATTAATCACTAACTTTGCTCTTATTCCTTCTGCTGATGGTTTTCTGGTGTGGTCTTCCCTAAATCGTCAATATTATCACTTTAACCTAGTATTAATATTGACTCTATTATTTGCTGTAAAGCCTGAAAACCAAGGTAAAATATTGTCAGTGATTCCTTCATATTTTAATAAAGCAGAGTTTCAGAGAAATATAAGTTGGTTATTGGAAAATAAAATTTTATTAATTAAAACAAATAAAAAGGATAGTTTGCCTAACGGTCCTCTTCCAGAATTAATAAATGATCAACCTATTGAAAAGGCATGGAAAAAATTATTGAAAGATGACCGTATTCCGATATATTTTGTACCACATATGGAAAACCACTACCCCTTGGCATTAGGGCTTATTTTTAGTGCCATAGAAGCCTTCGATAACGGTAGTTTACTTAAAAAATTTCAACTGATACCAATTACCTACCTTTCGCCAGAAGATTTTATTAATGGGCCCTACAAAAAGTTTGGTAAAGGCGTTTGGTTCTTTTCTAATTATATGTGGTCATTAGAAACTAATTTGCTGATTTCACAATTTACTAAGCAGCATTCTAAGGGTAATTTGACAGTCCATGGTGGCCCAAGTACTCCAGACTATCGACAGAAATGTATAGATTTTTTTACTAAAAACTCTTCAGTTGATATTACTGTACACGGTGAGGGTGAGGCAGCCATTACTGATATATTGAAATGTGTCTCTAAATCTCAAACGGGTTCTGATATAAGCTATGAACAAGAGCAGCTTAGCCGCGTTGCTGGCATTAGTTATCGTGATTTAAACTCCTTATCTAGTTACATTATAACGACTGATAAAAGAGTACGACTAAAAGAACCAGACGCAATACCTTCACCATATAACCGTGGTTACTTTAATGATTATAGCAATAATGTTGAAGCTGCAATTATCGAGTCTAATAGAGGTTGTCCATTTGGTTGTACATTTTGTGACTGGGGATCAGCGACCAATCAAAAAATACGCAAATATGATTTGGAGAGAGTAAAAAAAGAAATTGAGTGGATAGCAAAGAACAAAATACAGGTTTTATGGATTGCTGATGCCAATTTTGGCTTATATGATCGAGATATTGAACTATCGGTTTTTATTATCAAAATGAGAGAGCAATATCAGTATCCCAATGAAGTTGTGGTTAATTATACAAAAAATACAACATGGCGATTAGCGGAAATAATCAAGATATTTTCCAAAGGAGGAATAATTAGTCAAGGTGTTATATCTATACAGACTACGGATGAAAAAACCTTAGAGGTTATTAATCGCAAGAATATTAAAATAGATAAGTATGATGAACTAAGTAGCATCTTTAGAGAATCGAACTTACCCTTATCAACTGACTTAATGTTGGGACTGCCAGGAATTACACCAGATGCCCTGAAGAATGATCTACAGCGATATTTTGATTTTGATGTTTCAGTTAAAGCATATCCTACTCAGCTATTACCTAATAGCCCAATGGCAGATCCTGATTATATAGCGAAGTATAAAATTGAAACGGATGAAAATGATTTCCTGATTTCCACTTTTAGCTATACCAGAACTGATCTTGATGAAATGAAAGCCTTGTACAAGTTGTACACAGTTGCCGATGGTTACTCATTACTTAGGTATGTACTGAGGTTCTTACAGTGGGAACATCAATTAAAAGCTATCGATGTCCTATGGACTTTAAATGTGCAGTTTAAAAGCAATCCTTCTGCCTATCCAAAGTTAGCCTTTGTTGCTCAATTTTTTGAGACTGATAAGTTCATACCTGGTGGTTGGAGAGGTTTTTATGATGAGTTTGCTCGTTTTATTTTTGAGCAATATGGAATAGAAAGAGATTCAGCTTTTGATGTTGTGCTGAAGGTCAATGAAGCAGCAATGCCTGATGAATCTTGTAGTTATCCGCTACAGCTTGATCTTAATCATGACTTTGAAAATTATTTTATGGACAATAGAATAAAGAAAACTAATCTAGGCACAAAGTCACTTAATGAATATTCTGCGAGTCATCTTAAGTTTGATGATCCTGACGGTATGGCAAACATCGATTCAAGATATTTACAGTATGATTCTCATCAGTTCTTTTGGGAAATTCGCTCTCCAATGATAAGAGCAAAATCAGCATCGGATATTCACTAGACCTTCTGTTCAGTAGACCAATTATCTAATATGCCAGCTCGAGTAAGTTGACTGATGAGAGGAGCTAGTTCTTTCTCATAATTACGCCACATTCCAACGGATGTTTTGTAGAGCTTTTGCCTGACCTGACTTGAACTGGCTGTCATTGTTACTTGTTGATTGTTTTGAAACTCGAGGCACTGCACTTGCCAATCTAGATTACAAAACTTCAATGCTGTTCGAGTTTCCGATTCAATATCTGAAACGAGAGATTCGTAGCGCACAACATGGATACTGTCAGGAATAGTTTGTTGCCAGTGTGCCATTAATTTTTGGTGAGCAATGAAGTACTCAGCCAGTTCATCTTGGTCGTAGGAAAACTGATAAATTTCAGTAAATAACTGTTTGTACATTGCATAGCAGACATCAAGAGGATGTCGTTCAACTAAAATGATTTTAGCATTGGGTAATGCCATGTGGATTAGGCCTGCATACAGTGAGTTTTGAGGAAATTTGTCAGTAAAATGTAACTGTCCACCAGTTTGTGGCCTAGTGCTTTTAATATAGTTTGAGCCAAGTTGATTGAAATCTAATTGACTAGATATTGTCACCATTTCTGTACGAGATGGATTAGGGTTAGATGATATTTCTTGCATCATCCCGATCATTTGATGTGTAAAATTAGTCAGCTCGCCAGCACTTAATACATCAGTGTGCCCACTAATAATTCTATCCACTAATGTAGAACCAGTGCGTGGAAGTCCGAGAATGAATATGGGTTCATCATTTTCAAACCCATTACTCGCTTTAATGAGCGTCTTCTTATCGTAGGTGCTAATGATTTTTTCAATAAAAGAAATATCTGATGTAAAATCATAATTCATATGTTTTCTGTAAACTTCAGACCCTAACTTTCTAACTTTAAAGCTTGTTGGATAATCTTTGCAGTCTTCATATTCTTTCGCGAGGGAAAAACTTATTTGAGCCTGTCCTATAGGATTAGCAATTCTTGCATTGAGTAAAGATTCTAATTCAGGGATATGATTTTTAGACACTGATTGTGTGGTAAGAGATGAGCGTAAGAAGTAGGCGTTGTAATGAAATTTATTTAAACTTATTGCTACATCACAACTAACATTTGCAGCTTCTATTTCGCCAAGAAAATTTTGCATTACTGCAAGGTTAAAATATAAATGGTCAGACTTAGGATTCAATACAATAGCTTTTTGATAAAGTTCCTTGGCTTCTTTTATGTACTGAAATTTACTGAGCAATAAAGCCAAGTCCTCGAGTGATTTTGCATTATCAATCTCTTTCCTTGAGGTGTTAATTGCTAGTTCCAAAGCTTTATCTTGTTCACCGAAATTCATCAGAAGATGTATTTTATGTATCGACCATTGATAATAAGTTGGTTTAAGTTCAATTGCTTTTGATATAGCTTCAAGTGAGCCTTGAGGATTATTAGTTTGCATTGCTAGAAATGAAGTCAGATACCAACCTTCAGCCAACTCCGGAAAACGATAACTCAATTGTTGGCAGAATTTTTCAGCATTCTGAAAATCTTTATTATTAATTGAATTTTTCGCAAATTGAAGTAATTCTTGGGCTTCTATATTGGTATCTTTTTGCATGGCTAACCTTAAGTATATCCTGAATTCACTTATTGACTACTACCGCACATCCAAGAATTACAATCATTAGTATCGAGAGGATCAAAGCCATTAATAATTTCGAAACCATCAGTCATACCGTCTTTGTCTGTATCGCTTATTAATGGGTTAGTAGTGGCAAAAAATTCCCCGAGATTAATTAATCCATCAGCATCTGTATCAAGAATTGCATCATAGGGGTTATTCGGATCAAATCCATTTTGTATTTCAAATTTATCTGTCATACTATCTTTATCTGTATCACCTGTACCTTCTGGGTTTATAAGCAATGCATAACTTCCGCAAATCCACCCTTTTGAAGTGCCAGACTTGTATTTTGACAATTTAATTTGATACCAAATACCTGAACAACTGGCATCATCAGAATTTACAGCTGTTGTCACAATATAACGCTGTTGGTCAAATACCCTAGCAATAGTATTGCTAGATGATGATGTGTTAGCAGATGTCCATACAGAGAGACCTCCAACACCTACACCTGTTAACTCTAGTTGAGTTGTACCGGGCAATTGAACACTATAGCTGATGTTGTCAGCATCCTCGATTATTTCAAAATGAAGGCGAGGCTCTACCCCACTAGTGTTACTCAATATAGCAACGTTATCTCCTTTAGTTGCGACTTGCCACGAGCCAGTAATATTTGAATTCCAATGGTTAAATGCATACTGGTATTGGATCACTAAATAGCTATCTACCTCCATGGTTTTTTCTGGTAGTGCTATAGTTAAAGTATCTGAAATCAAATAAGTTGTTAGATTCATTGAATCTGTTTTAATTGAAAAATCTGCTAAATTAATTTTCTTTCCTGTATCGTTATATAGTTCAATCCCAAGGTTTTCACTGCCATTTTGAGGTGGGTAAACATCACTTATTCGTAATGCTCTTGAAATCTTAGTACTCACCAAATCAAAAGTAACTTTACCAGTTGCAGATAGTTCGCCATCTGATACTTCAAAAGTTAATTCATCATCCACCAAACTATTAAAATTCGGTGTATATCGATATAAATTATTTATAGCATCTAAGACTGTTATTAAACCATTCTCAGTATCCGTTGTAATAGTAAAAATTAACACGTCCCCGTCGGGATCAGTACCTGGTAAACTGAAATCAAGAGAAGTATTTAAATTGACAATCAATGTAGTATCAGTAGCTATTGGTGTATTATTTATTCGCTCTACATTTAATATAGTTCCATTCAAGTCGACACTCGTGATGGCTCCGATATTATCAGTTACAGAAATTGAAAAACTAAAATCAGTGTCTACAGAAACTTCGGGAGCGATAAAGTTAATGGTATCTGTTCCGTCAGTAAAATTAATAGTAGGTCCGGAACTCTGCACCCATCTAATACTTCTAATCGTGCCGTCAGGATCACTGGTATTGATGCTGAGTTGGACCTGACTTCGTTCCTCAATTATGCCTGGGCTATTTACAGAAACTATTGGTGCTTGATTCCTGCTACCTCCATCTCCACCTCCGCCCCCGCCTCCGCAAGCGGTCAATAAAAATGTGGTTATCAACAAAAAGGCCATGATTTTGAGGTCAATTTTTGTGGTCATGTATAATTTCCAGTTGTTTAACTAATAAAAATAAGCACTATACCAGTTTCATATCAAGATGTCGGATATAAGACTTGAAAGCATGCCAAGCCTTATAATTTACAATTAGTTACTTTTGATCTTAGTAAACGATAGTTTTAGGTTGAAACTACCACTCTAAATTAATAGAATGGTTCTCAGAATTTAAAGTCATCTGACTATATTAAGGAGTTTGCAGCTCATGAAGATATTAAACACTTTCTTAGTTACATTGTTCATCCTATTTTTATCACAAGATTTGATGGCTAAATCCAGTGATATTCCCGTAGAAGCCTTCTTTAAAAACCCTGATTTTACCAGTCTTCAACTGTCTCCGAACGGAAAATACCTTGCAGTAATTTCATCGGTTAATAAGAGACGAAATATTGTTCTATTAGAAACAGCAAACCTTAAAAATGTCCGGCCGCTAACAGGTTATGATAAATTTAATGTGGGTGGCTTCTTCTGGGCAAATGACGATAGTATTGTTTATACAATGGATACCAGTGGTGGTCGTGAAGCCTTCTCTCTTTATAAAGTTAATGTACAGGGTAAGCCTATTGTAAAGATTTTAGTTGATGCTAAATTTGGTGCTTTTGGTGTTCGAAGCGCTTCTGTCGTGAATAGCTTGGTCAATGACCCCGATCATATTATTGTGCAGTATAATGGTAGAAAAGTGACTGCTCCTGATCTTTATAAGCTGAAAGTTGATAGTCGATGGAACCTGAAGCGTAATAAGAATAGAAATATGAAACTTATTGCCAAAAATCCTGGTGATGTCCAAGGTTGGCTTGTTGATCATGATGGTGATGTGCGAGGAGCTGTTTCACTGAATGGTCTGAAAAGTAAATTCTTATACAAAGATAAAGGTGAAAAAGATTTCCGTGTTATCAGAGAATTTAATGTAACAGATGAATCTATAAACCCAATAGGCTTCGATTTCGACAATAAAACCCTTTATGTCTCTTCTAATATTGGCAGGGATACATCAGCCATTTATACCTATGATCCAGAAAAAGATACGCTGGGGGATATGATTTATGGTCGCGATGATGTTGATATGGGTGGCATGATTTTTTCTAGAAAGCGCAACAAACTTCTTGGTGTTACTTACTTTGATGATTATCCACAACAAGTTATTTTTGATAAACAGGAAAAGCAATTAAGAGATGGCTTAGCGAAAGCTTTTGATGGAAAAGAAGTAAGTTTCACTAGCCAATCAGAAGATGAAATGATGAATATTGTCCATGTTGGTAATGATAGAGATCCTGGTGAATATTATTTGTATGACAGAACGACAAATAAACTACGCTGGTTACTGCCTGTGATGTCTTCTATCAATGCAAAACTAATGTCACCAATGAAGCCTATAAAGTTTGTTAGTCGAGATGGTTTGACTATTCGTGGCTATATTACAATCCCTAAGGACTCAGACGGTAAAAACTTGCCTTTGATAGTAAATCCACATGGTGGTCCATTTGGTGTTCGTGATCGATGGGGTTTTAACCCTGAACATCAGTTTTTTGCAAGTCGAGGTTATGCAACTGTTCAAGTAAATTTCCGTGGCTCTGGAGGGTATGGTCTCAAGTTTCAAAAAGCCGGATATGGTGGTAAATGGGGTGCAGAGATGCAACATGATCTCACTGATGCTGTGAATTACCTCATTAAAGAAGGTATAGCTGATCCAGACAAGGTCTGTATCTACGGTGCGAGTTATGGTGGATACGCAACAATGGCTGGGTTAACCTTTACACCAGATCTCTACAAATGTGGTATTAACTATGTTGGTGTTACTGATGTAGGATTATTGTTTACTTCAATGCCTAAGGCATGGGAACCCGCAAAAGAACTCATGAAAGTTCAGATTGGCGATCCTGAAGATGAAGAACTTATGAACCGTATGTCACCACTTTTTCATGTTGACAAGATCAAGGCACCCTTGATGATTGTACACGGTGCAAAAGATCCTCGCGTAGTTAAGCAGCATGCTACCGATCTTCGTGATGCACTGGAAAAACGTGATATTGAATTGAATGATGACGAATGGATCATGAAAAAAGAAGAGGGTCATGGTTTTAGAAAAGAGGAAAACCGAATAGAGCTTTATACAAAAATGGAGAAATTTTTGGCAAAGCACTTAAAGTAGCTCTTGAATAAACAACCTCAATAGAACTGGTGGCTTTGATTGATCTGAGCCACCAGCTTCATCAGTTAAGATTTATATCCCTTCAGCACAATTAAATAGCCAATCAAGCCAGCAATTCTCGGTGAAATTTAAGTACCCTAGTTTAGTGCTATCTGTACCATTATAAAATATAGTTTTCGCAGTAAATCGGCCATTTTCGATATTTT
>NVWF01000025.1 GCA_002746155.1 Gammaproteobacteria bacterium | reverse complement strand
GCTTTAATACGATCACGAACTCGACCATCACGTGTGTTGGCGTGAAGGTGTTCTAAATTWACTTGCTGTTCATTTGATAGGGTGATTTTCTGCATGTATTAATCATGATCTTCTTAAACCTAAAAATCAAGTATCTTCATTGATCACGGGTATATACCCTTCTATATTTCCACTTGTCACTTCGTACCCATTTATGAAATTAATTGCAATATTTTATAGTTAAAATGATATCAATATGATATCATTAAGGTATTATATAAAATATTGGAGAAAATTATGATTCAAGAAAATACTAAAAAAGCTATCAATGGATTTTTAATGCTTGGTGTATTATTTATTGTCCAAGGGTTGTTAGTTGTGATAGCAATCAAGGCATTAATGTCAATGGCGTTTGTTAAATTTTTTATTGTATTAGTGCTGAACTTACTCGTATTTATTAACTGGTTTGGATTTTTTATGGTGCAACCTAAAGTGGGTAAAGTATTGCAGTTATTTGGCAATTATGTAGGTACTGTAAGAGACGCTGGTTTATGTTGGGCAAATCCTTTTTATAGTAAAAAGCGGGTTTCTCTAAGGGTCAGAAATTTTGAAAGCAGTAAATTGAAAGTAAACGATAATAGCGGTAGCCCCATTGAAATCGCAGCAGTTATCGTTTGGGAAGTTATCGATACAGCGGAAGCAATTTTTGAAGTGGATGATTATGAAGATTTTGTCAACATTCAATCTGAAGCTGCCTTGAGAAATATGGCAACGAGTTATTCCTATGATCAACATAATGAAGGTGATATCTCATTAAGATCTCATCCACAGAAGATATCAGAATCCTTGAAAACAGAAGTCCAAGACCGTTTACAAAAAGCTGGTGTAAACGTTATTGAAGCTAGGATAAGTCATCTAGCCTATGCACCAGAAATTGCTAGTAGTATGCTTAAACGTCAACAAGCATCAGCAATAATTGCAGCTCGTTCTAAAATTGTTGAAGGAGCCGTGTCCATGGTGGAGCTTGCACTTGAGCAATTAGCTAAAAGGGAAATAGTGGAATTGGATGAAGAACGTAAAGCAGCTATGGTGAGTAACTTATTAGTTGTTCTTTGCAGTGATGAGAATGCACAACCGATCGTTAATGCTGGCAGTATCTATTAAATCATGGCAAAAAAAGCTTATCCACTTAGAATAAATGAAGATGTCTTGAAAGCTATGCAAATCTGGGCGGATGATGATCTCCGTTCAGTTAATGCTCAAATTGAATACCTGCTAAGGTCTGCCTTAGTAAAATCTGGAAGAGTAAAGTTAACGCGCAAGCAAAGTATTGAGATTATTGATGATCAATCACCTTAATTTAGGTTTAATTCAATTTATTTAAGAAACACTGTTGACAGGTCGGCAAACTGACGTTAATGTTTGACTTATGAATATGACAATCTTAAACAACAGACATTTTTGGTGGCTACTGAATTAACATCAGGGGTGAACTTCTATTTGTCATAAAAAACAAATTATAAAAAGCCCGCACTTAGCGGGCTTTTTTTTAACCCTATTTTACGACCAGATTTTACGACTAGACAAAATGAGAAGCCGAGTAAATATGAAATATTCAAAACTTATAACAAACATCTATAGCTTCTTTTACTGGTGGCATCCTCTCAGTAGGCGGAACTTACACTGATAGCTTGAATGAAGAATAATATCCTTGTAAAACCCGCCTAAAGAAGCGGTTTTTTTTAACATATAATTAATAAAACTTTTAAAGTTGGAGAAATATAATGATCATCGTATTAAAATCAGGCAGCTCGGAAGAGACAGCAAAACAACTGATGAAACAAATTGAAGATAAAGGCTTACAACCCCTGTATATGCCTGGTGATGAGCGTACAGTTTTAGGCGCTCTTGGTGATGAACGAATTCTGGCATCCTTGAACCTAGAGAGTCATCCTGCAGTAGATTCTATTAAACCAATTTTAAGCCCTTATAAAAAAGTTTCTAGAGAACTGCACCCTGAAGATACTAAGGTTCAAGTTGCTGGGACCACTTTTGGCGGTGAAAAATTTGTTGTTATTGCAGGGCCCTGCGCCGTGGAAAGTCAAGAACAGATTAATGATATCTCCATGGAGATTAAAGCAACCGGTGGTGCTTTGCTTCGAGGAGGGATCTTCAAGCCTCGCACTAGTCCTTATAGTTTCCAAGGGCTAGGTCGAGAAGGCATGCCTCTGCTTGTGGAAGCAGGGGAAAAAAGTGGATTAGGAACTGTTTCAGAAGTAACAGACGTATCTGAAGTGGAGTTTATGCAAGATAAGGTTGCCATGCTTCAAATAGGAGCCCGTAACATGCAAAACTATCGATTACTCCAGGCAGTTGGAGAAACTAATACCCCAGTTTTGTTAAAAAGAGGCATGTCTTCTACTATCGAAGAGTTACTACTTGCAGCAGAATACATAACCAGTGCTGGCAATGAACAGGTTGTTCTCTGTGAAAGAGGAATTAGAACCTTTGAGACAGCAACACGAAATACCCTCGATCTTAATGCTGTTGCTCTGTTAAAAACCTTGACTCACTTACCAGTAATAGTAGATCCATCACATGGTACAGGTGTTAGAGAGCTTATTATTCCCATGGCAAAGGCCGCAGTTGCTTGTGGTGCTGATGGCATCATCGTAGAAGTGCATCCCGACCCTGTAACAGCGTTATCCGATAGTCATCAACAGCTATCAGCTCAACAATTTCGCGATCTGATGCGTCAAATCAATCCATTTATCAAAGCAGCAGGTCGCACAGCAGCATGAGTCAAAACACTTTTAAATTGTTAAGCCGTAGTCTAGAAGCAGAAGTTGAGCCTATGCTTATTTTCGAAGCTTGTAGGAAATACAGTCATAAAGACTATCGGATTTTACTTGAATCATCAGAGCAGGGGACCAGTGGTACTCAACGCTCAATGCTGTTGTTGAATCAGTCACTTAAAATTGAAGCCCGTGGTTTTCAGGTGAGTATAAGTCCACTCAACGATAATGGCCGGGCAGCAATGGATATTTTATCCCTTGAACTGCCAAAATGTATTGAGGACTCTGTCACCTTTGAATTATCTGATGCAGAAATATTACTTAGCTATCCTGATAATAGGCTTATTGAAGAAGAGTCGATTAGGATAAAAAGAACAACTGCACTAGACGCCATAAGACAGGTCTTGTCAATTCTTACAAAAGGCAATAGGTTAGATGCTGAAAAACTACTTGTTGCGGGAGTTGTGGGATATGATTTTATTGATTCTCTTGAATTACTACCACCAGTGGATTTTGCAGAAGAAGATTTCCCAGATTTTATTTTCCTATTAGCAGATAGTCAGATCATCATTGATCAAACTTCAAATCGGATTGAGATCAGAGAAATTATATTTTCTGGAGAGGGTGAAGATTTTCGAATTGGTCAGGCTAGAGGCAGGCTTAATTCCCTAGAAGAAGTACTCCTTGAGAATAGCTCAGCTTCAATATCAGACTTAAAAAACTACCGTCCCGCAGGACTAGTTGGTGAAGCTGTAAAGGTTTATCCAGAGGCCTGTGATTTTAAGAATGATGTGTTAAAAGTAAAAGAAGCTATTGCCAAGGGACAAATTTTCCAAACAGTTATTAGTAGAAATTTCACTCTCAATTGCAGCGATACGATATTAGCTTATCAATTTCTAAAACAGCAAAACCCAAGTCCCTATCAATTTTACTTACAATTAGGTGAGTACACGCTTTTTGGTGCGTCGCCTGAGTCAAGTTTACGTTATCAACAAGAACAGCGTAGCATTTCAATTATGCCCATAGCAGGTACCCGTAAAAGAGGCAGATATGCCAGTGGAGAGGTAAATGCAGAACTAGATGCAAGACTTGAAGCCGATTTAATTCTTGATGAAAAAGAATTAGCTGAGCATTTAATGTTAGTTGATTTAGCGAGAAACGATCTAGCAAGAATTGCTGAAACCGGTAGTAGAAAAGTGCAAGAGTTAATGTCTGTTTATCGTTACTCAGCTGTGATGCATATGGTCAGTAGAATTTCAGCAACCCTAAGAAGTGGCCTGGATATTTATCATGCTTGTCAGTCTTGTTTTCATATGGGAACGCTAACAGGTGCTCCAAAAAAACAGGCCATGATCTTAATTCGAGAATTGGAACAAAGACGAAGAGGTGCTTATGGCGGAGCTGTGGGTTACTTCAATGGCGCTGGTGATATGGATACTGCCATTGTAATACGTTCGGCTTTGGTAAAAAACAATCAAGCTACCATTACAGCTGGTGCTGGGATTGTTGCAGACTCCACACCTGAAAATGAATTAACAGAAACCGAATTAAAAGCCGCGGCTGTGATTAAAGCCATTCAATATGCTGAAGATTTTAATTTAACTCAAACTCAAATTCAAACTCAGACTCAAACTCAAATAGGTGACTTGTCATGACGGACACAACTGACAAGCTAAAAGTGCTGATGATTGATAATCAGGATTCCTTTACCTTTAACCTAGTGGATGAGTTAAAACTACAAGAGTGCCATTTGACCATCTATCAAAATTATGTGGATGTGGATGTCATTGAAGATCTTTATCTCGAGGGTAAAATCGACATGATTTTAATCTCACCAGGGCCGGGCAACCCTGAATCTGCAGGTTGTTGCTTAGAACTGGTGGAGCGCTTAATGGGTAAAGTGGTTATCGCCGGAATTTGTTTAGGTCATCAAGTTATCATTAGCAGTTTAGGTGGGGACATAGGACAGTATGCTTCGGTGGTCCATGGTAAAAGTTCATCAATTAGCCATAATCAAAAAGGTTTATTTGCTGAATTACAATCACCCATGAAGGTTGCTCGTTATCATTCCCTCTCAGCTCAGCAAGTTCCTGAAGTCTTAGAAGTAACGGCTGAATGTGATGGCATTGCCATGGCTGTCAGCAGTGAAAAACTTGGCCTTTATGGACTGCAATTTCACCCTGAATCTATCCTGACGATTCATGGTCAACAGATTATTAGTAATCTATTGGTTGAAGCTAGAAAATTTAAACCTGTCAAATCTGAAGGTCTTATGGAAAAGGAGCAAGTATAAGTGCAAACAATCATTGAAAAGCTTTATCAAAAAAAACATCTTTCCCTAGCAGACTCACAACAATTGTTTGAAAAAATGTTAGCAGGAGATTTGAATCCAGTGGTCATCTCTGCAATTTTAATGGCACTAAAAATTAAAGGGGAGACTGCAGATGAAGTTGCAGGTTTGGTAAAAACCATTCGTGCAGTTGCAGAACCCTTTCCCCTTGTTGAAGGTATTTATGCTGACTGTTGTGGTACCGGAGGAGATGGATTTAATACATTCAACGTCTCAACAGCAAGTGCTTTTGTAGCAGCTGAGTGTGGCTTAAATATGGTTAAGCATGGTAATCGTTCCGTTTCCTCTCGCAGTGGTTCTGCAGATATTATTGAAGCTTTGGGTATTGATATCAACGCCAGTGCAGAACAATCAAAGGCTTGCTTAGATTTAAATCAGTATACTTTTTTGTTTGCTCCAAAATATCATCCCTTAATGGCGCAGGTTGGACCGGTGAGAAAACAGTTAGCCACGGGTACCATTTTTAATTTAGCAGGTCCTTTGGCAAATCCTGCAGCTCCACCTGTGCAATTAATGGGAGTGAACAGAAAAGAACTTTGTCTGCCGCTTGCTGAGGTATTGCTAAAACTGGATTGTAAGAGAGCACTTGTAGTGTGTGGTTCAGGACTCGATGAAATCGCTCTGCATAGTGATACAACCGCTGTGATGGTTGATGATGGTAAAATAATAAACATGATCATAAAGCCACAAGATGCAGGCCTAGATTACCAACCTCTTGAAGCCATCCAGTTAAGTGCTGAAGATGACCCCCTGACTATTTTTCAAAATGTCATAGCGGGTAAAGGTTCGTCTGCCATGACCGATATGGTGTCACTTAATGCTGGAACCTTATTATGGTTAAGTGGTCAATTTGATTCAATTAAAGCTGCAACTAATGTAGCAAAACAAGCACTTTTAGATGGTGCTGTGGCAAATCGAGTAGCATCAATAAAGGCCTTCTACCATGGGTAGTCATGGGCAAACGTATCAAAGCTCGGTAAATTTAAACGCTGATAGCCTGACCTTGAAAGAAAGTATTCTCGGTAAAATTATTCGACAGCGTCAACTACGTTTACTTGAACAAAGTAAGCAGAAAACCCCAAACTATGCTAATCATGATCTGCAACCATCAAGACGTTCTCTGGTGGATTCATTACACTCATCAGCTTGTGGATTGATCCTTGAATGTAAACATAGCTCACCCTCAAGGGGAGTTTTGACAGACAAGTATCAGCCTGCTCACATAGCAATACATTATCAAGACTTTTGCTCGGCTATTTCTGTACTCACTGAACCTGATTTTTTCTCTGGATCATTGGAAGATTTGATCGAGGTTCGTCAAGCGGTATCCTCACCGATTCTTTGTAAAGATTTCATTGTTGAACTCTCACAAATTTATGCAGCAAGAGCGGCCGGTGCTGATATTATACTGCTTATGTTATCGGTGATCTCCGATGAGTTTTGGAAAGAATGTAATGAACTGGCAAGAGATCTAGGTCTTGATATTATTACTGAGGTCAATAGTCAGCAGGAAGTTGAGAGGGCTATAGCTCTACCCACTAAAATTATTGGTATAAATAATCGTAATCTTCATACCTTGAAGACAGATATTTCCATGACAGAAAAGTTGGTAAAGTTAATCCCTGAAGACCGACTAGTGATATCCGAATCAGGGATTTCTGAGCATCAACATTTAAAACGACTGGCTCCCTTTGTTGATGGATTTTTAATTGGTAGTAGTTTAATGCAGTCTAATTCTATTCCTAAGGCACTAAGAAAATTACTCTTTGGTGAAGTCAAAGTTTGTGGATTGACTAGACGAGAAGATGCTGAGCTTGCCTGGGATTTAGGCGCAAGTTTTGGTGGCATTATTTTTACTGAAAAATCATCTCGTTGTATTTCTAAACAACAAGCCGCGTTAATTTGTGACAAGCAACCTCTACCAATGGTTGGTGTGTTTATGGATCAAAGTAATGAACTCATCATTGAATATGCAAAAGATCTTAACTTAAGTATTGTCCAGTTGCATGGCTCAGAAACTCTTCAACAGTTACAGCAGTTAAGACGAAAATTAGATGAAAAATGTAAGGTATGGAAAGCCATTTGTTGTTCTGAAGTGGATAATCAATATCCAACAATAGCAAAAGCGCAAGTTATGAAAGTTGATTTAATCTCATCAGGAGTGGATCGAGTATTAATTGATCTTCCAAAAAAATCAAGTGGCAAAAATCATGGTTTGAATTATCAACCCTTATTGAGTGATGGGCAAATAATAATAGCCGGCGGCTTGACACTTGATTCTATCAGTCAATTACAAAATTCAACCACAAATCAACAAGCCGGCTTTGATATATGTTCCGGTATAGAAATTTCTCCTGGTATTAAAGATCAACAAAAGATGACAGGTTTATTTAACGCTTTACTACCAAAAACTCGCTCCTCCAGAGGTACCCAATGAAGCAACAAGAAGTAACATCCCCTGCAATTGATATAAAAGCAGCCCAGCACTACTTTTCAGGATACGGCGGTATGTTCGTGGCTGAAATACTCGTGCCCGTGCTACAACAATTAGAAAATGAATATGTGAAAGCGTTAAATGACCCTGAGTTTAACCAAACACTGAATGATTTGCTGAGAGACTTTGCTGGTCGACCTACACCTCTTTACCTCTGCAGGAATATCGCTAGTAATTTTAATGCTGATATTTATTTAAAACGCGAAGACTTGTTACATGGTGGTGCCCATAAAACCAATCAAGTGTTAGCCCAGGCACTGTTAGCAAAACGTATGGGTAAGCATCGTATAATTGCAGAAACGGGAGCCGGTCAACACGGCGTTGCAACTGCCATGGTGGGGGCGCTTCTTGATCTTGAGGTGGTGATCTACATGGGTGAGAAGGATGTAATACGCCAACAACCTAATGTACAGCGCATGGAGTTACTCGGAGCAAAAGTGATCACCGTTACTGCCGGTTCATCCTCCTTAAAAGATGCCATCAATGAAGCCTTAAGAGACTGGATTGCGAGCTATGAAACAACCCACTACCTCTTGGGCACTGTAGCAGGTCCTGCGCCGTTTCCAGATATGGTGAGACAGTTTCAACAAATAATCGGTCAAGAAGCACGCTCACAAATCCAGCAGCAAGCGGGTAGGTTGCCTGATATCGCCATGGCTTGCATTGGCGGTGGTTCAAATGCCATTGGTCTATTCCAAGCATTCTTAAATGATGACTCGGTGACATTAATTGGTGTGGAAGCTGCTGGCAAAGGTCTCGATACAAAAGAACACGGTGCCACCATGAATAAAGGACAAAAGGGTATCTTTCAGGGTTGCTTATCAAAAATCATCCAGTCAGATGATGGTCAGATAGAAGAGTCTTATTCCATATCAGCGGGACTAGATTATCCCGGTGTTGGTCCCCAACATGTGGCACTACAAGAAAGTAAACGAGCCGAATATTTTGCTGTAACCGATGATGAAGCGGTGGATGCTAGTCTTTTACTTACTCGAAAAGAGGGCATAATTCCTGCGCTTGAATCATCCCACGCTCTAGCCTATGCCTTAAAAGTGGCAGAAGCCCATCCTGCATCTGAAGATAAGCTTTGTATCCTTGTTAATTTATCAGGTCGAGGTGATAAGGATTTGGCTACTATCATGGCGGCTCTTTCTCTAAAGAAAAGAGCTTTAAGGAAAGAGGAGAATAATTATGACAACTAAATCTACTCGATACTCTGTAATGTTTGATGAGCTAAATCAGCGCAGTGAAATCGCCTGGGTACCATTTATAATGATCGGCTACCCAACTATCCGCACAAGCATAGATTTCATAGAACTTTTAATTGAGTCAGGTGCTGACGCCCTAGAGCTAGGAATTCCTTTCTCTGATCCCGTAGCAGACGGGGTACTGATTCAGGAAACAGCAAGAGTAGCGCTGGAAAATGGTGCAACAGTCAGTAAGTGTCTAGACGCCTTAAAACAACTACGCGTAAAACATCCAAACATCCCTTTTGGATTATTAACTTACGCTAACCTCGTTTTTCATCCTGGCCTTGATAACTTCTATGCAAATTGCTACCAAGCTGGAGTAGACTCTGTGCTCATAGCAGATGTGCCTTTAATCGAGTCCAAGCCTTTTATTGTAGCTGCTGATAAAAACTTAATTGACGCGATATTTATTGCTCCGCCCAACGCCTCCCATTCCACTCTTGAGCTACTAAGTAATCAAAATGGCGCTTACACCTATGTGGTAAGCAGGCCAGGAGTAACGGGTGATAACCGGGCTGTAGAATATCCCGAAGCTGTGGTTAGAAGGCTTCTCAATAATCATGCGCCTGCACCCATATTAGGTTTTGGTATTTCTCAGCCTGAACATGTAAAAAAAGCTGTTTCATTAGGCTTTAAAGGGGTAATCTCGGGTTCAGCAATAACTCGATTGATACTTAAAAATGATAGCAGGCTGTTTGATCAACTGAAAGACTTTAGTAGTCAAATGAAACTGGCTACAGGTTGTTAATTAACCCTCGATAGGTTTTATTGATATTATGTAAAGATTAGTGGTTGTAATAGGCTCAGTCATCTACTTAACTTTCCACAGGACGCCCGTGAATACTTCCCTGTAGGGCTTCGCTGCAGCATCCCTGCTGCAGAGACCTGTTGAAAGTTAAGTAGATGCCTGAACCTTTAGAATTAATCTATCTGTTAAGTAAATAAAATATTTAGGATTAAGAAAAGTGATAAAACTGAATTATTCGCGTAAAGATAAGCTGGATAAAACCATTACTCTTCCTGGTAGCAAATATCTTGCTAACAGGCTGCTCATCTTGGCTGCTCTGAGTGAATCTCGGACTCGCTTGAACAATATGCCTCACAATGAAGATATTGATACCTCTATAGAAGGATTGTCTGCTCTTGGTGCAAGATTTGTTTGGCAGGGAGATCAATTGGATTGTTATGGTTTTAAGTCAGCAGCCAATGGGTATCAGGTCGAGGAAAACCTTAACATTAATTCCTCTCATAGTGGTTCTTTTTCAAGGTTTGTTACGCCGCTTTTAGCCTTGTTTGATAATAAAATAGCTTTATCAGGTAGTGACAAAATGAACACTCGTCCCATGGCTGAGTTATTTCGGGCCTTGGAAAGCTTAGGCGTCACCATTACCTCACCTAACAAGTCTCCTGCATCTACGCTTCCTGTGGAGGTTGCTGGGCCTATTCATGGTGGTGTTATTGAAATGCAAGGATCTACTAGTAGTCAGTACATATCAGCCTTATTAATGATTGCTGGCAAGCTCGATCAAGGATTGGAAATTAAGTTAACCACAGAACCAGTATCAAGACCCTATCTGCAGATGACTCTTGATCTGCTTAAGCAATTCGGTGTAGAAGTTGGTGCTGATGTTAAAGATGATGTTGAAGCAGATGTTGAAGTTAACAATGGTTTAAGATATTTCAAGATCCCAGGTAATCAAAAGTATCTCGGTATTAATTATGACGTGGAGTCTGATCCTTCATCAGCTTCCTATTTTCTTGCAGCAGCAGCTATTTCCGGTGGACATATTTGTATCAGTAATTTTCATCCTGAAAATTCCGTGCAAGGTGAAGCTTTGTTTGCAACGGTACTAGAATCCATGGGCTGTAAAATATGGCAAGATGAACAGGGTTATCATTGCCAAGGGCCTGAGATATTAAAAGCGGTCACAGTGGATATGGGCGATATGCCCGATGTTGCTCAGACCTTAGCGGTTGTGGCATGTTTTGCTGAAGGTAGCACCTTGATAACTAATATAGCTAATCTGGCGTTTAAGGAATCAAATCGCATTGAAGATACTGCCACCGAGATTAGAAAAACAGGTATTAAGGTTATTACCTCTAAGGATACTCTTGAGATAACGGGTGGACAGCCTAGGGCAGCAACTTTAGATACCCACGATGATCATCGAATGGCAATGAGTCTAGGCTTACTCGCACTTAAGGTGGATAATATCCAAATCCGAGATCAACAGGTGGTGGCTAAATCCTTCCCAACTTATTGGCAATATCTAGAGCAATTGGGTTACTCTTTAGAACAAGCCTAAAGATAGTATTTATTTACACAAAGACCAAGAGGAGTTTATTAAATCATGTCAGGTGATAGCATCGGCAAACTATTTAAAGTGACTAATTGGGGAGAGTCCCATGGTCCCATGTTGGGCGCTGTGATTGAAGGTTGTCCGGCGGGAATGGAATTATCAGTGGGTGATATTCAACCGGCACTTGATAGACGCCGTCCGGGTCAAAGTAAAATTGTAACCCAGCGCAAAGAATCAGATACTGTGCAAATTGTATCAGGCGTTGTGGAGGGTAAAACCACCGGTACTGCCATTAGCTTAATCATGGTAAATGAAGATCAAAAGTCTAAAGACTACTCAAATATAGCTGAACTATATCGTCCAAGCCATGGTGACTTTACCTATCAACAAAAATATGGAATTCGTGATGTTGCAGGAGGAGGGCGGTCATCAGCAAGAGTGACTGCTGCTTCTGTAGCGGCTGGCGCTGTGGCCGAAAAAGTACTTTTCCAGCGTCATAAAATTGAAATTATTGCTTGGGTGGAATCGGTTCAGGACATCACTTGTAAACTAGACCCTGAACGGGTAACAAGAGAGCAAGTTGAAGCCAATATTGTTCGCTGTCCAGACCCTGATATTGCTGAGGCTATGATCAGCAGAATAGAAGAAGTGCGCAAGCAGGGCAATACCCTAGGAGGCGTGGTAGCTTGTTGTATAAAGTTTGTACCTGTAGGTTTGGGAGAGCCTGTTTATGATAAGCTTGAAGCGTCACTGGCCCATGCGATGTTGTCGATAAATGCCAGTAAAGGTTTTGAATTTGGTTCAGGCTTCTCCGGTACGCTTATGAAAGGTTCAGAGCACAATGACCAATTTATTCAGCAAGATGGTGTTATCAAAACCACCAGTAATTACTCAGGTGGTGTTCAAGCAGGAATATCTAACGGCATGTCGATTAATTTTAGAGTGGCTTTCAAACCTGTTGCCACCCTGTTGCAAAAACAACAGACGGTGAATAAACAGGGAGAGACGGTTGAATATCAGGTACGTGGTCGACACGATCCTTGTGTCCTTCCAAGAGCAGTCCCTATCGTTGAAGCAATGGCTGCGCTGGTTTTATGTGATCACTCTTTACGCCAATATGGCAATAAGTTATAGGATTAGTTCTGGTTTAGTTCTAGGTTTAGTTCTAGGTTTAGTTCTAGGTTTAGGTTTTTTTTCTTTTCGGCAGTTGCAATCCTAGTTCTTCACCTCGCCAACGAGAAAACATAGCAGCTCCAGCAAACCAACAACTCGCTAGGATCAATTCAAATAGTGCAAGATACTGTTCACTATCACTGGTAATCAAAGTAGTAATGGCTTGGCTTATGTAAAACACCGCTAAAAATCCGGACCAGGCGTAGGTAAAAGGTCTGTTAAGTAAAATTCCTCTTAGGGGAAATAAGGCCGGGCCCCACCATAGTATTGTTGTAGCCTGCTTTGATAATAACTCCGGCGGTGATAAAAACCATATCCAAAGGGGTAGCAGAATTAAAAGGCCAAAATACCCCGCAAGGGTTAAATTTTTAGCTCTCGCTGTAGCAAGATGCATGTTTGTCGTATTAGTCATTATAAAATGTCTAAAACACTTTCAGGAGGACGTCCAATAGCTGCCTTGTCACCATTAAGTACGATGGGTCTTTGCAGTAGTTTAGGCATTTTTACGATGGCTGCAAATAATTCTTCGTCCGAAAGGGCGGCATCCATAAGGTTATTATCTTTAAAGTCAGCTTCTGAAGTTCGGATAATATCTCTTACACTGCAATTGAGAAGCTTGGTAATTTTCTTTAACAGCTCGACGGTTAACGATGACTTTAAATATTCCACTATCTCAATTTCTACATCCTTCGATAATCTATCTTCTAATAGTTGTAGAGTTTGTCGAGATTTTGAACAGCGGGGGTTATGATATATTGTGATCATAAAAAATTCCTGTGTTGTGCTGTGTAAGGGATAGTTACATCAAAAAAAGGATTATACATGATGAAAGCTTGGATGGAATGGTTAGTGAACTTTATTCGTTATCTAAAAGGCCGTGTGATAGATGACAGGCTTTCGGATATTGCTTCAACCTTAACCTTAACCAGTTTGCTTGCTGTGATTCCCTTACTTGCGGTTGCATTTACCTTATTAGCATCACTACCCCTTGGTAAAGATCTAGGGTTAGGTATTCAAGCTTTTGTGTTCAACAACTTTGTACCGGATTTCAGTCAAGATATTCAACATACTATCAGTGGTTTTGTGGAGCGGGCAAGTGATATGCAAACCCTCGGTTTCTCTAGTCTTGTGCTCACAGTAATCTTATTATTACGTACTATTGATAAAGCTTTTAATCAGATTTGGCGTATACAAAACCAACGCAAAACGGTTATTTCCTTTATTGGCTACTGGTTAGTTTTAATCCTAGGTCCTCTTTTTCTAGCAGTAAGTATCGCCCTAAGTTCATATTTTAGCTCACTATTAGTGGTAACTGATACAGGTCGCCAACTAGGGGATTTTTTAACCATTGTCTTGCCTTGGTTCTTATCTACCACAGGGCTCGTACTGCTCTATTTAATTATCCCCAATACTCGAGTTAGAATTACTCATGCTGTTATTGGTGCAGTTTTTGCCGGATTATTATTTGAAATTGTTAAAAAACTGTTCACCCTTTATGTCACTAGCTTTCCTCTGCAGGAAATTATTTATGGAGCTCTTTCCGCCGTACCCTTATTTATAGTCTGGATCTACCTTTCTTGGATGATTATATTACTCGGTGCAGAAATTTGTCATGGTCTAGGTAGCCATCAGGCGTAAGAGGCATAAATACAGATTAGGCCTTCTGAAATCCCTATATGAATTATTGAGATTGGAGTTATTTGTTCTTTGCGACAATCATATCATCAAGTGTAACCACTTTTTTCTTAGCTTCTTCAACGTCATGATCAAAATCTTCAGCATGGGCAAGAGGCATGGCGCTAAGGTCTATGACTTCAGTATCCTCGGCAACAGCATCTTCTTTAGGTTTAGACTTATCGGCCTTAACCTTTTTTGTCTTTTTTGCCTTCGCTTTAGGTTGTTGCTTGTCCTCATTAAGGTGCTGATGAGCCAGTTGATAAAAGAAGCGATCTAGTGTTCCTGAGTTGTGCACTTTTAATCTTGAGTGGATGAATTGTTCTACTTCGCCTATTTTCAAAAGCATTGGCCGTGATTCAATATATAGACCAGGTTCAGTGAGAAGAGTAGGGGTAGATAAACCGTTAACTTTATCGCCTGAGAGCAATAGAGCAGGTTGAAATCTGGTTTCGATTTTATTACCTTTACGGGCTTGGAGTTGGACTGCTTGGATCTCACCTTTTAGATATTGAATACCCACTTGCGAACCATTACGTTCATCACCGATTATCCAACAGATAATGCCTAAGGACCAAACAAACGAACTCCCGTCACTAATAGTTTTTCGAATTGCTACCAATAAACCCACGTCTATATCTCGATTTTTTTCCATGGGTCGTGTAATACAAATCCCACCATCACTGCTATTAACGGTATTCCATTTATGTTCAACTAATTCAGCAATCGCTTCTAATTCTTCACCCGTTTTAGTTACCTGTATAGGATCACTTGCACTAATGACCTTATGAATATTAGCGAGACTCCAGACAATTTCCATACGGTTAATTTTAGGGTATCGAGGTGCTTGCCTTTCCTGCTTACTTTCCCAGCTGGCTAACATATCATCTAGTAGAAGTAATGCGGTTTTTGAAATGACATTTTTACTAAAGCAAAGTTGAATACTCTTATTAGAAACCTTAATCTCATCTAGGTGATGACAAAGTTTAATAGTCAATTGCCTGGTTAGCAGAAATCGATAATTAATATTGTTCTTATTGGCTAATTCTTTGATTGATTTGGGTTTATCATCACCGGATAGGTCAATAACAAAGCAATTTTTTTCTGAAAAGTCATCGGGATCTTCACTAATAATAGATTGAGTTGTCCAGTGGGATAAATAGATAAAGACTTCCCAGTGATCGCCGCGTTTAAGGTGATAGGGATTTGATAAAGATATTAAACAAATCCTTAAATAGGTAGTTTCTACAATAGAGAAACAATTTTTTAATGAATGGATAGGATTTTCTATTTCGCTTAAGTTTTTTTCTTCCGCACAAAAATAAAGCTGGTGTACTTCACGCCAAATATGCATGGGAATCGGAGAATAAAGCTCATAATGCTCTAACAAGACTAATCCTAAATAATGTAGAGACATATTAATGGCATTGGCTAAATTTTTATTTTTACCAAAAAGAGGTTTTTTAACTAAAAAGGCATAAACAGCAATTTTATAACCAAATGACATTTCTCGCGTTAAACGATAAAGCTCTTTTAATTCTACCGATGRRSSATSKWTWYYYYKAWSSGSACYMYYTKYCMWWWAYSSGYKAWWRWWWKTWKRTATTTTCWCAWAKRSWMKMWCMWWKAKCTTTAAAAGTTCTAATCTATTAGTAACAGGAATTTCTGTACGATTGATGTTAGTTATAGCATCGGCCACCTCAATCACATAACGAGGCATGTTTCCTGACGGTAAGCCTTCTAGCCAAACAGAAAAGGCTTCACCACGGGTTTCAACCAGTAGATGAGTTCCTGGATGTGGAGAAGGAAATGTTAGTTCTAAATTATCCATATAGTCTAATATAAGTCCTTGACAGAAATAAACTTCAAACAGTTGCATTTAATGTAATACTTGAGCACAATAAATACAACTATCAAAATGAAAAAAAAGCAAATGTTGCAGCCAATAAATTATATAAAAATTACAAAAGTTACTAAATATACTAGTCTAAAATTATCAATTATGGGTCTAATTGTAGGCTTATTTTTAAATGCCTGCTCTCAACCTGCAGATTTTTATTATGTGGATGGTCGAGAAGGAAGGCTTAAGGACTATAATGATAAATGGTTATTAATCAATTATTGGGCAGAGTGGTGTAAACCCTGCATTGAAGAAGTGCCTGAGTTGAACCATTTTTATCAACAATATTCAGATGAATACGCCATTTTAGCGGTTAGTTTCGATAGTGTTGAATCCATAGTCTTGATGAAGCAAGTTGAAAAATACAACATGCTTTATCCCCTAGTGGCATCCATCCCCAAGCCAAATCTGGGTATTGGTATGCCAACTGCCTTGCCAGCTAACTATCTGCGATCTCCGGAGGGAAAAATATTTGGGCCTTTACTCGGTCCGCAAACATTGGAATCTCTATTAGCTGCCTTCACCAATGCAAAGAAAAGTAATTAGTTAATGAACTTCTAAAATTTCTCTTTGAACCTCCCTGATACGTGCCAGTAAGCGAGAGTTAAAATAAGGGTCATTACTGCGTCCATTCATGGCCATTTTGTATTGGGCAAGTGCTCCTTGAAGGTCACCTGAATGATATAAATATAAACCTGTGGACTCATGAACTTCTTTAAAAAGCCCATCTTTAGATTGAGCTTCAGCGATGATTTCATAAATAGAAGGTTCTCTCTCTACATTAGGTAGGTGGAGATAAAGCATATCTAAGGCTTTCTTTAGTTGCTTGTCTTCAATTAAAGCCCGTGCGTAAATCATTGTAATTGAATCGTTACCTGGATTTAACCTGAAGAGTTCATTCAGTATTTCGATGGCAGCTTTTGGGTTATTACTGGCTATTTCTGTTTCTGCCCTAGCAAGGATGATGTAAAGACTATCGGGATATTTATCCTGTAGACGATTAAGAATGGCTTTGGATTCTTTAAATCTAGACAAATGATTTAGTATTAGTGCATATCCATATTCTGTGGCTAGGGGGCGGTTTTTAAAAGTATATTTGGCAAGCTCATCCTCATAAGCTCGTTTAACGGGGTTGAAATCCTTTGGTAGAAAACTCGCTAATCTTTGTTTAAATAAAAGGAATTTACTCTCATCCTTTTTTTCATAGCCTCGCAAATTCCTAGCTCTGTCCCTTGCCTCGGTAATTCTCTGCTGACTGAGAGGGTGAGTTGATAAGAAGGCCAACCTTTCTCCTGAGTAGCGGCTTAACTGCAGCATTTTTTCAAAAAAGCTAATCATGCCAGAAGGATTATATCCAGCCTTAACGAGTGAGGCTATACCGATACGATCTGCCTCCGACTCATTGGAGCGAGTATGGTTAATTATTATCTGAGCTGCTCCAGCCTGAATGCCCGTTAGTGCAGCGACCCCTGCCTCAGGATTTTTCATCATTACCAACACTGAACCAAGCATAGCTAGCATGGCAGGAAAATTGAGCTGTTGCTGTTGTTCTATTCTTCTCGCTAAATGTCGTTGCGTTACATGGGCTATTTCATGAGCCAGGACTCCCGCAAGCTCACTCTCGGTATCAGCATTGTGAATTAGACCACTGTGCACACCTATGTAACCACCTGGCATGGCAAAGGCGTTGAAGGAAGGATCATTGATCACAAAGAAATAAAATTGACGATTATTAGCATCCTCATTGGCAGCTACTAATTTAAATCCTAGTTCATTAATGTAATTACGAACTTGAGGGTCATCAATGATAGGTAATTGCTGGCGAAGTATTCTGATGTAGTAATCGCCCAACTGTTGTTCTAGGTTTAAGGGTAGTACTTTATTAATACTACTACCCATATCTGGAAGAGTATTGCTCGATGCCTTAACAGTAGCTACAGCAGTAGCACTGAAAATTGCAGATAAAATAAAGGCTATGATTAATCTAAAAGGACGCATATAAAAGCTTAAAACACCTGACAAATAATTAATTACAAACTACATCCATTTTACCTGTCTAGATGGGATAAAATCGAGCAGAAATTCTTGGAGACTGATACACTCTCTTTATCTTGATAACAAATTAAGTAAAAAGTTCAGTAATTTTCTTCACGAACTTAACAGTAACCAAGTTATACCTTAGTTTAACTGGAGGTTGTTAGTTAAACTAGTAAAAATACTAACTATTAAATGCATGGCGCTTTATAGGAGCTAGCTAATGACGGGGATATTTACTCGTTGGTTTCAAAAAAACTTTTCAAGTCCACAGGCAGTTGCACTGGTGGTATTGTTGGTCGTAGGATTTGCTCTCATTTTAATTCTAGGAGACATACTTAACCCCTTATTTATTGCCATAGTGTTCGCTTATCTTTTAGAGTGGGTTGTGGGAACACTACACAACAAAGGCTGTCCAAGAGGACTTGCAGTTTTTACAGTTTTTACTGGATTTATAGCCTTGTCACTAACCACCATCTTTATCTTTATACCCTTGATATGGAATCAAGTACGCTCATTATTAGACGATGTTCCTGAGATGCTAGTACAAGGTCAAGAGAAGCTCCTACAGTTACCAAAAGAGTATCCTAATTTTATCAGTGAGCAGCAAATTCAAGATCTTATTACTTCGGTCGCCTCAGATATAGGTAGTATTGGTCAAGTGATAGTATCGGCATCCTATAGTTCATTAATCAACCTAATGGCACTTCTAATCTATATGATTCTTGTGCCCTTATTAGTTTTCTTCTTGATGAAAGATAAAACTATCATACTTAACTGGTGTTTTCAGTGGTTGCCCAAGGATCGAAAGATGGTTGACCGTGTCTGGCTTGAAGTGAATGATCAAATTGGAAATTATGTTCGAGGTAAGGTTGCTGAAATTTTGATTGTTGGTATTACCACTTACATCGCTTTTGCCATTATGGGTTTAGATTATGCGCTACTGCTTAGTGTGCTTGTTGGATTTTCAGTTCTGATACCCTATATCGGTGCAGCTGTTGTGACTCTTCCTATAGCCATGATTGGATACTTTCAATGGGGATTTGAAGCACAACTTTGGTACCTACTCTTAGCCCATGGCATTATTCAGGCTTTAGATGGAAATGTCCTTGTACCTATTTTGTTTTCAGAAGCTGTTAACCTTCATCCCGTGGCTATTATTTCTGCTGTATTATTGTTCGGTGGGATCTGGGGATTTTGGGGAATCTTCTTTGCAATTCCACTAGCAACTCTAGTCAAGGCTGTGATCAGCGCTTGGCAGGATAATACGTCTGATGGTGTGATTGATGGTGAAACTATAAGTGACCCTTCATAGGTTCCATACTGGCATCGAGATTTAAATCATCGCAAAACAGCGTGAACTTCTCCCTTAAATCTGCAATGTGCATATTCACAGGAATATTTACTGTCATATTTAAAACCAACATAGGCGCAGCGGTATGCGGTGCTTTATAGGCGTCTGTCTGGAGGTTTTCAATATTAATATCTTGAGAAGCAAAAAAAGTTGATATTTCTTTAATAATACCTGGTGAATCTAGAGCGACCACCTGAATACCATAGGGCATAAGATTACTTCGATATGTTGGCATCTCCGTAGGCTTTACCATGGTGATAAGATCAAGCTTCTTTGCTATGGACTTGAGAGAGTTTTCAAATTTAGCAATTGAACTCCAACTACCCGATATCATCATGATAACTGCGAACTCTCCACCAAGGACTGCCATTCGGCTATCAACGACGTTGCAACTATTTTCTGATGATATGGTGGTTAAGGCATTTGCAATACCGGGTTTATCGGCGCCAAGTACTGAAACTACGAGATATTTTTCCATTGTATTATCTTAATTTTGAATGTAAGGGTTATTATCACCTAGAAAACGCCGCTTTGAAAACGAATTGTTAAAAATAATTGTTCAAAGCCTATGATCTAGTCTCTAAAAGGTTGTCTTGAACGATTAGAGAAAATAAAGGTCATAGATAACGGTTCTTTTTAACAGCTGTGAAACATTTGTTAAACAAACTAGGTCGCATTCCAGATGTAATAAGGTTACCATTGCGCCTTTATCGACCCAATACCATGATGGTTTTGAAATTTTTAGTTAATATTATTCAGGAGTTAGCGTTGAAATTTGTTTTAAGAGCCCTAGTTTTAGTCTCACTAGGAATGTTAGGTGGTTGTAGTTGGTTAGTTGGAGAAGAAGGTTTCTTTGACACCAAACAGTATGATTACACTCAAGCTGAGATATCAAACGACCTAGAAGTGCCAGAAGCTGTCGGTCAGAGTAATGAATCAGATAATTATTTTGTACCTGATATCTATGAGATAAATGGCATTATCTATGGTGTTGATAAAGACGTCATGGCGCCTATGCAGGTATTGACACTGGGCAATAAAGTACGTGTAAATCGAGAACCAATCAATGCTTCTGTGTATGTTACCATGTCTGAGATAATGTTATGGGACAGCCTCGAACGATACCTTGAAGAAGAAAAAATACAGGTTTCAACTAAGAATCTCGATACTAGTACCATCGTCACTGATTGGATAACCAAACGAGATGAAGATTTTTGGCTAGGTGATATAACAGCCTGGCGTCAGCGTTATGAAATTCAATTGGATATGGCCATGCGGCCCTCGGAAAAAATAATTACTATTAAACTCCTTGAAGCCCAAGAGCTCGTAAAAGATTCAGGTAGATGGCGTAATGTTGTTGAACCAGGTCGTCTTGAAACAGAATTTCTTAATAGTATCTTAGGTTTTTTATATGTTGAAGATATTGATAGAAGTCGTCAACTCGTTAATCAATCGGCTCTTGGTGGCATCACAGTTAGTCTTGCTACTAATACAGATGGAGACCCAGCTTTGGTTTCATCAGCAGATTATGAAAATGTTTGGGGCCGTGTGCCTGTCTTCCTTCGCTTGTTGAATTTATCTGTTGAAGATCAAGATCGCTCCAAAGGCTTGTTTTTTTTCAAGTTGGAAGACACAGAGGGCTTTTTCGACTCCTTAGCTTTTTGGTCTGATGATGGCGAGACTCTCGATATTCCAGAAGGTCTATACACGATAAAAGTGGCTAAACTGGGTGAAAGAGTCAGCATAACTTTCATCGATAATGATAATAATCCTCTAACAGCTCAGCTACTAGCAAAGAATTTTCCCGCCTTATCAAAAGCCTTTAGATCTCGAGTATCTGAATAAACCTGAATAGAGCAAAGCGCTAGTTTAAGGATCAACTAGCCCTTTTTTGTTTGAGTTATAGATTAAGTTCAAGAGGTTTGTTTAAGATGTTCGTTTTAGAGAGTGTCTTGCTAAGGATAGCAGGGCAGTCTTATAAGAAGAATCTGGCAACTTTACTAAGGCTAGTTCAGCCTTATCAATTTCTCTTTCTGCATATTTAAAGGTCTCATCCAGAGCGCCTGTTTCCCTGATCGTTTCTGAAATCTCCGTTAGCTGCTCAAGTCCACCCTGTTTAATCGCTTTTTTAATCATCTCTTTTTGACTGGCACTACCTAACTGCATAGCCAAGATTAATGGCAAGGTAGTCTTGCCCTCTGCTAAATCATCTCCAATGTTTTTTCCTAGTTCTTCGGCACTAGAACTATAGTCCAAGGCATCATCAACCAGCTGGAAAGCATTACCTAAATGTAGTCCAAAAGCAGCCATGGCTTGCTCTGTTTGATCATCGCACTCATTGATGATGGCTGCTAAGCGAGCAGCCGCTTCAAAAAGTGTTGCTGTTTTATGATGGATAACATCAAGATAATCATGGATATCCACATCAGGATTATTGCAATTCATTAATTGCAATACTTCGCCTTCGGCTATGGTATTGGTCGTATCAGATAGTACTTCCATGATACGAAGGTTCTTTACTTCAACCATCATTTGGAATGATCTTGAATAGAGGTAGTCGCCCACTAGCACACTTGCTGCATTACCAAAAAGCGCATTTGCGGTTTCATTGCCTCGCCGTAGATCCGATTCATCAACAACATCATCATGCAGTAGAGTGGCTGTATGAATAAATTCAATCACTGCTGCAAGATGCACATGCCAAGAACCTTTATAGCTCAATGCTTTTGCAACGAGTAGTAAAATTAAAGGTCTTAGGCGCTTTCCACCACTATTGATGATGTAATAACCTAATTGGTTCACTAGGGCTATGTCAGAACTAAGACGATCCATGACTAGACTATCTACTGCTGACATTTCTTCAGATATCAGCTCACTAATTTCAGTAAAATCCATTAATCCTTACCGTTGTTGTTTGATTGTTGTTTCTTTGGCTAAGTTCTAGAGTTTAAAGACTATGGTTGGAATGCTATGGTGAAGTTGTATTTTCGTCAAGTTAAATGATGAATTTTATACCCATCTTGAATGATGATGGGTATAGAGCGATGAGTCATTCTACTGATTGTTTAGCCCTGATTGCAATTAATCTGTAAAATGACTGAATTATTACTTGCCAGAAGCCCCTATATCCCTTAAAATGCGCCGCCTTCCAATGGGTTAAATTGTTTTTCGTTCTTTTATTAAACCTGGACGAAATCTTAAGTGGAGAATTTCAGGACATGTACGCAGTAATACAAAGTGGCGGAAAACAGCATAGGGTCAGTGAAGGACTAGTGCTGAAGCTAGAAAAAATTAATAATGAAACGGGTGCTTCAATCGATTTTGATAAAATATTAATGGTTGCAGACGGTGAAAAAATTTCAATTGGCAAGCCTTATGTTGATGGCGCTAAAGTCAGTGCAGAAATTGTTTCTCATGGTCGCGGTAAGAAAGTTAAAATTATCAAATTCAAGCGTCGTAAGCATCACATGAAACAAATGGGCCACAGACAGTGGTATACAGAAGTTAAAATCACTGCAATTAGTGCCTAACTTTAGCATTCAATTTAAAGAATAAGGGAGCAATACAATGGCTCACAAAAAAGCTGGTGGTAGTACTAAGAACGGTCGTGATTCTAATGCCAAACGACTAGGTGTTAAATGCTTTGGTGGTGAACTGGTTACAGCCGGCAGCATCATCGTTCGTCAACGTGGTACACGTTTTCATTCTGGTGTGAACACTGGAATAGGAAAAGACCACACAATTTTCGCAACCATTGATGGTCATGTAAAATTTGAAGTTAAAGGCGAGAAGAATCGTAAATATATCACCATTCAAGCTGCAAGCTAGTTTCGATATAAAAGATTTTAGGAAGCCTCGTCATTGACGGGGCTTTTTTACGTTATAATATTAAGAATAAATACAATTTATCTGAGTAAGTGGTTAGAGTGCTATGCGTTTTGTCGATGAAACCAGAATTAAAGTAATAGCGGGCAACGGTGGTAATGGCTGCCTTAGCTTTCGTCGTGAAAAATATGTCCCCCGTGGTGGTCCAGATGGTGGTGATGGAGGCAATGGCGGCAGTATCTTTCTTAAGGCAGATAATGATCTTAATACCCTTGTGGATTTCAGATATATTCGTACTTACAAAGCCCGTCAAGGCGATAAGGGACGTATGAGGTGCCAGACAGGTGCCGGTGGCGATGATATGTATCTTAAGGTCCCCTTAGGTACTCGTGCCTTTGATCTGGAAACCGATGAGCTTATTGGTGAACTCACTGAGCCAGGCATGACGCTACTGGTTGCCCAAGGCGGATTTCATGGTCTTGGTAATGTTCGCTTTAAAAGCTCCGTTAACAGAACTCCCAGACAGACCACTGAAGGCACAGAAGGCGAATATCGTCACCTCAAGTTAGAACTAAGGGTGCTTGCCGATGTAGGGCTGCTAGGGCTGCCTAATGCAGGTAAATCCACATTTATACGCTCGGTTTCTTCTGCAAAACCTAAAGTTGCTGATTATCCCTTTACTACCATGATCCCAAATCTAGGTGTTGTGGGTATTGAGGGTGGTAGTAGCTTTGTTATTGCTGATGTCCCAGGCCTAATTGAAGGTGCTGCTGACGGTGCAGGGCTAGGAACACGCTTTCTTAAACATCTATCGAGAACAAGGCTTTTATTACATCTTGTTGATGTCATGCCAATGGATATGAGCGACCCTGCTGAAAACGCCGTAGCTATTATTCGAGAAGTAGAAAAGTACGGTGAAGAGTTGGCGACTAAAGATTGTTGGTTGGTATTGAACAAAACCGATCTACTTGATGATGAACAGGTGGATGAAATTGCTCAAAGCGTTATAAAAGCTCTTGATTGGAAAGGGCCTGTGGCAAAAATATCCTCCATTAGTGGCAAGGGTACTCAACAACTAGCTAATGACATCATGGAATACCTAGACGAACTAAATAGGCTGGAACGGGAAAAAGCTCAGGCTGAAAAAGAAGTTAATGAAGTTGACTAAATTGTCACGATTATTTTTACGATAACTTTTACGATAAGGTTAACACTTAATGGCTTCTATTAATGTATAAAAAAACCGGTCAAATGACCGGTTTTTTTATAAAGACTTTTTAATAAAGCTTTTTATAAGGTTTTCTTATAAGGCTTTAATTTGAGCATTCAAGCGAGATGTATGTCGAGCTGCCTTATTTTTGTGAATAAGACCTCGAGTCACTGAACGAGCAATGATGGGTGCTGCTAGGTTGAAGGCTGCAGTTGCCTTTTCCTTATCACCGGCTTCAATAGCGGCAATAACCTTCTTCATATAGGTACGCATCATTGAACGACGACTTGCATTTGATCTTCTGCTTGTCTCGGCTTGACGAGCACGTTTTCGTGCGGAAGCTGAATTAGCCAAGGTATTCTCCTGATTAAGTGATACTCATAAATTTAGGTGCGAGAATATGCCGCTTTTTACGCTACTTGTCAACGCTTTTTATCCTAGACTATGCTGATTTTGCAAAATATCAGGTACAATAGTGAAATCAGCACAATAATACGATATTTAAATTACAGAATAAACATTTATGAGCGAAAAACAAACAGCTGCTAAGCAAGATACTGCTGACACATCTGAAAAAAATAATAACAATAAAAAACAACCAGTCAGTCTACTTAAATCAAGTTCAATCGTTAGTAGCATGACGTTGTTTTCTAGGGTACTTGGTCTTGTTCGTGATGTGGTTATAGCAAATCTCTTAGGAGCTACTCTTGCTGCTGATGTTTTCTTATTTGCTCAAAAAATACCTAATTTTCTGCGCAGGCTTTTTTCTGAAGGCGCTTTTTCACAAGCCTTTGTACCCGTTTTAAAGGAATATCAAACAAATAGAACGGCAGCACAGTTAAAACATTTTATCGATAGGGTAGCTGGAACTCTGGCGGTGATCCTGCTTATTGTAACTGCTGTGGGTGTATTAGGTTCCGTTGGAGTGGTTTCATTGTTTGGTTTCGGTTTTGTTGGCGATCCTGAAAAGTTTGATCTTGCTAACACCCTACTGAAAATTACTTTTCCCTACATTTTATTTATTTCCTTAACGGGACTTGCTGGTTCTTTGTTAAATTCTGTAGATAGTTATGCCATCCCAGCCTTTACACCCGTCTTATTAAATGTTTCTTTGATCAGCGCGGCCATTATCGCAGCGCCTCTACTCGACCAACCAACAATTGCCCTGGCTTGGGGAATATTTATTGCGGGTATAATTCAACTACTTTTGCAATTACCCTTTCTTTGGAAGCAAGGTTTATTACCAAAACCTGTATGGGGTTGGAGTGATCCTGGTGTAAAACGTGTTTTAAAACTGATGGTACCAGCCTTATTTGGGGTGTCGGTTAGTCAAATCAATCTTTTGATTGATACCATGATAGCCACCTCTTTGATGACAGGTTCCATCAGTTGGTTATATTATTCAGACCGATTACTCGAGTTTCCTCTTGGGGTAATCGGTATTGCCATAGCGACGGTTATCTTGCCTAATTTATCCCAAAAACATGCCCAAGCTTCCACCGAAGGCTTCTCAGCTATGATTGATTGGGCACTGAGATTAGTTGTCTTGGTGGGTATACCTTCAGCCATTGGATTAATTTTATTGTCAGAACCTCTCATGTTGACACTTTTCCAACATGGAAGTTTTGATACTTTAGACGCCTACAAGGGCAGTTTAAGTTTGATGGCTTATAGTATTGGTTTAACTTTTTTCATGTTAATCAAGATATTAGCATCAGGCTATTACAGTCGACAGGATATGAAAACACCCGTACGCATAGGTATTATTGCACTGGTTACCAATATTGTACTTAACTTAGCCCTTTATAAGCCCCTTGGACATGTTGGTTTGGCCCTTGCCACAAGTATAGCCGCAGCGCTGAACGCAATTTTGCTCTACAGGGGTCTACGCAAGAATGAGAGTTATAAACCTGAAGCGGGATGGTGGATTTGGACAGGCAGATTGCTTATTGCCTGCTTAGTGATGATCACAACATTAATGTTTCTACAAGAACCCATTGAGGTCTGGCAAGCTTGGACTGTTGGAGAAAGAGTTCTGCAACTCACGCTCGTCATTCCCCTTGCCATAACCGCTTATTTAGTCAGTTTGTTTGTACTTGGCCTTAGGCTTTCTCATCTTAAACATCATGTGTAATTGAGTCGATCTGCAATAAGTCGACTAAGGATTTCAATTTGTGTGCATTTATCGTCTATTTCAGCTTTGCCACTAGCAAACAAGCAGTTATAATCACATGCTTTTTAGCTTGCGAATAATGTAGGAATAACGGATGCAGTTGGTAAGAGGTCTGCACAATGTAAAGGATTACCATAGGGGGGCTGTGCTCACCATTGGTAACTTTGATGGAGTCCATAGAGGTCACCAGGCAATCTTAAAACGACTGGTTGAATGCGCTGCCATTTACCAACAGCCTGCCACGGTGATGATCTTTGAGCCTCATCCTGAAGAGTTGTTTAATGCACAGCAAGCGCCAGCAAGATTAACGCGTTTACATGAGAAACTAGTGCAATTTAAACGTTTACATATTGAACGGGTAGTCATCGTTAAATTCAACAGACAATTTTCTAACATGTCTGCTGAAGAATTTGTCACCGATCTGTTGTTAAAAAAATTAGGTATAGAGCATTTAATTGTTGGTGATGATTTTCGATTTGGTAATAAGCGCAAGGGCAATTATCAATTACTGCAGCGACTCGCTAAACAACATCAGTTTGAACTTGAAAGTACTGATACCCTGACAGAGAAAGACCAACGAATTAGTAGCACTGCTGTTAGGGATGCCCTTGCTGAAGGAAAGATGGAGCTTGCCAAGCAGTTGTTAGCTCGACCCTATTCCATAAGTGGCAAAGTATTTCACGGAGATAAACGGGGGCGAACTATTGGTTTTCCCACTGCGAATATTCATCTCCATCGCTGTGTAAGTCCCTTGAGTGGAGTTTACGCAGTGAGGCTTATTTTGGATGAAGGTAATGGGATTCAAAGTGAGCATCAAGGTGTGGCAAATATTGGACGACGACCCACAGTGGATGGCACAAGACAACAGCTTGAAGTGCATTTATTTGACTTCAATCAGGATATCTACGGCAGGGCAGTTGTGGTGGAGTTTTTGATGTTTATTCGTAACGAGAAAAAATTTAGTGACTTTGAGCAACTTAAAGGGCAAATTAACAAAGATGCACAAAGTGCCCGAGAACATTTTAACCATTAACCTTAGCGAAGATTATAAAAACTCATGACAGATTATAAAAGTACCCTTAATTTACCTAAAACAAGTTTTGCCATGAAGGCAAATCTTGCGAATCGTGAACAAACCATGCTCAATGATTGGCAAGCAGCTGATATTTACGGACAAATACGTGCAGCGAGGGAAGGTGCTGAAAAATTTATCCTACATGATGGGCCTCCCTATGCAAATGGCAGTATTCATATTGGTCATGCAGTCAATAAAGTATTAAAGGATCTGGTGGTAAGAAGCAAAACCCTCAGTGGTTTTGATGCACCCTATGTGCCCGGTTGGGACTGCCATGGTTTACCTATTGAGTTAAATGTTGAAAAGAAAATCGGCAAGGCTGGTGTAAAGGTTTCAGTGGCGGAATTTCGCCAAAAGTGCCGTGAGTATGCTGAAAAACAAATAGACGGGCAAAGAGAAGATTTTAAACGCTTAGGCATTTTTGGTACTTGGGATAATCCCTATAAAACCATGGACTTCTCCTATGAAGCTAACATCATCAGAACACTATCAAAAATCATCCAAAATGGTCATATGCATAAGGGTTTTAAACCCGTGCATTGGTGTACGGCTTGTGCTTCATCCTTGGCTGAAGCTGAGGTAGAATATCAAGATAGAACCTCTCCTGCTATCGATGTGGCTTTTGATTTTGCTGATCCCATAGCCCTCGCTAAAGCTATGAATATCGAGGGTTCTGCCTTTGCAGCCATTGTGATTTGGACCACGACTCCTTGGACACTTCCAGCTAATCAAGCGGTTTCAGTTCACGCTGAACTTAACTACGTATTAGTCGAAGTCGAATTTGAGGAAGCCGAATTTGAGAAAAGGAAAACGCGACAACTGGTGTTGGCTGAAGATCTGCTTGAATCTTCACTAGAGAGATATAAATCAACATCCCATAGAGTTCTTGCAACTTGTACAGGTCAGGCTCTTGAAAACTTATTGCTACAGCATCCATTTTATAAACGACAAGTTCCAGTGATTCTTGGTGAACATGTAACCACTGAGTCAGGCACCGGTTGTGTTCATACTGCACCAGCCCACGGTCAGGAAGATTTTGTCGTGGGCAAACTTTATGATTTACCCGTTGATAATCCTGTTGGAGCTAACGGTGTATTTGTTGAGGGAACAGAAATATTTGCTGGCCAATTTGTATTTAAAGCCAATAATAATATAGTTGAAACCTTGACTGAGCATAATCAATTGCTATGTCATGAGCCCTATGAGCATAGTTATCCTCATTGTTGGCGTCATAGGACACCTATTATCTTTAGAGCGACTCCCCAGTGGTTTATTAGCATGACCCAAAATGGCTTACGTGATTCTGCCATGGAAGTTATCCCTAAGATTCAGTGGGTACCAGATTGGGGCCAGGCTCGTATTGAATCCATGATAAACAATCGCCCAGATTGGTGTATATCAAGACAAAGAACTTGGGGAGTTCCCATGAGTTTGTTTGTCCATAAAGATACCAGTGAGCTACATCCTGATACCTATGAATTAATGCAAAAAGTGGCTGAAAAAGTAGAACAGTCTGGTATACAAGCTTGGTTTGATCTCGATAGCGAAGAGTTACTAGGGAGTGTTGATGCTGAAAATTATATTAAGATAAGTGATACCTTGGATGTGTGGTTCGATTCAGGTGTGAGTCATGCAAGTGTCTGTGATGAACGAGATGAGCTATACAGTCCAGCAGATATTTATTTAGAAGGTTCTGATCAACATCGTGGCTGGTTCCAATCATCATTATTGACCTCCCTAGCCGCTAAAAATCAAGCACCCTATAAGGCTGTTTTGACCCATGGCTTTACCGTAGATGCCAAGGGTGAAAAGATGTCTAAATCCAAGGGCAATGTGATGGCCCCCCAAACGGTTACCTCAACACTTGGGGCGGATATACTTCGTTTGTGGGTAGCTGGGACAGATTATCAAGGTGAAATAGCTGTCTCAGATGAGATTTTAAAAAGAACAGCTGATCTCTACAGGCGTATCAGAAATACCGCAAGATTCTTATTATCAAACCTCAATGGTTTTGATGTAGAAAAAAATCTGTTACCCCATGAGCAGCTTCTACCTTTCGATCAATATGCCATCAGTCAGGCTTTAACCCTTCAAAATGCGTTGAAGGCTGATTATGAAAACTATCAATTTTTACAAGTGGTGCAAAAAGTACATAATTTTTGTGCCGGTGACTTAGGCAGTTTCTATCTTGATGTGATTAAAGATCGACAATACACAGCTAAGGAAGGTTCTATCGCTCATCGATCATGTCAAAGCGCCATGTATCATATATTAGAAGCCATGGTACGTTGGATTTCACCTATTCTGGTTTTTACCTCTGATGAGATCTGGAAAGCTATGCCTGGGCAACGAAGTGAGTCGATCTTTATTCAAACTTGGTATGAAGATCTAACAGAAATTGCTGCAGATTCTCCTATAAAAGTTGCAACTTGGGAAAAGTTATCAGACATACGTGTTGCTGTTAATAAAGTCGTTGAAGAAATGCGAGGAAGGGGAGAGCTTGGTGGTTCGCTTGAAGCAGAAGTTACTCTCTACCTTGATCAAACCTTATCAGCTGAGCTAAGTGTTTTGGCGTCAGAGTTACGTTTCACTCTCATTACCTCAAAAGCTAGGATTAAAGCCATCGAGCAAATGCCTGCCGAGGCAATAGAAACTGAAATTGAAGGCTTAGCATTAAGTATCAAACGCTCTGAACATGAAAAGTGCGCCCGTTGTTGGCACCGTATAGAAGATGTGGGAAGTCATTCTGAACATCCAGAAATTTGTGAACGTTGTGTTCTTAATGTAGATGGTGAAGGCGAACAAAGGTTGTTTACATGAGCACAAATGATAAAGCCGGCGGTTTAGCTGTTTATAAGTGGTTAGCCTTAAGTCTATTGATATTAGTGCTTGATCAGATAACAAAACAGCTTATTGTAGATAATATGACCCTGTATGAAAGGATTGAAATTTTACCTTTTTTTAACCTTTTCTACATTCATAATCTTGGTGCTGCTTTTGGCTTTCTTAGCGATCAACCTGGCTGGCAGCGATGGTTTTTAAGCATTATAACCACTTTAGTAAGTTTGGGAATTTTGTTTTGGCTGACTAGGCTTAAATCTTCACAGAAGTTATTAATTATTGCTTTGGTGTTCGTTCTCGGTGGTGCACTAGGAAATCTTTATGATCGTGTTGTATTTGGTTATGTCATAGATTTTATTGATTGGCACGCCTTTGGCTATCATTGGCCCTCTTTTAACATAGCAGATATGGCTATTAGCATCGGTGCTTTATTACTTATCATTGATAGCTTTGTTAACCCAGATGAAGGCTGATTCTTAAATGGAAATTCTACTCGCTAATCCCCGTGGTTTTTGTGCCGGTGTTGATCGTGCAATAGAAATTGTCAATCGAGCTCTCGATATGTATGGGGCTCCAATTTATGTGAAACATGAAGTGGTGCATAATCGATATGTGGTTGATGGCTTAAAGGAAAAGGGAGCAATCTTTATTGAAGAACTAGATGAAGTACCTCGAGGCAGCACACTTATTTACAGTGCCCATGGTGTTTCTCAAGCTGTTAGAGCTCAGGCTGAGGAGAGAGGTTTTAAAATATTCGATGCAACCTGTCCACTGGTAACAAAGGTGCACATTGAAGTTGCCCGCTATGCTCGACGTAAACAAGAATGCATCATGGTAGGCCATAAGGGTCATCCTGAAGTTGAAGGAACTCTAGGGCAGTATGATTGTGATGAGGCTGGGATCTATCTTATTGAAACTATCGATGACGTTGATTCTTTAGAAGTTAAAGACGCATCTAGCCTTTTCTATGTTACTCAAACTACTCTATCTGTGGATGAAACTAAAAGTATTGTTAAGGCCATGCAGGCTAAGTGGCCCCAAATTTCCAGCCCAAAGAAAGAAGATATTTGTTACGCCACTCAAAATCGCCAGGATGCTGTTCGAGATCTAGCTGAAACCTGCCAGTTGATTTTGGTAGTGGGTTCTGTCGCTTCATCAAATTCCAATCGCTTGAAAGAATTGGCTGAAACTGTTGATGTCAGGTCATTTTTAATTGATGATGCCACAGAGATTAATGATCATTGGCTTGATGGCGTCACTCGAGTTGGTGTTACAGCAGGCGCTTCTGCTCCTGAGGTTTTAATCAAGGATGTTATTAGCAGGTTGAAAGAGCTCGGCGGGATTGAGCTGGATGAGCCAAGTGGAATTGCAGAAAGTATTGTCTTTGTTTTACCCGCTGAACTTCGTTAGATTAACGTTTTAACATCGAAGTGGCCTACCATTGGCCCCTTCATCTATTCCGTCTTGATCTTCATCTTTTGTAAATCGAACTCTACCCTGAGCATTTAAAATTATTCCTCTAGCATAATTTAGACCTTCTTTCGGGCAATAGGTAAAAGTACCATTTTGATAACGAGTGAAACCACGAGGGCTCATTTGCAAATATTGTCGATTTTGAAAAGCTCTCCAAAATATAGTATCGCCATTGGGAATTTGTTCAAATTTTGTTAAATAGTAATCATCACCATTAAAAACATGATCTTTATTGTTATCAACAAATAAAATCATCCCATCTTGCCATCTTCCTTGGCACTGAAGTTGATTATCGGAACGACAGAGTGTTACAACCCTGTTTAAACTGATGGCAGAACCTCTTGCCATTCTGATGGCTCCAGCTAAGGTATTCATTTGACTAGTGATTCGATTTTTAATACTGAAAGAACTTAAGGACGGGGCAGCCAACATAATCGTTATAGAAAATAAACTGGTTACTATTATTAATTCAATTAATGTTACACCTTTCGATGGAGACATGAACATCATCTGAGCATCCTTGCTTTACATAAAATGATAAGGTTAGATTGTTTTGATTATCTCCTCAAGGGTGAAAGTCGTTTTAGTAGGGTGAGTTTATTACTGGTTTAAGGGTCAGTTGACTTACTAGACTGTAGGCTAGTTTTTGGAGGGTTACTCTAGTCCTAACTTTTTCAACTTATAACGCATCGCTCTAAAAGTAATCCCTAACTCTTTCGCAGCAGCAGTTTTGTTCCAGCGACAAGCTTCTAAGGCTTCACTTATGGCTTTACGCTCAATATCATCCAAAAAGTCCTCAAGGGGTTTATTGCCCCTAGAAAACGCCTTTGGCTCCATATCTGTGTCATTTCCATGTAAAGCCCTAGCGGTATGATCAGGTAGCTGTAAATCTATAATATTAATTTCTTCGCCATCTGATAAGGTTATTGCTCTTTCTAAAATATTTTCAAGCTCTCTGACATTTCCTGGGAAATGATACTGTTGCAAATAATTCATTGTTTTTTCATTCAAAGTCGGAATATCACCATCATGACAAATACGTTTAAGTAAAGATTTAACAAGTTCTGGAATATCTTCAACCCTGTCTCTAAGAGGGGGAACTTTTAACTCTATGACATTTATTCTATAAAATAGATCCTGTCTAAAAGAGCCCTCTCTAACTTGCTGTGACAAGTCATGATGGGTAGCACTGAGTATTCTGATATTAACGGGTATTTCTTTTTCTGAGCCAACGGGGCGAATAGATCGTTCTTGTATCGCACGAAGCAATTTCACTTGCATTTCTAAGGGAAGATCGGCCACCTCATCAAGAAACAGTGTTCCTCCATCTGCAGCAGCAAATAAACCCGTTTTATCACCAACGGCACCGGTGAAGCTACCTTTTTTATGGCCAAAGAATTCACTCTCCATTAACTCAGAAGGAATCGCTCCACAGTTTACTGGAACGAATGGCCCTGTATAACGTCCACCTTGTTCATGGATTAATCGGGCAACTAACTCCTTACCAGAGCCTGACTCGCCTGCTATATAAACGGGAGCTTGGCTTCTAGCTAATTTTTCAATAGTAGAACGCAGAGTATCCATCTTCTGACTAGAACCATTTAACCGGTAGTTTGTTTTCTGTGGACTTCTCTTACTGTGTTCTTTTTGTCTAAGTGCTGAAGAAACCATAGCCCGAAGTCTCGAAAGATCCACAGGTTTAGAAACAAAGTCAAATGCGCCAAGTTTCATGGCTTCAATGCCCAGCTCCATATTTCCATGGGCTGTGATTATCGCAACGGGTGTTCTGGTTGAAACATCCTGGATATGGTTAACGATTTCCATGCCATCACCATCAGGTAGTTTCATATCTGTTAAACATAGATCAAAGTGATTATTATCGATGAGTTCTTTACCCTCAGCAACAGTTTCAGCAGTGCTGCAGACAACATTCATCCTTTGAAGGGTCATGGACAGAAGTTTCAAAATATCTGGTTCATCATCAATGATTAATGCTTTTGCTTGTTTCATGATTGTGTCCTGTTGACGGCTAAATTCAACCTAGAGAACTTGTTCGGTTGATAAGGGAAATTTTATTCTAAAACAGCTGCCTATTCCACCTGGTATTGGTAGATAACTTAAGCGAGCTCCATTTGCTTCACAGATTTCTCTCGCCAGATAAAGTCCTAATCCAGTACCTTGATCAGATGTTGTATAAAATGGTTCAAATAAACTATCTGCTTCAGCGCCAGAAACGCCAGGTCCATAGTCTATAATGTCGAGATATTGAATGTTAGTGTCGTCTTCAATTCCTCCAACAATATTCAACTTAGCTTCACCTGAATGTAGTTTACTGTAGCGCAAGCCATTGTCACAAAGATTAGACACCACCTGTAAAAACTGGCTACGATCAAATAGAACAAGACTGATTGTAGGTGTTACATCTAAGGTAATTTGAGATTCTTCACTGGCTTGGGATAACTCGGCCACATAATTTTTTAGAAATGCATGAAGCTTAATCTTTTCTTGCTGGGGTGGTCTTCTTTGAGATAAATTCATGACATTTTCAATAATATGATTCACTCGTTTAGAATGTTTTATAATCATGTCGCAAAGACTTTTGTCATTAATATCAATGGTATCGGACTCTTGTAATAGTTGCGCTGCATGACTGATCGCACCTAGAGGGTTCCTTATTTCATGGGCAATGCTTGCTGTGAGGCGTCCAAGAGATGATAGCTTTAGCTGTTGAGCCTTTTGTGTTATCAGTGAGGTATCTTCAAGAAATACAAGAACTAGATTATGATCATTCTGTCCCATTTGTCGAAAACGTATCTGTAATTCATGTGAGTTTAAACTTGTGTCTAACTTCATGATTTGTGACTCTGGGTTTGATGGGTTTTTACGCCACAGGTATAGATGTTTATATAAGTCCTTCGAAACGAGTTTTAATGAGCGTCCAGTTGGCTGCTTGGGCATACCGATGCTTTTCCAGGCTGCATCGTTAATCAATCGAATATTGTTATCTTCATCAATTATTAAAACTCCCACAGTCATGGTTTGGATGATGTTATTGCTTACTGCCTCCATACTTGCTAAATGGGCTTGGCTTTCGATAGTTAATTTTTCAGAATAGTGTAAACGTCTTGCAAGGGTGAGACTTAAAATCGAAATAATAAAAAAGGAAGCACCAAGTAAAGCTGGCTGACTAAAGTCAAGATGATGCTGATCATGAACACCAGCGAATAGGGCTTCGGCAAATAACCCCAGGGTTGCAATTGCCGGAACCACCAAGGCTCTAGTGCTACCTATAAATAAACAGGACGTGCCAACTGAAACTGCAAGTAAAACACCTAAACCATTATTTAGCCCACCTGAGGCATGGATCATGGTAATAACAGCCAGGATGTCAAAAATAATTTGAAAAATGACTGAAATTTTATAACCTGGTGTTCTTTTGACTAGTAATAGAATAACGAGTACACCAAATAATAAGTATAACGATATTGTCCATAAATACAGAAAAGGGTGTACAGAGCCGAGAACTTTAGTTGATACTCCAGTTTGCTGCATCAAGATTAAAACGGTTGCTAAAATTAATCGGTATACATTAAAAACCTGTAACGCCTTCCAAAGATACCCTTGAAACTCTACCGTTGACATGTCGATCTTTTTAGACATTTTATATACTCGGTTTTTAGAGAATTAAATTATTGTTTGTAAATAATATCACCTAAGATACAGCATGTTTATTCTGATCTGTACTAGTGGTGGCTAATATTTAAAACTATTTAAATATTGTCAACAAAAGATCTAAGATATAATGTTAAAATAATCTTAAATTAAATCATCTTAAGTTAAACAATCTTGATGGGAACTCTACATGAAAAAAATTGAAGCCATAATTAAACCATTTAAATTGGATGATGTAAGGGAGGCCCTCTCTGAAATCGGGATCAATGGCATGACGGTAATTGAGGTTAAAGGTTTTGGCAGGCAAAAAGGTCATACCGAATTATACCGAGGTGCAGAATATATGGTTGATTTCTTACCCAAGGTAAAGGTTGAATTAGTGGTGGAAGACAGTCTTTGTGAGCATTGCATTGATATCATCATCGAAACAGCACGTACGGGAAAAATTGGTGACGGTAAGATTTTTGTTTCTGATATACAAAGGGTAATAAGAATTCGAACGGGTGAAGAAGACGAGCAAGCTATTTAATTTTTATGCTAAGTTAAGCTATCCATTCCATTTTTAGGATAGCTTAATAAAAAGATCTTAATAAAAAGAGCTTAATTCTCAAAATTTGGATAATTGTGTTGTAAAACCTTCTTGGCATCGCTTGCCAAAGTATCTAATTCAAGTATTTCATAAGCTGAAACCATAATATCTAATGCATCTGCAACAGCTGGTGTTTTTGGATAATGTTCTACAACGTACTTGGCTCTATTGGCAGCGGCAAGAAAAGCATCTCGGGTCATATAGTAACGAGCCACGTGAATTTCATAATCTGCTAGGCGATTACGTAGAAAAATCATTCTTTGTCTGGCATCAGGGGCATAGATACTTTCAGGATATCGTCGCATCAACTCTGCAAAATTTTCAAAGGCCTGACGTGCGCTTGAGGCATCTCTTTCCGATAACTTAGTAGCAAATACTTCCTGAAAAAATCCAATTTCACTATTGAAGTTAACTAATCCCTTCATGTAATAGGCATAATCAACATTTGGATGACGGGGGTTTTGTCGTATATATCGGTCAGCAGTAGAAATGGCAGACTCATCGTCGCCGCGCTTATAATAAGCAAAAATTAAGTCGAGTTGAGATTGCTGAGAGTAGGCACCAAAGGGGTAGCGCAAATCCAAAGCTTCTAATCGTTGGATAGCAGAACCATAATTACCTGATTTCATTGACGCTAAAGCTGTATCATATAATTGCCTAGCATTAAGCTCAGGGTAGGTCTGATAGTCAGTTGTAGGTCCTGATGAACAGGCCGCAAGGCTTGTAAATAACAAAATAACAATAATTCTTGGCATCTGCATAACGATAAGGTTTCAATCCAGTGTAAAATGAATGACAATTCTACATGACACTGAAGAAACCGTATAGTTCCGAATAACATTAATTTGATAAGAAATATGACAGATTTATCACTAAAAGCTCAAATAGCAGAAAATGCAAGGGGACAACGCCTCGATCAAGCAGTGGCAGAGCTCTTTAGTGACTATTCACGATCACGATTGCAGCAATGGATTAAAAAAGGAAAATTAACACTTGATGGCAAAATAGTGACGAAACCCCGTGAGAAAGTATATGGCTTTGAAGAGGTGGTGTTGGAGGTAGAACTTGAGCCTGAGATAGTTTGGCAAGCTGAAGATATTTCCATTGATATCGTCCATGAGGATGATGATATCCTAGTGGTCAATAAACAGGCTGGTATGGTAGTGCATCCTGCTGCTGGTAATTGGGATGGGACTCTGGTCAACGCCTTGTTGCACCATCTTCCTGAATTAGAAGAACTACCAAGAGCTGGTATCGTGCATCGCCTAGATAAGGAAACTACCGGTTTAATGGTGGTGGCTAAAACCTTACAAGCTCATTGTCATTTGGTAAAGCAGTTGCAGTCGCGTAAGGTTAATCGTCAATATTTATGTCTTGCGAATGGTGCAATCACTGCAGGTGGAACGGTTGATCAGCCTATTGCCCGACATCCGCTTAAACGCAAACTAATGGCGGTTGTCAAAAGCGGAAAATACGCTGTTACCCATTATCGTGTGCAACAACGATTTAAAAATTATACCTTTTTAAAGGTGAAGCTTGAAACAGGCAGAACCCATCAAATAAGAGTACATTTGGCTTGGTTAAAACATTCATTAGTAGGCGACCCGGTTTATGGTGGAAGATTAAGCCTACCTCCCAAGGCCAGTGATTATTTGATTAACACTTTAAGGAGTTTTCAACGTCAGGCATTACATGCTACTGAACTTGGCTTAATTCATCCTAAAACGCTTCAAACTATTAGTTGGCAAGCTGATATGCCCGATGATATGGCTCAGTTGTTAAGTGTGTTAAGTTCCGAGGAAAGTCAATAAATGCAGGATGAAGTTGAATTTATTACACCGGATTGGAAAGTGCCTCGTCATGTTCATGCCTATGTAAGCCTAAGAAAAGGCGGCGTTAGCCAAGGTTGTTATCAAGGGTTTAATTTAGCGAGTCATGTGGGCGATATCTCAAGTGATGTTATGGGTAATCGCTCTCTATTAGGCGAGTCCTTATGTTTAGCTGGAAAACCTCATTGGCTTAACCAGATCCATAGTACTAGGGTTATTGAGTTATCGTCCCAGACAAATGAGGACATTATTGATGCAGATGCTGCTTGGACCGAAGAAAAAAATCAAACCTGTGTTGTACTAACAGCCGATTGTCTCCCCGTTTTTTTTTACCATCCTGATGAGCAAAAAGTTGCTGTAACCCATGCTGGTTGGAGAGGGCTCGTGGATGGGATCATTGAGAAAACTATCCAGCAAATGACCACTAGGCCCGAGCAATTAGTCGTATGGCTAGGACCTGCCATAGGGCCATGCCAGTTTGAAGTTGGTGAAGAGGTTATGTCAGCTTTTTGTAATAAGGATGCAGAAGCCAAACAATGTTTTGAATTTACTAGGCAAGCAATATCACAACAACATTTTTTAGCAGATATTTACCAACTAGCAAAAAGACGACTGTATACTTCAGGGGTAACAAATATTTCAGGTGGTGATTTTTGTACTGTAAGCGACCCTGAGCGATTTTTTTCTTATCGCAGGGATGGACAGACTGGACGCATGGCTAATTTAATATGGATGACAGAGGCGGAGTTGAGAAGCTAGTCGGAAAAACTTATGACTGAATTACTAATAACATTTTCTATTATAATCATTTTATTCGTTTATGCAGTACACAAAGGATTCCAGGCAAACAAAGTCGATTGGAAACACCCAGTGGTTAATTGCATCGATGGTTGGATGCGAATCTATTGTAAAAGCTTTCAACGACTAAAATACGATCAATTAAACATTGCTGAATCTGGTAATGTTTTAATCGTCTGTAATCACGTTTCGGGACTTGATCCCATGGTGTTGTTAACTGCCTGTGAGAGGCCACTACGTTTTATGATTGCTAAGGAAGAATATGAGCGTCCTGTTTTACATTCATTGTTTCGTCTACTCGGTTGTATTCCTGTTGAGAGAAAGAGTAAACCAGAAGTTGCCTTTAGGCAAACCATCAGAGAATTAAATAAGGGTGAAGCTGTGGTGATCTTTCCCCATGGTGGAATTCATACCGATAATGATGTTCATAAGCCGATTAAAGCCGGGGTATTAAAACTAGCTAAGCTCACCAACTCAGAAATCATACCAGCTCGATTAACTGGCATACGCAAAGAAGGTAGTTCCTTTATACCTTTATTTTTAAGAGGTCATGTAAGGTTGCAAGTTTTCAAACATTTACCACCTGATTATCTTGATCAAAAAGATGCCAAAAAGAAATTAGGTGATTTGCTTCTTGGGAAGATCCCATCCATTGAAAACTGAGTAAACAGCCCCATTAAATAGGTGTGCTTATATACTAGGCACTGAGAGTTTTTGGTTTTGCCGTCAGGGAAATCTTAAGCAGCTTTTAATAAATAAAGAAGGGGAAAGTAGTCATGAGAATGGACAAACTTACCAGTAAATTTCAACTTGCCATAGCTGATGCCCAGTCGTTAGCCATAGGTCGAGATCACCAATTTATAGAACCACTGCATTTAATGGATGCACTCCTTAATCAAGAGGGCGGAAGTATTGGTTTATTATTGAATCAATCAGCAATTAATCTAAATATCCTCCGCACAAGGGTTTCCCAGAAATTAGATCAACTATCTCAGGTAGAAGGTGGCGATGGCGATATCCATATTTCTAATGATATGGGACGTCTACTTAATCGTTGTGACAAGCTTGCTCAAAAACGAAAAGATAAATTTATTGCCAGTGAACTTTTTGTATTAGCGGCCATAGAAGACAAGGGCGCCTTAGGAGAAATCCTGCGAGATTTAGGTGCCAAAGAAGATGTTGTTTCTGCTGCGATTGATGCTATTCGTGGTGGCGAGAATGTCAATGATGCCAATGCTGAAGAGCAACGACAGGCATTAGAAAAATATRNCATTGATTTAACTGAGCGGGCTGAACAGGGCAAACTTGATCCTGTAATAGGTCGTGATAGTGAAATAAGAAGAACCATCCAAGTATTACAGCGACGCACAAAAAATAATCCTGTTTTAATTGGTGAACCAGGAGTAGGTAAGACAGCGATCATTGAAGGACTTGCCCAGCGAATTATTAACGAAGAAGTCCCAGAAGGGCTTAAAAACAAAAGAGTGTTATCACTTGATCTAGGCGCATTGATAGCTGGCGCTAAGTTTAGAGGTGAGTTTGAAGAAAGATTGAAGGCCGTTTTAAATGATTTATCCAAACAAGAAGGGCAGATAATACTGTTTATTGATGAACTACATACCATGGTAGGAGCCGGAAAGGCCGAAGGCTCTATGGATGCAGGAAACATGTTAAAGCCGGCTTTAGCCAGAGGCGAGTTACACTGTGTTGGTGCTACCACTCTTGATGAATACAGAAAATATGTCGAAAAAGATGCCGCCCTTGAAAGACGCTTTCAAAAGGTTCTTGTGGATGAACCATCGGTTGAGGATACTATTGCTATTTTACGCGGATTAAAGGAGCGTTATGAAGTTCATCACGGTGTAGAAATTACTGATCCAGCTATAGTCGCCGCCGCAACCTTGTCCCATCGATATATCAGTGACCGTTTTTTACCTGATAAGGCCATAGATTTAATTGATGAGGCAGCTAGTAGTATTCGCATGGAAATAGACTCTAAGCCAGAAGAGTTGGACAAACTTGAGAGACGACTCATTCAGTTAAAGATTGAAAATGAAGCTTTGAAAAAGGAAACTGATAGCGCTTCGGTTAAACGCTTGGAAAACCTTATGGGTGAAATTAGTGTTTTGCAAAGTAAGTATGCTGAACTAGATGAAATTTGGACAGCTGAGAAGGCTGCTCTTCAAGGTACTCAAATTATTAAAACTGAATTAGAGAGGGCGAGGCTTGATCTGGAAACTGCAAGAAGGGCAGGTGACTTGACTAGAATGTCCGAACTACAATATGGACGGATCCCTGAATTTGAGAAGGAGTTAGAAGCTGCATCAGAACTTGCCATGCAGGATATGAAGCTACTTCGAAATAAGGTTACTGATGTTGAGGTAGCTGAAGTGCTTGCTCGTTCAACAGGCATACCTGTGGCTAAGATGTTAGGTGGAGAAAGAGAAAAGCTACTTAAGATGGAAGAAGCTTTACATGAAGATGTTATAGGACAAGAAGAGGCGGTAGYAGCTGTTTCTAACGCCATCAGACGTTCCAGAGCTGGCTTGTCCGACCCCTCAAAACCAAATGGTTCATTTCTATTCTTGGGTCCAACAGGTGTTGGAAAAACAGAGTTAACTAAATCCTTAGCGAAGTTCTTGTTTGATACTGAGGATGCATTAATCAGAATTGATATGTCTGAGTTTATGGAAAAACATTCAGTGGCAAGATTAATTGGCGCTCCACCCGGTTATGTTGGTTATGAAGAGGGGGGATATCTGACAGAGTTAGTTCGAAGGAAACCTTATTCGGTCATATTATTGGATGAAATTGAAAAGGCGCATTCTGATGTATTCAATATACTACTTCAGGTGCTTGATGACGGTCGACTCACCGATGGTCAAGGGCGCACAGTGGATWTTCGAAATACCGTTATTATTATGACCTCGAATCTTRGTTCGGATGTTATTCAGGGCGTGTATGCTGATAGCTCATCGGGTGATACCAGCGAGCAGTATTTGAAAATGAAGCAGGCTATCTCAGAAATAGTTGGCCTAAACTTCAGGCCGGAATTTATTAATCGTATCGATGAGATGGTGGTTTTTCACCCTCTTAATAAAGAGCAAATCATGGGTATTGCTAAAATTCAAATTAAGCAAATTTATAACCGTCTAAGAGAACGTGATATTACTATGGAAGTTACAGCTGAAGCTTTAGCAGCCATAGCTGAAATAGGTTTTGACCCAGTGTTTGGCGCAAGACCCTTAAAACGTGCTTTACAACAACGTCTTGAGAATCCTCTTGCCAATGCAATATTATCAGGTGATTTTAATGCCGGAGAAAAGGTTGTGGTAGATTGGAAGGATGGTGATTTAGTACTTAGTTGATACTTATTTCAGGACGGGAGTTGACCATCAAAAAAGCCACTTATAATTAGTGGCTTTTTTGATGGTGTGAAAAAAATTATGAACGCTCTCTATGTCTTAGGGGTTTCAGTACAATAGACTTTTATTTCTTTTCTAGTTTCATCTTCACGGGCTTTCTTTTCTTCATCGCTTAGTATTCTGTTTTCGCCCTTTTCATCAGAAACTCTAATGCGAGCTAGATTTGTTAATACATTTAAATTACGTTTAGCGATTTCACAATTACGTAGATTAGCCTTTGCATAATCATCAGCTGTACTATTGTTTGTAGTTTCTTTCTCGGTTGCTTCCTCTTGTGTCACGTTAGTTATTTCTTCACTACCGCTAGCTGAAATGGTTATTTTCTCATAACCGTGATTTTTTGGTGGTCGCTCAGTGTATTGAACAATACCCTTATCATCTGTCCATTTATACGTCACTTTTGAGATCGTATTGGCAGAAAATGCGCTCAGGCATACACTTAAACTAAGACTAACAATAACTAACTTGATCAATGATTTCATAATACAATCTCCTTAGAGTATTTCTGCCTACCACTATAGCTTTAATTGATCTTATTGGGTAGTCCGGTCAAAATTTATTCTTCATAAATGATTTGTAATTTATTTGTCTTGGCAAAGTTAAAAATTTGTTGATGTACACCAGGCTCTTTTATTAACAAGTCTTCGTCCACAATAACACACTTCACTCCATCTCTAATGGCTGGTCGTAAAAGGGGTGAATAGTAGATGCGGCGATTCCTAAAAGTACAGAGAGAGCCACACATTCGTTCAGCCCAATCACTTGGTCTAAACTTGTTCCCTTCTTCTGTGAGACCTACAAGAATTGTTCTTTTGCAGTTAACAGTTTTCATTTTCCTCTCAGGAATTTTAAGCTACGGCATAATTGGTGTATATTGACATACATTGTTATTAAATAAAACGACTGTTCTTTTGCGCTTGACCAATTTATCGAGGATAATAACCCTTGTGTAATTATTTTATGGATAAAGAAATAGATGACAACGACTAGTAGCACTAAAACAAAAGGTAAAAAAGGTATTTATCTTTTGCCTAACCTTTTTACCACTTTTGGCATTTTTTGTGGCTTTTACGGCATTGTCGCTTCGATGAGTGGTAATTTTTCTGATGCAGGATTTGCTATATTTGTTGCTATGCTCATGGATAGCTTTGACGGCAGAGTTGCCCGAATGACTAATACCACCAGTGCTTTTGGTGCTGAATATGACTCCCTTGCTGATATTGTCTCATTTGGTATTGCTCCAGCCTTGATTGCCTATAACTGGGGTGCTTTAGCTCAACTAGGAAAACTTGGCTGGCTTGCCGCTTTCGTCTATGTTGTATGTGGTGCTTTAAGACTTGCACGTTTTAATGTCATGCCAGAGACCATCGATAAAAAATATTTTCAAGGATTACCTATTCCCGCCTCAGCTGGAGTTGTAATCGGCTTGGTCTGGTTTGGTGAAGAAATGCATTGGGTTGGCTCAGAATATTCAGTATTAGTAGCATTAGTAACAATTACTTGTGGATTATTAATGGTGAGTAATTTTCGATATCACAGCTTTAAAGAGGTGGATTGGAAAGGTAAAGTTCCCTTCGTATCGGTCCTGTTAATGGTATTAGTTGTCATTATGGTGGCCTACAATCCTCCTTTAGTATTGTTCCCAGCTTTTGGTCTATATCTAATATCAGGACCAATCACGACTATTCGTAGGCTCCAAAAAATCAAGGCTGAACGAAGAAAAGAAAAATCCGACAAGCTGTAATAATTTTATTTAAATAGCCTCTAATCATTAGAATGTTTAAATAAATTGATTTGGAGGCCTTATGTTAATAAGAAAGTTAATAAAAAAATCTACTGACAAAACAGGCGGCGGGATTAAAAGCAGCGAATTAACCTCTGAATCTTCCTATATTAATAGGCGTGAACTGGTTACCCGTATGCTAAAGCTAGGCCTAGTTGGTTCAACGATGTTTTCTGCACCAGTTCAGGCAGATCTACTCGATCGCTTATTCGGCAAGAAGAAAGAAAGACCACCTCTTAAATCACTTCAATTCTCAAAAAATCATGGACTCTCAACCCTAGAATCACAAACAGTTGAGTCAGTGACAGATAGTTATAATAATTTCTATGAGTTCGGATTAGATAAAAAAGACCCTGCAAAGCTTTCCAATAATTTTCAAGCATCTCCTTGGTCTATAGAAATTTCAGGCGAGGCTGATATCACTGGTAATTTTAATATTGAAGATATTCTATCAAAACATTCTTTGCAGGAGCGTATCTATAGAATGCGCTGTGTAGAAGGTTGGTCCATGGTTATACCTTGGATTGGCTTTTCACTAGCAGATTTGATTAAACAATTTAAACCTAACTCAAAAGCTAACTATGTTCAATTCACTACCTTACATGATACATCCCAGTTCCCCGGACAAAAAAGAGGTACCTTTGGTTACACCTCTCTTCAGTGGCCTTATGTTGAGGGTTTAAGGATTGATGAAGCCATGAATCCCTTGGCTTTTATGGTCGTGGGCATGTATGGCAAAGAGATTCCAGCTCAAAATGGAGCTCCTCTGCGGTTAATAGTTCCATGGAAGTACGGGTTTAAAGGCATCAAATCAATCGTTAAAATACATTTTACTGAAAAAGAACCGCTTAATAGCTGGCAACGAGCAGCCAAAAGAGAGTACGGTTTCTACGCTAATGTTAATCCTGCGGTAGCCCATCCACGCTGGAGTCAGGCCCATGAGAGACGTTTAACCAACAGTTCATTATCAGGAATCAAAAGAATTCAAACCTTGCCCTTCAATGGTTACGCAGATCAGGTAGCTAGTCTTTACAGTGGCATGGATCTGAAACGATATTTCTAAGGTGAGTTTTTTAACTAGGCTTCGAAGGTCTCGACCTTTCGTTAGATTTGGCATTAAGCCTTTAATATTCCTTGTGCTGTTTTCAGGTGCACTTGACTTGATAATAGGAATAATTACGGAAGACTTAGGTCCTGATCCACATAATACACTATTACATACTACGGGCTTATGGGCCTTAAACTCTCTGATGACTACACTAGCAATAACACCGGTCTCTAATTGGCTTAAATGGCCACTGTTAATTACAGTTCGTCGCATGACAGGTTTGTTAGTATTTTTTTACGCCACAGCTCATTTCTGGATATTCATTCAATTTATTCTCGACTTTGATTGGACTGTACTGTTTACTGAAATCATTAAACGTCCCTATATCACTATAGGCTTTATCAGTTGGTTAATGTTAATACCTCTTGCCATGACATCAACCAAAGCTATGATTCGTCGCCTGGGAAAATCTTGGAAGAAACTTCATAAGCTTGTATACCCTATCGGGATTCTCTCTGTTTGGCATTTTACTTGGCAAGTTAAATTGGATTTGACGGAGCCTGTTATCTATATTGTAATTCTTGTGGTGCTACTTGGCTGGAGGGATTTTAATGATAAGCGGAAACTTAAACGCACTTCGTAGTGGCGATTAAGTTGCAAGCTAGTTTTTGGACGCCTTCGGCTGACTGTCCTAAAACTAGCTTGCAACTCAATCGCCTTGGTAATGTATTAATTCTAACTTGTCTTTGATTATTACAATGAGTTTGTCTATTAGTTAAATCTCCTTATCTGGGTGCTGAATCATAGAGTAATTCTTGGACAGTCAGCCGAAGGCGTCCATGAATTACTCTATGATTTAGCACCCCCTACGAAGCACCTATATAACCAACATAAATCCATAACAGTTTACCTTCCCATCAAACTGTACAAAAAACGAAACATCAGTACAGTTTTCAGCCAAAAAAGTGATGAATATCAAGCTTTTAAAATTAATTCAAATTACCCCTTGCACTATCAAATTATCTCTCTATAATGCGCTCCAGTTCGAACGACATAGCTCGTTTGAAAAGAATCAAAAGAAAGTTGAAATTAACTGTTGACTCTTTTTTGAAAGTGCGTAGAATGCGCGCCTCGGCTGAACGAACAAGCGTCGTTAGCCATGCTCTTTAACAATTGAATAAAGTAATCTGTGTGGGCACTTGCAGAGATAGTAGTTGGAAGGTAATTAGCATTTTAGTTAATCATTTTTTCAACGT